>CAYFLT010000067.1:0-7238 GCA_964344055.1 uncultured Candidatus Nemicrothrix sp.
ACCGCCACTCCGGACCCCGACGACACCATGAGCCCGGACACCGACGACACCGCCACTCCGGACACCGACGACACGGACGACACGCCCGACACCGCCGACACGTCCGATGACGACGATTCGGACGGCGACAGCTCCGACGGTTCCTCCGACCAGCCCTGAGCTGAAGGTACGGTGAGCTGATCACCACGATCGCTCTTCCACCGAACGACCCCGACGTCCCGGCCCTCGAGCTTCTGCTCGGAGCCGGGGCGTCGGACGTTTTGAACACCGGCTTTGCCGCCCTCGACGCCAAATGCGAGAAGGTCAGGGTGAGCCAGGTCCGCTACGTGATCGGCCGGTCGGTCACCGTCGAGTACCGGGCATCGATCAGCTGGCCGGACGGCACCACCACCGAGGACACGCTCGCCGCGGCAAGCGGTCTGAAGATCCCCGGCACCGTGGCCGTGGTCGACGCCGACGGGGTCGAAGTCTCACTCTGGAGGTATCCGAACGATCCGTTCCTCCCGGGGCTCACCCTCGGTGCGGATCCCCAGCGGGTGCTGAAACTCCTCGCCGACCTCGGCGCGCCACCCTCTGACGAGGTTCGGCTCCGCCGCCGGGCCTATCGCGCCGGGAGGCGAGCGGTGATCGAGGCCACCACCCCGAACGCCCGCCTGTTTCTCAAGATCCTCCGCCCGAAGCGCACCCGACGGGTGTTCGAGGCCCACGACCGCCTGGCCGAGCTGCTCCCAGTGCCGAAGAGCCACGGCTGGAACGCGGACCTCGGAGTGGTCACCCTGCAGGCGATGGAGGGGTCGCCGCTCCGACAGGTCGTGGAACGCGGGCAGCGTCGGCTCCCGTCCGCCCAGCAGATGCAGCGCCTGCTCGACATGTTCCCCGATGTCGAAGAGGCCACCACCGACGTCACCAACCCGCTTCGCCGTTCCGAGGAGCACGCTCGCTTCCTCGGCAACCTCCTCCCCGACCTGCAGGGCCGGCTCGATGATCTCGCCGGCGTGTTGATGGCCGAGCCGGTCGAGAGCAACGCCTTCATTCACGGCGACTTCCACTCGTCGCAGATCCTGGTCGAGGGCAGCGACATCATGGGGCTGGTCGACATCGACACCGCGGGTCGGGGGGAGCGCAGCACCGACTACGCCGGCATCCTCGCCCACCTGTCCACCATCGCCACGATGTCGCGGCGCCCCAAGGACATCGACCGCTACGGCCGGGCGCTCATCGCCGGCTTCGACACCATGGTCGATCCGGCCGGGCTACGACTCCGCGCC
Source organism: uncultured Candidatus Nemicrothrix sp. (assembly GCA_964344055.1). Lineage (GTDB taxonomy): Bacteria > Actinomycetota > Acidimicrobiia > Acidimicrobiales > Aldehydirespiratoraceae > OFTM10. Next base: position 1,269 of record CAYFLT010000067.1, read on the forward strand.
GCCGCGGCGGTGATGGGATTGGCCACCGGGCCGTTCCGCGTGCAGGAGGCCAACTGGCCCGAGAACACGCGCCGCCGGGTCGCTCTCGCCGAGAACTGGGTGAAGTCGGCCCAGAGGTGACGAGCCGCCTACTGGCGGCGCGGCTGGGGCGTGCTCAGGTGTTGGGCTCGAAGCGGTAGCCCACACCCCACAGGGTGTCGATCGGGCTCTGCTCGGAGCCGGCGACCTTCAGCTTGGTGCGGAGACGCCGAACGTGTTCGGTGACGGTGGCTTCGCCCACCCAACCGACTTCGGCGGCCCACACGGCCTGGAGAAGTTGGGGCTTGCTGAGGACCTGGCGCGGGTTCTGCACGAAGAACGCGAGCAGATCGAATTCGCGCGGACGGAGGCTGACCTGGTCGTCGCCGAGCGTGACCCGGCGGCTGGTGAAGTCGACCACGAGGGGTGTTCCTCCGACCGTGCCCGAGAAGCGTTCCGAGTGCACCGCCGTGGTGCCCTGGGTGCGCTCGAGGAGACGCCGGGCCCGCACCGCGAGCTCACGGGAGGAGAAGGGCTTGCAGACATAGTCGTCGGCACCCATTTCGAGACCGAGAACCCGGTCGGACTCCTCGCCGAGCCCGGAGAGAAGTATGATCGGAGGCCCGGACTGGGCCTGGACCCGGCGCAGGACCTCGAAGCCGGAAAGGCCAGGAAGTTCCAGGTCGAGCACGATCAGGTCGGGGTTCATCGTGCGGATGGCCTCGACCGCGGCCAGACCGTCGGCGGCCGGCACCGGCTCGAAGCCTTCGGCTCGCATCCGAGCGCAGACCCCGTCGCGAACTGCCTCGTCGTCATCGACTACGAGCACGATCGCTTGAGGATGAGATTCGTGAAGTTGAGCCGCCGCCATACCGGTGGTCTTTCTATCAAATCACTGCGAAGTTCGCACGGATGAGCCAACACGGAGAGTAGGGAAACCCAACGAACTCCCACAATGGTCCATTCGAACTGTCTTCGTTTCGCAACACTCTGCGTGGCTTGACACCGTTTCTCCACCGTTGGCGTGGCACTGTTGTGAGATCGATGTGCTTTGTGCGGGAACCTGGATCGATCCTTCAAGGTCCAACCGAAACGGCCGACAGACTGGAACTATGCGAAACCGATTCCTCCTCGCCCTCGTTGCTGCGCTCCTCGTTCTCTCGGGCTGCTCCGATGATTCGTCCTCGGACAACGGCGGCGATGACACCGACAGCTCGACCACCGACGACTCCTCGGGAGGCGACGACGATGGTGGGAGCGACTCCTCCGGGAGCGACGACGCCGATGACGGTGGCGACGACGGGGACAGCGGTGACTCGGGTGACGCCGGAGGCGACGATACCGACGGCGGCGAGCCCGTCACCTTCGACCCCGAGGAGGATCCCTTCGCGGTCAACCCGGTCGCGGCCACCGAGCAGATCATCGCGATGGTCGAGGAGGCCCAGGCTGACGGTGAGGTCACCGGCGAGGAGATGGGCGACATCCTCGAGTTCAATGGTGCGATCGAGGCGCATGCCGACTGCGAAGGCGCCCTTCTGGCCGAGTTGGGCGTCACCGATCCGCTCGACGTCGAACAGCTCACGGCAGCCACCCAGTCCATGACGGAGGAGCAACTCATGGAGTTCAACCTCTGCATGACGGGCAACTGATCTGAGCCCGCACAAAACCTTCTCTTAACCAAACCCCAGGGGGGATCTGCGACGTGTCAAGACGTGCAGCTGATCCCGCAACTCCAACTTGCACCCGCTGGGTCGTCGACTCCCGCGATTTCGGTGCAGACTGGGTTCGTTGGAGATGTCGCGCGGGCGGGCGTTGTTCCCATTGGCTTGAGGAGTTCCGCATCGGTGCGCGACGACGCTGAGTTCGAAGCGTTCTTCGTCGAGACCTACGGCGGCCTGCTGCGCACGCTCACGGTCATCATCGGCGATGGCGAGCTTGCGGCCGATGCCTTGCAGGACGCCTACCAGAAGGCCTACGTGCGCTGGGGCAAGATCCGACGCTACGACGCCCCGGCCGCTTGGGTCCGCCATGTCGCGCTGAACCGCAGCCGCGACCTCATCCGTTCGAACGAGCGCCGCCGCCGCAACGAAGAGCGTGCCGCGGCGCCCGAGTCCATCGTTGATCCCGAGCTCGACGACTCCTTGCTCTCCCTGCTCAAGCCGCTGCCGGAACGGCAGCGCACCGCCATGGCGCTCTTCTACCTCGAGGAGCTGTCGGTGGAGCAGGTGGCCGATGCCATGGGCGTTTCCGCCGGCGCGGTCAAATACCACCTGAATCAGGGGCGTGAGAAACTCCGCCCCTCACTCGAACAGCGAGGCGAACAATGACCACCGATCCATTCCGGGATGCGTTTGAGCGCATGGCGCCGCGCCCGGTCGATCCTTCCTCGGCCCGGGCCGAGTTCGGTGCGCTGGCACCGGGCTTCCGCAAGGCCCGCCGCGTGCACCGGGTTCGTGTCGGTGCCGCCGGCGCGGTGTGTGCGCTCGGGCTGGCGCTCGGCGGCCCCACCGTGATGGCGGCCATCGGCGTCGACCCGATCGGCGGAGAGTCCACCGATTTCGCCCACGAGGGGGATGCGCCGGAGATCGGCGATGCCGCCGGTGCCGATGCCGATGGCGATTCCGACGAGAGCTCCGATGGTGAGGCTCTCGATGCCGACATGGACGCCGACGACGAGGCCCAGGACGACGAGAGCCACGATCTCGAGGCCGCCGGCGACGGCGACAGCGACGACGCCGCCGACTCTCCCGACTCACCGGATTCCAGCGACAGTGACGACAGCGACGATTCCGACGATTCGTCCGACAGCAGCGGATCGTCCGATCCAGTTGCCGACACCGAGCTCGTGACGCTCACCTGCGACGGCGGCTCGGTCCAGTACCAGGCGCTCGACGGCGCCCTGGTGATGGGCGACGTCACCGCAGCCGACGGTTTCACCGCCGACGTGAAGAAGCAGTTGGCTCACGAGATCGAGGTCGAGTTCCGGATGGACAGCCTCGACTGCGAGATCGAGGTCGAGATCGTCAACGGTGAGATCGTCCAGAAGATCGAACCGCTCGGCGACTCGAGCGCCTCCGATGAGCCGGACGAGAGCGACGAACCGGACGAGGCTGACGAACCGGACGAGGGCGATGAGCCCGAAGAGGGTGAGGAGCCCGAAGAGGGGTGAACCCCACTCTTCCCAGATTTCTCGAGAGAGACCTGGAGCCGAATCCCCGGACCATCGGTCCGGGGATTCGCCGTTTTCGGCTCGCTCCGACCGGTCGATGCCGGCGGACGTCGGTCAGGTCTCGAGCGACTCGGCGATCAGCTGGAGGTCGGTGAGGAGGTCGGCGGTGGTGAACGGCTTCTGGCGAACCGGGGTGGCGTGGCGGGCCACCCGGTGATCGAAGCGGATCTGGCCGTGACCGGTCATGAGGAGGATCGGCGTGTCGGGCGAGAGGTCGGACACGGCCTCGGCGAGGTGCACTCCGGTCAGACGGGGCATCGCGACGTCGCTGATCACCACGTCGAACGACTTCGGGCCGGCCGAGAACTTTTCGAGCGCGTCCTGGCCGTCGACCGCGGCCGTCACCTGGTGACCCGCGGATCGCAGGGCGTCGGCGAGGTGGTGGCGGAACTGATCGTCATCGTCGACGAGGAGGAGGCGAAGGGCGTGGCGCCGGCCGGACCGGCGCTGGGGTGGCGTCGGGTTCTCGGCGACGAGCGGCAGGGTGATCGTGAAGGTGGTGCCCTCCCCGGAGTGGCTGGCCACCTCGAGCCGGCCACCTTCGTCGGTCACCAGCTCGCGGGCGGCGAAGAGCCCCAGCCCCGAGCCCTCCCTGTCGTCCTTGGTGCTGAAGTACGGATCGAAGACCTGGTCGACCACCGCGGAATCGATGCCGTGACCGGTGTCGCGGACGTCGATCCGCACCTCTTCCTCTGTCGCAGTGGCGATGACCGCGACTTCCCCGCCGGTGTCGGGCATGGCGTCGACACTGTTGGTCACGAGGTTGGTGAGGACCTGCTCGAGGCGGAGGCGGGGGAGGGCCACGAAGGAATCGGGATCACCGGCGTCGATGACGAGCTCGATGCGCTTGCCGCACAGGCGCCTGAGCAGTGGCTCCAGTTCGGTGATGGCGGCCCGGACGTTGGCACCCGGCTGAGGGGCGAGCGTGTTGGTCATCCGTGAGGAGCCGAGGAGCTCTTTGATGATGTGGCCGGCCTGTTCGGTGAACTGTTCGATTTCCGCCCCTGTGGTCTCCACATATGTGGTGTCGTGCGCGCGCTCCGTGAGCGTTTCCGCGGCGATGCGAAGTCCGGCCAGGATGTTGTTCACGTCGTGGACGACGGCACTGTTGAGCCGGTTGGTGACCTGGAGCCGTTGGCTCAACAGGAGTTGATCTTGCAGCTCCCGGCGGGCGGCGTCGTGAAGCGCCTCGATGGTCTCTCGTTGCTGGTCGATCTCCCGAGTCAGACGCTTGCGACGAGAGGAGGTGAGATACACCACCACGATCATCGCGCTCAGGATGGGCAACTCATAGAGCTCGTCGGTCGGAACCTCATCGTTGGACCAGGCGATCAGTAGGGCAGCAACGACGGCTATTCCGGCAGGAACTGCCCGGACAAGTAGCGGAACGAGGTTCAGTCGGAACGCCGAAATGACGAGCAGCAGGAAGACGAGATGGAACCACGCCACCTTCTGTGACGACAACAGCAGGGCGGCGACGGACACGACGATGATCGTGTCGATCAGGAACTGGCGCAGGTCCAAGCCGGCCAGCCAGCGGTTCAACGACACCTCACCCCCCTCAGAAGTTTTCCACAACGCTGCCTCAATAAGGGTCTCGCCGGGCCGATCTTCGCACAAGTGTGCCGCAGGAATGTTGTGAAGCCGTTGTGAAGTGCGTGCTTCGCAGGTGAGAACCGTCGACCACTCTTCGTATTCGAAATCCGAGGAGTGTGTTGACTCTCACCCTGTAGCTGCGGTCACCGCGGGTGGGACGAGCCAATGGTGAGCCCGGCCCGGAATCAAATCGAACGACAAGCAAATCAGGAGCCGGGCCATGGATACCGCACCGAGCGGGCTCGACGACACGACAAACACTGACGTCGTCAGTAAGAAGACGGGACGGTGGCGAGGCCGCCGTCGCAGCATTTTTGCCGGGGCAATCGCCCTTGCAGTTGCTGCAGCCGCCACAGTCGTAGTCGTCGGAGGTGACGCAGAAGAGGCAGAGGCAACGCCATTCGGCATTGACCCACCTCCCGCAACCGAGACGTTGTGTGAGACGGATCTGCCTTCCCAGGCAGACCATGCTCTCGGCAACAACACACTCGACTGGCCGGGTGCCGTGACCGTCGATGTTGATCTCTTCGAGGTCAACGGCGACGCCACCGACATCCTCGGCAACGACGTCAACACCGACGGCTTCCTTTACCGCGACCGCCAGCCGGTGGCGACGTCAACGACGTACACCTACTCGGTGGTGCTGGACAACACCGGGGACCCGTTCGACCCTGATGTCAACAACCATCCCTCTTACCACCCGATGTCGAGCGCATCGCCCATCGTCGTCACCGGCGGTGGCACCGGGAGCACGATCTCTGTCGATCTGCCGCCGGGGTGTCGCTACATGATGTCGGTGCGCGCCGTCGATGACGCGAACGGCCGCAGCTACGACATCGGTGGATCTTGGATTCGAATCGAGACCGACCCCCACGCTTATGGCACCGGTATCCAGTACCAGGCGAACGACGTCGATCTCATCACCAACGATCGTCTCCCCTTCACCCGGGCAACCGTCCGGGCCTTCCACGACTTCGCGCAGACCAACGCCCAGTTCGACCCGGGCGAGCCCGGCCTCGGCGGCTTCGACGTCTTCCTCGGTGACGGCGGCGAGCAGGCAGTCGACTGGTTCGGCAACCCGATCTGCACCAACTACGAGATCGGCCTGGGTGATCCCACCAAGCTCG
>CAYFLT010000067.1:7248-10072 GCA_964344055.1 uncultured Candidatus Nemicrothrix sp.
ACATCGACGGTATGCCGACCATCGCCGCCAGCCCCGGCGGCAACTGTCTGACCGACTCCGAGGGTCACCTGACCATCAACTACCTGTCGGCCGGCAAGTACGAACTCGTCGTCATCCCGCCGGACACCAGCAACTGGGTCCAGACCACCACCATCGAGGGCTCCCACGTCATCGACATCTGGGTCGACCCCGCCAACGACGGCATCGGTGGCGAGTTCATCGGCGACATCGACGCCGGCACCTTCCAGGCCGTGGGCTTCGTCTCCCCGGACCTACACCCGACCTGGGAAGACAACGTCGACGCACTCAACGATCCCGTCGACCTTCCGGCGGCGGGCAACCCGGGCGTCGTCGACACCAATGGCGACGACATCAACTACCGGTACCCCTACGTCGCAGATCCGGCGGGCGCCGACATCACCGGTTGCTTCTTCAACGGTCAGCTCTACCCGACTGCTGACGGCATCAAGACGCTGGTTCAGAACGGCTCGCAGAACTACGACGGCAACGCCGAGCCCCTGTTCAACAGCTACGTGGCCCTCAACGACGTGGGCAACCACGACTCGATGATGGGTCTCGCCGAGACCGACGACAACGGATGCTTCGAGTTCTCCGATGTGCCAGAGGGCAGCTACCAGCTGGCGGTCTGGGACTACGAGCTCTACTACATCATCAACTTCTACAACGTCACGGTGAACGCGACCACCGCTACGTCGCCCGACGCGGGCGATGTGCCCGGCGAGTTCGTCAACAGCACCGTCGACATGGGCGACAACTTCGTGCTCCGCTGGTTCGGCTGGAGTTCGGGTTACGTCTTCTACGACAACGGCGTCGCCGCCAACGGCACGCCGATCACCACCACCCGTGACGGCTCGGCGCAGGCCGCAGCGAACGGTGTCCGTGACTGTCTCAACCAGCACGTGGCCACCTTCAGCTACGACACCGCTCCGGTCGACGAGTGTGAGGCCGGCATTCCGGAGATGGAGGTCCTGATCCGGAACCGTGACGGCTCCATCTTCAAGGGTGGCGTCACCAACAACGACGGCTTCTACGAGATCCCCAACATCTGGTCCCCGATGTTCCGGATGCAGGTTCTCGAGGTCGGCGCCGGTGCGATGGACTTCACCGGTCACTCGGTCCACAACCAGTTCGACCGCACCCTCGTCGCCTCGCAGGGCAACTGCGACACGGCGATCGTGGAGCCCTGGGTCCCGGCGGTGGCCGGACGTGACGAGAGCTGCCTCCCGGCCGACGCCGGCGGCGGCCTCCTCCTGTCCAGCATCTTCCAGCAGGGCAAGCGCAACGAGGTCGACTTCGGCAAGCTGAGCTACCTCGATCCCAACGCTCCCAACGGCTTCTTCGGCACTGGTGCCGGCCACGGCGGCATCGCCGGTGGCGTGGTCCAGACCACCACCCGCGCCGAGTGGGCCGGCAGCCTGTCGGGCGCCGAGGACAACGAGACCGGTGTGCCCAGCGCCACCGTCCGCCTCCTCGGCTACGACGCCGGCTGTACCGACGTCGATCCGGTCACCGGTGACAGCGGTACGGACAACCCGGACTGCTACACCGTCCAGCTGGCCGAGGTGCAGACCGACTCCTACAGCCACCCGGGCCTCTCACGGGACGGCCAGACCTGTACCATCCCGAGCTTCGACGGATCGGACTTCGGCGCCATCAACGCCACCTTCGATCCGCTGGGCGAGGAGTGCACCGGCTCGTGGCTGGTGGGCGCCCACACCAAGGACGGCGCCTGGAACGGCGGCTTCGCCTTCGCGGAGCTCGACGGCTCCGGTGATCCGCTGCCCTTCGGCTTCTACGTCGTCGAGGTGGATCCGCCGGCCGGCTACCAGATCGTCAAGGAGAACGATCTGAACACTGCCGAAGGCAACAACTACGTTCCGGCCCTCCCGCCGGCCGGTTGTGTCGGCGAGTGGCACTACGCCCAGCTCGATGCCGAGTACGGCTCCCCGTACGACGCCTTCGACGACGGTCTCGGTGGCGACGGCAGCATCTACAACACCGCTGCTCCGGTTCGCCTCTGTGACCGCCGTATGCTGCGGGTGCAGCCCTTCCGGAACGCCGCAGTCGACATGATGCTCATGACGACCGGCATGGATCGGGAGTGGACCAGCAACCATCAGCTGGCCGACAACCCCGCTACGCCTGACTACGACGAGTCGCTCCTCCACCAGGTCGACCCGTACGAGCTCCAGGGCGTCGATCCCGACGTTCCGGCGCAGCAGTGGCAGTCGGTCGAGACCGTCCCGATGCCGGGCCGCTGGTTCGGCCTCGTGCTCGACGATCTCACGATGACCGCGAACCAGAACTCGCTGACCTTCGGCGAGCAGCAGGGCGCGGCCTACATCCCGATCGGCTTCTACGATCACACGGGCAACCACATCACCACCATCTGGACCGACGAGAACGGGCACTACGAGGTGCTCCTCCCGTCGACCTACAGCATCAACCGGGCCACCCCGGGCGGTGTCGGTCCCCAGATGTACGAGGTGGTCGTGAACGACCATGGTCAGACCCACCTCCCGGGTGGTGCCAAGAACTGGGGCTACGACGCCACCTACATCACCAACCCGGTGATCCGTGACACCTGGCCCGGCATCATGACCAAGGCCGATACTCCGGTCCTGTCGCTGGCCGCGGGCCCCTGCTCGATGCCGACCGGCACCCCGCAGCTGTTCGAGGTCACCCACGTTGAGGGTCACCTCCAGAACGGTGGCCTGCCGGCCGACTACACGGCCTACGGTGAGAACCTCGCCGGCACCACGCCGTGGTTCACGCCGATGCTCGGTGACGGGACGCTGGACAC
>CAYFLT010000067.1:10082-13972 GCA_964344055.1 uncultured Candidatus Nemicrothrix sp.
GGCGAACGCCATCGATCTCAGCCCGTACATCACCGCCTCGATCACTCACACCCTGGTCGACGGTTCGCAGTACGACGAGATCGTGATCGACCTCGACGCCCTCGAGACCGGGGTCAACCCGGATCCGGGTGCGTACCACCTGTCCTTCGACGATGGCACGGACCTCGGTTCGTCGCCCCGGAACACCGTCACCTTCCACATGCGTGGCGATGACTACGACCTCGACGTCTTCGAGGTCACCGGTGGCGCCAGCATCCAGGACACCATCGAGGATGCGATCGCCAACGGTGAGGGTGACGACGGCTCGCTCGTCGTGGTCCCGCCGGGTACCTACCGTGAGTCGCTCGTCGTCCACGGTTCACCGGGCGACTCGACCAAGGGCATCGTGATCCAGGGTCATGGCTCCGGTGGCATCATCGGCGTCCCGACCGAGCAGGGCCCCATCGGCCAGGTCGAGACCCCGTTCGCCCAGTTCACCGGTTCGGTGGTCTCCCCGTTCGGCTCGATGCTGGACAACACCATGTTCGATCCGTGGGAGGCCCTCATCGCAGGGTCCGGACCCAACGGCCCGATCACGTGGGACGGCAACCAGAACGTCGAGATCGGCCCGGCCTTCCAGGTCCTCCTGTCGGCCGGCGAGATCGACGCTGCCGCTCCGTTCCAGATCGACGGCTTCGGTGTCACCGGTGGTCGTGCCCAGAACGGCATGGTCCACGTCAACGGTGAGGCCAGCGGCCTCGTGGTCTCGAACATGGCGATCCAGGCGAACAACGCCAGCCAGGGTGGCGCCGGTGTCAACCTCGGTGTCCACTCCCTCGAGAACATGGTCGAGGTCGGCTCCAATGGCACCCACGAGCGGGTGAACGGTCGAGTCGTGCTCAACCCGGGCCCATCGGCCCACCTCGAGGACGCCGGCGGCACCTACATCGCCAACAACACCGGAATGGTGATCCGCGACAACCGGATCCTCCAGAACGGTGGTACCAGCCTCGCTGGTGGTGTCGGCATCCTCGGTGACGGCAACGAGTACCGGTTCATCGACAACAACGTCTGTGGCAACTTCAGCGCCGAGTACGGCGGTGGCCTGTCTCACAACGGTGTGTCGACCGGTGTCATCGCCGGGAACGTCTTCGAGAACAACGAAGCGTTCGACGAGGGTGGCGCCATCTTCATCGGTAGCGAAGTCACTGCCGGCAACCCGCTGGGCAACGGCATCGGTAGCGTCGTCATCGAGCGCAACCAGATCCTGTACAACCTGTCCGGAGATGACGGTGGCGGCATCATGGCGCTGTTCCCGTTGAACGACCCGATCACGGTCGTCAACAACTTCATCGCCAACAACGTCGCAACCGACATCGGTGGCGGTATGCACCTCGCCCACTCGGGCAACGCAGCAACGGCCGTGGTCCACAACACCTTCGCCAACAACATGTCGGTGAGCGGTGCGGGCGACTCCGGTGGCATGGATTGCGACGGTGCGGCACCCGCCGCCGGTGGTGTGGGCAACGGGTTGAACACCTGCCCGCGGGCCGGTGGCTTCACCACCGAGCCGCACAGTGCGGACTTCCTGCTCTTCGGCCCGGCCGACCTGTCGACCTTCTCCGACCCGGATCTCCGGAACAACATCTTCTGGAACAACCAGGCTGGAGTGGTCACCGGTAACGCCGACGACGAAGGCAACATCGTCGAGGTGATCCCGGGGATCGCGGACATGGGTGTCTACGACGACGCCACTCCGCAGGAGCCGACCATGGAGCTCGATCCGCAGTTCTCGGTCCTCACCACGGCCTACGGAGCTGCCACGAACAACGTGGTCGGTCTCGACCCGGCCTTCGTGCTGGATCTGCCGCTGACCATCAAGAGCCAGCCCGGCACCGTGATCGGCCAGATCGCCGACATCACGATGGTGTGGCCTGGTGGCACCGCCATCGAGGAGAGCGACTACCACATCGCCATCCCGTCGCCGGCGATCGGTCTGGCCGATGCTGGTGTGACTCCGATCGACATCGACGGTGACGCCCGTACGGCTCCGCCGGACTCTGGTGCCGACGAGGTCGACGGTCTGAGCCTTGCGGGCCTGATGGCCTTCTCCACGGTTCGTGGCTTCGATGACCTCGGAGGCACCCTCTTCGGAGACGACCGGATCCAGGACCACGACGTGCAGTTGTGGACCTCCACCGGAATCTCGACACTTCTCGAGGGTCTGGCCGGCGGTCTAGGAGTTGGCGGACGAGCCGACATCGACGGCCTCCACGTGGTCTCCACCGACGAGTTCTACGTCTCGTTCCTGGTGGACAACGTGCAGCTCCCCGGTGGTCCGATCGTCAACGACGAGGACATCGTCCATGTCGACGCCTCCGGCCTCACCCCGGTGTGGACCCTGGCAGTCGATGGTTCCGACCTCGGTCTGACCAACGGCTCCCGCGACATCGATGCGTTGCATCGCCTCGACAACGGTGACTTCCTCGTGTCGTTCACCGGCCGAGGGGGAGGTGGCCTCGAAGGCTACGCCGACCTCCAAGGCAGTGGCGGACCCTTCTCCGTCCAGGACGAGGACGTCGTGCGGATGGTCGTGCTGACCGGTGGAGCCACCACGACGGGCTACTTCGAGCCCTACTTCGTCGGTGCCTTCGTCGGCCTCGACGTTCCTCACGCCGCCGATGTCGACGGTGTGGCCCTGATCAACGGTGGCGCTGACCTGCTGCTGTCGATCAAGGGTCCGGAGTTCGAGGACGGTGACTTCGAGTACCAGGACGAGGACGTCTTCGTCTGTGCCGGCGTCACCATCGTCGGCGGGTTCGTGGACTGCGGCCTCGTCGAAGCCCCGTACTTCGACGGCAGCGCAGTCATGGTCGGGTTGCATCCCGACAACGACGTCAACGCCATCTCCGGCCCAGTGCCGAACTGAGTGGGGAGGCTGAACCAATGAAGCGAAACACCAACGGAAAGGGTCAGGAGACCGACATGACTTCGGAAAAGCGAAGCCGTTTCGGGCGCCGCGATTTCCTCCGCCGGGGAGCGCTCTTCGGAGCCGCCGCCGGCACCGGGACGGTGGCCGGGGGAGCCCTGGTCGCCAATGCGGTGAGCAGTGCACCAGGCGGTGGCCTGGCCCAGCTCGAGCCCCTCAGCGGAGCCATTGATTACACAACCATCGCCGGGGTCCGGATCATGGCGACCGACGGGCACTTCTCGTACCCCGGTCGCCGGCACGCCGGCCCCGACCAGCCGCCGATCTTCGGCTTCGGCTTCCGAGCCGTCGATGATCTCCGGCTGGTCGGCTCCCCGGCCCTGCCCGGCAACGGGACGACCGGTGAGCTCAACGCCAACGTGGGCGACCTCATCAGCAAGTACAAGGGCAAGGTCCTCCAGACCTCACCCACCATCGCGGCGATCGAGGGCGAGGACCTCGCCATCGTGTTGACCAACCTCGGTCTGATCGTCCGCCCTGACCTCGACGATGCGCACAGCCTGCACTGGCACGGCTTCCGCAACGCCACGGCAGTGTTCGATGGTGTGCCCGAGACTTCGATCTCGGTGCCCAGCGGTCGTGACCTTCCGTACTTCTTCGACCCGAAGCTGGCCACCCAGAAGGGTCAGAACAAGGGGTCGGCGGGTACGTACATGTACCACTGCCACTTCGAGGACACCGAGCACGTCCAGATGGGCATGATCGGCGTCATCTTCATCGAGCCCCGGGACATGTGGTTCGAGCCCAACGGCACCACGCCCAAACCGCGGGACAAGATCGCCTACAACCGCCACTCTGTGGTGAACGACGGTGCTCCGACCCTGCTGCCCGGTCCGATGCAGGCCAAGTTGGAGTTCGACCGGGAGTTCGCCCTCTGTGCGGCCGAGATCGACACCGCACCCCACGACAACCTCGAGGCGGT
>CAYFLT010000067.1:13982-26407 GCA_964344055.1 uncultured Candidatus Nemicrothrix sp.
CAGGAGTGCGTCTGGTCGGACTACAAGCCGAACTACTGGACGATCAACGGCCGGTCCTACCCGGACACGGTGATCCCTCAGATCACCCCTCGGGAAACCGTCGAGATCGCGGTTGCCGCCAACAACGATGCGGATCCCCTGAACGACCACTGGCCCTACGCCGAACCGGTCGACATGCTCGGCGACGCTGCCGCCTTTGCCTCCGACGAGGAGAAGGAGTGGGAGATGAAGTGGCAGCACAACTCCTCGCTCGTCCAGTGCATGGAGGGCGAACGGGTTCTGCTGAGGCTCGTCAACCTCGGCTTCGAGATCCACTCGCTGGAGCTCGTCGGTGCCGAGATGGAGGTCATCGCCCACGACGCCTCGCTGCTGGTCGGTGCCGACGGTCAGAGCGACCTCACGTACAAGACCCGCCGGATCGAGATCGGTCCCGGTGAGGCCAGGGACGTGATGGTCACCGCCCCCGACTTCGACATCAATGCGATCGAGAACGATCCGTTCGGCGGTAGGGCGGGGGTGAACCCTGACGGCACGCCCAGGACCCAAGCCAACTTCCGAGTCTTCAATCGCTACATCCTGAAGTCTCGAAACAACCACCGGAACACCAACAACGGCGCCACCTCGACCGATGCGGTCGACTACGCCGGCGTCGCCGACACCTACGGCGGCATGGTGACCGAGTTGTGGGTGTACCCGGATCCGACCCGGCCCCGGTACCAGCCGGGCGGGACCCACGAGAGTGCGGCTGCTGCTGCAAGTCCGGCGCTGCCCGAGCAGATGACTGCCAACGAAACCTACCCGACGCTGGTCGTGCCAGCCGGCCACGTCTGAGGGAGCGAGACAGATGCGTTCACGTATTCGAGCAAAGTTTGCAGGGGTTCTCGCCCTGTCAGTGGCAGCGGGAGGACTCGCTGCCGCCATGTCCGGCACCCAGACGGCTGCGGCCAACGGGGCCACGTCCACGTTGGTCTGCACCGACGGAGTCGTTGCGGCCGACAACGCCATCGAGTTCAACCTCGAGGCCCGAGACGGCTACATCGAGTTCCCTGATGGCAACACGGTGTACGTCTGGAGCTACGCCGAGGTCGGTGAGCCGTTCCAGTTCCCTGGTCCCAACCTGTGTGTGGACGAGGGTGACCAGGTCCGGGTCAACTTCACCAACCCCGATCACGCACCGGTCGGACAGCCGGCGAACCTCGCCGGTGGCATCCCGACCTATCTGACGTCGATCACGTTCCCCGGACAGGTCGACGTCACCGCCACTGGCGGCCAGGCCGGCCTGTTCACCAACGAGATCGGACAGGGTGGTGGCACCGAGACTGCGGTCTACGAGTTCACCGCCTCGAACCCGGGCACCTTCATGTACCAGTCGGGCACCGACCCGGCAGTGCAGGTGCAGATGGGCATGTTCGGCGGCATCGTGGTCTACCCGGCGGCCGGTCGCCATCTGGCCTACCCCGGTCACGAGTTCGATCCCGACTCCGAGTACCTGTTGCTCTTCCACGAGATGGATCCGAACCTCCACACCGAGGTGGAGCTCGCCGCCTGGACGACGAGCACCGACGATCCGAACATCCCCGGCAACGTGCTGGCGGACTACGACCCGTCCACCCGGCACAACCGGTACTGGACCATCAACGGTCGCTCGTTCCCGGACACCGCGGCGGAGAACTTCATGCCGCTGCTGCCGAACCAGCCCTACGGCTCGCTCGTGCAGATCAACGCGGATGATCCGGACGACGGATATGACCAGCTGCCGGCGCTCGTGCGCTACGGCAACGCCGGTCTCGACAATCACCCGTTCCACCCGCACGGCGACACGCTCGTCCTGATCGGTCGGGACGGACGCCAGCTCCCCGAGGAGATCGAGGCCTACACCGAAACGGTGGCGGCCGGTCAGACCTATGAGATCCTCGCCGGCTGGGAAGACGTCGAGGCTTGGCAGGGCAGTGGCCCACCGGCCGCGATCAATGTTCCGATCCTGCCCAACCTGGTCTTCAAGGACGGCGTGACCTTCTACTCGGGTTCTGCCGATCTCGGACATACCCAGCAGATGCCTGCCGACGTCACCTCCTTCTCGGTGTGCGGTGAGTACTACTTCCCGTGGCACTCCCACGCACTCCAAGAGGTCCAGAACTTCGACGAAGGCTTCGGCGGCATGTTGACCGTCTGGAAGGTCGACCCGCCCAAGGTCTTCGACGGACTCAACTGGGTGAGCCCCCCGGAGTGTGGCTGACATGACCGCATCGATTTCACGAAAGCACGGAGCCATGAACGGATCCTCGAACACCAAGCGATTCGGTTCGCTGAAGCGTCAGCTCGGGGCCTTGGCCTCGGCGGCGCTGATCGCCAGCGGTCTCGCCATGGCGGCCTCGTCCTCACCGGCGGGCGCCGCGACCACCATCAACATCTGCGCCAAGGGTGGCAGTGCCACCATCGCTGATCCCAACGACAATGGATCTTCGAACCTGGCGGGGATCCCGTTCATCGGGCTCAAGGAGACCGCCGCTTGTGGTGGGGCCACGGTCAACCTGGGTGATCCCACCCCGATCCGGTTGGTCTCGGGGCAGGACTACGACCTGGTCCTCGACAACGACAGTGGCGAGGAGCTGAACCTCGCGGCTGCGGGCCTGACGGGTCCGAACCTCGACGGTGTCATGCCGGGCGGTACCGGGACGTACAGCTTCACCGCTGGTACGCCGGGGACCTACCTGCTGGAGTCGACCCTCGATCCCCGCCACACCCTCATGGGCGTGCATGCGGTGGTCATCGTCGACCCGGTGCCCGGTGCCACTTCGGCCCACGGCACCACCGGTTCGGAGTACGACAGCGAAGAGGTCGTCCTGCTTCATGAGGTCGACATCGACTTCATGAACAACCCGGGCGGCTTCAACCTCGAGCAGTTCAAGCCCGACCTCCACCTGGTCAACGGCAAGATCCACACGCTCAACACCGAGGTTGGTCCGATCAACGTCGACTCGGGTGACAGCGTCCTGGTCCGCTACGTCAACGCCGCTTCCAGCAACTCGGTGATGGCGATCGACGGGCTCCGTCAGGCCGTGATGGCCTTCGACGGCGAGATCCAGGACGAGACTCCCGGCGATGCCGGCGAGGTCGCCCACGACTGGTCGAACGTGTTCCTCACGGCCGGCCAGACCGCGGACGTGATCCTCACCATCGGTGGTGCTCCCGACGAGGAGTACGTGATGTACAACCGCAACCTGCGGACCTCGGCGATCCAGAACAACGGTGGGCAGATCGTGCGCATCGTCGTCGGTGCCGGTGGTATCGACCCGGGTTCGACGCTGTACATGTCGCTCAACGGCAACAACCGAGTGTTCGGTGCGGTGTCGACGATGGACGAGGACGTCATCAGCTGGGACGGCGTGGACGTGAACATGGTGTTCGACGGTTCCGACCACGGCCTCAGCGGCACGGACCTCAACGCCGTCGACGTCGACACCGTCACCGGTGACGTCTACTTCTCGCTGCGTGACGACTTCAACCTCCCGGCCGTGCTCAATCCCCCGCTCGACACCGAGTGGGCCGCACTCGGAGGCGCAGGAGCACTCATCCAGGAGCAGGACGTCATCAAGTGGGACGGCAGCGTGTTCACCGTCTGGTTCGACGGTTCCTTCGCCGGCCTCGGCGACGGGAACAACTGGCACAACATCAACGGTGTCGATGTCGACCCGGCGACCGGTATCACCTACCTGTCGACCAACGGTCCGATCACCTCGGGTGCGGCAGTGCTGCAGTACCCGGGCACCCTGAACCCGCAGCTGTTCGGCGCCAACAACGAAGACATCTTCGCCTGGGTGCCCGACACCCTGGGTGGCCTCGGCTACCACTGGGAGCGGGTCTTCGACGGCACGGACTTCTACACCGCCGGTGGATGGGCAGCGAGGCCAAACTCGTCGAACGTCAACGGCGTGGAGATCGTCGGCAACGACGTCCTCTGGTCCGAGGCGAACACCAACGCCGTCCAGAACATCTTCTTCCAGGCTCCGGCTCCGGCCAGCCCGGACAACGATGACCTGTTCGGATGTCTCGGTCACGCCCAGGCGGCGCCTGGCTCGATGACCGACACCTGCACCAGCGGTCCGGTTCGGATCCTCGATGCCGACACCCTGCCGATGACCAGCGCCCACGGCAACATCGGGCAGGTCGACGGCTGGTCGCTCGGCTGAAAATGACCGCCACCGCCTCCACATCGCTCTCGGCTCCGGCCGAGCGACGGACCCCGCTCCAGGGAGTCCTGATGCTGGCGGCGGTGGCTGTCGCGCTCATCGCAGGCTGGACCCTGACCGGACGGCTCACCTCCGAGGAGGTGCCGGTGTCCGGTCTGGGTCCGATGGAAACCGTTGATCAGTCCGCCTTCGCCGGTGAGACGGGCGTGTGGATCGAACACGTTGCCCTCACCGGCGCCGGCGGACTGATCGAGATCCGCTACCGGATCCTCGATGCCGACAAGAGTCTGATCGTCCACGACTACGACAACCCACCTCGAATCGTCCACGACGACGGCTTCGAGTTGCGGTTCCAGCGTCACGAGCACTCGCACGTGCGTGAGAACCGACTGGGTGCCACCTACAACGAGCAGCTCGTGAACGTCGGCGCCTACTTCGAGAAGGGCGACGTGGTCACCGTCTACGTCGGCCAGGTCGCCCTCGAGAACGTCCCGATCCAGTGAACCCTTTCGTACGCTCCCTACTTCTCGCCACCGGTGTGGTGGCGGCGTCGGCCTCCCCGGCCGCGGCGCATGCCGACCCGACAGTCATGTCGCCGGCTGCCTGTGCCTCGGTCGAGTCCGTCGACGAGGTGCGGATGGAGTTCACCGAGGAGCTCGAGATCATCGGTTCGACCATCGAGGTCTTCGTCGACGGCGCGCTGATCGCATCGGCCGGGCCGGATCTGGCTGATCTGGACCGGACATCGATCGTGGCCGCCCTTCCGGAGGGGACGAGTGGCGTCGTCGAGGTCGAGTGGACCAGCGTGAGCGCGATCGACGACGACACGACGACGGGTCGCTACGCGTTCGTGGTCGGAGGGTCGATCGACGGGATCGAGTGCGGCGATGGAAGCAACGAGGAATCGGGGAGCGGCAACACCTCCCTGATCATCATCCTCGGGCTCACCGCGGTGGCCGTAGCCGGCGTTGTCGGCGTTGCCCGACGCCCCGCACCCGTCGAGGTCTGAGCAGTGGCTCGATTCCGCCGCCTCCTGGTTGCCCTCGTCACGGTCGTGACAGCGGTCGTGGCCCTCGCCACTCCGGCCTCTGCCCACGCGACCCTCATCCGTTCCACCCCGGCTGACGCATCAGTGCTCGACGAGGCCCCGGGCCAGGTCGAGCTGACGTTCTCGGAGCCGGTGTCGGTGGACGGCAGCTCGGTCGAGCTGGTCGACGCCGACGGCACTCGCCACGAGGTGACCATCGTCGGTCACGGAGAATCCTCGGCGGCGCTCGTCATCGACCTCGGTGACGTCCCTGACGGCCTCTACAGCCTGCGATGGACCGCCTTCAGCACCTCCGACGGACACATCACCAAGGGCATGCTCGTGTGGGGCTTCGGCGAGGGAGCGGACCTCTCCCAGGCCGAGTTCGCCTCCCCGAGTGATCCCATCCCACCCATCGAGGTTCTCACCCGATGGGTCCTCTATCTCGGTCTCGCCGCCCTACTGGGCGGCCTCGTGGTCGGCACGGGCGTACTCGCCCCGCTCGGCATCCGATTCGCCGGCGACGCCGACATCTCATGGCGCGAGATGGCTGGCGGCCGAACCGACGCGATCAGCCGCCTGGGCAGCCGGGTGGCAGCAACCGCGGCATCTCTGCTGATCGCCGAACAAGTCTGGAAGGCGTACTCCGCCAGCGGTCAGGGGATGGTCGAGACCATCGAAACCTCCCTGCTGGCGTCGGCGTGGGGACGGTGGGCGCTCATGCGGGCGATCGCCCTCGCGGTCCTCGCGCTGCTTCTCCCCCGGCTCACCGGTGTGCGCCGGGACCGGGCGATCCTGATCGGCGTCGGGCTCGCCATCGTGGCCCAGTCGGCAGGCGGCCACGCGGCCGGCACCGACAACATCGGCCTGTCGATCACCAACGACGTCGTGCACCTGGCGGCCAGCCTGGCCTGGGGTGGCGCCCTCCTCGTTCTGTGGCAGATCTTCCGTGCCGGCGCGGACCTCCGCAGCCCGGTCGGCAAGGCGGCCCTCGCCGCGTTCAGCCCGATCGCCACAGTGCTGTTCTCCACGGCCCTCGTCACCGGCGTGCTGGCCATCGGCGGTCAGGTTCGATCTCTCGACGCCCTGATCGGCTCCCTCTACGGCCGCGGCATGATTGTGAAGCTCCTGCTCGTCGCGATCGTTGCCTTGGCCGCGCTCGCCAGCCGGCGTTCCATCACCAGCGACCGTCCCGGATCACCGCTTGCGGTCGAGTCGGTTGCCGCGATCGCCGTTGTGGCGGTGGTCGCCGTGCTCACGGCGGTTTCGCCGGCCACCGGCGCCGAGTGGAACCCCAAAGTCGAGGCCGAGGCCCGTCAGCTGGCAATCGTCCAGGACGACATCCAGCTCGGCATGACCGTCACTCCGAACGTCCCCGGCCAGAACCTGGTGCTCATCGACGCCGTCAACACCCGTCGGCCGGTACCCGCCCCGATCGACCGGGTGCTCGTTCGTGTGAGGCCGCTCGATTTCGAAGGCACGACCACGATCATCGACGCAGAGCCGACCGAGGCACGCGGCGAATACGAGGTACCCACGACCGCGTTCGCGGTGGCCGGCAACTACGACGTCGAAGTCGTAGTCCGGCGGGCCGACCTGCTCGACGTCGTCGGATCGTTCCGTTGGGCCGTCGCGTCCCCGGCCGGGGCCCGTGACACGGTGGTCTCCGACGCCGAACTCGCCGACACCAGTTCGCTGGTGGGTGTCGCCGGGGCGCTGGTCCTTGTGGTCGCGCTGGCCTGGTACACCCTCAATGCGTCCGTCCGGTCGCGCCGAGTACGCGAAGTCGAGGACTTCCTTCTCGACCCGTCCGAAACCCAGGAGATGGAACGGTGAAGCGCTTCCCCCGCGCGCTCCTCGCGGCCACCGCTCTGGCCGGACTGCTGGGCCTGGCGCCCGCGTCCGCTCAGGACGACGAGGCCGCCGACGATGCGGCCGAGGAGACGACGACCGTCAGCCCGACACCCTCCGCTCCGGAGCTGTTCGCCTCGATCTTCACCGCCGACGCCCGCCGGGCCATGGCGGCGACCCCCTCGGACGGGATGCTGAAGGTCATCGTCCGGCTGGACGATCAGGTGGATCTCGCCCAGGTCATCGCCGACGCTGAGGCCTCCGACGAGAGCCAGGAAGTCGTCGAATCGCTCCAGGACAAGGCCGCCCAGGACCAGTTCCTCATCCGGTTCCTGGCCCCGATCTGGGAGCAGGGATCCGACGTCTCGAGTTTCACGCCGTTCTGGATCATCAATGGCTTCGCCATCGAGGCCACTCCGAAGGTCATCACCTCGATCGCCCGTTTCCCGAACGTGGCCGAGATCGACGTCGAGCGGAAGTTCGTGGTCGCCGGTACGCCACCGGCGGGACCGGCCACGGCCAATGTCGCCCAGATCGGCGCCCCCGAGGCGTGGGCGGCCGGGGCAACCGGCGAGGGAATCACCGTCGCGATCCTCGACACCGGCGTCGACATGGTGGGAATCCCGAACATCTTCCCGTCCGAGGTCGCCAACAGCTTCCGAGGCGGTGCGAACGACTGGTTCGACCCCTACGGCGTCTCCGCTACCCCCTACGACCTCAACGGTCACGGCACCGCGGCCGCGAGCATCATCACCGGGCGGGATCAGAGCGGCTCAACTGTAGGGGTGGCGCCGGGAGCGACCTGGATCGCCGCGAAGATCTTCGATGACAACGGTACGGCGACCACTTCTGCGATTCACGCGGCCCTGCAGTGGGTCATGGACCCCGACGGCAACCCGCGGACATCGTGAACGCGTCCTGGACCGCCACGGCGCCGGGCTGCGACAACGAATTCGCCGCCGACATCGCGGCCCTGCGGGCGGCCGACATCCTGCCCGTGTTCGCGGCCGGCAACCTCGGTCCGACCCCGGCGAGTGCGCCGAGCCCTTCCAACCTGCCGGGTGCGCTGGCGGTCGGTGCGGTGAAGTCCGACCTCGGCATCGTCATCGAGAGCAGCCGCGGACCCACCGAGTGCGGTGGCGCCACCCGCACCTACCCACATCTCGTCGCGCCGGGTGACTCCATCACGGCCCAGAGCGTGCAGGGACAGTTCATCCCGCACACCGGCACCTCCTTCGCCGCTCCCCACGTGGCCGGCGCCGCAGCCGTCCTGCTCGAAGCCTCTCCCGGGAGCGACGCCAACGCGATCGAAGCCGCCATCGTCGGCTCCGCCATCGATCTCGGCCCGGCCGGCGATGACGACACGTTCGGCGCTGGTGTGGTCGACATCCCCGGAGCCCTCGAGCTTCTCACCGGCACGGCCCCCGATCCCATCGCCTCGCTCGGCGGTCTCGTGTTCGAAGACACCGACGGCGACGGCGTGAAGGACGACGGCGAGCTCACCACCGGGTCGGCTCAGATCACGATCCTCGGCACTGACGACGATCCCATCCTCGGCGAAGCCGTCACGGGCCCCGACGGGGCATGGCTGGTCAACGGCCTCCAGGTCGGGTCAGTGCGTGTGCTCGTCGCCCAGACCTCGCTCCCGGTCGGTGCGAGCCTCACCACGCCAGGTGTGGTCGACACCACCCTCACCGAAGGGGCAAACCCCGGCATCGACTTCGGTTGGCAGCCTCCGGCCCCCGGTGGCCTCGTTGCCCACGCCTTCCTCGATGACGACAGCGACGCGATCCGTGACCCCGACGAGCCCGGCATCGCAGGTGTCCGCATCACCGTGGAGACGGCCGGACCCGACGGTGCGTACGGCACCACCGACGACGGCACCATCGTCGCCGGGGTCACCGGTGCCAACGGCTCGGTCGAGTTCCTCGGCCTCCCTGCTGGCCCCGCTCGCATCCACGTCGACCCCGAAACCCTCCCCGACCGAGGCTTCATCAGCGGATTGTCGACCAACGCTCCGGTGATCGTGTCCGACGGGTCGGTCACCGTCGAGGTGGGCGTGCACGTGCCGATCAAGGAGAAGGCCGCCGCCTACTTGTCGCTCAAGCGGGCCGGCCGCACCAATGGCGACCAGCTGTCCTACCGGGACGAGGACATCCTCGTATGGGACGGCAGTCGCTTCGAGATGTTCTTCGACGGCTCCGACGTGGGCCTCGGTCCGGTCGACGTCGATGCGTTCCACGTGATCGACGAGTCCACCATCCTCATGTCCTTCGATCGTTCGATCGAGCTGGACGGGGTCGGTCAGGTCGACGATCACGACATTCTCCGATTCGACGCCACCCAGACGGGTGGCACCACCCGAGGCACCTTCTCCGTCTTTGTCGACGGTTGGGACCTCGGTCTGCGGGGCACCGCGGGTGACATCGATGCGATCGCCATGTACAACAGCGAGCTCCTGATCTCGCTGCGTGGCAACTTCGATCATCCGACCGCCGGCATGCTCCGTGACGAAGACCTCATCGCCGTCTCCCTCGAAGAGACGGGGATCGCAACCCAGGGCTCGCTGTCGATCTTCTTCGACGGCAGTGGCGTAGGGCTCCTGGATCGATCCGAGGACGTCGACGCAGCAGCGATCGGCGCACCCGGACTGCGGATCAGCACACTCGGAGAGTTCTCCGTGCCTGGGCTGACCGCGTTCGACAGCGACGTGATCGGCTGCGCCGACATCTCGACATGTACCTGGAACGTTGTCTTCCCGAGCTCCTCGCTGGGGCTGGGCGGCAACGACATCGACGGAATCTCTCTCCCTGAAGGAAGTGATGGATGATGATGCGCATCCGTTCGCACGGCGGCTTCTCGGTGTTGCTCTCTGCAGCACTGTCCATGGTGTTGGTGTCGGCCACGGCCGTCGGCGCCCAGGATGTGGAGCCCGAGGTGTCCACCGGCAGCACCATCGCGCCCGAGGAGGGGGCGGTCGAGATCCCGATCGTTTTCCCGGTTGACGCCGAGCATCGCTACATCAACGACTGGCACTTCCCCCGTGACGGTGGCGCCCGCCTCCACAAGGGCACCGACATCGTCGCCGACCGTCATTCGCCGCTGCTGGCCACGGTCGACGGTGTCATCGAGACGGTTCGCCACAGCAACTCCGGCAACGCCGGCAACATGGTCGTCCTGCGGGGTGACGACGGCAACCGCTACTACTACATCCACATCAACAACGACGAACCTGGCACCGACAACGGGGTGAACCTGTGGGAGCACGCGTTCGCCCCGGGCATCGACGTTGGCGTGCGGGTCGAGGCCGGTCAGGTCATCGCCTACCTGGGTGACTCGGGCAACTCCGAGCACACCATTCCCCACCTCCACTTCGGCATCAAGAACTCCGCTGGCGAATACGTCAACCCCTACTGGAGCCTGCTTGTCGCGGACAAGGTCGGGACCGCTCCGTTCGACTTCCTGTGCCGTGGCGGCGAGAACCCCAAGTGGGGACTCTCCGCGCTCGTGGCCGACCAGGTTGCGGCCGGTGAAGCTGCGGCAGCCGCAGCGGCCGACGATGCAGATTCTGGCGACGCCGGTTCGGGCGATGCGGCTTCTGGCGACGCCGGTTCGGGCGATGCGGGTTCTGGTGGCGACACGGGCACCGGCCCCGATCCCGAGGACGACCCTGCCGATGAGCACTACCACGGTGACGCGGATGCCGGCGACCTCGATGGTGACGACAGTGGCGTCGACACCGCGGCCCTGCGGCCAGTCGTGCCCAACACGCCTGGCCCGTTCGTCGGAGCGCCTACGACCACGGTGACCACCACAACCCTGCCTCCGCCGCCAGTGGCTCCGGCCGGCGATGACGAAGCGGCCGACGCCGTGGTTGCGATCATCGGTGAGGCGCTCGACGTCAGCTCGCTCGGCGATGCCGGCTTCCGCGGGTCGCTCGGTGACATCGAACTCGATGGTGTTGTCGACATCGCCCGCACCAACAGCGGCAAGGGCTTCTACCTGCTCGACCAGTGGGGCGACGTACAGGAGTTCGGCGACGCCGTCTTCTACGGCGCGCTCGACGATTCCGAGGCCACCGGTGCCGCTGTGGCCATCGCGATGGCACCCGACGGTGAGGGCTACTGGATCCTCGAATCCGACGGTGCGATCCACGCATTCGGCTCCGCGCATCCCATCGGCTCGCTTGGCTCCGGCTGGCTCTCGGCGCCACTTGTCGACTTCTCGCCGTCACCCACGGGGCTGGGCCTCGTGCTGGTGGCCGAGGACGGCACCGTGTTCGCAATGGGTGATGCCCTCTACGCCGGTTCGGTGCTCGACCTCGAAGGGGTCGGCCTGGTCACACCGGTGGCGATCCAGACCACCTTCACCGGCCACGGCTACTGGATCCTCACTGACATCGGCATGATCCTCACCTTCGGAGACGCCGCCTTCCAGGGCGCCGAGCGGGGTGGGGCGGCCTGCTCGTGGGACAACGCGATCGGCGCGGTCACCTTCGTCGACGGCACCGGAACCTGGGTGATCGCCGACGACTTCCAGGCTTGGGCGTTCGGCGGAGCACGCGAAGACGGCCCGTTGCGGGCCGAGGAGCCTCGCGGTCTGGCACCGCCCCCGGAGACTCCGGTCGTGTTGCCGAAGGACGAGGACGACGACGACTCCGACGACGATGACTCGAAGGACGACGACTCCGACGACGATGACTCGGATGACGACGATGATTCCGATGACGATGACTCGAAGGACGATTCCGACGACGATGACTCGAAGGACGATTCCGACGACGATGACTCGGATGACGACGACGATTCCGACGATGACGACGATTCCGACGACGATGACTCGGATGACGACGACGATTCCGACGATGACGATTCGGACGACGACGATTCGGACGACGACGATTCCGATGACTCCGACGGCGACGACACCGATGGTGAGGACACCGACGGCGATGACTCCGATGGCGACGACCCTGACGGCGGATCCGGCGACGGCTCCGACGGTGGCGGCGACGTCGATCCCGATGACGACGAGGGCGGCGACGGTGGTGATCCCGATGGGGATGATCCCGACGGTGGCGGCGACGGTTCGGGTGATGACGGTGGCGATCTCGATCCCGATGACGACGAGGGCGGCGACGGTGGTGATCCCGATGGGGATGATCCCGACGGTGGCGGCGACGGTTCGGGTGATGACGGTGGCGATCTCGATCCCGATGACGACGAGGGCGGCGACGGTGGTGATCCCGATGGGGATGATCCCGACGGTGGCGGCGACGGTTCGGGTGATGACGGTGGCGATCTCGATCCCGATGACGACGAGGGCGGCGACGGTGGTGATCCCGATGGGGATGATCC
>CAYFLT010000068.1:0-25678 GCA_964344055.1 uncultured Candidatus Nemicrothrix sp.
AACGCCATCCGCGACCTCGGGCTCGCGCACCGGGTCCTCGACCTCGCGTGTGGTGACATCAGTGGCGCCGGCGTGCGTACCTTCGACATCGAGGTGTTCGCCCCGGGGGCCGATCGCTGGCTCGAGGTCTCGTCGGTGTCTTGGTGCACGGACTACCAGGCCCGCCGAGCCAACATCCGGTACCGGCCCGACGGCGAGAAGGGAACCCAGTTCGTCCACTCGCTCAACGGCTCGGGTCTGGCCGTGCCGCGGGTGTGGGCGGGCATCGTGGAGACCTATCGCCAGCCGGATGGGTCCATCAAGATGCCCGAGGTGCTCCTTCCCTACCTCGGAGGAATGACCGAGATTCCCGCACCCTGATGCCGGGAACCGTCGAATGGCTACCTGACGCTCCCGACACGATCACCGATCTCCCGGTGTTCGGGTCAGAGAGCCCGATCCGCGCCGTCACCCGTCAGGTGGCGTTCGACGGTGCGTGGAACGCGGAGCGCCGCGACAAGATCGCCTCGCTCTTCGACTCGATGGCGGCGGAGTGGTCGAGCAGGAACTCGCCGGAACGGCGGGCATCGATCGTCGACGCACTCGAGCGAGGAGACGTGGGTACGGGCCGGGTCATCGAACTCGGTTCGGGGTCGGGCATGGGAACGGCCTGCCTCGTCGACCGCTTCGGTTCGGGAGTCGTGGCGCTCGACCTCTCGGCCGAGATGCTGAAGAACGCTCCAGCGGAGGTCGGATTGAAGGTCCGAGGTGACTCATCGAACCTGCCGTTCCCGGACCGGTCGGCCGACGTGCTCGTGCTCGTCAACATGTTGCTTTTCCCCGCAGAAGTGGATCGGGTCCTGGCCGGCGACGGCCGCCTCGACGGTGTCAACACCAACGCCCACGAGACGCCGATCCACCTCCCCGCCGAGGATGTTGTCGCGGCTCTTCCCGGCCAGTGGACGGCTTGGGCTGGCCGCGCCGGGTCCGGCTCGTGGTGCGTGGCGAGCCGGTCGGGCTGACCGTTCCTTCAGGAAGCGACCGACAAGCCGGCCCACGCAGCACCGAGTCCGCCGAGCGAGGTGATCGTGGCGTACAGCACCGATCGGGCCCGGTCGACGTGCCACAGGTCGACGAGTTCCAGCATGACGGTGGAAAACGTGGTGAGCGCCCCCATCCCTGCCACCCCCACGAGGGTCGAACCGAGATCGTCCATGCCGGCTGACGCGCCGAGCACGAAGGTGCCGGCGATGTTGACCACGAAGGTGCCTGTGGGTCGGGGGAGGCGGGCGGCGAGGTCCCAGCGGATCAACGTGCCGACACCTGCGATGGCGGCAAACCCGACGGCTACGAGAAGGGTCATGAGGGAGCGTCCTCCAACCGTCGTCCGAGCGAACGGCCGCCGATCAGGGCGACGAGGCCGAGCACCAGCGAGGCGCCCGCGAGTTCGCCGGCGCCTCCGGTGCCGTCCTGCCATCGCTCGACGATCTCCACCAGGAGGCCCGAGAAGGTCGTGAGTCCACCGCAGAACCCGACCGACAATCCGAGCCGAATGTGTCCGGCGGTCCGCATCTGGCTGAGCGACGGGGCCGTGGCGACGCCGAGGATCAGGGCGCCGAGCGTGTTCACGAACAGGAGGGCGCTGATCGGTGAGGCGATCAGCTCGCCGGCGACCCACCGCAGCGCCGAGCCGGCGATCCCCCCGGCGAGGAGGTATGGTATCGAGCGCTGCACCCCCGCACCGTAGGCTGCAGGCATGGACTTGGCCTCGATGCGTATCCAGTACACGAAGGCGGGCCTCGACGTCGCAGACGTGCAGGCCGACCCCATCGACCAGTTCCGGGTCTGGTTCGATCAGTGGCTCGAAACCGAACCGGTGGACGGGACCACGGTGGTGCTCGCCACCGTCGACGACGAGGGCCGGCCGTCGGCCCGGGCCGTGCTGCTCAAGGGCGTCGACGAGCGCGGATTCGCCTTCTTCACGAACCGGGAATCGGCGAAGGGAGCCGCACTGGATGCCACCGGCGTGGGCGCGATCACCTGTGTGTGGGGTGCGCTCGAACGCCAGGTGCGGATCGTCGGCACGGTGAGCAGGGTCGGCGACGCCGAATGTGACGAGTACTTCGCGACGCGGCCCAGGGGGTCTCAGATCAGCGCGTGGGCGAGCAATCAATCGGTGGCGGTAGCGGACCGTGGGATTCTCGAGCAGGCCGCAGCCGATGCCGAGGCGCGCTTCCCCGACGTCGTGCCGCGGCCCCCGTACTGGGGCGGGTTCATCGTCTCACCGACCGAGATGGAGTTCTGGCAGGGACGCCCGGATCGCCTACACGACCGGGTGCGGTACCGCCTAGACGGTGAGCGCTGGGCGATCGACCGCTTGGCGCCCTGACCGCGCGCCGCAGTCACTCCTCAACTCCGGCCCGGTTCCGACGATCGGACGCGTAGCGCAACGATCGGAGAACCGATGCTCAAGCTCATCAGCCTTCTACTGGCGGTCGCCCTTCTCACCGCCGGGTGCGGTGGCGACGACGGTGACAGTGTGAGCGGCGCCGCCTCGGCGGGGTCCGGCGACGCATCCAACGCTGTCACCGACCCTGACCCCGGTGACTCGCCCGACAGCGACGACCCGACCGGCGACGGGGTCGACGACTGCGGGCAGGGTCGGGCATTCCCCGATGACCCCGACTTCCGGGAGGCGATCTGTCGGCCTCTGATGGCGATGACCGAGCTCATCGGCACCGATGTCGAGATCGATCCAGAGTGGGGCAGCCGCGTCTCGATGGCGATCCTCGACTACGCCGACCGTGACGCCGCGATGGCGGAGCTCGCTGCGGTGCTGGCAGAGATCGAGGCCGCGATCGCGTCGGTGGGCTGACGCCGCGGACCGAGTGGCCGTCAGCGCCAGGCCGCGACTGCAGCCACGAGAAGGTCGATGAGAAGCACGACCTGGGGTGCTCTCGAGGTGCCCTCGTGGTCGGACCAGTTCGACTCGGCCTTGTTCCACCGGATCGGTGGCGGCAGCTCGATCTGCACCCCGGCGTTCATGGGGCGGTTGACCGGGTTCTCCGGATGCTGTCCGCGCAGGCCCTTCGGGATGTCGTCGACGTCGTCCACCACGCCGTAGTTGTCGGGGAGGCCGTCGCGCAGATGGCCGGCCACGTGCCCGGCCAGCTCCCGGTTGCGACCCCCGAGGAGCACGTCCCAGAAGCGATCGTCGCGGCCGTAGCCGTGGACGGCGATGACGGTGTCCACGTGACCGAGGAAGGTGGCCAGCTTCGACGAATGGGCGGGGTCGAACTTGGTGCTGGGCACGTGCTGGCGCAGTGGTGCTTCCTGGATGACGCCGTAGAAGGACGCACCTGTCCGCTCGGCGACTTCGGACGCGATCGTGTCGGTGGTCCGTTCCAGGTTGCCGCCGTGGAACGCCATCAGCCCGAAGGTGCCACGGATCTGGCTGACCTCGGTGACTTCAGGACGTGCGAGCAGGGACCGCAGCATGGCTGCGACGATAGTCAGCGGCACGGGCCCACACCCGCCAGGAGACCAACGCCACGAACAGGATCTCCAGCGGCACCCCGAAGCGGAGCGGGTCGGTGAACCAATGGCCGATTCGAGCCGGCCAGTTGGCGAGGAACCGCACCAGCGGGAGGAAGACGAAGTCGCCGCCGTTGCTCAGCTCGACGAACAGGTAGGTGATCACATATACCGCCGTGATCGAGCGGCGCTTGGCGTCGTCGTGGCGGTTGTCCTCCCGCCACGCCAGCAGCAAGATGCCGGCCATGCCGAGCACGCTGACCACGGCGAGTCGCTCCGGGGTGGTGGTGCTGACCCAGTTGCTCACCGCGGCCTGGAACTCGAGGAACTCGTCGACCAGGGGATTCGACGCCAGCGGGTCGTCGAGGATCTGGATCTCCCACCAGCCGTAGTTGATGAGATAGATGCCAGCGGCGACCAACACGACCCCGGAGACCTTGCCGACGTGGGGGAGGAAGCGACGCATGTGCAGCGCCACGTTCGAGCGGGCCCGGGCCAGGCTGACGGTCAGGAACAGGATCACCGCGCCCATGCCGAGGGCGTAGGCGACGAAGCTCCCGAGACCGTCCACGAAGCCGTCGGTGGTGAACGTGCTGCTGACCGCGGCGATGAACACGCTGATCGTGCAACTCAGAGAGACCACCGCGTAGCTGACGCCGAACAGGAACATCGACCGGGTCTCGCGGCTGCCGGTGCCCTTGTTCATCTTCGGCAGCCGCATGTTGAGCTGCTTACCGAGCGCCATCGCAATGCCCATCGGGATCAGCAAGATGCCGACCGAGATGGTGATGTAGCCGGTGTACTCGATGATCGTGCCCTGGTTGAGGAACCACGAGATGAGCAGCCCGGCCACTCCGAATACGGCGATGAAGCCGAGGGTGAGCACGGTGCCGACCCACAGACCCCGGGTGACCGAACGCAGGCGGGTCTGGTGTTCGTCGTCGTTGTCGAGGCCGATGAAGTACCCGAGATAGGTAGGCAGCATCGCGAAGCCGCACGGGTTGAATGCCGCGAGCATGCCGACACTGAACGGCCAGGTGTATTGCTCGAGATCCATCAGGCGAGTTCCTCGATGCGCTCGACCAGGGCGTCACGGGTGAGGGCTCCCGCAAAGACGGTTCTCACGATGCCCGCCGAGTCGACGAACACCGTGGTGGGCATTGCGATTCCGCCGAACTGGCTGAAGACGTCGCCGTCGGGGTCCCAGCCGAGCTCGTAGGTGACGCCGGTTTGGTCCACGATCGCCTCCGCGTCGGCCAATGCGACGTCCTGGGAGAGACCGACGAACGAGACGTCGCCGCCGTACTCCTGGAAGACTTCCTCGAACTCCGGCATCTCGGCGACGCACGGCGGGCACCAGCTGGCAAAGAAGTTGATCACCAGCGGCTTGCCGCCGAAGGCGGTGAAGTTCGCGGCGGATCCGTCGAAGGTGGTGTAGTCGATGTCCACCTCGGAGCCGGCGGCGGTGTCGTCCTGGACGTCGTCGACCGGGGGCGCGAGGTCATCCTCGCCGAGCTTGATCACTCCGGCGCTGTCGGTGCCCCCATCGTCGCTACACGCTGCGGCGAGGGCGACTGGGGCGACCAGTGCGGCACCGAGGAAGGCGCGGCGGGAGTGAAGCGGACGGTCGTTCTCGGGTGGGGGGATCGAGGCGGGCACGTTGAACTCCAGTGGTGAACGCTAGCGCCTTTCGGTCCGGCGCCAGCCGTGCGTGGAAACCCGGCTGGGCCACCATGTGTTCCCGAAGGTCAAACGTGGTGCCAGGCACCCGTTTGACCTTCGAGGTTCCCCTCGGGGCGCGGCGTCGATCATCCATCGGCGGATCGGGGCTCGCATGAACCGTTGCCCGGATCCGTTGGGGGAGTTGGATGTCGACGCCACGCCCCGCGTGCGGTGCGGCTCCGCCCGGTCAGGCGGTTCGCCGCTGGGCGGCCTCGACCAGGTGGGCCGGGATCGGAACCACCGGCATCTGGTCCTCGGGGCGGGCGACCTTCGGCGGCCGGCCCCGACGCCGCTTGACGGCCAGCATCTTGCCGTTCATGAAGAGCTGACCGCCCCAGACGCCCCACGGCTCGCGACGCTCGAGTGCGCCTTCGAGGCACGGGGCGAGGACAGGACACTCGGCGCAGACCCGCTTGGCCGCTGCGATCTCACCGATGTCCTCGCTGAAGAACAGGTCGCCGGCGTTCGGCACCTCACGGCACGCGGCGAGGTTCTCCCACGCGGCGTCCTCGGTGAGTGCCTGCTGCTGGATTTCCTGGTCGACGAGGGTTCTCATGACCCCGTCTCCTTCCTTACTTCTTCTCAGGGTTCTGATGTGGTGTGGGTGGTGAGTTTGGACAGCGGGCGAATCGTGTGATCCGGCCCAAAATGCGGAAAGGCCGCCGGTGTTTCCGGCGGCCTCAGTGCGTATTCCCCTTGTGTAGTGGGCTATGAGCCCGGGGGAGCGCCGGAAGACCGCTGGCTGCCATACGGCTTGGTGGTCACGAAGTTCCACGTACCCGTAAAGCCGGAGGCGGAGCACACGAGCATGCGCGCGCGTGCATCAGCCGAGATGGCGATGTGATGCTCGTGGCACAGGATCTGCTTCATGGCGTTCACCTCAGTGCGCGGACGGTCCGGCGAGCTTCCACGATGGCGAACATTTCCGGAGACGTCAACCGAATTAATCTCCGCATCCATTCGTGGCGGGATCCGGACCCGGCCCGAAGGTGGCACGGACGGTAGGTTTCCAGGCCATGGCTGAACCCGGTGCCGCCGAGATCACCCCTCGCCCGAACGTGGGTCGGGTGTTTGAACGGGGCCGCCGAATCCGCCTTGCGGATGTGGATCCGACCGGCCGGTGCCGCCTCGATGCGCTGGTCCGTCATCTCCAGGACGTCGCCCGCGACGACTCGGCGGACAGCGGTCTGGTGGATCCCATGAACTGGGTGGTGCGGCGCACCATGCTCGAGGTGCGTCGAGCGCCGGTGTTCCAGGAGTGGGTGGAGCTGTCCACGTGGTGCAGCGGCCACGGGAGTCGCTGGGCCGAGCGTCGCACCGATCTCATCGGGGGTGACGGTGCTCGTGTCTGTGCCGTGACGCTCTGGATCTATGTCGACTTCGAATCCGGTCGGCCCCGCAAGCGCAACGAGGACGTCTTCGAGATCTACGGGCCGCCTGCTCGGGACCGTGTCGTGACCGCCCGCCAGAGCCTGCCGACGACGCCGCCCGACGGAGCCCGGGATCTGCCGTGGACGGTGCGGTTCGCCGGCCTCGATGGGTTGGGTCACGTCAACAATGCGGCCCAGTGGGTGCCGGTCGAGGAGGTGCTGGCGATCGCCGGGATGTCGCCCCAGCCGATTCGGGCCGAACTAGAGCACGGGGCGGGAGTCGAGCAGTATCACGACACGCACCTGCGCTGGACCACCGCGGACCGAGGAGTCGACTCCTGGCTCATGACCGACGGAGTGGCCGGCAGCGTCGCCCGAGTACGGGAGCTGGACGAGACGACGGCCTAGCTCGGGCGGCCGAAGGTCAAACGGGTGCCTGTCCCCGGGCGTTTGACCTCGTCAGCTCGGGCTGCCCACCACGTAGGACAGAAGGCCGTCGCCGCTGCGGCGGCTGGTGGCCTCGCCGGCGACCCGGAGGTGCTCGAGGTGGGCGAAGGTCTCCGATGCGGCCATGCCGCCCCACGACCGCTCACGGAACAGGACCTTCATCCACTCCTCGACCGGCGCGTCGCCGAGGCCCTCGGCGGCGTCTCGCAGCACCTGGAGCCGTTCGTCGTGGTGGATCTTGATGTGGCTGCAGCGGTGGGCGACATCGTCGAACGGGTGCCCGTGAGCAGGGAGCACGGTGGTGACACCTTCGAGCCCCGCCACCCGGTCGAGCGACTCGAAAAAGGTGGCGAGTGGGTCGGCGAGATCGGTGGACCCCGCGATGTGGGGCGTGATCGTCGGCAGGACGTGGTCGCCGGACAGCAGGGTGCCGCTCTCGGGGTCCCAGAGGCAGAGATGATCGACCGTGTGGCCAGGCGTGTGTACCGAGAACCAGTCCCGTCCTGCGAGTCGGACAGGGTCGCCGTCGTTCACGCGGACGGTGGCCTTCGGTGACAGGAATCGTTGGCGGGAGCCCTCGTCACGAATCCAGCGGCGGATCACATGGTCCGGTGGTGGCTCTCGCTGGGTGCCCCAATCGGTGATCTGTTCGGAGATGCGATCCCGCCAGAGGGCGACGACCTCGTCTTCGGACATCTCGAGGACCTCGTCCTCGAGGTCGTCGTTGATGCGGGTGACGTCGGACTGGAAGGCAGCGTGGGTCACGACGTCGGCCCCGGATTCCTCGCGCAGCTGGGCGGCGCCACCGAAGTGATCGGGATGAGAGTGGGTGACGATGACCGTGTGCACCCGGGACAGGGGGATCTCGGCCTGACCGAGCCGGCGGAGAAGGGCGTTCCAGGAGTCCTCCCCAGGAAGCCCCGGATCGACGAGGGCGACACCGCTGGGATCGATGAGGGCGTAGCAGTTGACGTGACCGAGCCCCGGCATCGAGATCGGGAGCTGCATCCGGAGGATGTCGGGCGCGACCTCGATCACGTCCTCGGACGCGGGTTCCTGTTCCTGCTTGCGGTACGGGGGAGTCACCCGGCTCAGGCTAGGGGGCGTCGGGCGGAGTGACGAAAAGAGCCTCGCGGTAGTGGCGCAGCTCATCGAGGCTCTCGCGCATGTCGTCCAGCGCGCGGTGCCCCCCGGCCTTCTTCGGCGCCGCGTTGAACGCATCGGGATGCCAGCGCCGAGCGAGCTCCTTCAGGGTGGAGACGTCGATCGACCGATAATGGAGGAAGTCCTCCACCTCCGGCAGGTGCTTGGCGAGGAAGCGGCGGTCGGTGCCGATCGAGTTTCCGCACAGCGGCACGGTGCGCGCCTCGGGGACGTGTTGCTTCAGGAATGCGAGTGTCTGCGCGCCGGCCTCGGCGAGGGTGAGGTCGGACCCCTTGATCTGGTCGAGTAGCCCGCTCTTGGTGTGCATGTTGACGACGAAGTCGTCCATCTCGGCAAGTTCGATCTCGCTCGCCGTGATGATGAGATCGGGCCCCTCGGCGATCAGTTCGAGATCGTCGTCGGTGAGCAGTGTGGCGATCTCGACGATGACGTGACGGTCCGGGTCGAGGCCGGTCATCTCGAGATCCATCCAGGCGAGCATCGTGTCAGGGTAGACGCTCCGGTCGGCTACGTTTCGCCTGTGTTCGATCTCCCTGTCCTCCGCCTCGATCCCGATCTCCCGCTCCCCGCCTACGCCCGGCCTGGCGACGCCGGCGTGGATCTCGTCGCTCGTGAGGATGTCACCCTCGCGGCGGCAGGTGGCCGAGCCCTCGTGCCCACCGGAATCGCCATAGCGCTACCGGAGGGCTACGCCGGGTTCGTGCAGCCGCGCAGTGGCCTGGCGCTCAAGCACGGCGTGACGTGCCTCAACACCCCCGGCCTCATCGATTCCGGCTACCGCGGCGAGCTCAAGGTCTGTCTCGTCAACCACGACCCCACGGAGGACTTCCTGGTCACCCGCGGAGAGCGGATCGCCCAGCTGGTGGTGCAGGCCGTTGAACACGTGAACTTCGTCGAAGTCGAGGTGTTGGACGAGAGCGACCGCGGCGCGAAGGGGTTCGGCTCGACCGGCAGATAGAAGCGGATCCGGGCCGCGGGGTCTACTCCCCGACCGGTGCGGGGGTCTTGCGGAGTCGGAGCCAGCCGACGGTGGGGTCGAGGTCGTAGTCGTCGATCAGGCCCGACGTGATGGCGTCGAAGCGATGAACCGCCGCGTCACGGAACTGGTCATCGGAGTTCCGATTCGCCTCGAGTTCGAGCTGTCCGTGGTCGGTGCGGAAGACGATGTCGATTTCGACGTCGGAATCTGCGTCGATGCCGTCGAGGAGCAGGATCATCGCTTCGTCGATGGCGAGGCGGAGGTCGTCGATCTCGCCGAACGACATGCCCCCTCGGAGTCCGAGCGCGGCCGCGCCCACCCGGACGAGCCGCGCGTACTCCGGTCGGGCCGGTATGCGAAGGAGCACCTCATCGGTACTGGCCTCGATCACCGGTGCAGTCTTTCATGCCAGGACCATGAGGTGCGTCTCGCCGCTACCGTGCCGGGATGGCTGTGCTCGTGGACGAGGCGCGTTGGGAGTGGCGGGGCGCACGATGGGCCCATCTGGTCAGCGACGTGTCCTACGACGAGCTCCACGGCTTCGCTCAACGGCTGGGAAAGCGGCGCCTGGGCTTCCAGGGGGATCACTACGACATCGATCACGTCGATCAGCGGCGAGCGCTCGAGCTCGGTGCGGAGTTCGTCGATGCACGGGAGCTGGTGCGCCGACTGCGTGGGGCGGGGCTTCGCCGACGGGATCACAAGCCGACCTGGCAGCGCGTGGCCGAGGCGCCGCCTGGCTCGCGGCTCGCGGTGGGTGCGCTCGGCAACGGGTTCGGGTCTGCGGGTCGGCGGATGATCGAGTCGCTCGAGCGTCTGGATCGTGTCGAGCTGGATGCGGCCAGCTCGCTCTATGCCGATTCGGCCCATCTCGTCACCCTGCTCGACTTCGGCGTCGGCGACGACCCGGCGGTGCCGGTTCTTCCCGAGGTGGACGAGTTGTGGGTCGGTGGGCCGCGTGCCGACGAAGCGTGGAGCTGTTCGTTTCGCGCTGAGCCAGGGGCTACCGTCCGTGCATGCTGGGCAAATTCGCACGAAACCTCCCGATCGTCACCGAGGACCCCGTCGAGTTGTCCTCCCGGATCATCGACAGTGGTGAAACCGACGAGCGGGTGAACCGGGTGATCGAGAAGGTGAGTGGTCTCGCCGACGGTGTGTCGATCGTCGAGTCGTTCAGCCACGTCATCAGCTTCGCCACCGAGGACGGCCTGGTCTGTTTCGACGCGTCGGTCCACAACAAGGGTGAGGCGGTCGTGGGGGCGCTGCGGGATTGGTCCCGCGCCAGGGTGAACTCGCTCGTCTACACCCATGGCCATGTCGACCATGTCGGCGGCAGTGGTGCGTTCGCGGCGGAGGCGGCGGCCAACGGCGACCCGACTCCCGATGTGGTGGGTCATGAAGCGCTCGCTCCCCGATTCCGGCGCTACGAACTCACCAACGGCTACAACACCGACATCAACCTGCGACAGTTCGGCGGCATCTCGAAGCGCCAGGGTCTGAGCTTGTCCGACGGACCCCGGTTCCTCCACGAGAGTGTGCTCTGGCCGACCACCGAGTTCACCGACCAGCTCTCCCTCGACGTCGGTGGCATGCGTTTCGAGCTCCATCACGCGAAGGGTGAAACCGACGACCACCTGTGGGCCTGGATCCCGGAGCACCGTGCGTTGTGCGCGGGCGACCTCGTGACGTGGGTCTTCCCCAACTGCGGCAATCCGCAGAAGGTGCAGCGGTACCCGCTGGAGTGGGCCGAGGCGTTGCGCACGATGATGACCTACGAGGCGGACTGGCTCCTCGGGGCGCACGGGCTTCCGGTGCACGGAACCGAGCGGGTGAATCGCATCCTCGACGATCTCGCCACTGCGCTGGAGCTGCTCACTCGCGAAACGCTGGAGATGATGAACAGCGGCGAGACTCTCGACACCATCGTTCACTCGGTGACCGTCCCCGACGATCTCCTGACCCGTCCGTGGATGCAGCCGGTCTACGACGAGCCGGAGTTCGTGGTCCGCAATCTCTGGCGGCTCTACGGCGGTTGGTGGGACAAGAATCCGGCCAACCTGAAGCCGGCCCCAGAGGCCGAGTACGCCACCGAGATGGTCGCGCTGGCCGGTGGTGGGGCAGCGGTGACGGCGCGGGCACAGGAGCTCGCGGACGCCGGCGATTTCCGGCTTGCGTGCCATCTCATCGAGCTCGTCGTGCAGGCGGCTCCGGACTCCGTCGATGCCCACGGGGCCCGAGCGGAGATCTATCAGGCCCGTCGGGACGTGGAGTTCTCCCTCATGTCCAAGGGCATCTACGCGGCCGCGGCCCTCGAGTCCTCCGAAATCGCGGAAGGCTGACACTCGGTTTTCTGGACGTCAGCGCGCGAATACCGCGCGCTGACGTCCAGAGAATCCAGACTGCCGGTTGACTTCTCGCGCCCCGAGAGGAATAGTGCAAGATAGTACTTGTCAAAAAGGGAGTCTCGGATGACCGCAGCGGATGAGCTCGTGATCGTGGACGAACCGGCGGGGACACTCGCCGAGCTGCGGGAGGCCGGCCACCTCACCACGAAGGTCGGATCGATTCCGGTGGTGGTCTTCTGGCACGAGGATCGTCCGTGGGCGATCGAGGACCGCTGCCCCCACCTCGGCTTCCCCCTGCACCGGGGCTCGGTCGAAGCCGGGATGGTGACCTGTCACTGGCATCACGCCCGCTTCGATCTCTCGTCGGGGTGCACCCTCGACCCGTGGGCCGACGATGCCCGCGGCTTCGACGTGGAGCTCGACGGCGGCCTGGTCCGGGTTCTGCCCCGAGCATCCGGCGACGAAGTGGGTCGGCTCCACCGTCGCCTGCGGGAGGGACTCGAGGAGAGCCTGACGTTGATCATGGCGAAGTCGGTCCACGGCCTCCTCGAGCATGGCGTCGCGCCCGCCGAGATCGTCCGGACGGCTGCGGACTTCGGACTCGAGAACCGATCCGCCGGTTGGGGGAGCGGGCTGACCACCCTCACCGCCATGGCCAACATCGTCCATCGCCTCGACGAGGCCGATCGAGCGCTCGCCCTGGTCCACGGACTGGCGGAGCTCGCCTCCGACACGGCCGGACGCGCTCCCCGCTTCCCGCTCCATCCTCTCGATGACGCGTCGGTCGAGGGAACTCGCCTGACGGAGTGGTACCGACGCTTCGTCGAAACCCGCTCGGCGGACTCGGCCGAGCGGACGTTGGCCACCGCCGTAACCGGGCAGGCGACGGCCGAAGAGGTCGAGGCGATGATGTTCGCCGCGGCCACCGACCACGTCTACATCGACACCGGCCACACCCTCGACTTCACGAACAAGGCGTTCGAGCTGCTGGGTCACGTCGGCGCAGCAGCCGCCCCGCACGTGCTGTCGAGTCTCGTCGGCCAGACCGCATCCGCAGCTCGTAGCGAAGAGCTGTCGTCGTGGCGGCACCCCGTCGACCTCGTCGCGGCGATGGACCAGGTCGAGGACGAGCTGATCGGCCTGGTAGGCGCAGCCGACGGCTCGATGGACGACGACGCACTGGTGGCGGTGGCCCGTGATCTCCTGGATGCCGACGCCCACGAGATCGGTGAACTGCTGCTCGGGGCGGCCCGCAATGGGGCCGATCACGAGCAGTTGGCCCGCGCCGTGGCGCTCGCCGGGTCGATGCGGATCCTGCGTTTCCACGTGCAGAACGATCACGCCGACTGGAACATCGTCCACCACAGCTTCACCTTCGCCAACGCGGTCCATCAGGCGTGCGTGCGCAACCCGACCCCCGAGCTCGTACGCGGGATCCTCCATGCCGGCATGAAGGTCCACGTGGACCGGTTCCTCAACGTTCCGGTGGCGCGTGTGAATCGGCTGGATGGAGCTTCGCTCGAGGATCTCGCGCCGTGCTGGGACGGCGAGGGTCATGTCGATCAGGCCGGATCGATCGTCTCGAGCCATCTCGAGGACGGCGGCGATCCCGGCCGACTGATCGCGGCGATCGGCCGTACCCTCCTCCACGAGGATGCCGGGTTCCACTGGTATCAGCTCTTCGAGGCCTCGGTCCGCCACCACGATGCCTGGCCCGAGGGAAGCGAGGGGGCCCGCCTGCCGCTGGTGGCCTTCGCCCGGTTCCTGGCTGCGCACACCCCGACCCGGCGGGAACGGTCCCGGGTGGTCGAGATCGCGGCTCGGCTCCGGCGAGGTGACGCGATGTACGAGGCCGACGGCTCCGCCGTCTGACGTCCGCGAATACGCTCGGAGGATGAGCGAGCTTCCCGGGCATGTCGTCGAGAACCGCCGCATGTGGGATGCGGCGGCACCCGGATGGGTGGAGAGCGGTGAGCGGCTCTGGTCGCTCGCGTCTCCCGAATGGGGCATCTGGTGCCTCCCGGACTCCGAGGTGGGGCTGCTGCCCGACGACATGCGAGGCCTCCACGCGATCGAGCTCGGATGCGGCACGGGCTACGTCTCCGGGTGGATGATCCTGAGAGGCGCGACCTGTGTCGGCATCGACAACTCCCAAGGCCAACTCGCCACCGCTCGGCGCCTCGCCGACGAGCACGGCGCGGATCTGCAGCTCCTCCACGGGAACGCGGAGACCCTCGACTTCCCGGATGGCACCTTCGACTTCGCGGTCAGCGAATACGGCGCCTCACTCTGGTGTGACCCCCACGTGTGGATCGCGGAGGCCCATCGCGTCCTCCGTCCCGGGGGGCGTCTGCACTTCCTCACCCAGTCCAGCCTGGCCGCCGTGTGTGCACCCGCCGACGGAACCACGGTCACCGACCGTCTCGCCCGGTCGTATCTCGATCTCCACATCCTCGATTGGCGAGGGGTCGACGAGATCGGGGGAGTGGAGTTCAACCTGCCTCCCTCGGGGTGGTTCCGGTTGTTCGCGGACGTCGGCTTCCGCGTGGACGGCTTCCTGGAGCTCGGTGCCCCGGCTCATGCCGAAGGCGAGAAGTTCTACACGACGGCCGAATGGTCCCGCCTCCATCCCTGTGAGCAGGTCTGGAAGCTGACAAAGGTCCCGTGAAACCCAGGCTCAGGCACCCGGCACGCCGATAGCCTGACCATCCGTGGCATTGCTCGTACAGAAGTTCGGCGGTACCTCCGTCGGTGACCCGGATCGCATCCGGGAGGTCGCCGATCACGTGGCCCGGTGCCGGAAGCGTGGGGACGAGATCGTGCTCGTGGTCTCGGCGATGGGCAAGGAGACCGACGAGCTGCTCCACATCGCCGACGAGGTCTCCCGCTCCAAGCCCGGGCGTGAGATGGACATGCTCATCACCGGCGGCGAGCGCAAGGCGTGCGCACTGGTGGCGATGGCCCTCACCGATCTCGGGGTCACCAGCGAGTCCTTCACCGGCTCCCAGGCCGGCTTCCTCACCGACACCAACCACCGCAACGCCAAGATCCTCGAGGTCAACCCGTACCGCATCCGTGATGCCGTCGCCGACGGCAAGGTCCCGGTGGTGGGTGGCAGCCAGGGTGTGTCGACCGACAACAACGTCACCTTCATCGGCCGGGGCGGATCGGACACGACTGCCGTCGCGCTCGCGCATGCGCTCGACGCTGATGCCTGCGAGCTCTACACCGACGTCCCCGGCGTCTTCACCACCGATCCGCGGCTCGTGCCCGATGCCCGCAAGATGGACCAGATCTCATTCGACGAGCTCCTGGAGATGACTGCTACCGGCTGCCCGAAGCCGGCCATGCGTGCGGTCGAGCTCGCTCGCACCTACGGGGTGCGGCTCCACGTTCGCAGCGCGTTCAGCTGGGTGCCCGGCACATGGGTCACCGAGGAGGAAAACATGGAAAGCGCCATCGTCTCGGCCGTCACCCACGACACTTCGGAGGCCAAGATGACCGTCACCGGCGTGTCGGACCGTCCGGGTGTGGCTGCCCAGCTGTTCCGGTCGCTCGCCGATGCGGATGTCAATGTCGACATGATCGTCCAGAACGTGTCGGTCGAGGGTCACACCGACATCAGCTTCACTCTGCCGCACGAGCAGACCGCGGTGGCATCCGGCATCGTCGAGGGGATCGTGAGTGACCTCGGGGCGACCGGTTGTGTGACCGATGACGAGATCGCCCGGGTGAGCCTCATCGGCGCGGGCATGCAGACAAACCCGGGGGTGGCCGCCACGATGTTCGAGACGCTCTCGGGCAACGGCATCAACATCGAGATGATCTCGACCTCGGCCATCCGCATCTCTTGTGTGGTGCGGGAGGCCGAGGCCGAGAACGCGGTCGTGGCGCTCCATGCGGCGTTCGAACTGGAGCGGCAGCCCTGACGGGCCGCGACAGCTAGCTGCTGAAGAGGGCCTCGCAGCCGCCGAACTGCTCCTCGGTGGCGGCGAATCCACACAGGCTGCCGAAGTACTCGTATTCGGAGTCGATCGGCGACTGCCAGAAGAGGTCGTCGCAGGCGACCATGTCGCCGGCGCCACACGAATCGTAGAGACCGTCGAAGTAGTCGTCTTCGCCGTAGAACATCGGCTCACTCGTCGAACATCCACCGAAGGTCGGGGATTCGAGCCCACCACAGGTGCTGCCGTAGTCCTCGTAGTCGGAGTCGATCGGCGATCCCCAGTAGAGGTCGTCGCAGGCGACCATGTCGCCGGCGGCACACGAATCCCACAGGCCATCGAGGTACGGGTCGTCGCCGTAGAACATCGCCGTGTCCGTGCCGCCCAGCTCGTCGGCGCAATAGACCTCGTCGGGAGCGAAGCGGTAGCCGCATGTGTTGCCGAAGTTCTCGTACTCGCTGCCGACGGGCGAGATGAAGTACAGCTCGTCGCAGGCCGCCCCGTCCCCGAATTCACAGAGATCCCAGAGGGCGTCGAG
Source organism: uncultured Candidatus Nemicrothrix sp. (assembly GCA_964344055.1). GTDB lineage: Bacteria > Actinomycetota > Acidimicrobiia > Acidimicrobiales > Aldehydirespiratoraceae > OFTM10. The sequence continues at coordinate 16,023 of CAYFLT010000068.1, forward strand.
GTCCGCGTCGTCGCCGTAGGTGTCGGCGCCTTCGGGCGTGACGATGTCGGGGTCGGAGAAGTCGAATGCTCCGGCCTCGATGAGTTCGTCACCGCACTTGAAGATGGCGGACATCATCTCGTTGGTCGGCTGGTCGTTCGGGCCGAAGTCCATGAACTCCAGCAGGCTGATTCCGGCGGCGTCGAACTCGTTGATGATGCAGACGGCGGCCTCCTCAGAGGCGCCCTCCATCATCATCCCGTCGGCGAACGCCTGCTCGAGGATGCTCAGTGACTCATACGTGCGGGCACCGGCCTTGCTGGAGTCGTCCCCGTCACCCCCGTCGTCGGTCGAACCGCTGTCGTCGCCGTCGGAGTTGTCATCGGTGTCATCAGAACTGCTGCCGTCCGACGAGCCGCTACCGCTGTCGGAGGTGCCGCCTCCGGCACATTCCGTCGCGATCTCGATGACTGCGGTTTGCTCGTCGTCGTCGAGTTCGTCTTCGTCGGCCCGTAGCACCCGGTCGAGGTCGAGCCCTCGCTCTTCGTATTCACGGGTGAAGCACTCTGCCTCGGCCTCGGACAGGCCGAGTTCGACCAGCACGTCGGTGGCGTCAGAGCCGCCGCACGCAGTGGCGAACACGACGAGTGTGGCCAGGCTCGCAAGGATCCTCTTCATCGGTCAGGTCCATCCTTCTTGGATTTCCGCCTTCCCGAAGGCAATCGGCATCCTAGGCGGGGAAGTGAGGCACAACCGCGCTGGGTGGGTCCGCCATCGACTCCACGGGTTGTCGGGGATCAGGGGTCAGATGTTGGTCAGCGGGTGGTTGACGTCCACCAGGCCCCGTTGGGCCAGATCGAGGTGAGGGTTGGTGGGGGAGGCCACGATCATGGGCTCGTTGACACCGAGGGCCGCCGCGGCACCCTCGTCGGCCAGGCGGCGACGCTCTCGGCTCTTCAACACGGCGGCGACCGACACCATGGCCATCCCGAGAATCCCGGCCAGTGCGGCGGGGCCGAGGAGGCGGACCGTGAGTGCTCGAACCACGATCTCGATCGTCACGTAGCCGGTCAGATTGCCGGCCAGGTACGGGAGGCCCACCGCGGCGAGGCCGGACATGAATCCGGTCGTGAGTAGCCACCGGCCGCTCCAGGCGAGGACGCGGTGGCGGCGGGGGTGGATGACTGCCGCGACGGGAATCGCCAAAGAGATCAGCAAAGCGCTGGTGATGATCTGATCGAGGGTCGTCATCGGGCCGGTCAGATCGGGAAGGGTGTCGCTTTCGATTGAGACGATGAGGGAGCCGGGTGGGAGGAGCCGAGCGACGTCGGGCGATTCGGTAGCGATCACCGTGACGATGGTGGCGGTGAGGGGCGTCAGGTCCATGGGTTCGACGGTGGGGTCGAGGAGAACCCGGGCGTGGCCGTCGACGATCAGGTCCGAGAGCTCGGACTGGAAGGCCGGATCGGCGAGGATGAGGGGGGCGAGACGGAGCGCCTCGGCCGAGACGTCGATCCCGAGCGTGTTGACGACAGGGTCGCTGCTCTCGCCGAGGACACTGCTCTCGATGGCCGATGCCAGCTCCTGTTCGATCTCGTCCTGTACGAGCCGGTCATCGAGGCTCGTGTCGATCGCATCCGCGAGGGTGGTCGGATCCCGCAGGACGACCCTTGCGCCACCGAAGGTCACACCCACGGTGAGGCCGAGGAAGCCGATGCACAGGAGGAAGCCGGCGAGGATGGTGCGGGGACCTCGGGCGGGAGTGGGCGCCGGTCGGCGACTCGGCCGAGGAGCATCGAGGTACACACTTCCGGTTGGTTGGAACACCTCGACACCTCCCTTCCCGGTCGTCGGTTCGCGTCAGTGCACGCGTTTCCGCCCCATTGCATCGGAGTGCCCGGGCTCGAGGTGTAGGGGAACATGGCGTCCGGCAGGGGGTCGTCGGGCCCAATTCCTCCGGCCAGGTGGGCCGGACGGCCCACGTTCGTGCGCGAGACTCCGAATCGACCTCTGGGAGGGCCGTCGATGACCGATCTCGCCTCGCTTCTCGATCCCGGCCACACCGCCGTGCTGACCATGGAACTGCAGCGCGCGGTGGTCGGTGATCTCGCTGCCCTACCCGATCTGCGTGAGGCCGCCGAGGCGACCGGGGTTCCTGCGAACGCGGGCCGCATCTGCCGGGCCGCCCGGTCGTCCGGGGCCACCGTCGTTCACTGCAACGCGGTGTTTCGTCCCGATCGGCGCGGGTCGGTGGTGAACTGCCGCCTTCTCGCCGCCTCGTCGAAGCTGGCCGGCGATCGCCTCGACGTGGGTCAGCCCGGCACCGCCAACATCGCCGAACTCGACGTCCAGCCCGGTGATCTCGTCGTGGAGCGAACCCACGGGTTGACTCCGTTCGTCGCCACCGAGCTCGATCAGCTTCTCCGGAACTGCGGCGTTCGTACCGTGGTCGCGGTCGGCAACTCGGTGAATGTCGGCATTCTGGGGCTCGTGCTCGCGGCGGTCGACCTCGGTTACCAAGTCGTGGTGCCCCGCGACGCCGTGGTCGGTGTGCCCATCTCCTACGGCGAGGCCGTCATGGAGAACACGATCTCACTGCTGGCCACGGTCGCTTCCACCGACGAGGTCGTCCACGCCTGGAGTTGACCTGAGCAGGTTGGTGTCGGTCAGATTGCGACGGTTTCTGTGTCGGTACCGCTGCGCATGACTCGACCGGGGAGGGCATCGGTCGCTTCGCCGTCGATCACGGTGGTCACCCCGTTTACCAGCACCCGGCGGATACCGACTGCCTCGGCCCATAGGCGCTTCGAGTCGCCGGGAAGGTCGAAGACGAGCTCGGGTTCGGTGGCGTCGATCTCTTCGGGGTCGAACAACACCAGGTCGGCGTGGAACCCTTCCTCGACGCGGCCACGATCGCGAAGCCCGAACAGCCGGGCCGGCACGTCGGTCATGTGCCGCACGGCGTTCTCCATGGTGGTCAGCTTCCGGCCCCGGAGGCAGTCACCGATCCACGCCGCCGGGTAAGGAGCGCCGGCCATACGGTCGAGGTGGGCGCCGGCCAGACCTTCGCCCGCAGCCGCCAACTCTCAGGGTCGTCGTCGGTGGCGCCCGGCCAGAGCACGGTCCGCAGATCGTCCTCGAGGCAGATGTCGACGATGGTGTGGAAGGTGCGCGTGCCGCGTTCGCGGGCGATGTCCTCGGCCCGGCGTCCCTTCAACCCCTCGTTGGCCTCGGAGTAGGTGTCGCCGATCACATAGTTGTCCCAGCCCGCAAGGCGGGAGAACACCCCGGCCTCCGGCAGTGCGGCCTGGTTCTCGAGCCAGGTGACCACCTCGGGATCGCGCAGCTTCTCCATCCGTTCCGGGATCGGCAGCCCGAAGATCTTGCTCCAGTCGGGGAGCTGGTGGAGGCCACAGAAGCTCCCGAGGCTCATGTTCATGCCGACGATGATCGGCATGGTGAGCGCCACCACCCGGGCACCCGCCTCGTTGGCCTTCTCACAGGCTTCGAGCTGGTTCTCGTAGGCCTCGGTCCGGGCCGAGTCGACGGTGAGCACGTTCCAGTTGATGGGTCGGCGCCCTTCGAGCGACATCTTGGTCATCAGCTCGACCTCGTCGTCGTTGAAGCCGTTGAGGCAGCCGTCGGCCACCCATTCCAGGGTCGTCCCCTCGTGTTGGCCGACCTCACGGCAGAGCTCGAGGACCTCTTCCCATGCGGCCCACCGGCTCGGCACCGGCTGACCGTCCCAGTCGCTGTGGGTGAACGAGCGGCCGGTGGAGAACCCGACGCCGCCCGCCTCGATCGACTCCTTCAGGAGGGCCCTCATCTGGTCGATCTGGTCAGGGGTCGCCTCGCTCCCGACGGCATCGTCTTTCATCACGACCCGGCGGAGCGCACAGTGACCGACGAGGAAGCCGACGTTCACGGCGGTGCCCTGATCGTCGAGGCGGTCGAGATACTCACCGAAGCTGTTCCAGTTGAACGGGACGCCCTGATCGAGGGCTTCGAGCGCCATGCCTTCGACGCGCACCATCATCTTCGCCAGATACTCGGCGTCGGTGTCGTCACCGATGGGGGCGAGGCTGAAGCCGCAGTTCCCGGCCATGATCGAGGTGACACCGAAGAGGTTGGACGGCGTGACCCGCGGATCCCAGAAGATCTGGGCGTCGTAGTGGGTGTGGGGGTCGACGAATCCGGGGCAGACCACCATTCCGGTGGCGTCGACGACTTCCGCCGCCTCCTCGGCGACGTCGCCGATGGCCACGATCCGACCGTCACGGATACCGACATCGGCCTGCCGGCTGTCGGCGCCGGTGCCGTCGACGACGGTGCCGCCCTTGATCAAGACATCGAGCATCGAGCTTCCTCCACTCATCGATCACACATCGAGGTCCTGCAATGCTACGCCGAATTCGACAAATCTGACGAACCGTCAGGTTTTGGTCTCGTCGGTGACGATCCACTGTGGAAGGATCGGCGCTCATGGACTCCCGGATCGAAGATCTACTGGCCGAACTCACCCTCGAGGAGAAGCGTGAACTCATCGGCGGTGCGTCGTTCTGGTACACGAACGGCAGCGACCGGCTGGGGATTCCCGTCGTCAAGGTGACCGACGGGCCCAACGGTTCTCGTGGCGACGGGCCGCTGGGAACCGGCACGGCGACCGCGTGTATCCCATCGGGCGCGTGCCTCGGGGCCACCTGGGATGTGGGTCTGGTCGAAGAGCTGGGCCGCCTGCTCGGCGAGGAGTCGGTCGCCAAGGCCGCCCACGTCCTGCTTGCGCCCACGATCAACCTGCACCGTTCCCCGAAGGGCGGACGGAACTTCGAGTGCTACAGCGAGGACCCGCTGCTGACCGGCAAGTTGGCCGCCGCCTTCGTCCGGGGTGTTCAGAGCCAGGGCGTCGCGACCACGGCCAAACACTTCGTCGCCAACGACTCCGAGTTCGAGCGCCACACCATCGACTCGCAGGTGGACGAGCGCACGCTTCGCGAGGTGGCCCTCCTGCCCTTCGAGATCGCCATCAAGGAGGGCGAGGGATGGGGCGTGATGACCGCCTACAACCGGCTCAACGGGACCTACTGCGCCGATCACGAATGGCTCCTTCAGACCGTGCTGCGCGGTGACTGGGGCTTCGACGGATTCGTCGTGACCGACTGGTTCGCGTCGGGATCGGCGGAGGCCGCAGTGGCCGCCGGCTGCTCTCTGGAGATGCCGGGCCCGCCGCGCTTCTACGGCGACGAGCTGCGCGATGCCCTGGCCGAGGGGAAGATCCCCGAGGATGCGCTCGATCCGCTCGTGAGGGATCTCCTCCTCCTCATGGAGCGAACGAACGCGTTCGACACCAAGGTCGATGCGGACACGCCTGAGCTCCTCCTCGACCGGCCCGAGGACCGAGCCCTCATGCGGCGGGCCGCGGCGGCCGGGTCGGTTCTGCTCCGCAACGACGGCATCTTGCCGCTCGACCCCTCGCTCGGGTCCATCGCTGTGATCGGCCCGAACGCGGCCGAGATCCGCACGATGGGCGGCGGGTCGGCGAAGGTCCGCTCCTACCACTCCACCTCCTTGGTGGAGGCGGTGCAGGAACGGTTGCCCTCGACAACGGTCACCCTCGAGAAGGGCTGCCACATCGATCGCTCGCTGGCTCCGCTCGGCTCCCCCCTGCTCGACGGCCCGGTCACCGTCGACTACTTCGACGGCCACGGACTCGAGGGTGAGGCGAAGGCGACGGTCGAGTACGACCGCTTCGAAGTACTGGCTTCGTTGGCTCCGGTCGAAGGGGTTTCGGCGGACCGCTGGAGTTGCCGGGTGACGGCCACTGTGGTGCCGATGGTGTCGGGACCCCACGACGTTCGGATGATCCAGCTGGGTCGCGCCCGGGTGATGGTCGACGGCGAATCCGTGATCGATGCCACGGAGGGCCATGTCGAGCGCTCGGACGCCTACTTCGGCCTCGGGAGTGTGGAGTACACCGCCGCGGTGGAGATGACCGCCGGCGACCCGGTCCGGATCGTTGCGGAGTTCGACAACCGCGACACGTTCATGATCTCCGGGCTCGTGGTCGGTGTCACCACCGCGGTCGACGAGGACCTCATGGCCCGGGCGGTGGCGGCGGCGTCGGCTGCCGACGTGGCGGTCGTGGTGGTCGGCACCAACGACGACTGGGAGACCGAGGGCCGTGATCGGGATCTCTGGGAGCTACCCGGTGACCAACCCGAGCTGATCCGCCGAGTGGCGGCGGCGAACCCGCGCACGGTGGTGGTCCTCAACGTCGGCTCCCCGCATTGCCTCGACTGGATCGACGAGCCCGCCGCGGTCCTGAACGTGGGATTCGGGGGACAGGAGCTGGCCGCGGCGGTCGCCGACATGTTGCTCGGTGCGCTGGAGCCAGGAGGACGGGCCCCGACCACGATCGGCGCTCGCTACGAACACTTCGCGGCGTATCCGAACTATCCCGGTGAGAACAGCGTCACCCGCTACGGCGAAGGGGTGCTGTGTGGTCACCGCTGGCACGATGCGATGGACGTCGACCCGGTCGTGCCGTTCGGCTTTGGCCTCGGGTACACCACGTTCGAGATGAGTGCCCCGCGCACCGTCGCCTCGGCGGCCGCCGGTGAAGGGGTCGAGGTGGAGGTGGAGGTCACCAACGTCGGGGATCGTCGCGGCTCAGAGGTCGTCCAGCTCTACGTCGAGGCACGGTCGGCGCCGGTGCTGCGTCCGGTGCGCGAGCTCAAGGCGTTCACCAAGGTGGAGCTCGACCCTGGCGAGTCGACCCGCGTGACGCTCGACCTTCCGGCCCGGGCGTTCGCCTATTTCGATCCGGGGGATGCCACCTACGCCGACTTGATTGCCGATCGGCGGGTGCCGGCGGGTGCGGGTGGTCTGCATCGCACCGAGCCGGGCTGGTATGTGGAGCCGGGTGAGTACCGGATCGTCTCGGCCCGCTCGTCGCGCGACCCAGCGGGCGACGTCACCCTCTCCCTGACGGGTGACGCCGCCCGCTTGTCCGTGTGACCCGAGCGTTGCTCAGGCGCGAACTCGTACGAACCTGCGACTGATCTGGCTGGCTCCGGTGCCCACGATGACCAACGCCGCGCCCGTGAGCAGCAGCAGTCCCGGTTCGGTTCCGGTGTCGGCCAGGTCGCCGGTCTCCTGAGCGGTGACCACGCCGAGGACCTCGGTGGTCAGATGATCCGGGGTGGCGACCTCCTCGCTCTCTTCGGTTGCCTCGGTCGCGATTTCGGCGGCTGTCTCATCGGTGTCGGTGACGGCTCCATCGGAGTCAGCCGCGCCGGCTGTGGTGGCGCCGTCGTCGGAGTCGCCGTTGTCGGCCACGTCGTCGGCGACCGGCGATGCGGACAGCGGGTCACGCGGATCGGCCGGGCCGGTGTTGCCGGTGAGGAAGGCGAGCACGACACTCACTGCCATGGTGGAGACCACTACGAGTGCCACCTTTGCCAGGAATCTCCGCATCGCTCCTCACCTCACCGGCCCGATCGCCATCAGACATCACCGAGAGTAGCAGTGAGTGGCAAGAGAGTCACGTAGAGTGATTCAATCGAGTCATCGGCCAAGACCCGCGTAGAGTCCCTGGCGATCGAGGAGGCGCTTCCCGCATGCTGTTCGGACGCCATGACAAACAGGTGATGCCCGAGCCGGCCGATGCCCTGCCGGGCCGTTCGGAACCGGTCGCCGTCCCGCCCCGGCATCTCGTGTTGGGAACCCCGCTCGAGGGCCCGTACCCACACGGGATGGAGACCGCTCTCTTCGGGCTCGGCTGCTTCTGGGGCGCGGAGCGCTTCTACTGGCAACTCGACGGCGTCTACACGACCGCGGTGGGCTACGCCGGCGGATACACGCCGAACCCCAGCTACGAGGAAGTCTGCAGCGGTCGGACCGGCCACAACGAGGTCGCCCTCGTCGTGTACGACCCGGCCAGGGTCTGCTACGACGACCTCCTCAAGGTCTTCTGGGAGGTGCACGACCCGACCCAACTCATGCGGCAGGGCAACGACATCGGCACCCAGTACCGCAGCGAGATCTACGTCTACTCAGCGGACCAGCGAGCGGCCGCCGAAGCCAGCCGCGCCGCCTACCAGGAGAAGCTCACCGCGGCCGGATTCGGTGAGATCACCACCACGATCGTGGACGCGCCCACCTTCTACTTCGCCGAGGCCTACCACCAGCAGTACCTCGAGCGGAACCCGATGGGCTACTGCAACCACGGCTTCTGCCAGGTCAGCTACTGAACCTCGAGACGGCGGGGACGGGGCCCCTGTCCCGTCAGATCGACTGGCCGGGGAAGCCGGGTCCTTCGTGGTCCTGACCGTCCATGCTGGCGTTGAGGCGAGCGCGTGACATGAGGTCGGCAACCACCGGGCCCAGCTGGGTCGGATCGTCGGGCTGGGTGGCGGTCGGGCCGAGATGCCAGCCCTCCGCGATGCCGAGCGTCTCGCCACGGATGTCGAAGACCCGACCGGTGACGTTGGCCGCCTCCGGGCTCGCCAGCCACGCCGTGATGACCGCGATCCAGCGAGGGCTGATCTTCTCCTTGAACTCGTCCGGCGCGTCCTCGCCGCCCATGAGAGGAGCCGTCATCCGGGACCATGCCGTCGGGGCGAGGCAGTTCACGGTGACGCCGTACTTCACCAGTTCCTGGGCGGAGATCACCGAGAACGCCGCGATGGCAGCCTTGGCGGCGCCGTAGTTGGTCTGGCCGACGTTGCCGTAGATGCCCGACGGCGACGTCGTGTTGATGATCCGGCCGTAGGTGTCCTCGCCGGCCTTGGCCTTGTTGCGCCAGTGGACCGCGGCGTGATGGGAGGGGCCGAAGGTGCCCTTGAGGTGCACTGCGATGACCGAGTCCCAGTCGTCCTCGGACAATGAGAAGAGCATGCGATCGCGGAGGATGCCGGCGTTGTTGACCACGATGTTGATGTCGCCGAAGGTGTCGATGGCCTGCTGGATCATCGCGCCGGCCTCGTCGTGCTTGGCGACGTTGCCGCCGTTGACCACGGCTTCGCCGCCCATGCCCTCGATCTCGGACACCACTTCCTGGGCGGGCGTGAGGTCGCCACCGCCGCCGTGCTCGTCACCACCGAGGTCGTTGACGACGACCTTGGCGCCGTGCTCGGCCATCATGAGTGCGTGCTCGCGGCCGATGCCTCGGCCGGCGCCGGTGATGAGGGCGACCTTGCCCTCGAGAAGCTTGCTCATTGCCCCTCCTGGGGGTTCGTACGCGTGTGAACGATCGTTAGCGTGCCAGATGGCGGTCACCCTGGCTATTCGGAGCAGGGTCGAACCGGTTTTCCGGGAAGAACATCAGGGGTCGACCCACCCATTGGGCAGGCAGCCGTGAAGGCCCTTGGTCTGCTGCATCCTGTGCGCCGGACGCCGGACAGGACGCGTGCCCCGCCCCGACGATGTAGTGACCGATCTCATGGTTCACGAGGTAGCGCCGGTACGTCTCGAGGTCGCCGGGCCAATCGTCGGTTGCGCCGAACCAGCGATCGCTGTTGAACGCAATCCAGCCGTTGCGGGCACACGAGTAGCGGCCGAGCGTCCGGAGCGGCCAGCAGAGATCGTCGACCGTCTCGGGGCTGGCCACGATCATCGTGAACTGTCCGCCCTCATCGACCAACTCGAACCCGACGCCCCGGCCGACCCACGACCGCTCG
>CAYFLT010000069.1:0-9462 GCA_964344055.1 uncultured Candidatus Nemicrothrix sp.
ATCACCGAACCGGCGGCCTTCGACGTCCCACCCGCGCCTGCGGCCCCCCACGCCACCCGCCCCGGCCAGCCAACCGGCTCCTCCGGCTCCCGCGCCAGTGCCAGAGCCGACCGCGGTTGCCGCGGCGCCGGCGCCCGCGGCTCCGACTCGCCCCGCCGCCGAAGTGGGAGCAGTGGACACTGCGGTGACCTCCGCTGGGCTCATCCGTCGGACCCCCCGACAGGTCGAGGTGCCCGACGACTCGAAGTACGCACCCGGCATCTCGGCTGACCAAGCGGCAGCCGCAAGCCAGGGCAATCGATCCCCGGATGAAGTCCGCCAGATGTTGAGCCGGTACCGGGCCGGCCTCCGCAAGGGCCGCGGCCCGGGCGGCGACTCGAACTCGAACCGACGGAGCTGAGAACCCCATGAGTGAAATGACATCCGCCGCCAACAACGTGAACTGGTTGGTCGCGAACTTCGTCGAGCGTGTGCCCGGCGTCAGCGAGGCCGTAGTCGTCTCCTCCGACGGCCTGCCCATGGCATTGTCCGGTGGTCTCGATCGGGACGCCGCTGACCGGTTCGCCGCAGTGGCATCGGGCCTCATCGGCCTCGCTTACGGCGCCGCCGGTCGCTTCGGTGGTGGTCGCGTGAACGAGGTCATCATCGAGATGGAGCATGCCTTCCTGTTCGTCACCGGGATCAGCGACGGCTCGTGTCTCGCAGTGGTGGCCGACGCTGACTGCGATGTGGGCCTGGTCGGCTACGAGATGGCGGTGTTGGTCGAGAAGACCGGGCCCTTCCTCACACCCGAACTCCGCGCCGAGCTACAAAGCGCCCTTCCTCGATGACCGACACGCCCCGTGAGGACCGGCTGCGCGTACGCCCGTACGCGTTGACCGGAGGACGGGTTCGATCGTCGACCGAGCTCGCGCTCGAGACGATCGCCCGCGTCACCCCACGGGGCGAAGCGAGCCTTCAAGAGCTCGCGACCGAACGCCGTCAGATCTGCGAACTGTGTGCGGATCCGACGTCTATTGCCGAGGTGTCTGCACACCTCAAGCTCCCTCTAGGCGTCGCCCGCGTGCTCGTGGGCGACATGGTGACCGAGGGGTACCTCGACTGCAACGCGCCGAGCGTCACAGATCAGGACTCCCGTCCCGACCTCCGACTCCTCGAAAGGGTCCTCGATGGTCTTCAAGCGCTCTGAGTCTGCGTCCAGTTCCGGTGGGGTACCCATCCCCGTCAAGATCGTGGTCGCCGGCGGCTACGCCGTGGGCAAGACCACCTTCGTCGGATCGATCAGCGAGATCGAGCCGCTCACGACCGAAGCATCTCTCACGACCCACAGCCAGGGCGTGGACATCGCCGGTGAGGCCGAGAAGAAGTCGACGACAGTCGCGATGGACTTCGGTCGCATCAGCCTCGGCGACGACCTCATCCTCTATCTGTTCGGCACCCCGGGCCAGGACCGGTTCCACTTCATGTGGGACGATCTCGTGCGCGGCGCCATCGGTGCCGTGGTGCTGGTGGACACCTCCCGGCTCGAGGACTGCTTCGCCGCGGTCGACTATTTCGAGTCCGCCGGGCTGCCCTTCGTCGTGGCCGTCAACGCGTTCTTCGGCCGTATCCATCACTCACTCGACGATGTTCGAGAGGCATTGGCCGTGTCGCCCGATGTGCCCATGCTCGTCACCGACGCGCGCGACCGGGCTGCGACGAAGTCGACGCTGCTCGAGCTGGTCCAGCACGCCCTCACCCGGGCGGGCGCGCCCGCCTAGGTACAGTCGCCCTCCGGGCGCATGACGGCCCGGGCGTACTCGGCGGCGACGAGCAGGATCACCGCGACCCCCAACACGTGGTACTCGTCGAACTGCTGGGGCCACACGAAGTCCGGTGGATGTCGGAACCGTCGCTGCTCGATCATGATCAGCAGCGCAGTGATGCCGTAGAGGAGTCCGGCGGCCGCCACCGCCACCCCCGCCGGTCGACGCATGCGGGCCTGGCTCAGGACGAGCACCGCTACGACGAGAGCCAGCCAATGGTGCGCGGGGAGATTCAAGAGGACGAACACGGTCACCACGGCCATCCAGGCGGTGTTCGCGCGCCTCCTGATCCGGCGAGCGGGTGAGCCGAGGTGGGGAAGCGGCGCGAGGGCCGGTGTCGCCGGTCCATCCGGGCGTTCCGGCCGAAGCGGACGCATGAAGCGACGGCCGCGGCGCGCCAGCATCACACAGAGCCCGACACCGAGGGCAGACACCAAGAGCATCCGGCCCACCAGCCGCTGTGGCGTCCACTCCAGCCGGACGATCCCGCCCGATCCCGACGGAAGCCGCCAGCCGTTGGCGAATCCGTCGATCAGGTGTGGTCCGTCGAGTGGTTCGCCGTCGAGGCTCGCCTGCCACCCCGAGTTGAGGCTCTGGCCCAGAACCAGCCAACGCGCTTGGTCGGCGGTGGGTAGCTCCACGATGAACTCGACATCACTCCGCCGTTCCGTCGTGAGGGGGACGGGAGTGCTCGGGGCGATCGTCGGTCGGGGGCTGCGCAGGACGAGTTGATCGATGTCAAAGGCCTGACGGAGACCCGTCTCCACCGAGACCGGAGTGGTGACGATCCGCAGGTCACCTCCCTCGGCAACGAGCGGTGCGCATCCTTCCAGATCCAGTTCGCCGTTGCCGAGGGCCGAAGTAGCATCTCCGGTGATCCGCACGGGCACATCGACGCCGTCGGCCGGCGCCGGCAGCGGTGCCAATCCGAAGTCGGCCTCGGCGATCGCGATCGGCATGGCCACGGCACCGTTGCTGTACCAGTCCCGGGTCGGCCGCTCGATCGCGAAGACCACCTCGATGGTCACCTCGGTGGCGTCGATCGCCTCGACCGGAAGGGAGACGACTCGCGTGGTGCCCCGGGGCTCATCGGCCAGCTCCAGGCCGGTCGGATGCACACCGAGGTCGACGCCGTCCACCCAGACCCTCAACTCACCCGGCACCGAGTGCAACGAATCGGAGACGACATGGAGTTCGATCGACTCGAAGGTCACGCCACCCGGCGCTTTCGCACTCCACCGGTGGCCTCCTTGGGGACCGAAGGGTGTCGTCCAGGCCGTGCCGGGATCGCCGTCGATCGCAGCCGACGCGAGAGACCTGAGGTTACCCGGGAGGGACGCGGACGCGGATGCGACCGGGAGTTCGCCGCCGCGCCCCAGTGCCGCGTCGAGCTCCGCCGATGGTGCGTACGGGGACAGGCGTGCACTGCCCGACACCTCGAAAGAGCGCTCGGTCGGCAGTGCCACGCTCCGTGCCATCGACACCTCGGGCTCCCCACGCACGGGCTCCCTCGGGTCGGAGCGCAGCCGGGTTAGCACGACCGAGAGATCGTGCTCGTCGAGTTGGGCGCCGAGGAGGTCGAGGAAGGCGCGAGGCGTTCGGAGGTGTTCCTCGATCGGCCCACTCCCGCCCATCTCGACCTCGGCGAATCCGACTGCGGCGACTCCGGGGTAGGTCGCCCGGCGAGGGAAGTCCAGATCGGTCAGGTGGATCTCCCAAATGGCCCCGGTTGCCGCCGGGAACGACACCACCGTCCGGTCCGGGGCCACCGGGGCGGTGATCACGTCCTTGCCGTCGACCACGATCCGGACTTCGGTGATCCGGCGGTTCGCCGGGCCAGGGGGCTGGACGAGGGTGATCGATTCGAGCGTGACCGGCTCGTGATGAACGAGGCGCAGGAACTCTCCTCGGGCTTCGGCGAACGCGCCGACGGTCCACGCGGTCTCGAGATCACCATCGACCGCGAGGACGGGCCGATCGTCGAGTGTGTAGGTGACGGGATTGCCGTAGGCGGTGGCGACCACCCGGAACGGCCCCTCCTGAAGGGCCACCGTCCGGGTGTCGTCAGGATCCAGCCCCGGGACCGAGTCGACAGCCGGGAACAGCGGCAGGCGGTTGTCGCTCGGATCGAATCGCAGCGGGGTCTCGCCGGGCTGCTCCACCGCGCCGACGTTCTCCCGGAGGGTTCCCCAACGCCGGGCCTGTTTGCGGTTGGTGTCGGTGACGATGATTTCCACGGGGTGCGCCAGCACCTCAGACGCCAGGCTCGGGTCCACCACGATGTCGGCCCCGAAGATCAGGGTGCGATCCAAGTCCAGGAGTCCGGCCCCGGCCGCGTCCACGATGCCCTCGGCATCACCCACCAGGACCGTGGTGGAGTCGACGGGACGTAGACGGATCACGGGAAGCGGATCATCGACCGGATACCGAACGACCGGAGCCGGCTGGGGGAGCGCGGGGTCGATCGACAGGTGGATCTCGTCCAGGAGTGTCTGTTGCGGTCCGGCGAGGTTCGGTTCCGGCGGTCCGTACGACTCGCTCGGACCCAACCCTTCGATCGATTCCAGGAGCGCATTGGTCGGGACGGGGCGGGGGGTGCGGAAACGCTCGAAGGTGAGATCCGCCCGGTGGACGAGATCACCGACCGACATCAACCGGGCGACCGGAACCACCGCATCGGCATCGAGCGAGCCTTCCTGCATACGGCGGTCGAACGCCGTGACGAGCGCGGCTGATTCCGCCGACCCGAACGGCACCAGCTCACGGGCCACGTACCCACGTTCCATCAGGCCCGGGGTGATCGGATCCACGGTGTTGCCCCACCGATAGGACGCGAAGTCGCTGCCGGGAACCTCCCAGACCCTGGTCCCGTCGGTCACCTCGTCGAGCCGTTCCGACGCGGTGAGCCAGTACTCCGGAATGTTCTCGTCGCGCTGGAGATGTTCCTCGAGCATCCGAATCCGCCACATCGCCGGATTGGCCAGCACGATCGCCAGCACGACGAGCGCGGCGAAAGGGCGAGACCGGGACGGCCATCGATCCGCCAGCGCACGGATCAGCGCGCCGAGCAGCACCGCAGTGGCCAGGACGACCATCGGCACGGCCCGAGGCGTCGACCGGAGCGCCAGGCCGGCATCAGTCGTCGTGAAGTCCTTGAAGAGCCGACCCAGAGGCGAAGGATCGTCGAATGGATGGGCACCGATTCCGATCAACGCGCCGACCACCAGGAGGAGCAGGAAGTAGCTGCGATGCCGCCACCGCACGCAGGCCGCGCCCAAGAGCGCAAGGACGACCAGCCCGAAGCTCAGGAAGTGCAGCCAGACCCCTTGGGTGTACTCGATGCTGGGCTCGATCCACTGGCCGAACTTGTCGTTGCCGTAGAAGAACCAATAGCCGAGGCCCCGGAGGATTTCCGGGGCGGTTGCCGCGTCGGCAACCACCTCGTAGGTCTCGGTGTAGCGGGTGACCGGGAGTGAATAGCGCCCTTGCAGCACGAGACCCGCCGCCCACCACAACGAGGTGAGGACGCACAGCAGGCCGATCCGGCCGGCGACCCGGGCTGCTTCCAGCGGCCGCAGTGAGCGCTCCGCGAAAGCGGCGTGCCCCAGCCAGAGGACAGGGGCGAGTCCCACCATGAGCAGTGATGTGGCGTTGACGCTTCCCACCGTCACGACCACGAGTGCGAACGCCGCGGGATGGCGCCAACCGCCGGATCGCGCGGCCCGGACGGTGAGCGCGATCATCCACGGGAGCCCGGCCCAGGGGAGGAGCACCACCGAGATGCGGGCGGAGTAGTCCAGCAGGTAGGGACTCAGCTCATAGGCCAACATCGCGACCAGCACTCCGCGGCCGGACCACTCGAGGGTGCGGAGCAGGAACCACACTCCGAGCCCGGCCGCGAACAACACGGTTCCGAGCCAGATCCGCTGAGCGAACCAGTCCGGTGAGCCCAGCTGTTCCATCAGCCAGTAGTAGGGACCCATCGGCCACAGGTAGCCGATCGTCTGGTGGGTGACGGTGCCGAGCGCAACGTCGCTGTCCCACAGCGTGTCCGCGCCGGCGAGAAGCTTTCCGGGATCGAGGTAGAGGTAGGTCTTGGTGTCCGCGCCGACCGCACCGGGACTCGAGAAGACGATCGGGACATAGGCGATCGCGGCCGCGATCACGACCGGGAGGGACGCTCGCAACCGCGACCGGGACAGCGTCACCGCCGTGGCCGGCACTGCTCGGCGAGCACCGCCAAGGTGTCGTGGGCGGTGCGTTCCCAGGAGAACTGGGCCGCCCGCGCCGCCGCGTCCGTTCCGAGCCGCGTACGGAGCTCCTCGTCGACGAGGATGCGTTCCAGCGCACCCACGAGTTCCTCATGGCTGTCGGCGAGCAGCCCGGTGACGCCCTCGTCGACCGCATCCACATGGCCGGGGATCCGGGTGGCGACCGCCGGGGTTCCACACGCCGCCGCCTCGGTGAGCGTCATGCCCCAGCCCTCCGACCGAGAGGGACTGGCGACCGCCCAGGCGCTGCGATAGAGGGTCAGCAGCTGCTGATCATCGATTCGGCCGGGGAGTTCACACCAGGCCTCGGCCCCGAGCTCGGCGATGCGACGTTCGAGCAGTTCGCGCTCGTATCCCTCGCCGGCGATCACCAGGCGGGCCCGGGGCACGATGCGACGAACCTGATTCATCGCGTCGATGAGCGCGGGGAAGTCCTTGGCCGGCATCAGGCGGCCGACGGCGACCACCAGCGGTTCGTCGGATCGGGTTCCGCCCGGTGAGAACTCCGGGGCGATTCCCGGGGAGACCACTCTGACGTTCTCGCCGGGGAGACCGAGCCGATCGATGATGTGTCGACGCGAGGATTCGCTCAGCGTCACCAGCTGGCTCCGCCGGTAGATGGGTGGCGCAAGTCGGCGTTCGAGGAGCTGACCCGCCTTCGCCAGTCGTGGCGGCAACACCATCGGCCACATCTCCTCGTGGACGTGATGCAGCCAGGTGACGCGCGGTCCGCGGGCCCAGATGGGTGTGAAGAACGGTACGCCGTTCCAGATCTCCACGAGACCGTCTCGTGGCCCGTGACGTCCCGCAGCCTCGGCCGCCGCGGCGCGTGGGAACACCAGGTACCTTCCGGCTCGACGGATCACGGTGTAGCCGTCACGGACCGTCTCGGGAGGTGCACCCTGGGCGTAGGACGTTCGCATGGTGACGTCGATCCCTGCCGCCGCCCAGAGCGCGGCGATCTTCGCCGCGTGCATCTCCGACCCCCCGGCCTCGACGTCGGCGAGGTCCCGCCATGCGAGCAGGTGGATCCGCCTCAGCCCCGCTTCCGCGGCGAGGTCGCCGATCTTGTCGAGCGTGGCCGGTGGCCGCGCTGCTGCGCCCTCGGCCTCGTCGCTCGCTTCGTGCACTCCCCATCCCCTGTGTGGACGATCGGTGGAATGGTAGCGGTGTGCTCGACCGAGAGAGCACCCCGTGGGTTGCGGTCGAGGGCCGTTGAGGCCAGGCTTCCGAGCCGAATGCCTGCCAACACCCCCCGCATCACCGTGATCGTGGTCCACCGGGATCGCGCTGACGCCGTCGAGCGCACGGTGGCCGCCTATCTCGACCAGTCCGTACCCACCGAGGTGATCGTCGTCGACAACGGCTCACAGCCGTCCGCAGGGGGCGTGTTGACCGCTCTGGAGGCCGACGCCAGCGTGATCCGCGCCGGGGAGAACCTCGGATTCGGCCCGGGAGCCAACCTCGGACTCAGGCGGTGGCTCCGGGGCGGAGTGACCGACTGGGCGGCGATCACGCCCCACGACGCACTGCCCGAGCACGACACGCTGGAGAAGATCCTCGACGCCGTCGACACCGAACCTTCGATCGGGCTCGCGTGTGCCGACGTCGGCGACGGTGCCTCACCTGTGATCGACCCCTACCTCGGCACCATCGACGCCGAACCGTCGGTGTCCGAGGGACTCGAGATCGTCGGCTATCCCCATGGCACCCTCATGCTCGTTCGCCGGCGCTGTGTGAGTGGAGTGGGACTGTTCGACGAGCGCTACTTCGCCTACTGCGAGGAATCCGAACTCGCGCTGCGGGCAGCCGAGCAGGGGTGGCAGACCGGGTTGGTGCGAGGGGCCATGGTCCGGAATCCGGGCATGAGCGCCTCGATCGAGCGCGTTGCGTATCTCCAGCTCCGCAACACACTCCTGATGCTACGAGAGCACTTCGGACGGCGACAGGCCGCCTTCCGGATCCTGGTTGCGCTCGTCCAGATCCCGCTCGGCCTGGTCCACCCGCCGGCCCGGGGCCTGCACTGGTCGCCGGCGGGTCGTCTCAAGGCCATCCGGGATCATCTCCGCGGACGTTACGGCCCACCGCCCTCAGACGTTGGTATCTGATCCCGCCGACGACGAGTAGGGGAGTCGCTCAGTCGCCGGTCCGGCGAAGACGGGGCAGGACCACGGCCGGCTCGGGCTCGACGCCGCCGACAGGCGTGGCGGCGGCGACGGCCTCGACCGAGGCACCCCGTCGAGCCAGGAAATCGTCGATCACCGATGCCGGTTGGGGCTCGGCGAAATGGAACCCCTGGCCCAGCTCGCAGCCGAGTTCTACGAGGAGATCGATGTGTTTCGGCTCGCTGAGGCCTTCAGCGAGGGTGGCGATGCCCAACGACCGCGCCAGAGAGATCACGTGGCGGATGATCGCATCCGACTTCGGCTCCCTCGCGAGGCTGTCGACGAACGCCCCATGGAGCTTCAGGAGTTCGAGGTCGAAGCTGCGGAGATGGGTCAACGACGAGTACCCGCTCCCGAAGTCGTCGAGGGCCAGGCCGACACCGAGCTGACGAACCCGAGTGAGTGAACTCCACGCCGTGCGAGGGTCGCTGATCAGGGCGGCCTCGGTCACCTCGAGGAACATCAGGGACGGGTCGACTCCCGCGGCGTCGATCGCTCGGTGCACGTCGTCTGCGAAGTCGGCCTGAGCGAGCTGGCGGGGCGACACGTTGGCGGTGACCCGGAGTGGAGGGTGCCCGGGCTGTGCCATGGTGGACCAGTGGGCGGCCTGCCGACAGGCCTCGTCGATCACCCATCGACCAACCGAAACGATGAGTCCGGTGTCCTCCAGCGCGGTGAGGAAGTCGCGAGGCGCGATGACACCCCGGGAAGGGTCCTCCCACCGCAGGAGCGCTTCGACGCCCACGAGGGAGCGGGTCCGCAGCGCCACGATCGGCTGGAAGAGGAGGGTGAACTCACCATCGGCGAGTGCCGCCTCGAGCCGACGCTCGGCGGTGGCGGGCGTGAGCCGGGCCCGCATTGCGTCGGTGTACACCGCCGCCCGGTCATCGCCGTTCTTGGCTTCGTACATGGCGACGTCCGCGTCGCGGATGACCTCGTCAGGATCGGAAGAGACATCGCCGAACGCGATGCCGACGCTGGCTGAGATCGAGATCGAGTCCTCTCCGAGTTCGAACGGCAACTCGATGAGTTCGACCAGCTCCTTCGCGAAGCGGGCCGCGTGCTCGGCTGTCTGGGGGGCCGCGTCGATCAGGACGAACTCGTCGCCGGCGTAGCGGGCGACCCACTTGTCGTCCTCACAGGCCCTTCGGAGGCGTTCTCCGACCGCATGCATCAGTCGATCACCGACCTCGTGGCCATAGGTGTCGTTGAGGAGCTTGA
>CAYFLT010000069.1:9552-13338 GCA_964344055.1 uncultured Candidatus Nemicrothrix sp.
CGCGAAGGTGACGCCGGTTCGGGAGCCCGGTCAGGGCGTCGTGCAACGAGAGATGGGTGAGCTCACGCTGGGCCCGCACCGCGTCGCGGTACCGGCGGGCGGCGAACAACGACGCGCCCAGCGGAACGACGACCGAGAGCGCAAGCACGCCATTGACGTCGAGCGACTCGATGTCCTCGATTCGGGCGAGGAGCTGATCAGGCACGGTGAATGCCATGGCGAGCACGCACAGGACGATGCCGAACACGACGATCCATGCCAGGTCGACACCCGCGCGGTGTTCTGACTCGACGAGACGTTCGACCTCGAACGGGGTTGGATGGTGTTCGCGCCGTGGCACCGGAGGGTCCTCTGGGGTGGGGATCTCTCCCCACCCGTCGGCATCCGCCGAGGGCGCTTTAGCGCTCGACGTGCGGGTGCGCGTCCCTGGCGGCCTCGGGCCCCGGCCACGCCCGCTTCGACGCGCCTGCGAGTGCCACCATCAGTCTGGCGTAGTGGAAGACGAGCCGGAAGGGCGACTGCGACGGTTGCCCACCAGACCGCTTCCGCATGCGGGTCGGGGACTCGTCGACGCGGTAGCCGGCTCGGCACGCGGCGACGAGCGTCTCCACCGAGTCCATGTACTCGACCGGGTAGAGATCGGCGAAGACGGTCAGCAGGGGTCGGCGAACGGCGCGAAACCCCGAACTGGTGTCACCGAACCTCCGTCGGGTGAGCAACCACACACCGAGACGGAGGAACGCCATTCCGATACGGCGGCTGCGGCCGACCCGATAGTCGCCTCCGCCGAACCGGTTGCCGATCGCGAGATCGGCCCCTTCGTCGAGCCGGTCCAGGAGGATCCGAACCTGGTCGGCGCGGTGCTGACCGTCGGCGTCGAACTGGACGGCGCGGTCGTAGCCCTCCTCGGCAGCGAAGCGGTACCCCGCTCGTAGTGCACCGCCGATACCCAGGTTGAACGGGAGCTCGAGACACACGACGCCAGCCCGGCGGGCCACTGCGACTGTGTCGTCGGTGGATCCGTCATCGACCACGACGACGTCGAGCTCGGGCACCACGTCGGCCAGCTCGTCGAGCACCCCGGCCAACGAGGCTTCCTCGTTGTAGGCGGGGATCACCACGATCGTCGCGCCGGGGGCCCGTCCGGTCACGGCGGACTCTCGCCGATCTCCTCGTGGTACTCCGCCTCGACGTTCACCGTCCAGACGTCGTGGCGAGACCCGTTCACGATGTTGTCGACGGTCAGCATGGCCGTGTACATCGAGTGGTCCTGGTTGTTGTAGCGGTGCATCCCGTTGCGTCCGATCGGGTGCACGTTGCCGGCATGCTCGTCGAGCCACTGGCGGAGGATGTCGACGTTCTCCCGGTAGGTGGCGTCGTACATCGGGTAGGCCTTCGGCATGCGGACGACGAATCCACGCTCGACCAGGTCCGGCTCCACCAGCCCGAGGCGGGCGAGCTCGGCGGTCGCCTGGGCGATCAGATCATCGTCGTCCGCAGACCACAGATGATCGTCCTCGTTGACGAAGTACTCGAGACCCAGGCAGGTCTTGGAATCATCGGGCACCATGTGCGGCGACCATGCCCCGAAGTTCTGGACCCGGCCCACCTCGACGTCGGGGGAGTGGATGTAGATCCAGTTGTCCGGGAACGCCGCGTCGACTGGAACCACCAGGGCAACGGTGAGGAAGTCCCGGAACTGGAGCGCCTTGGCGGCCGCCAGGACATCGGCGGGAGCGGGTGGATCCATGGCCTCGACCAACGCAGGAAGTGGCATCGACGACACGACGTCGGTGCACTCGAAACGGGCTTCGCCCCGCGGGCCGGCGGCCACCACCTGGGTGACCCGACCTCCGTCGTGATGGAGCCGCTGGACCCGGTGTTCGAGCGCCACGCGGCTTCCCTGCTTCTCGACCAGCATGTGACAGCGTTCCCACATCATCCCGGGACCGTGGCGCGGATACTCGAACTCCTCGATGAGGCTGGTGATGTCGGTCTGCTTACGACTCGGGGTGACCGAGTTCCAGACCGCGCGGAAGAGGTTGAGGTTCTTGATCCGCTGGGCTGCCCAGTCGGCTTGCAGCATGGAACCGGGCACGCCCCACACCTTTTCGGTGTAGGTCTTGAAGAAGGTGCGGTAGAGGCGCCAGCCGAACTTCGCCGCGGTGTACCCCTCGAACGTGGTCTGGTCCTTCGGTGGGTGGATCCGAACCCAGATGTAGGACAGGACACACCGGATGGCTTCGATCAGCCCGAGGTTTCGCAGGGCGTTGAATGCCCGGAGGGGATAGTCGTAGAACTTGCCGCCGTAGTAGATGCGGCTCATTCGCGGGCGGGTGAGAAACTCCTCCTCGGGCAGGATCTCGTGCCAGAGGTCCGAGACCGCCCGAACCTTCGTGAAGAAGCGGTGGCCCCCGATGTCGAAACGCCACCCATCGACCTCGACGGTTCGGGAGATCCCGCCGACGATGTCGTCACTCTCGAGCACGACCGCAGTGCGGCCGGCCTTTCCCAGTTCATAGGCCGCGGTGAGACCGGCCGGGCCCGCGCCGATGATGACGGGGAGCCTTCCGCCATCGTTTGTCGGTTCGGTCATCGCCGTACCCTCCCGGAGCAGCGGGAGCATACCTGGCTTGCGCGTGGATCCAAGAAGGAACAGAGACGGGGCCTGGTTGCCGATTCCGCCCTCCTCGCCGTCGATGTGGCAGAGTGCGAGACGTGAACGAAACCTCGCTGTCGTGCCCGCGCTGCGGCTCCCCGATGTCCGAAGAGTTCTATGGCCCGTGTGCCGACTGCCGGGCCGAGCTGCGAGCCACGCTCGGCGGAGACGCCCGCGAGGTCGCGGGCATCGAGTACGAGCCGAAGATGAACGTCACCCCCAACGCGGTCGCTCTCAAGGACGACTGAACCCGGCTCACGCCGCGAATCCGGCCGGTGGCGCCGACCGGGCCGAGCCGAAAACGGAACGAAGCCCCGAGTAGCCTTCCGGCTTTCGCCGGTCAACTCCTCGGGGCTCCGAAGCGACTCGATCTCTAGTCCCGGCCAACCCGACGGCTCGCCGTTCTCCTGTAGTGGCTCCCAGTACTCGGGCCCACTCTGACCGACCCCGACGAAACGTCTCCATCGCAGCCTGCCTGACTCGACCGTCGATGCCCGGCGGCACCAACTCGCTCCGACCCGTTCCCGCACCCGTCGGTGCGTTCCCTGTCCGGTGCGACCCGACACCTGCCCTCCGACGAGTGCCTCCCGGCCCGACCTCACACCCGGCGGTGTGTGCCTGACAACCTGGCGGTTCCCCAGTGGGTGGCGCCCCTCCGGCCCTTCCCCTCGGCCTCCTCGTCAGAGTCCTCGGTTCGTTCCTTCGGCGCACCGGCGATGTCTCCGGTCGACCCACGGCCCCCGAAAGGACCGATCTGATCTTGCCGTGTCGAAGCTTCGGCTCGTTTCCCCGAGGAGTTCGGTCCGACCTTCGGGGCTTGCGCCCGTCCACTCGTTCCGACCGTCCCGGAGGCGTTACCTCCGCTCCGACGAAAGGCATCTTGCGACGAGTCTGGAGCAGCGTCAATGGGTTGGGTCGAAATCCCCAGGACCTCACGCGAAAACCACCGGCTATCCCCAGGGAGTCCATCGTTTTCCACAGCCCTTCCCACATCCGGCAGCGGGTTCGGCTGTCCGCAGGGCGCTAGGTGTCGGCGTCCTCCGGCTCGCTCGGCGGGGCCTCCCCGACTTCGAAGGCGGCATAGGTGAGGGCATGAGCGTGGACCGCGTCCACGTAGGCCGAGGAAG
>CAYFLT010000069.1:13348-16534 GCA_964344055.1 uncultured Candidatus Nemicrothrix sp.
GAAGTGTTGTAGCCGAAGTAGGCCTCGCGGAGCGCCACCGACTCCCGGAGGTCACCACCCAGCTGGCAGAGGTAACGGCCTGTGGTGAGCGCGGCGTCGTAGAGGTTGTGCGGGTCCTCGACACCGTCGCCGTTGCCGTCGAGGGATCGAATCCGCCAGGTCTCGGGGATGAACTGCATCGGGCCGACCGCGCGATCCCATGTCGGATCGCCATCGAGTTCTCCGTCGTCGGTGTCGACCACCGCACGGACACCGGGTCCGCCGTCGAGGACCACGCCGATGATGGGGCGATCGGTCCGGCCGTCCTCCCCGACGGTCCGGCCGCCGAGTTCGCCGTGGCGACTCTCGACCCGGCCGACGCCGGCGATCATCCACCATTCGACTCCGCACCGAGGCCGGGAGTCGGCGAGCTCGACCGCTGCCTTGAGATAGGCGTCCAGGCCGACGACGGAGATGTCGAGACCGCGAACCCGTGCACCGCGCCGGGCGTTGCGGACGTCGTCGGCCGCCGCGTCGATCTCCTCGGACAGCCGATCCAGGTCGGTCCGGATTCGGGTCACCGTGGCCGACAGGCTGGTGAGCGTGGTTTCGAGCTCGAGCCGGCGGGCCGCCAGGGACGCGACCCTCGACTCGATGCCACCCTGACGTTCCTGCAGTCGTGCACGCGTCTCGAGCTGGCTGTGGTCGACCTCTGCGGCGAGCTGCCCGACCCGAGCGTCGGTGACCGCGTTCTCGGGCGACGCGAGAACACTGCTGTCGTCCTCGCCGTGGTTCACGAAGAGGGAGATCGCGCGCCGCCGGAGCACATCCTCGATCGCCTCGATCTCGGACTGGATCGATGCCGCATCCGACTCGGCTGCGGAGAGGTCGTGCCGCACCTCCACGAGTTCGTCGCGGCTCTGCTGCAAGTGCAGCCGGCTCGAGTAGAGCCGGCGCTCGGCATCCGCGTGAGCGAACAGGGCGGCGTCGAGACGGTCGACCGCGGTCTCCCAGATCCGGCCGGACAGCTGGAGATCGAGGATCCGCGGGTCGAGGGAGTCATCGGCTACGAGTGACCCGACACTCGGGAGGGTGGTCTCGCCATCCCGCCCCGCCGCTCGGTCAGCCGATCCGAGTGCGCCGGCGAGCAGAGCGGCTGCGGAGAGGGCCGCGAAGGAGACCGCCAAGGTGGTGCGTCGGGCAAGGGGGAGTGTCGGCACAGGGACGTGAAACCTCGCGGGCATGAGCGCCCAGAAGTCCCGCTTGACCGAGTTGAACTCTATCGCCGGCGGTCCGGGACCGGTGGACCCTCAGCCGGACCAGAGCCCACGCGCCACGAAGACGTCGCGTAGGACCTCGGGTTCATCGGTCATGATGCCGTCGACACCGAGATCGAGGAGCCGATCGATCTCCACGGGGTCGTCGATGGTCCACACGTGGACGTGGAGGTTCCTCCGGTGGGCGGCTCTCACGAATCGCTCGGTGACCACCGGAACCCTGCCGGAGTGGGTCGGCACCTGCAGAACCTCCACACGCGGGCCCCGCGCGGGAAGCCGCCATCCGGCGAGGAGATTGGTCACCACGTCGACCGGACCGCCGCCGGTGCAGAGGGATTCACCGACGAGCGCCTTCACCCGCCGTGTCCGCCGGCCGCTGAACGAGGTCACGCAGACCCGCTCCACCGACGCAGTCCGCTCGAGTACGTCGACCAGGGGCTCCACGGCTGCGTCATGCTTCGGGTCGAGGTTGAAGCGCGTGTCGGGGAACGACGTGAGGAGATCGTCGAGCCGCAGGATCTCGTCGGTGCCGCCCACCCGCGCGCGGCGGACCTCGTCCCACGACAGTTCCGAGATGACGCCCTCGCGGTCTGTGACGCGGTCGAGGGCGCGGTCGTGGAACGCGATGGCGACCCCATCGGCGGTCACGTGCACGTCGGTCTCGAGGTGGGTGAAGCCGAGCTCGACGGCGTGCCGAAAGGCGCGCTCGGTGTTCTCCGGATGCACGCTTGCGCCACCGCGATGGGCGAATCCCAGCGGCCGATCGTGGTCGAGATACGGATGCGGCACGGAGCGAGACTATCGGCGCCCCCGCCCTCGACGGCGCCGAGCGGGCTACGGTCGCTGGCATGGAGGCCGCCGGAGAGCTCGCTGCGATGCTCAACGACCTCTCCGCCCCCGTGGCTCTCGATCGAGCCCTGCTCCTCCTGGGTGCCGCCCGCTCGGGCGACCTCGGCACCCTCGACGAGGGGTTGTCCCACCTGGATGCGCTGGCCGCCGGATGTCGGGACCCGACCCTCACCGGACTGCGGCGCCACCTGTTCTGCGACGAGGGGTTCCGAGGTGACGACGCGGACTACCACGATCCCCGCAACTCCCTGCTCGACCAGGTACTGAGCCGCCGGCTCGGTATGCCGATCACCCTGTCGGTGGTGATGCTGGAAACCGCTCGCCGGCTGTCGGTCCCGCTCGATGGTGTGGGCATGCCCGGACACTTCATGGTGCGCGACCGGGTTCTCGACGACGTGTACGTCGACCCGTACCATGAAGGTCTCGAGCTCACCCGGGCCCAGTGCGAAGCACGGTTCCGTTCGATCCACGGGCCCGACGCACTTTTCGATCCGCGTTTCCTCGATCCAGTCGACAATCGATCGATCGTCGGACGGGTGTTGAACAACCTGACGGCATCGGTCCGGAGCCGCAGCCCGCGCGACCTCGACTGGATCCTCGACCTTCGGATCGGGCTCCCGGCCCCGCCTCCCGACCAGCGAGCACTCGCGGAGCTCTGCGAATCCCGAGGCCGCTTCCGAGACGCCGCCGATCTGCTCGAGGAGATCGCGCTCAGCACGGGCTCCGAAGCGGCAGCCCGTCGAGCGTTCGATCTGCGTGCTCGCCTGAACTGAGCGACCTCCGCCGAATTCGAGGGGAATGCAGCATTGCGCGGTCGGTCGGGTTGTAGCGTCGACGCATGCATCGCCGCACGAAGATCGTTGCCACCATCGGCCCGGCATCGGACGACGAACCCACACTGAGGGCGATGATGCGGGCGGGGATGGATGTGGCCCGCATCGGCCTGGCGCACAACAGCATCGACGAAGGTCTGGAGCGTTTCCGGCGAGTTCGTGCGGTCGCCGCCGACGAGGGCCAGCGGGTCGGCATCCTCGTCGATCTTCCCGGCCCGAAGGTCCGGGCCGCGTCCTTCGGCGAGATC
>CAYFLT010000069.1:16598-22938 GCA_964344055.1 uncultured Candidatus Nemicrothrix sp.
GCCGACGGGCACCAGTGTCGAGCTGAGAGTTGGGTCCGACTCCTCCAGCGACTCGGTCGTCGAAGTCGACTACGAAGGACTCACCACCGACCTCCACATCGGCGACCGGCTCACCATCGGCGACGGTGGCGCCATCCTCGAGATCAGCGATCGCTCACCCGAGAAGGTGCTGGCCACCGTCGTCCACGGGAGCCTCCTGCGCGGCCGACCGGGCGTGCACGTTCCCAGCGACCGCCTCAAGATCGCCACGCCCACCGCGGAGGACTTCCAGGCCCTCGACGCCTTCGTCGAGGCGGGTGTCGACATGGTGGCGGTCTCCTTCGTCCGATCGGCACACGACATCCGCCGGGTCGGCACCGAACCCCATCCGAGAGGACCCCTGGTCATCGCGAAGATCGAGACCCGCGCCGCGGTCGACAATCTCCCCGGCATCATCGAGGCGGCAGGGGCGATCATGGTCGCCCGCGGCGACCTCGGGAACGAGTGCAGCCTGGAAGACCTTCCGCACCTGCAGAAGCAGATCATCCGCGATTGCATTGCCGGCGGCCGCCCGGTGATCACCGCCACCCAGATGCTGGAGTCGATGGTGACCAGCCCGGCCCCGACCCGGGCGGAGGCGTCCGATGTCGCCAACGCCGTCTTCGACGGCTCGTCGGCCGTGATGCTCTCGGGAGAGACCGCCATCGGTGATGACCCCGTCAATGTCGTGAGGACGATGAGTCGCATCGCCCGGCGGGCCGACGAGGAGATGGACTACGAGGCGTGGGCCACCCGGCTCGCCGAGATCCGCATGACCGACGACGCGGCAGGAGCTGCGTCCGTGACCGACGCCATGACGATGGCCGCGTGGCGGGCCGCGGACGAGCTCAAGATCGAGAACGTGATCTGCATCTCCGGGTCCGGCTTCACGGTCCGATCGATGGCCCGCTTCCGTCCGTCGGCCAACATCCTGGGCTTCTCGACCAGCGAAGCGACCGTGCAGCAACTCACGCTCAGCTGGGGTACCACCCCACTCCTGATGGAGACCGGCGGCACCAACGAGGAGATGGTCACCGAGGCGATCCGGCTCGCGAAAGGCGCCGGCCACGTTCGCCCGGGCGAACTGGTGGGGGTCCTGGCCGGCTCCGACAGCAGGTCACGATCGACCAACGTGCTCCGGGTCGAACGGGTGCCCTGAGTCGCGCTCAGCGACAATCGATCGGCCGCTTGTCCGTCGGGATCTCGACATCGGTCCCGTACAGGGAGCATTCGCACGTCTCGATGCAGCCGGCGAGGTCTTCACGCTGCACCCAGAGCGAAAGACCGAGACCCGCGAGCACGACGAAGAGCACGAATTTCATCACCGCCTTCTGGATGAAGCGGGCAACGAGGAACATCGCATAGAGCACGAGCGCGATCGCGCCGAGGATGATCCAGCGCAACAGGTCGGGGTCGAGCCACTCGGGGAGCATCCCCGGAGCGTAACCGTCACCTCCGGCCCCCTCGGTGCACCCCGATAGGCTCCGCGTCCATGTCCGACCTGCCCGTCAACCTCACCTCCTCCGGTCCGCCGGAGACCGTGCTCGATCCCGAGCCTGTCGACGCCGTCGCCGCGCTCCAGGCCGCCATCGACCACGCGGAGCCGGTGGCGGCGGTGGGTGAGGTGTGCGCGCGTTGGCCCCGCTTCCTCGACGGGTGGGCCACCCTGGGCGACCTCGTCGAGGAACCGGCGCTGAAGTACGCGGCCTACCGCACCGGCTATCACCGGGGCCTGGATCGTCTCCGTGCGAACGGCTGGCGGGGGAGTGGCTTCGTGCGCTGGCGCCACGAGACGAACCGGGGCTTCCTGAGGGCACTGAGTGGACTTCAGCGCACCGCTGCGGTGATCGGGGAACTCGACGAGGACGAACGCTGCTCGCTCTTCCTGCGCCAGCTCGACCCCGAGTGGCCCCCCTCGCAGTGACCGTCGGCGGAGCCGTCCTCACCGGCGGGGCCAGTCGTCGCATGGGCCGCGACAAGGCGAACATCCGTCTCGACGGTACGACACTCCTCGAACGAGCCGCTGCGGCCCTCACCGCTGCGGGAGTCAGGCCCGTGGTCGTAGTCGGAGGCGACACGGGGGCGGATCGTCCTTCCGGTCTCACCCTGGTGGCCGATCAGTGGCCCGGGGAGGGCCCTCTCGGGGGCTTGATCACCGCCCTGGACCACCTCTCCACCGATCTCGTGGTCGTCCTGCCCTGTGATCTCCTGTCGCCATCACCGACCGAGATCGGTCGTGTCATCGAGGCGATCGGAACCGCCGACGTCGCCGTCCCCATCCTCGATGGCCGGGCACAGTGGCTCCACGCCGTGTGGCGACGGGAGGCCATGCCCACCCTCAGACGGGCGTTCGAGCAAGGCGTCCGGGCTCCTCGGCTGGCGGTCGACGACCTGAGGGTGCAGCCGGTGGAGACCCTCGACCGCGAAAGCCATCTCGACGCCGACGAGCCGAACGACCTTCCCCCGAACGTGTCGTGAAACCCCACCGGGTGCGGATCCGCGGTCTGGTGGCCGGGCTGGGTACCATCGACTGCCAGCCAGGAGGACCAATGGGTCAGCTTCACATCCAGACCGGCGAGGCGGCGACCACAGTTTGAGTTCCTCTGTACGTCCACATCGATTCATCGACACCGCGGCCGGCCTGAGCGAAGTGCTGGACCAGTTGGCTGATCAGCCGCGGTACGCGCTCGACACGGAGTTCCACCGCGAGCGTACCTACTGGCCACGGGTCGCCCTCCTCCAGATCGCGTGGCCGGGAGAGCTGGTCATCATCGATCCGCTCGAGGTCGACCTGGCCCCACTCCGGGACCTGATGGAGAGCGACGCACTCGCCGTGCTCCACGCCGCCTCGCAGGACCTCGAGGTGCTCGAGCTCGCCTGTGGTGCCGCGCCGGAGCGTCTGTTCGACACCCAGATCGCGGCGGGATTCCTCGGCATGTCGACGCCGTCGCTCGCCTCGCTTCACGAGCGGGAGTTGGGCATCCAGCTGCCCAAGAGCAACCGGCTCACGGACTGGCTCGAACGCCCGCTACGCGATGCGCAGATCGACTATGCCGCCGCCGACGTCGAGCGGCTGCTCGAGATCCACGACCGCCTCACCGAAAAGCTCGACGAACGGGGCCGGCTGGTCTGGGCCGAACAGGAATGCGAGATCCTGAGATCACGCGATCGTGCCCCACGCGAACCGTTGGAGGCCTGGCGCAAGATCAAGGAGGCCCGGCACCTGAAGGGCGCCGCGATCAGCGTTGCAAGGAGTGTCGCCGCATGGCGAGAGCGACGTGCCGCCGAGATCGACCAGCCAGTCCGCTTCGTGCTGAGCGACATCGGAATCGTCGCGATCGCCCAGGCGGCACCCCGTTCGGCCGACACCCTCGGCAAGGTGCGGGGCGTCGACCGAGGAATGGCCCGGGGCTCGATCGGCACCCAGGTGCTGGCCGCAATCGAGGAGGGTCTCGACGCGGACTGGCGTCCGCCCCGCCCACCGAAGCGGCGTGACGACACGAGGGATCTACGTCCCGCCGTAGCGCTCGTGGCGGCTTGGGTGAACCAGCTCGCCCGCGACAAGGGGATCGACCCGACGCTTCTCGCCACGCGAGCCGACGTGGAGGCGCTCGTCCGGGGCGACGAGGACGCCCGGCTGGCTGCCGGCTGGCGCGCCGAGATGGCCGGCGGGCCCATCCGCCGACTGGTGGAGGGCGATGCCGCGCTGGCATTCGAGCGGGGCGCCGTGGTCCTGGAGGAACGGAGCCGGCAGCCATTCACGTGATCGGGGGCCTTCTCCGCAGTAGCGGCAACGCCGGTCGCACCGAGCCGTCGACCGGGGACCCCGAGGATGACGTGGGGGAGATGCGAGTTGTGGCTACAATCGTTGATCTTGATGTCCTCGAGAGGGAGCCTGAGCCGTGAAGAAGGGGCGACACCGGCGATATGAAGAAGCCCGCGAGCTGAAGCGCTCGCACGACGGCGACTTCGAATCCCTCCTACAGGACTTCGCAGAAGACGATGACGAGCCGATGAAGCCCGAGCACGCTGCGTGGGCCGAGGAGTTCGCCAAGGGCGACGACGACTGATCACCGGCCCGGACCGGTGATCAGGCCCCGGTCTCGTCCAAGATCTCGTCGAGCTTCAAGATGTCATCGGCGGTCACGACGCCGATGAATGTTCCCTCCCCGTCGGTGACGGCGAGTACGTCGATGTCGGCGGACTCCATTGCGGCAACCGCGTCGCGCAGCGTCCACGACGGCAACGCGGTGGGCAGGTCGGCAGCCATGCAGTCGCCCACCGTTGTGGTCTCCCAGTCGTCGCGATCCAGATCCGAGATGTCGTCGAGTCGCGCCAGCCCCTCGAAAGAGCCTCCTGAGACCACCGGCACCACGCGCTCGCGGCGCCCCAACACGTGGAAGTAGACGAACTCCGACACGGTCGCGTCGGGGGGAACGGTGAGCACATCGGTGGAGAGGATCGACGAGAGCGGGAGTGTGAAGCGGCGCTCGAGGTGACCGAGTCGATGGTCGCGCTGATGATCTGCGACCGTCGAGGGACCGGCCACGAGCTGGCTCACCGCCGCGGCAACCAGCGCGGGCACCACGAATGATCCCACCCCACCGGTGGACTCTGCGACGAACATGACCGCCGCGATGGGCGCTCGATAGCCCGCACCGAGGAACGCGGCCAAGCCGAGGATCGGGTAGAGCGCCGTCTGGTCCTCGCCGATGGCTGTGCCGACGAACTGGCCGAGCACCACGCCCAGGGCCGCGAGGGGGATGAACAACCCACCGACCCCACCCGCCACCAGCGTTGCCACCGTGGCCGCCATCCGCAGCACGAACAACAAGGCGATGAGCTGGAGGGCTCGATCCTGGACCACCCACGCCATGGCGTCGGTGCCGGGCCCGAGGGTGAGGGGCGCGTCGAACGCCTCGTGCGAGACCAGCGCGAGTAGGGCGAGGCTCGTGCCGCCGGTGAGTAGCCGAGTGTGGATCGGGAGGCGCTTGCCCTCGGACTTCGCCCGGCGTACCAGCCACGCAAAACCTCGGCCGCCGAGTCCGGCAGCGATCCCCAGCAGCAGCGCGCCGAGAAGGTCGACCACTTCCACATCGAGGACCGAAACGCTTCCTTCGTCGACGATCACGCTGCCCTCGGCGAAGAACGGGATGACCGGCTCGGTGCCGACCAGAGACACGAAGGTGGCGTAGCTCGCGGCGGAGGCGAGCAGCGAAGGGAGCAGGGCTTGGGGAGTGACATCGTCGCGGTAGGGGGCCTCCATCGCGAAGATCACCCCGGTGGCAGGGGCCTTGAACACCGCGGCGACGCCGGCGGCCGCACCGGCCGTGAGCAAGAGGCGGGCCTCGTCGCGGCGCAGCCAACGTCCCGCCCGTTCGTGAACGGCGAGGCCCATGCTCGACCCGGCATAGATGGACGGACCCTCGAGGCCGACCGCGCCTCCCATGCCGATCGTGGCCATACCGGCCATCAGCTTTCCCGGCAGATGGGCGAGCGGAATGCGGGGGTGGCGCTCGTGAAACGCCTTCACGTACTCGTCGGAGGTCGACGACGAGGTACCCCGGCCGATCGTGCGCAGGATCAGGATCGCGGCGACCACCCCGGCCACCGGTGCGATCATCTGCAGGCCGAGCTTCTGATCGTGGAGCCACTCGAAGGCGACCTCCACCGTGATCGCCTCGAACACCGCCACCACAACAGCCACCAGCACACCGGTGGCCACCGATGCGGCGAGGATTCTGAGGTCGTGGCCTCGTACGAACGAGGTGAGAACGGGCTTCACGCAGGCCCCTTCCTACACGTTGGAGGCGGCCCTGCCACGCATCGCGGGCCTATGCGGCCGGGTCAGGCGCGTGCCGCCACGATCGCCGTGTCGACGGCGCGCACGATGTCGCTCTGGTCGACCACGGCGACGACGGTGCGCCCCTGCGCACGGGATTCGAGTTCCGCGGTCACCTGGGCGCGATCCCGGATCTTCAACCGCTCGGGGACGTCCACCAGAACGTTTCCGATCAACACCCCGTGGATTCGGGTGCGATTGCCCCGTCTGCGCGGGTGGACGTACTCCACCGGTCCGGCGAACAACGATCCCGACTCGGCCCGCAGCGACGGTACCCGGAGCCCACGACCCTCGAGATCGTCGATCAGCGCCATCAGGAGTCCGTGTTGCACACGGGTCCGACGATCACAGTAGGGAGCGAGCTCCTCGAACGAGAGCGGCTCCGAGACCCGATCGAGCATGGCCAGCGCCGGCCGGTACGAGGCAGCGTGCTTCCCGCCCCGGGTCCGCTTCACCGCCCGCCGCGAGGGTCGGCCTTCG
>CAYFLT010000069.1:22948-24419 GCA_964344055.1 uncultured Candidatus Nemicrothrix sp.
ACCGATGATCCAGGAACCGGCGCGCGAGACGGGCATTGTGGCGGGCCCGGCGCAGGCTGTCGTCCTCGTAGCTCTCCTCGTCGACCTTGTCCACGTGGGAGCCGGCGGCGGCCACCGCACGAAGTGCTCCGACCAGGACCTGGTTCTCGTCGATGTCGTAGGCCCGTCGCGGCGACGCACACACGTAGACGTCCTTGTTGCCGAGGCTCGAGCCCTGGGCCGCGAACGTCTCGGACCATTGCACCGGTCCCCGGAGTTCGCCGTAGCAGCGCTCGTGATTGGCTCCCACCGCGGTCTTGAGGGTGCGCAGTGTCCGCGGCATTCCTCGAAGGAGCGCCTCGGCCTCTTCACAGGTGGCCACCAGTACTCCTGCGAGTTGCTCGACCACGTCCGGCGACAGGCCCAGGAGGGCGTCGACAGTGGGCGCGAGGTCGAAGGGGCGCGCCAGCCGGCGCCAGAGTTCGCGCGTCGGTTCGAGCGACGCCGCGAACGGGTCGACACTCGGGGCGCTCACACCACCAACTCGACACCCAGGACGTCGGAGATGGTGCGCTGGGCCTCGAGCTGTTCAGGAGCATCCAGGTGGGCGGCGACCGTCCGGTAGAGCGTCATCGCCCGTCGCTCCTCCATGCCTTCGAACTGGGGGAGGAAGTAGGCGTAGAAGATCTCGTACAGCAGCCGCGACTCCGTTATGCCGTCCCGAGAACGGCGAGCGGCATAGCGGGCCGCGTCGATGTACACCGCCGGGCCGAGATCGGTGAACTCGCGGAGGGCCAGCAGGCGTTGCACGACCTCCCCCCGGCCCTGCAACAGATGACGGTAGGCATCCTCGGAGGGGGAGCCGACTTCGATGAATGCGAACCGCCGCATGAGCGCGTACGACATCTCGAACAGAAGGTTCTTGTCGAAGACGTTCATCGTGGCGATGATCCGCCAGTTCGCCGGCACTCGGATCACGTCGGTGTCCTCGGGAGGCTCGACGCCGCTCGGGACCAGGGACAGTGGGAAAGGCTGCCCCTTGCGCTTGAACGGGAGCACCACGGCGGAGCCCGACAGCACGGTGAACAACTGGCCGAACGCACGATCGAAGTTCGACCGGTTCAACTCGTCGATGACCAACCAGCGGCCGCTCTCGATCGCCTCGACGAAGAGGCCCGGACGAAAGATCAGCCCGTCCGCGGTCGGCTGGAGGCCACCGATCGTCTCGAACGTGGTCCATTCGGTGGTGGCGGTCGTCGGGAGATAGCCGGTGCAGAACATTGCTCGCCGGGCCACCTCCGACGCCATGTAGGCGAGGGTTGTCTTCCCGGTGCCCGGCGGCCCGGTGAGGATCACGTGCTTGCCCGAGTCGACTGCCGCCACCAGCTGGTCGATCACATAGGCGGGAAAGATCATGCCGGCCTTCTCGGCTGCCGCGTTGAGATCCTGTGAGGTGAAGCCGGTCACGCCGGTCCTTTCGGCTGTTTTGCCC
>CAYFLT010000070.1:0-1873 GCA_964344055.1 uncultured Candidatus Nemicrothrix sp.
GGTCCCGACCCTGGCCCCGGTCCCGACCCGGACCCTGGCCCCGATCCTGGTCCGGAGCCCGGCCCGGAACCCGACCCGCAGTTCGTTCCCTCGCTGTTCGCCCGGGTCGAGTGCGCGGCTGGCTCGATCTCGGTCCGCATCGGCAACGCGGGCGATCTGGCCGGCGTGGTCGACCTGGTGATCGTCCGTTCGGCGTTGGTCGAGGGAATCGAGATCGATGCGGAAGCGGAGATCACCATCGAGCTGCCGGTCCCGGCCGATTCGGAAGGGTCGAAACTCGAGCTGCTGCTGATCGCGGCGGACGGCACGATCGTGAGTGCCGAAGTCGAGGTCGATTGCCTCGATCCGGCCCGGCCGGTGGCGGAGCTGTCGACGGACTGTGAATCCGGCTCGGTGATGGTGCTGTTGGCCAACCGTGGCGGGGAGCCGGCCGCGGTCGATGTGTTCGTCGATCAGCTCTCCCGGGTCGCCAGCGAGACCCTGGCGGCGGGCGAGGAGATCATGATCGCGGTGCCGCTCGGTGGCGCGGCCGAGCTGCCCGTTCGGGTGGTGACGGCCGCCGGCGTCGATCTGCTCCGCGAGACGGTGTCGCCGGATTGCCCGCGGGCGGTGATCGAAGCCGCGCTGTCGATCAGCTGCCCATCGGGCGAGATCCAGGTCGCACTCCGCAACGTCGGTGATGCCACCGGTGTGGCCCGCCTGACCGTCGACGGTGAGGAGCCCTTCGGTGTCACCCCGGTGGCGGGCGAAGAGGTCGTGCTGGTGCGGCGCATCGATGTCGGGGCCACGGTGCAGATCGCGGTGGTGGACGGCAACGACACGTTGATCCTGTCCGAGACCATCGAGGCGTGGAGTTGCGAGGACGAAGGCGGCGACGACGCCCCGTGCCCGACCGGTGAATCGGTGGGCACCAGATGGACTGCGGTCACCACCACCGCCGCGAGCTCAGATCCCTGTCCGGACGTGTCGGTGCGGCTCGTGGTCGATTGTGTCGCCGGAAGTGTCGGACTGATCGGCGCCAATCAGGCACCGGACCCACGCCGGCTGGTCGTTCTCGTCGGCGATGCCGTCGCGGGACAGGAGTTCCTCGTGGCGGCAGGCGACGCCGCAGAGTGGGAACTCGAAGGAGCACTCGGGGAGCGGATCGTGGTCAGCGAACGGGGCGCGGGCCACGCCGTGGTCGACGTCGTGGCGGAATGCGCCACCGACGACGGCGATGCCGAGACCACCGCAGCAGGGATGCTGATCGTGCTGATCTCCCTGGTCACCGCCGTGGTGGCCAAGTTCGACCCCTGGGTCCGCATCTAGGCCGTTGCCAGGCCTCCGCATGGCCGGATCAGGCCCGGAAACGGGCCCGACTGAGTCCAAATGCCCGCCTTCTTGAACCGAACGCCCTATGGTTTCCCCCTGCTCACCACCGCTACGCTCGGTGACAACAACGGGGAAGCAATGACCCGTGGACCCGCTATTGGTCGCTTAGGTCCACGGAGAGCGAGAGCGAAACCGGCCCCACAAACCCCCAAGAATCAAAGGTCGGTCAAAATGCAGCTTCGCTCGAAACTCGCGGTACTCGCGGTCGCCGTCGGCCTCCCGGCCATGGTCCCCGCGGTCTCGGCAGCGGGACAGTCCGGTTGCTCGGCGGTTGACCAGATCGGGTTCCCCCCCGGATCGCACCCAGTCGCTGCTCGTGTCTTGGACGAACCCCCGCCAGTTCAACCACTCGGTGGACGTGGCCGTTCCGGCGATCGCCGCCGGCACCTACGACATCGACACCCACGTGTGGGACGGTTACGCCGACCGGGTCAACTCCCCGATTCAGGAGTGGGAGCAGCTCCGGATCCAGTTCCTCGACGCCGGCGGCACGCTGATCGCC
>CAYFLT010000070.1:1883-9139 GCA_964344055.1 uncultured Candidatus Nemicrothrix sp.
CTCGTCGACTTCGTCGAGTATGCCGAGTGGTCCGGATCCCTCGGCCAGGTGGTGCTCGACCGTGAGGCCGTGACCATCCGCGCCATTCACAACCAGATCGGTGAGGACTCCAGCGCCAACTCGCTGTGGCCGAGCTGCGCCGGTTGGACCGAGGTCCTGCCGCCCACCACCACGACGGCGGCACCGACCACCACCGCCGCTCCGACCACCACGGCGGCCCCGACCACGACCGCTGCCCCGACCACCACGGCCGCTCCGACCACCACGGCCGCTCCGACCACCACGGTGAAGACCGAGGTCCTTCCCGGGGTCGAGGTCGCCGACCCGGCCACTCCCACGGCGGTCACCCCGACCTTCACCGGCTGAACCGTCAACAGCTGAACGAAAGCACCCTGGATTCTGAAGGGTGGGGCTTCGGCCCCACCCTTCAGCGCGTCCCGGGCCGTATCCGCGGGAATGCCGTCGGGGTGCGGGTACCGGGCAGCTAGCCTCTGCGGGTAACGCAAATCCTCGAGAGGAGAGCGCCGTGCCCGCGACTGTCGTCGTCGGTACTCAATGGGGTGACGAGGGGAAGGGCAAGTTCACCGACCTCGTCGCCAAGGAGATGGAGATGGTGGTCCGCTACCAGGGCGGCCACAACGCCGGCCACACCCTGGTGGTCGACGGCGAGACCTTCGCCCTCCAGCTGGTACCGAGCGGAATCCTGTACGACCACATCACGCCCGTCATCGGAAACGGAGTGGTCGTCGATCCCCGTGTCCTCCTGGCGGAGATGGACATGCTCGAGGCCAAGGGTGTGGATTGCTCCACCCTCAGGGTCTCCGGGAACGCCCACCTGATCATGCCGTATCACCAGGAACTCGATGCGCTCCACGAGCGCCATCTCGGAGACGGCAAGCTCGGCACCACCAAGCGGGGTATCGGCCCCGCCTATGCCGACAAGGCGATGCGGGTCGGGTTGCGAGTCCAGGACCTCCAGGACCCGAAGATCTTCCGTCAGAAGCTCGACGTGGCGATCGGTCACCACAACCAGGTGCTGAGCAAGGTGTTCAACCGACTGCCGGTCGACGCGGACGCGATCGCATCCACCTATCTCGATGAGTACGCCCCCCGGGTGATCCCGCACATCGGCGACGCCATCGCGCTCGTGCACGATGCCCTGGAGACTGGCCAGCACATCCTCCTCGAGGGGGCACAGGCCACCTTCCTCGATCTCGACCACGGCACCTATCCGTTCGTGACGTCGTCGAATCCGGTCGCGGGCGGTGCGTGTACGGGTGCCGGTATCGGGCCACGGGCGCTGGAACGGATCATCGGGATCGCGAAGGCCTATGTCACCCGAGTGGGGTCGGGTCCGTTCCCCACCGAGCTGTTCGACGAGACGGGCGACCATCTCGTCGATGTCGGACACGAATACGGGACCAACACGGGCCGGCGTCGACGGCCCGGCTGGTTCGACGCGGTGATGATGCGCCACGCAGCCCGGATCAACTCGCTGACCGAGATCGCGCTCACCAAGCTGGACGTGCTCGATGGCCTCGACACGTTGAAGGTGTGCGTCGCCTACGAGATCGACGGGAAACGGGTGGAGCACATGCCCTACCACCAGTCCGATCTCCACTCGGCCACCCCTGTCTACGAGGAACTTCCCGGTTGGGGCACCGACATCAGCGCCATCACCAACCCGGACGACCTCCCCGCGGCCGCAGCCGACTACATCGCTTTCCTCGAAGCCCAGATCGGCGTGCCGATCCGGCTGGTCGGCGTCGGCCCCGGACGAGAGCAGTTCCTCGATCGAGCAGCCTAGATGTCGGCGCCGTCAGCCGAAGGGCTGGTTCCAGTCGATCGGTGGAGCCACACCGTCGCCGGGGCCGTTGTCGCCGACAGGCGGTGGCGGGGGCGGCGGGATCTGTCCGGCGTCGAAGTCGGTGTCGAGCAGGGCGTCGTCCATCGCAGGGGCCCCGGCCGGAACCGGCTCGGGTGTGGGTGCCGCGGCCGATTCGATCGTCGGATCCACGAGGTCGGGCACCGCGGGTGTCGTCAAGGTGGTCTGACGGCCCTTGAGGAAGGCCTCGAACGCCTTGACCCGCTTGCGGACCTGACGAGTCGGGAGTGCCTGGCGGGTCACATGGGTTCGCACACCACCGAGCGCCATTGCGCATTCTTTGCAGTAGGGCTTCTTGGGGCCAAACGGGTGCACGACGCAGATCTCGCAGAATTCGAGACCACATCGACGGCAGAGATCGGTGGCCGTTTCGAAAGAATGGGCCCGGCAGAGGCCGGTGATGTCATCGGACACGATGGGACTCCATGGCGGCGTACCCGGTTCCCGTCGGCACGTGGTGCGCAGTTCTTGAAGATTGTCCGAGGGAGCTGCACCCACCGGACGACGAAGACGCAGAAGACGAGGATGGGAACATGAGTTCCGAAGTGATGCCCAACGTGCTCTCGGCCCGCTATGCCAGCGAGGCGATGAACCGGGTGTGGTCGCCCGAGCGGAAGATCGTGCTCGAGCGACATCTGTGGCTGGCGGTCCTGAGGGGGCAAGCCGAGCTCGGGGTCGTGGTGCCCGATGGCGTCATCGACGCATACGAATCGGTCGTCGACCAGGTGGACCTGGAGTCGATAGCGGCCCGGGAAGCCGTCACCCGCCACGACGTCAAGGCCCGGATCGACGAGTTCAGTGCGTTGGCGGGTCATGAGCACATCCATCGGGGAATGACGTCTCGGGACCTCACCGAGAACGTCGAGCAGCTCCAGATCCGCGACGCGCTGATGTTGGTCCGGGATCGGCTGGTGGCGCTCCTCGCCCGGTTCGTGACGCTCGCCGAGGGTCATGCCGGTGAGGTGATGGTGGCCCGCACCCACAATGTCGCCGCTCAGGCCACCACGCTCGGCAAGCGGTTCGCCGACGCGGCCGAGGAAACCATGCTCGGACTCGAACGGATGGAGGATCTGCTGGCCCGCTACCCCCTTCGGGGGCTCAAAGGGCCGGTGGGTACTCGTCTCGACCAACTCGACCTCCTCGGCGATCCGGCCAGGGTGGATGCCTTGGAGAGGGCTGTGGCCGACCACCTCGGATTCTCCCGAGTGCTCGACTCGGTCGGCCAGATCTATCCCCGGTCGTTGGATCTCGACGTGGTGGCGGCTCTCGTCCAGGCCGTGTCCGCCCCCGCCAGCGCGGCCACCACGTTGCGGCTGATGGCCGGGCACGAACTCGCCACCGAAGGATTCCGTCCCGGTCAGGTCGGATCCTCGGCAATGCCGCACAAGATGAACGCCCGCAGCGCCGAACGGGTCGGGGCGCTGCGCACGGTCCTCGACGGACACCTCACGATGGCCGCCGGACTGGCTGGTCGGCAGTGGAACGAGGGCGATGTCTCCTGCTCGGTCGTGCGCCGGGTGATGCTCCCCGATGCATTCCTGGCAGCCGACGGTCTACTCCAGACCGCGATGGGCGTCTTCGACGAGATCGGCGTGTTCTCCGCGGTGGTCGACGCCGAGCTGCGTCGAGACCTGCCCTTCCTCGCCACCACGAGGATTCTCACGGCGGCGGTCGATCGTGGCCTCGGTCGAGAAGAGGCCCACGAAATCGTGAAGGAGCACGCGGTGGCGGCCGCCCTCGCCCGCCGTGAGGCCGGTGTGCAGGCATCGCTCGTGGACCGACTCGCCGGCGATCCCAGGTTGCCGTTGGACGGCGCCGACATCGAAGCCCTGTTGTCTTCGCCGGAGGAGTTCACGGGGACCGCGGTCGATCAGATCCAGCGAGTGGTGGCCAGGGCCCGCTCTGTCATGGCCGAGCACCCCGACGCGGCCGCGGCGGAGCCCGAAGTCCGGGTCTGACCCAGGGCTGATTCAGGCCTGGCCGATGAATCAGCCCTGCCGGATGATTCAGCCCCGGCCGATGCCGGCCCGCTTCAGCATCGCGGCAGGCACCCCGACCTCGCGCCACGCGGCGTAGGTGATGCCCTTGCGTGCGCCGTAGTCCTTCGCCGCGGCCACGAACTCGTCTTCGAGTGCGGTGAGGTCGATGGTGGTATCGGCGGCTTCGATCGCCTTCTCCAGATCCATACGCTCCTGCACCATCTGCAGGCGCGTCATCGGATCGGCGTCGGGGAGGGAGGCCTCGATCGTTGCGACGCGGGCCTTCATGGTCTCCGGGGTGCGCTTCCGCCCCCGTTTGGGTTTATGCGTCTCCAGCGCCTCGAGATAGGCGCGGACCGCACGTCCTTGGGCTCGACCTTCCGCCAGGGCAGCCTTGTGCTCTTCACTCATCTGGTGTCCGGAACGTGGTGCCATGGATCTCGACCGTAGCCGCGGATTTCACGACGGTTCCACTGGCGTATTTGTGGTCAACCGGCGGTGGCCATTGTGGGAATTCGCGCCGGTCCCATTCCACCGGTGGGACTCCCGCCGTGAGTGATCCGGCGGGTCAGCGGTAGCGTTCCCCGGGTGAGAAACGCCCCGACTGCCGCCTATTCGATCTCGATGAAGATCACTCTCGACAACGTGCCCGGCACCCTGGGCCGCTTCGCGGTGGCGGTGGGTGAGGCCGGCGGAAACATCGCCGGCGCGACGGGCTTCGAGGCCAAGGGACCGAGTGTGGTTCGTCTGATCGACATCCACTGCTCGTCGGAGGAGCACGGTCGCCAGATCGTCGAGAAGGTCGAGTCGACCGCTGGGGTCAACGTGCTCGACTGGTGGGATCGCACGTACCGGCTGCACGAGGGCGGGAAGATCGAGGTGCTGCCGTTGTGTTCGGTCGGCGATTCGCACGATCTCGCGATGGCCTACACACCGGGAGTCGCCCGGGTCTGCATGAGCATCCATCACGACCCCGGTCTCGCCCACGACTACACGATCAAGAAGAACACGGTGGCCATCGTCAGTGACGGGACCGCGGTGCTCGGGCTTGGGGACATCGGCCCGGCGGCCGCAATGCCCGTCATGGAAGGCAAGGCGCTGCTGTTCAAGGAGTTCGGTGGTGTCGACGCCTTCCCGGTGTGCCTCGACACCAAGGACCCTGACGAGATCGTCGAAACCGTCGTGCGAATGGCGCCGACGTTCGGTGGAATCAACCTGGAGGACATCGCCGCGCCGGCGTGCTTCGAGATCGAAGATCGTCTCAAGGAGGCGCTCGACATCCCGGTCTTCCACGATGATCAGCACGGCACGGCGGTCGTGGCGCTGGCCGCCTTGATGAACTCCCTCAAGCTGGTCGACAAGCAGCTCGCCGAGGTCTCGGTCGTCATCTCGGGAATGGGAGCAGCCGGGGTCGCGATCGGCAAGATCCTCCGCGATGCCGGTGTCGGTGAGATCGTCGGGGTCGATCGTCTGGGCGCGGTTCACGAGGGTCGGGACGGGCTCAATCCCGCCAAGGAGTGGTTCGCCGCCAACACCAACCCGGACCGGAAGGCGGGCACGCTCCGGGATGTGTTGGCCGGCGCGGATGTCTTCATGGGTGTCTCGGCGCCGAACCTCATCGACGCCTCGGATGTGCGATCCATGGCCAACGACCCGATCGTGTTCGCGATGGCCAACCCGGATCCCGAGATCCGGCCCGAAGCGGCCGACGGCCTGGCCGCCGTGATGGCCACGGGACGCTCGGACTTCCCGAACCAGATCAACAATGTGCTCGCCTTCCCGGGCATCTTCCGTGGTGCCCTCGATGCCAACGCCCATTCCGTCACGGAGGGGATGAAGGTGGCGGCGGCTGACGCAATCGCTGCGTGCGTCGACGAGGACGAGCTCGAACCCCAGTACGTCGTGCCGTCGGTGTTCGACAAGTCCGTCGCCCCGGCCGTGGCAGCCGGGGTCGCGGAAGCGGCCATTCGTGAGGGTGTGGTTCGAACCTGAGCGGGGCAGCCGCCTACAGTCAGCGGCGTGTTCGACCACCTCCTGAGCCCGACCCGGATCGGCTCACTCGACCTGCGGAACCGTGTCGTGATGGCGCCCATGGGCGTCGAGATCGTCGACGGTGACGGCCAGGCCAACGAGCCGCTGATCCGCTACTACGAGGAGCGCGCCAGGGGTGGTGTCGGCCTCATCATCACCGAAGTATGCGCCATGGCGTACCCACGGGGGGCCAACTCGATCCATCAGCTGGGCCTGTCCAGCGACGAGTTCATTCCCGCCATGCGCGAGCTCACCGACCGGATCCATTCCCACGGTGGCAAGATCGCACTCCAGCTCGTGCATCACGGCAAGCTGTCGCGGCTCGACATGAAGGAGGGTCGGAAGGTTCCGGTGCCTTCGATCCCCGAATGGCACGGGTCCCTCGACATGATCCAGGACCTATCGCTGGACGAGCTGATGCTGATGGCGAAGGCCACTGGCGGCGGTATGCCCGACTACGAGGAGATGGACGCCGACGCCATCGCGGAGGTGGTGGACGATTTCGCGTCCGCGACCGCGCGGGCCCGGTCCGCGGGTTTCGACGGGGTCGAGATCCACGCTGCCCACGGCTATCTGATCTCAGGCTTTCTGTCGCGCCAGTGGAATCGGCGCGATGACGAGTACGGCGGGTCCCTCGAGAACCGGGCCCGGCTGTTGTGTGAGGTGCTTCGGGCTTCCAAGGATCGAGCGGGTGACGACTTCCCGGTGTGGTGCCGGCTGGACGCACTCGAGTACCGCACCCCTGACGGCATCCGCTTCGAGGACACGGAGCAGGTCGCGGTCCTGGCCGAGCAGGCGGGCGCGGACGCGATCCACCTCAGTGCCTACGGCGACTCGACGTCGGGCCCGGCGTTCAGCGAAGGGAGCCTGCCGTACCGGGAGGCGCCCCATGCTGCCCTCAGCGCCCGGTTGAAGAAGGTCGTCTCGGTGCCGGTCATCGCCGTCGGTCGGATCACTCCCGAGACCGGAGACGAGTTGGTGGCTCACGACAAGGCCGACCTCGTCGCCATCGGGCGCCAGCTGCTGGCGGACGCCGATCTGGTGGCGAAGCTGCAGGCACGGCGACGCGAAGACATCCGGCCCTGCATCAACTGCTACGTCTGTGTGGCACGCCCCTTCTTCGACGAGAAGGTGCGGTGCGCGGTGAATCCCGTGCTCGCCGACGAGATCGATCTCGCGGAGGTCGAGCGGTCGGCGGCCGCCGAGACGAGGAAGGTCGTCGTCGTGGGTGGTGGCCCGGGCGGGATGGAGGCGGCCCGGGTGGCGGCCCTCCGTGGTCACCACGTCACCCTCTACGACGCGGCCCCGCAACTCGGAGGCTCGCTGCGATTCGCTGGCCTGGTGTTCGAACCGAACCGACG
>CAYFLT010000070.1:9149-23757 GCA_964344055.1 uncultured Candidatus Nemicrothrix sp.
ACTGGCAGGAACGCCAACTGGAGCAGCTCGGGGTCGACGTGCGGCTCGGTACCGAGCTGGGCGCCGCTGAGATCGACGCGCACGATGCCGACGCCGTGATCGTCGCCACCGGAGCGGCCCGACGACGACCCGATGTTCCGGGGATCGACCTCCCGCATGTGGTGGATGGCGACGCCCTGAGGGACCTCCTGGTGTCAGGGAGTGGCTCGGGAATGGCGGCCCTGTCCACCTTCGGGCGGCTTTCGGTCAAGGTCGGCCGGACCCTCGGCCTCACGGCGGACCCCGAGCGCCTCGCCCAACTGACCCACCACTACATGCCGCTCGGCAAGCAGGTGGTCGTCCTCGGTGGAGGGCTCGTGGGAATCGAGCTGGCCGAGTTCCTCGTCCATCGCGGACGTTCGGTCACCGTGCTGGAGGAGGGCGAGAAACTCGCCCTCGAGATGGCGCACCCGCGGCGCTGGCGGGTGCTCCACGATCTCCGCGAGGACGGCGCCGATCTGATCACCGAGGTCGGTGACATCTCGATCGAGAAGGGCGAGGTCCGCTACCGGGTGTCCGACCGCGAAGAGCGGGTGTCGGCTGATCACGTGGTGGTGGCCACCGGACTCGAAGCCGACCGGTCGCTCGCGGACGAACTCCGCGAGCGAGGGGTCGACCCGATCGAAATCGGCGACTGCACCGGGGTGGGCTACATCGAAGGCGCCATCCACGACGGCTTCCACGCCGCGGCCCGCCTCTGAGCGGGCCCAGCCCGAGCCCGATCTGGACCGTGAGCCGGACCTCTACGGACTCGGCGAAAACGAGTGCGACCCGGCACAGAGGCCGGGCCGCCAGATGGTGGTCGGGACCGGCGTCGATCCGGTGACCTACCGCTTTTCAGGCGGTCGCTCTGCCAACTGAGCTACCCGACCATTGGCGGTCCTGACGGGATTTGAACCCGCGGCCTCCACCTTGACAGGGTGGCGATCACTCCAAACTGATCTACAGGACCACTCGTCCGGAGAAACCCCGAACGAAAGTGAAACGGTAGGGCCGCGAACCCCGGTTCACAACCCCATAACCGTTCGCACCCCCTACGGGATTCGAACCCGTGTTACCGGCGTGAAAGGCCGGCGTCCTAGGCCGCTGGACGAAGGGGGCGGGACGGTCGCCAAAACGACCGAGGCAACAGCTTACGGGTTTGCGGCAACTAGCGTCGCGGAGATGAGATCGCCTTTTGGTCTCGGTGTGGCGGCGGTGGCGGGGTACCTCGTCGGCGCGTTCCCATCGGCCGATTGCGCGGTGCGTCTGGCGTCGGGTGAGCACGATCTCCGGTCCGAGGGCACCGGCAACCCCGGCGGAATGAACGCGAGCCACGTGCTCGGCAAGAAGTGGGGGCTGGCGGTGACGCTCGCCGACGTGGCCAAGGGTGTGTTGGCGGCCCGGATCGGTCGCCGGATTGCCGGTGACGCCGGCGCCCACGTCGCCGCAACCGCCGCGGTCACCGGTCATTGTCATCCGCCCGGTCGTTCCGGTGGGAAGGGTGTGGCGACCAGCATCGGCCAGGTCATCGGCACCTTCCCGGCGTACCTCCCGATCGACATCGCGGTCGGCTTCACCACCTCGGTGGTGCCCTGGTTCCGGCAGCGCACGCGCACCGCGACGGCGGTTGCCAGCGTCACCTGGATTGGCTGCGGAATGGTCTGGTGGCGGCGGGGGTTGCCCAACCCCGGAGGGACGAAAGCAGATGCCGGACTCCCGCTCGCCGCGACGGTGACCTCGCTGATCATCGCCGAGAGATTCCGAGCCGAAGCGCATCGCGTCGACGCCTACAACGCCAGCCTCGAGGAGGACCGCAGCCCATGATCGCCCTCGTCACCGACTCGGCTTCGCAGATCCCTCCCGCGCTGGCCGAGCGGTTCGGGGTGCGGGTCGTCCCGATCCCGGTCTCCATCGACGGCG
This sequence comes from uncultured Candidatus Nemicrothrix sp., assembly GCA_964344055.1. Taxonomy (GTDB): domain Bacteria; phylum Actinomycetota; class Acidimicrobiia; order Acidimicrobiales; family Aldehydirespiratoraceae; genus OFTM10. Next base: position 11,091 of record CAYFLT010000070.1, read on the forward strand.
ACGAGTTCCGTGAGGGGGTCGATCTCACCCCGGAGGACTTCTGGGCGCGGTGTTCGGAGGGTGTGGTCCCCGACGTGTCGACGTCACAGCCCAGCCCGGGCGAGATTCGCGCCGTCTACGACGATCTCGTCGCCGCGGGCGCCACCGAGATCGTGTCCGTCCACGTCGGTGCCGAGGTGTCGGGCACCGTGAACAGTGCCGGTTTGGCGGCAGAGCTGGTCGACGCCGAGGTTCACGTCGTCGACAGCGGAACGGCATCGTTCGGCGTGTCGTGTTGTGTGTGGGAGGCCGGCGCCGCCCTGGAGGCCGGCGCGTCCGCGATGGAGGCCGCGGCGCGTGCCGCGAAGCTCGCCCCCCACGTCGGGACCTCGTTCATCCTCCAGGCCCTCGACTTCGCCCGACAGGGAGGGCGCCTCGGTGCCCATCTGCCCGACGATGCCGATGGGGTGATGGTCCTCGCCGGGCTCGGCACCGACCTCAATGTGATCGGCACCGGCCGATCAGTCGACGAGCTCTGCGATCAGATGGTCGCCCCGTTCCTCGCCGGAGGCGTTTCGATCCGAGCAGGCGTCTGCCTGGCCGACCCCTCGACACTGCCGTTCACCGAGGGCATCGAAGAACGTCTCGGAGCCTCCGACCTCGTCGTCGACATGGTGCGCTACCGCGTGGGTCCCTCCATCGCGGCCCACACCGGGCCCGGAACCGCCGGCGGCTTCTGGTGCCCGGCCACCTGACCCGGTTTTCTGGACGTCAGCGCGCGGTATGCGCGCGCTGACGTCCAGAAAACGCGATCTCAGTCGAAGCTGTTCATGGCGGCCTCGACGAGCTGCTCGAGAAGCCAGCCGAGCCATTCGTAGAGGGCGATTATCGGGGCTCGGGCATCGTCGGGATCGAGGTCGTGGAGCGCGTCGCTGCCGAGGACGTCGATGTCGAGCCGCTCACCGAGGACCAGCCGGAGCGCATTCAGACTGTGCATCCACGCCGCCACGCCGGACTCGTCGAGACCCACACCGTCGATCCCCTCTTCCACCACCTCGATCGCCTCGAGCCGGGACCGCAGCAGGTCGTCGGCAACCATCGACTGGTAGTTCGCCTCGGCCTCGTCATCATCGGGCTGAGCCGGAGGGGTCAGCCGCCGCAGCGCCGGATCGTCGTCCGCCATCAGCATCTCGCGAAGCTGAGGAAGGACGTGCCGCAGCATGTTCTGTTCGTCTTCGGGAAGTTCCACGACCACCAGGTCGTCCTTCCACCGGAAGCGACGTCGATACATCAGCTCATGAGTCCTGCTCGGTCGCTCGGGTCGCAGGCCTCATGAGTCCTGCTCGGTCGCTCGGGTCGCAGGCCTCATGAGTCCTGCTCCATGGTCGCCCAGAGGCCGTGTTCGTGGAGACGGAAGACATCCAGCTCGGCCTTCTCGCGATTGCCCGACGCCACGACCGCCCGCCCCTCGACATGGACCTGCATCATCAGATGGTGGGCCTTCTCCTTCGAGAAGCCGAACAGCTTCCGGAAGACGAAGGTCACGTACGACATCAAGTTGATGGGGTCGTCCCACACGATCACCTTCCAGGGGTGATCGACCGAGACCACGTCCTCGGTGTCGACATCCGGGGTGACGAGCGGTGAAGTCACGCCACCGGTGCTGGCAACGGCGCCGGCACCACGGCGGACGTCGTGAGCTGGAGGCGGACTACCGCGATCCAGGCCAATGTCGCCAGGAGAAGATGGATGCCCACCAGGAGCACCGGGATGCCGGCGAAGTACTGGGCGTAGCCGATCGCTCCCTGGACGATCAGGACGGCGGCGACGAGGACGGCCCGATCGCGCACGTCGGCGCGGTCGGCGTCGATGGCCTGCTTGACCACCAACAGCACCAACGCCAGCAGGCAGATCGCGATGATGCTGTGGATTCGGGTGACCTCGCGCACGTCGAACGGCAGTCGGGCCGCGACCTCCGGCTCGTCGGAGCCGGCGTGGCGTCCGGTGCCGGTGACGATCGTGCCCGACACCAGCAGCACCGAGGCCAAGGCGAAGACCGCGCGGCCCCGGAGGCGAAGCTTCAGTCCCGTCTCGTGCGCCTGCTTCGACACGAAGGTGGCGGACGGCTCGTCCGGCTGGCCCGCCCTGTGGAGCAGGACCACGGCGTTCCACACCAGCACCATGCTCAACAGGAAGTGGCCCATGTTGAAGCGGGGATCGAGCTCGGTCTTCACGACCAGGGCGCCGAGGATGATCTGGGCGATCACTCCCGCCACCAAGCCCCAGGCCAAGTTCGTGAGGTCCCGGCGACGGGGGTCCCGCAAGAGGGACCCGAGCACGGCCAGGATCACCGCCGCACCCACCGCGCCGGTGAACAGTCGGTTCCCGAACTCGATCATGTTGTGGTACTCGAGCTCGGAGAAGAAATGTTGTGGTACTCGAGCTCGGAGAAGAACTGGTCTTCCTCACAATTGGGCCAATCCGAACAGCCGAGGCCGGAACCGGTGAGCCGTACCGCGCCACCGCTGACCACGATGATCGAGAGCAACCAGAGCGCGGCCTTGGTGTAGGTGACGTACCGCTGGGGGGTGACAGTACGACGAGTCATGGCTTCGACGTTAGGGCCAGCTGGTCGGATCCGCCCTCTCGGCCGTACCCTGATCATGTGCGAACCCCCTCCACGCATCGTCCCCGGTCTCGGGTGTTCGCCTTCGTCGCTCTCACGAAGCCGCGCATCATCGAGCTGCTTCTCGTCACCACCGTGCCGACCATGGTGGTCGCAGAGGGTGGCATTCCGAGCTTGTGGCTCATGGCGGCAACCGTGATCGGCGGGACGCTCGCCGCCGGCGGCGCCAACACCTTCAACATGTACATCGACCGCGACATCGACCGGCTGATGGAACGGACCAAGACCCGACCGATCGTCACCGGCGAGGTCTCTCCGAAGGAAGCGCTGGTGTTCGCCTGGGCCATCGAAGTGGCGGCGTTCGCCTGGCTCTGGGGCTTCGTGAACCTGCTGTCGGCCGTCCTTGCGGTCTCCGCCACCCTCTTCTACGTGTTCATCTACACCCTTTGGCTGAAGCGCACGTCGAAGAGCAACATCGTCATCGGTGGTGCGGCGGGCGCAGCTCCGGTGCTGGTCGGATGGTCCGCCGTCACCAATCAGCTCGACTGGGCGCCGGTGGTCCTGTTCGCCATCATCTTCTACTGGACCCCGCCCCATTTCTGGGCGCTGGCAATCCGGTACCGCGAGGACTACGAGGCAGCAGAGGTGCCCATGCTCCCCGTGGTGGAGACGATGCGCACGGTCGCGCTCCGCATCGTGATGTATTCGCTGATGCTCTGGGCACTCACGCTGATCTTCACGCCGGTCGCGGGAATGGGGTGGCTCTACACCGTTTCGGCGATCGTGCTCGGCGCCATCTTCCTCGGCTTGGCGCTCCAGGTGCTCCGGCGCCCGGAACCGGCGCTCGCCATGCGCCTCTTCGGTTGGTCGATCACCTACGTCACCCTGCTGTTCGCGGCCATGGCCGCCGACGAGATCGTCCGCAACGGCGTATAGCCGGCCGGGGTGCTGACCGGCACCGTCCGCTTCCCTGCAAATCATTGCGCCCGGTTTCCGTTCAGGACGTCTCAGCGCTGTAGGCTCGCGGCCGGTATTGCACCCGTGCTGTCTGGGTGCGCCGCGAACGCTTTTCACCAATGACCGGAGCGCGCGCTCCGGTCATTGTCGGAGGACCCCACCAACGATGACGATGACCGAGTCTCCGCCGGCCGCTGTGGCCGAGCCGTCGGCCCCCGCCCCCAGCGCGGCCATGGGCCTCTACGACTGGCTCTCCACGAGCGACCACAAGCGAATCGGCCGCATGTGGATCCACGTGTCGGTCCTGTTGTTCCTGGCCGCCGCGGTGGTCGGCGTCGCCCTCGGAGTCGAGCGTGTCGACGCCGAGGCGATCAACGTCTTCGGCGGGGAGAACAGCTACTTCCAGATGTGGGGCCTCTACCGCTTCGCTCTGGTGCTCTTCGTCGCCGCTCCTCTGTTCATCGGCCTCGCCACTGCGGTCGTGCCGATGCAGGTGGGTTCGCCGAACATCGCCTTCCCCCGAGCGGCACTGGCCGCGGCGTGGGGCTATGCCCTCGGCGCGGGCATCACCATCGTCGCCGTGCTCGCCGGCGGTGGCTGGGGGGCCATCGATGGGGTCACCAGTGAAGAGGCCGACGCCATCGCCCTGACCCTCCTCGGTACCGGCATGGTGATCGTCTCGATCCTGCTCGCCGCGATCTGCATCGCCACCACGGTCGTGTCGCTGCGCACCGAGGGGATGTCCCTGCTGAGGGTGCCGGTGTTCGCCTGGTCGATGCTGGTGGCCTGCTCGGTCTGGCTCCTCACCCTCCCGGTGGCCATCGCCAACCTCGCGCTCGCCTACGTCGACCTGCAGCACGGTGGCCCCGGAATCTTCGGTCAGCCCGAGGGACCCGAGATCTACGCCCAGCTCTCGTGGATCGTCGAGCAGCCCCAGATCTACGCCATCGCCATTCCGGTGCTGGGTGTGATCGGCGCCGTGGTGCCCGTCGCCGCCGGTTCCCGCCAGGCGAACCACGGCCTGTTCGTGGCCCTCATCGGCCTCTTCGGTCTCTTCTCGATCGGCGGCTGGTCCCAGCCCTTCTTCCACGACAACACCGAGCAGTTCGTCTACATCGCCTTCGGTCTCGTCATCGTGTTGCCGGTCCTCGGTGTGCTGTTCGGTGCCGTCGCCACCCTCGCCGGAGGGAAGTCGCCATTCGGCATCCCGAGTGTTCATCTCCTCGGCACGCTCGGGGCCGGACTCCTCCTGCTCGGCGCCGTCGCCGGCGGCGCGTTCCGGGTCGTGGAGCCCTACGAGCTCGGGGGGACCACCGCCGCCACCGGCGTGCTCAACCTGGCCGTGATCGCTGCGGTCACCGCGGCGCTCGCCGGGCTGTGGTTCTGGGCGCCCCGCATCGGTGGGGTGTTGCTGTCCGGCGGGCTGGGCCGCCTCGCGATCCTCCTCCTCGTGCCGGGCGCAGTGCTGCTCGGAATCTCCGATGTCATCGCGGGCTTCTTCGACGCCAGCGACCTGCTCCTGGCTCCGGCTTCGGAGGACATCGTCGACGTCGTCGTCGTCCTGTCGGCGGTCGGAGGTGGAATCGTCGCCGGTGGCGCACTGGCCGCGTTCGCCGGCATGGCCGCCGGTCATCGGGGCACCGCTGCAGCCGGCGACCCGTGGGAAGGCCACACCCTCGAATGGGCCAGCGAGGTGCCGGCCCTCGTGGCCTCCGAAGCACCGCTGCTGGATGTCGCCGACGACGCCGCTGAAGGCGACGACACCGAAGGGGAGGACGCCTGATGGCGATGACCACCACCGCCCTCACCGCGCCGACCACCCGACGGGTGCGGACGGTCGTCGTGGGCACCCTGTTCGCCTCCGGGGCGGCGTTCATGACCTATGTCGGTCTGTTGGCGATCTACGCTCTCCGCCGCGCCGAGGCGGAGAGTGCCGCGCAGGACTGGTTCCCGGAGGGCACTGTCGAGCTCGGCCCGTCCGGATTCATCTTCTGGACGCTGATCATGTCGATCTTCACGATCCAGTGGGCCGTGTACTCGGTCAAGAACGACGATCGTAAGAACGCCATGTGGGCCATGGCCATCAACGGACTGTTCGCCGCGGCGGTCTTCAACCAGCTCTGGTTCATCATCAACGACATCGGCTTCGCCCTCGCCGCCGACGAAGCCCAGTTCCTGTTCTTCGTCGTCCACGGCGTGTTCGTCGCCTTCTTCATCGGAGCCACGGTCTTCCTCGGGCTCACGATGCTGCGGGTCCTGTTCGGCCAGTACGGCCCCCGTCAGCTCGACGGAGTGCAGGCCGCCGCCTTGTTCTGGAACACCGTGGTCGCCATGTGGCTGATCACCTGGTACGTGATCTACGTCACGAAGTAGAGGTCAGATGTTCACTCCGGGCTTCAAGTACTTCTTCGGCCTCGCCATGGGCCTCGCCACCGCGGCGGTGGTCTACGGCTACACCACGGGGGGCGACCAGTTCGGCCCCCTCGTGTGGGGTTGGAAGGGCGGTGTCGGTGATCACATCGGCTACATCGTCCTGATGGGGTTGGCCGTCACCACCGGGCTCATCGGTTCGGTCCTCGTCGCGTTCCGGGACGCGGATCCCGACGCCCAGGCCCACTACTCGGGCGTCGACACCGTCGTGCCGACCACCCATGTGAGCGGAACCTTCTGGCCCGTCGCAGGCGCCTTCGGAGCCGCCACCGCAGTGGTCGGGCTCGTCTTGCATCCCGCCATCTTCGTGGTCGGCCTCGCGTTGTGCGGGATCACCGCCATCGAGTGGACGATGTACGCCTGGGCCGACCGGGCCACCGGCGATCCAGAGGCCAACCGGGCGCTCCGCAACCGCGTCATGGCGCCGCTGGAGATCCCGGTCGCTGGAGCGCTCACCGTCGGTGTGGTCGTGTTGTCGGCGTCACGAATCCTGTTGAACTCCACCGTCGACGGGGCGGTCTTCTGGGCCGGTGCGATCGCGGTGGTCATCCTCGGGATCGGCACGCTCTACGCCACCAAGCCCGCGCTCAACAAGAACGTCATCGCCGGCCTGATGCTGCTGGTCCGTGTCGCGGTGGTCGCCGGTGGCATCGTCGCCGCCGTCGACGGCGAGCGCGAGTTCCATCCCCACGATGTCCACGAAGACGACAGCCACGACGACGGTCACGCTGACGAATGAGAACGACGACGGTGAGTGAATCCATGACACCTTCCCGACGCCGGCCCCTGTCGGCTCTGTTGGTCCTGCTCGGCCTCCTGCTCGCCGGTTGCGCGAGCGACGCCGAGCTCGACACCCTCAACCCGCAGGCCGACAACGCCCGCGACATCGACGCCCTGTTCACCGGCGTGATCATCGTCGCAGGGATCATCGGCACGCTGGTGGCCGGGGCGATCCTCTACATGTCCGTTCGCAATCGGGTGAAGGACTACACCGAGGACTCGTGGCCGAAGCAGACCCACGGGCACAACACGCTCGAGATCCTGTGGACCGCGGTCCCCGCCTTGATCATGTGCGGCGTGGCCGTCGGCACCGTGGTCACCCACCTGGCGATCAACGAGACTGAGGCCAACGCGATCGAGATCGAGGTCGACGGCGCGTCGACGTCGTGGGAGCCCAAGGTCGTCGTGGTCGGCCAGCAGTGGTGGTGGGAGTACCGCTACTACTTCGGCGACGACGTCACGCCCGACATGCTCGGCAATCCGAAGGACCTACCACCGGCCGACATCGTGACCTCGGGTCAGATGGCGATCCCGACCGGCCAGGAAATCGAACTGCTCGTCACGTCTCGTGACGTGATCCACTCGTTCTGGATCCCCGCGCTGAACGGCAAGCGGGATGCACGCCCGGGCTTCTTCGCCCCGTGGGAGCTCTCCGCCGACGATCCGGGCGTCTACTTCGGTCAGTGCACCGAATTCTGTGGCGTGTCCCACTCACGGATGCGCATGCAGGTCGTCGCGATGACCGACGCCGACTTCCAGACCTGGATCGATCAGCAGATGTCGCCGGCCGAGACGCCGACCGACGAGGCGGCCGTCCGGGGCATGGAGGCCTTCGAGGCGAACTGCACCTCGTGCCACCTCGTGAACGGCCTCAACGACGGCACCTACTCCGGTGCCTCCACGGCGTCGGGATCTGCCCCGGATCTCACCCACTTCGCCAGCCGCACCACGTTTGCCGGTGGCATCTTCAACACGTACAACCCGGATGGTTCGATCAACCGTGACGAACTCGCCGACTGGCTGCGAGATCCAGCAGCGGTCAAGGCGAACGCCGCGGATGGGCTCGGCGACGGGGTCGCCCCCCGCGGTATGCCGAACCTCGGCCTGTCGGAACGAACCATCAGCGATTTGATCGCCTACCTCGAGACGCTCGGCGCGAAGCCGTCGGACGAGATCATCGCGGCGACGGAGGTGGACTGAAATGACGATCATCGAAGAGCCGGCAGCACTCGAGAGCGGTGAGGCGGCAGTCGCCCAGCGACCCCTCGGCGCCCTCACCCGTCCCCAGGGCGGCAACGGCTGGCGCGACTGGCTGAGCACCGTCGATCACAAGCGCATCGGCATCATGTACGGCGCCGCGGCCATGTTCTTCTTCCTGGTCGGTGGCATAGAGGCCCTGTTGATCCGGATCCAGCTCGCGGCGCCGGACCAGTCCTTCATCAGCGCCCAGTTCTTCAACGAGCTGTACACCACGCACGGCCTGATCATGGTGTTCCTGTTCATCATGCCGCTGGCCGCAGCCTTCGCGAACTACCTGATCCCGTTGCAGATCGGTGCGCGCGACGTCGCGTTCCCCCGGCTCAACGCCCTGTCGTTCTGGGTGTGGCTGGCCGGCGGTCTGTTCCTGGCGTCGTCGTTCTTCATCGGCGGCGGCGCTCCCGACTGCGGCTGGTTCTGCTACTCGCCGAACAACTCGGTCACTTTCTCGCCGACCCACGGCGTGGACTTCTACGCCCTCGGCCTGTTGATCGCGGGTACCGCCTCCCTGGTGTCGTCGATCAACCTGATCGTCACGGTGCTGAACATGCGGGCGCCGGGCATGAGCCTGTTCCGCATGCCCGTGCTGACCTGGATGCTGCTGGTCACCCAGTTCCTCCTGGCCTTCGCCCTGCCGGTCATCACCGTGGCGCTGTTCCTGCTGCTGTTCGACCGGGTGTTCGACTCGCAGTTCTTCGACCCCGATGCCGGTGCCGATCCGCTCCTGTGGCAGCACCTCTTCTGGATCTTCGGGCATCCGGAGGTGTACATCATCATCCTGCCGAGCTTCGGCATCATCTCGGAGGCCATCCCGCCCTTCAGCCGCTTCGGCTACTCGTTCATGGTGTTCTCCGGCATCGCCATCGGCTTCATGGGCTGGGGTGTGTGGGCCCACCACATGTTCGTGTCGGGAATCGGGCCGATCTCGGTGGCTGCCTTCTCCCTCGCCACGATGTTCATCGCGGTGCCCACCGGCGTGAAGATCCTCAATTGGGTCGCCACGATGTGGGGTGGTCAGTTGAAATTCACCACCGCGATGCTGTTCGCGGTGTCCACGGTGGCGATGTTCACCATCGGTGGCCTCTCAGGCGTCACCCACTCCCTGGCGCCCGCCGACACCCAGCAGACCGACACGTATTACATCGTCGGCCACTTCCACTACACGATCTTCGGTGGTGGTGTGCTCGGCCTGATGTCCGGCGTCTACTTCTGGTTCCCGAAGGCGTTCGGCTTCATGCTCAACGAGAAGCTGGGCAAGGTGCACTTCTGGGGCATGTTGATCGGCTTCAACATGACCTTCTTCCCGATGCACATCATCGGCCTCCAGGGCATGAGCCGACGGATCGACACCTACTCGGCCGGATTCGGATTCGAGCTGTGGAACATGGTGTCCACCATCGGCGCCTTCGTGATCGCCGCGTCGGTCGCGGTGATGCTCTTCAACATCTTCAGCTCCACCAAGAAGCGTCATGAGCTTCCGCCGGCCGGCCCGGATCCGTGGGATGCCCGCAGCCTGGAGTGGATGATCCCGTCGCCCACGCCCGAGCACAACTTCGACGAGATCCCGACCGTCGCCAGCCAGGACGAGTGGTGGCACCGCAAGTACGGCTACGACGAGGATCACAACGTCGTGCGTATCGCCACCGTCGAGGAGGCCGCCCAGAAGGGCGACGCCGAGGGCGTGCATCTGCCGGCCCCGTCGTTCTGGCCGCTCGTCGTCGCCGTCGGGTTACCGATCGTCGGCTACGGCATCATCTTCAACCTCTGGCTCTGTGTGGTCGGTGGCTTGATCACCGCCACCGGCATCTACTCATGGGCCCTGGAGCCCGTGGACGATCCAGACGCCGATCATGGCCACGGTCACGGCGACGACCACGATGAGCACGACGACGACGCCGCAGGAGACGCCTGATGTCCAGCGCGACCGCAACGGCCGAGGCCAATGCCGGCCACGACCACGATCCGCACGCCACGAACACCGGCATCTCCAACACGAAGCTGGCGATGTGGTTGTTCCTCGGCACCGAATGCCTGCTGTTCGGCGGCCTGATCTCGACCTATCTGCTCTACAAGACGCGGGGCAACGGTCGGGTTCTGCCCACCGACATCTTCGACATCCCCTTCACCTCGGTGAGCTCGTTCGTGCTCCTGATGAGCTCGCTCACGATGGTGCTCGCACTGTCGGCCATCAACCGTGGTGAGATCGACCGGGGCCGGGGCTGGCTGCTGACCACCGCCATGCTCGGCGCGGTGTTCATCGGCGGCCAGGTCTACGAGTTCACCACCTTCTACCGGGAGGGTCTGGGCTATCCGACCAACCCGGCCAGCTCGGCCTTCTACACCCTCACCGGCTTCCACGGCGTCCACGTCAGCCTCGGCATCGTGATGCTGATGTCGCTGGTGGTGGCGTCCCTGCAGGGTCGGGTGCATCAAGGCAACGCCGAGACGGTCGAGATCGTCGGCCTCTACTGGCACTTCGTCGACATCGTGTGGATCTTCATCTTCACGGTCATCTACCTGATCCCGCCGGCCTAGGAGTTGTCATGAGCGAAGCAACAACCACTGCCGCTGAGCACGCCGACCACGCCCACGACCATCCGTCGGATTGGGAGTACGTCAAGATCGCCTTGATCCTCGCCGTCTTCACCGGCGTCGAGGTCGCCACCTATTTCGATTCGGTCTTCACCTTCTTCGAGACCCGATGGGTGCTCATCACCACGCTGATGGTGCTGATGGTGATCAAGTTCTGGCTGGTCGCCCGCATGTTCATGCACCTCAAGCAGGACAAGAAGATCCTGTCGGGCATGTTCGCCACCGGGCTCCTGTTCGCGGGCGGCGTCTACATCGCCACGCTCCAGGCCTTCCGGTTCTGGAGCTGACCTGAGATGACCGCGTTCGCGGCGGTCAACAACGGCGTCTCCCTCATCGCGGCGAACGCCTGGGACTACGAGTTCCACCCGGAGGTCTGGTTCCTCGTGCTCGGCCTGGTGGGTCTCGCGGTGTATTCGACGCGCGCCATCGGACCCCTCGTGGTGCCCGCCGGCGAGACGGTGGTGACCTCCCGGCAGAAATGGATCTTTGCCGCCGGCGTGCTGCTGTTGTGGGTGGCCGCCGACTGGCCCATGCACGACATCGCGGAAGAGCACCTCTACTTCGTGCACATGTTCCAGCACCTGATGATCAGCTTCATCGTGCCGCCCCTGCTCCTGTTGGCGATGCCGGCCTGGTTGGCCCGGCTGCTGGTGTTGGAGGACGGGGCTGTGCAGAAGGTCCTCCGGCTGATGACGAAGCCCATCGTGGCGGGCGTCGTGTTCAACGTGTTCCAGGTGCTGACCCATTGGGGTGCGGTGGTCGACCTGTCGGTGGAGAGCGGGGCCTTCCACTACGTCGTGCACCTCGGCGTGTTCTTTTCGGCCCTGCTGATGTGGTTCCCGGTCCTGGGCCCCCTGCCCGAGATGCAGATGAGCGAGCCGGGCAAGATGATCTACCTCTTCCTCATGTCGATCGTGCCCACCGTGCCGGCCGGCTGGCTCACCTTCGCCGAGGGCATCGTCTACAAGTCCTACGACCACTCCGCGGATCCACTGTGGGGGATCTCCCCCCGGAATGATCAGCAGGCGGCCGGCGTGGTGATGAAGATCATCGGCGGCTTCTATCTCTGGGGGATCATCGCCGTGAAGTTCTCCCGCTTCGCGCGAGGCCAACGCGACGCCGATCTGGCCGGCCGGGTGGTCCGCACCACCCTCACCACCGCCGACGTGGAGCGAGAGTTCGCCGCCACCGACCCACCCGCGCCGCCCTCCTGAGGTTCTCTGGACGTCAGCGCGCGGAATCCGCCCTCCTGACGTCCAGAGAAATGAGTACCGGCCCCCTGATCACGAACAGGTACCGTCACTGTCATGCTCGACATCAGACTGATCCGCAACGATCCGGAGGCCGTGAAAGCGGCCGTCGCCCGGCGGGGTGAGGACGTCTCCTCCATCGACGACGTGGTCGTCCTCGACAGCCGGGTCCGCGAGATCGGCGCTCAGCGTGACGACATCCGGGCCGAGATCAACAGGATCTCGAAGGAAGTCGGCGCCCTGCATCGCGACGGCAAGGGTGAAGAGGCCGGCGCGCTCCAGGGTCAGAGCCGGCAACTCGGCGAGCAGGAAAAGGAGCTGTCGGAGGAGACCGACCAACTCCAGGCCAAGATCAGAGAGCTCCTGCTCTACGTGTCGAACATGCCCTCGCCCGAGGCGCCCGACGGCTTCACCGAGGACGACAATGTCGTCGTGCGGATCGAGGATCACGATCCGGACGCGATCCAGGATCATCAGCGGGTACCCCACTGGGAGATCGGCGAGCAGCTCGGCATCCTCGACGTCGACCGGGCGGTCCGCATGTCGGGCTCGATGTTCGCGATGTACCGAGGCGCGGGCGCACATCTGCTGCAGGCACTGATCTCGTACGGGCTCGACCGCAATCGCGACGCCTTCGAGCAGGTCCGTCCGCCGACCGTGGTGAAGACCGACACGATGATCGGCACCGGTCACCTCCCGAAGTTCGAGGACGACGCGTACCACCTCGAGCGTGACGATCTCTGGGCCATACCCACTGCCGAGGTGCCGCTCACCTCGATGGTGGCCGGCGAGATCC
>CAYFLT010000071.1:0-4026 GCA_964344055.1 uncultured Candidatus Nemicrothrix sp.
ACTCGGGGGGATCGAGATCTCACGGAGCGCTCGGAGGTCGGTCGCAATCTCGGCCTTGGCATCGGCGATCTTGGTCTCCCAGTCGGGCGCGTCCTCAGAGTCGACGAGGAGCTGCATCGCTCGGAAGTGGCTCTGGCCGGTGACCCCGTAGATCATGTCCTGAGCGAGGTCTTGTTGTTCGGTGAGTGTGCTGAGGCGGTCGACCTTGTCGTTCACCCGCTCGAGGACCGCCACGCTGAGCAGTCCCAGGCCGAGTAGGAGCAAGGCGATGAGCATGAACCCGCCGAGCATCTTGTGATGGACGCTCGTGTTGACCCTGGCCACCCGATCGACCAGCGGCGACAACACACCGCGGAACGGACCACCACCGATGTCGGTGTCGTCGTCGACCATGCCCTCCTCTGCTGTCCGAGCCCGACGCGGCGCGCCGCGTCCTCCCTCTCAATCGAAAAAGTACCGACTGATCCCTCACCGGGTCGTCGGGCATTACTCTCCGCGTTCTCGCGAGTCCGCCCCCGGCCTCAGTATCCGAAGCGGGTCTGCACGTGGCGGCGGCGGGCGGCTCGTTGGGCGGCTCGCTCGTCGGGGGTGAGGATCGCGTCGGTGAATCCGGGAATCACCGCGGCCAGCTGGTTGCGCTGATGTCGCCGTTCACCCCGTCGAGCCGTATGTGGACGACCCCCTTCGGGAGTCCCGTGGGATCGAGCCAGTTCGCGTACCCGGGGTCTTCCAATGCGATGACGTAGCGGAAGGTGCCGTCGGGCCCGGCGAGGGATTGAGCACCGGTGAGGCTCGAGGTGGCGCTCGCATACTCCAGCGAGGCGAACCAGTGGTCGGCGAGCTGGATGCCCTGGTAGGCGGCGCCGACCTCGGGCACACAGATGACGAGCGCCTCGTCCGGGCCGACCTCGTACGGGCCGATCGAGATCCATCGACCGACGACGCCGGCGCGATCACCGGGCGACACGAGCGGGCTCAGGGTGTTGGCGGGCAGTGGGCCGACGATCCCCTGGGCCACGAGGGAAGGCCAACACTCCGTCGAGGCGAAGAGATCGTCAGCGGCTCGCTCGATCGCGGCGGCGACCCGGTCGGCCTCGTCGGTCGTCTTCCGATCGCCTTCGGCGCCGACCTTGTCGATGTACACCGCACCAGGGTCGTCGGCCGTCCAGCGATCGTAGATCTGTCGCACGTTGACGATGGATGCGTCCGGATGACAATGGAGAACCGAGTCGGTGGCCGACGGGTCCGGCTCTGCGACCAGATCGACGGCGAACGAGCCGTCCGGACCGAATCGAATCTGTTCGTGCGCCAGGTAGCCCACGCCGACGTCCTCGCCGCCATGCGGTTCCCGCGAGTAGAGCTGGATCTCCACGCGGGCAGCGGCGCCCAGACGGCCGTGCACGCGGTAGGGCTGTCCTCCCCGAATGCGAGCGAAGAGGTATCGCTGATCCGGGTTGTCGCCGCCGGATCGGACTCGGTCGTCGAGGATGCGGAACCGGGGGTGGTCGGGATCGGCGAGGAGTTCCTCCTCGACGGCCTTCACGACCATGCGCAGAAGATGGAGGTAGCCCCGAGCGCGGCCGCCGTCGTCGGCGGCGGCCTCGAATCCCCGCATCGTCGTCTCGGCAGCCCGCAGCCGTTCGACGAAGTGGCCGAAGGCGCCTTCGAGGCGAGCGGGGGCCGGGATGTTCGTCTCGTCGTCGGGCGCTGCTGTCGTGTCGTCCACGGCCGACCTCAGGGACTGATTCGGATACGTCCGGATCCGGTGGTTGCGTAGCCGATCCGAGCTGCTTCGTGTCCCGAGGCGGCGAGCTCCGCCACCACGCTGTTGGCTCGATCAGGGTCGACTCCGAAGACGAGCCCGCCGCTGGTCTGGGCATCCGCCAGGAGGGTGATGTCGATCTCGTCCACTGCATCCTCGGCATCGAGCCATTCGCTGATCCAGGCCAGATTCCGTCCGGTGCCGCCGGGGACGATGCCCTCGAGGGCGAGCTCACGGGCCATGTCGATGATCGGGATCGCGGCCACCGACAGTTCGAGATCGACCCGTGACTCCTGGGCCATCCGGCCGGCGTGGCCCAGAAGGCCGAAGCCGGTGACGTCGGTGGCTCCCGTTGCGCCGGCGGCGACGGCGATCGCGCTTGCAGCCTGATTCGTCGTGGTCATGGAGGCCATCGCCGCGGCCAGCGTGGCCTCGCCCTCGGGTGACGCCAGAGCCCCGCGCTTCAGGGCGGTGGTGATGATCCCGATGCCGAGGGGCTTCGTGAGCACCAGCGCCTGACCGGCCTTCAGCCCGGCGTTCGTGAGCATCCGATCGGGATGCACCTCGCCCACCACCGCCATCCCGTACTTCGGCTCCGGGTCGTCGATCGTGTGGCCGCCCGCGATGATGAAACCGCATTGGCCGGCGATGTCGAGCCCGCCTTGGAGCACGTCGCCGAGGAGCTCGGTCGACAGTTCCTCGGTGTTCCACCCGACGAGGTTCAGCGCCAGCAGGGGAGTGCCGCCCATGGCGTAGACATCCGAGACGGCATTGGCCGCGGCCACTCGGCCCCAATCTCGGGCGTCGTCGACGACCGGGGTGATGAAGTCCGCGGTGACCACGAGGGCGCGGTCGTCCGACAGGCGCCACACGGCGGCATCGTCGCCGGTCAGGGCGCCCACGAGTAGGTCTGGTGATTGCGGAGGTGAGAGGCGGCGCACGACCTGCGCCAGTTCGCCGGGGGCGAGCTTGCAGCCTCAACCAGCGCCGTGGCTGAACTCGGTCAGTCGACGAGTCATCTGTGCAACACCCCCTCTCGCGGTCGGAGTCGGGCCCATCCCGCTTCCGTGTGCTGAGACCCTACGCCCTAGCCTGACCGAATGAACGAAGCCTCCGTGGACCCCCGGCTGCAGACCCGCGCCACCGAGCTGTTCGGCGTCGACTACCCGATCGTGCAGACGGGGATGGGGTGGGTGGCGGGTCCGTCGCTGGTGAGCGGAACGGCCAACGCTGGAGGTCTCGGTGTTCTCGCGTCGGCGACGATGACCATGGACGAGATGAGGGCGGCGATCGCGGAGGTCAAGGACCGGACCGACCGGCCCTTCGGGGTGAACCTGCGGACCGACTCCGCCGATGTCGAAGAGCGGGTGGACCACCTGATCGCGGAAGGTGTTCGCGTCGCCTCGTTCGCCCAGGCCCCCCGCCCGGACATGGTGAAGAAGCTCAAGGACAATGGGCTCGTCGTCGTGCCGACGGTCGGGGCCCGCCGGCATGCGGAGAAGGTCGCCGAGTGGGGCGTGGATGCCGTCCTGTGCCAGGGCGGCGAGGGCGGCGGCCACACCGGCACGGTGCCGACCTCGCTGCTGCTTCCCCAGGTGGTCGACGCCGTCGACATCCCGGTCATCGCCGCGGGCGGGTTCCACGATGGTCGCGGACTGGCCGCCGCCCTGTCATGGGGGGCCGACGGGATCGCCATGGGCACCCGCTTCCTGCTCACCGCCGACAGCAAGGTGCCGGACTCGGTCAAGGCGGTCTACCTGGAGACGCCGGTGACCGGCACCGTGGTGTCCACCGCGATCGACGGGGCGCCGCAGAGGGTGATTCGCACGGATCTGGTCGAATCGCTCGAGCACGGAGGACGCCTCAGGTTCCCCCGGGCGGCGATCAACGCCCTGCGATTCCGCAAGCTCACCGGCACTTCCTTCGGTGAGCTCCTGCGCGAGGGTCTCGCGATGAAGAAGGCCCAGGATCTGTCGTGGTCCCAGCTGGCCATGGCGGCGAACGCCCCGATGCTCACCCGGGCCACGATGGTCGAAGGCAAGCTCGACGTCGGCATCCTGCCGACAGGTCAATGCGTGGGAGTGGTCGACGATCTGCCCACTTGCGGAGAGCTCATCGACCGCATCGTCGCCGAGGCACTTGCCCGGTTCGACGCCGTCTGCAACTAGAGTTCCTCCTGTTCGACGGACAGCGAAGCCGGTGTGATCCCGGCACTGTCCCGCAACGGTGATGTCCTCTCGCTTCGGTGAGGGGAACGAGTCCGG
>CAYFLT010000071.1:4036-4514 GCA_964344055.1 uncultured Candidatus Nemicrothrix sp.
TTCCGTTGGACGACGAACCGACCCTCGAGGACAGGGACGGCTCGTGCGACCGGATGCCCTGTCGCTCGTGCCACGACCTCGAGCCACAGGAGGACATCCGATGAAGAAACTGCTGACCCTGCTCACCGTCGTGCTCGCGTTCACCGCGGCATGCGCGAGCGACGATGAACTCACCGCCACCGCTCCCGCGGCCGACGGCGCCGAAGGCCCCGCCGAGCCCGATCCGCTGCGGATCGTCTCACTCTCGGCCACCGCGACGGAGTCGATCTTCGCCATGGGCGCCGAGGACCTGCTCGTTGCGGTCGACAACTTCTCGAACCATCCCGCCAACGAGCTCCCCACGATCGATGCGTTCTCCCCGAGCGTTGAGGCGATCACCGAGTTCGAGCCGGACCTGGTAATCGTCAACTTCGACCCCGGCGATCTCGTGTCCGGTCTCGAGACCCTTGGGATCGACACACTCACCCAAGGCGCGGCC
>CAYFLT010000071.1:4524-10202 GCA_964344055.1 uncultured Candidatus Nemicrothrix sp.
TTCACGATCGCCGATGCATACAGCCAGATCGAGGAACTCGGTGCCGCCACCGACCACGCCGACGAAGCCGCCGACGTGGTGGTCGGAATCCAGACCGCGCTGGCCGACCTCGTGGCCAACGCACCGGACGGCACCGGGATCAGCTACTACCACGAACTCGACAACACCTTGTTCACCGTCACCTCGTCGACCTTCATCGGTGAGATCTACGGACTGTTCGGCCTCGAGAACGCCGCCGACCCCGCCGACGAGGACGGAGCCGCCTTCGGCTACCCGCAGCTGAACGAGGAGTACCTCCTCGACGCCGACCCCGACCTCGTCTTCCTCGCCGACACCATCTGTTGCGGTCAGGATGCCGCCACCGTCGCGGAACGCCCCGGATGGTCGGGCATGTCAGCGGTGCAGAACGGCAACGTGATCGAGCTGAACGACGACATCGCCTCCCGATGGGGTCCGCGAATCGTCGAGTTCGCCGAAGCCATCGCCGAGGCGCTCGCTGCCGCGGGTTGATGAACCGATGACCGCGACCGACGATCGGGCCGGGACCGAGGCGGAGCTTCACGGCTCCCACCTGGGACCGGTCGCGATCGTCGGGTCGCTGCTCGCGCTGCTCGCCGCGGTGGTGGCCGGCCTCACCATCGGCCAGGCCGACATCGGACCCGTGGAGGCGCTGACGGAGCTGATCGATCAGATTCCGGGGGTCGACGTCGAGTCCGGTCTCAGCGAGACCCGCTCCGACATCGTCACCAAGTTGCGTCTCCCTCGGGTGGTGCTCGGCCTCCTCGTGGGGGCAACCCTGTCGGTCACCGGCGCGGCGTATCAGGGGGCCTTCCGCAACCCGCTTGCGGACCCCTATCTGCTGGGAATCGCCGCAGGTGCCGGTCTCGGCGCCACGATCGCCATCACCAGTGATCTCGGCGACGGCGCCGGGCTCCTCGATGCCGTTCCCCTCGCGGCGTTCATCGGTGCCCTGATCGCCGTCGTCATCTCCTACGCCGCCGGCCATCTCGGTGGTCGCACGACCGTCTCGCTCGTGCTGGCCGGGGTGGCAGTGGCGAGCTTCCTCACCGCTGCCCAGACCTATGTGCTCCAGTCCAACACCGACGTCATCAGAGAGGTCTACGCCTGGATTCTCGGGCGGATCGCCACCTCGGGTTGGTCCGAGGTCACCCTGATCCTGCCGTACTTCCTCGTCACCTGTGCGGTGGTGTTGGTGTATGGCCGGGCGCTCGACGTCTTGTCGGTCGGGGACGAAGAAGCGGCCGCCCTCGGGATCGACCCGAGGCGGGTCCGGATGATCGTCGTCGTGGTCAGCTCCCTCGGCGCGGCAGCTGCGGTGGCCGTGGCCGGGCTGATCGGGTTCGTGGGAATCATCGTCCCGCACACCGTGCGCCTGGCGTTCGGGACGAGCCATCGTGTCCTGCTGCCGCTGTGCATCGTGCTGGGCGGCGCGTTCATGGTGCTCGCCGACCTCGCCGCGGAGAATCTGCTCGATCGGGCAGAACTGCCGATCGGCGTGGTCACCGCCTTCCTCGGGGCCCCGTTCTTCGTTCTCGTCCTGAGATCCAGCCGTCGGGAGATCTGGTGAGCGCGGCGATCGAGATCCGTGACCTCCGGGTGACGCTGGGAGCTCACCCCGTCCTGGCCGGTGTGAGCCTCGGGATCGGCGCGGGAGAGTGGCTCAACGTCATCGGTCCAAACGGCGCGGGGAAGACGACACTGCTTCGCGCGGTCCTCGGAGGGGTCGACTTCACCGGTTCCGTCGACGTCGACGGACTCGATGCGACGGGTGGTTCCGACGCGATGGGTCGGGCCCGCCGGGTGGCGTACGTGGCCCAGGCGCCGGTGATTCCGGCGGGAATGCTCGTCATCGACTATCTCCTGCTCGGCCGAACGCCGCATCGTGGCGTGTTCGCGGGGGACAGCCGCGAAGACCGCTCCGTCGTGGCCCGGGTGCTCGAACGTCTCGATCTCGACGGCTTCGCCCGTCGGGAGGTGCGCTCATTGTCGGGTGGTGAGCGCCAGCGTGTCGTGCTGGGTCGGGCACTGGTCCAGGAGGCGGGGATCCTTCTTCTCGACGAGCCCACCACCGCCCTCGATCTCGGTCACCAGCAGGAAGTGCTCGATCTGGTCGACGAACTCCGGAGCGAGTCGGGCCTCACCGTGGTGGCCACCCTGCACGACCTGACCCTTGCGGCGCGGTACGGGGATCGGATCGCCGTGCTTGTGGGTGGAGAGATCGTCGAGTGTGGGGCACCTGTCGATGTGCTCACCGCGGAACTCATCCGTCACCACTTCGGCGCGTCGGTTCGGGTGCTCGACGACGGGCACGGCCCTGTGATCGTGCCGGTCCCTTCTCGAAACTGGGGCACGTAGAGGACGATCTCTCGGTCCTGGGTGCCCCGATTTCGGAAACGGCAGCTGGGGGTCAGCCTCCGCTGACGAGGGATTCGGCGCCCTTGGGCATCTCGACCTCGCCGTCGCGGTCGGCGAGCCAGCCTTCGGGGAGATGGACCTCCTTGGCCGAGCCGTGATGCCCGCGAACCATCCGCATGCCGCCCTCGGGGAAGGGCAGGCTGCGGTCGAGGCTTCCCACCAACTCGCGCATCTCGGCGAGTGAATCGACGCGGTTGAGTCGCCGGCGGATCTCGTTGCCGGTCGGGAATCCCTTCAGGTACCAGCCGGTGTGCTTCCGGAAGTCACGGATCCCGCGGTGCTCTCCCATCCACTCACAGAGCAGCTCCGCGTGTTCGACCATGCCGTCCAGCACGGCACCGAGGTCGGGGCGGTCCGGGACGGTCCGTCCCTCGAAGACCGCCGCGAGGTCTCGGAACAGCCAGGGTCGACCGAGGCACCCTCGACCGATCACCACGCCGTCGGCTCCGGTGGTCCGCATCATGCGGAGCGCGTCGTCCGCCTCCCAGATGTCGCCGTTGCCGAAGACCGGGATCGAGGTGACCGCTTGCTTCAACTCCGTGATGCGGCTCCAGTCGGCGGAGCCGCTGTAGAGCTGGTTTGCGGTGCGGGCATGTAGTGCGACCGCACGGCATCCTTCGTCCTCGGCGATCCGTCCGGCGTCGAGGAACGTCGGAGTGGTGTCGTCGATCCCGACACGGAACTTCACCGTGACCGGCACGTTCCCTGCGGCGTCGACGGCCGCCCGCACGATGCGGCGGTAGTGCTCCCGCTTCCACGGAAGGGCGGCGCCTCCGCCATGTCGCGTGACCTTCTTCATCGGGCAGCCGAAGTTCATGTCGATGTGATCGACCGCCTGCTCATCGACGAGCCGGCGGGTGGCCTCGCCGATCGAGAACGGATCGGTGCCGTACAGCTGGATACTGCGGGGACTCTCGTCGGCGGCGAAAGACGCCATCTCGAGGCTCTTGCGATGGCCCTCGACGAGGGCGCGGGCCGTGATCATCTGGTTGACGTAGAGGCCGGCCCCGTATCGCCGGCACAGGGTTCGGAACGGGGCGTTGGTGACTCCGGCCATGGGGGCGAGCACCACCGGTGGCCACACTTCGAGCTCGCCGATCGCGACCGGTTCGAACTCGCCGGGCGCGGCCGGCGGCTCGGCCGCGGGCTCAGCCGAGCCGGCGTTCTGAACGGTGGGGTCGACGACGGTCATCGGCCCTCCAGGCTAGGGCCGGCGGCCGAGATGGCGGACAGGGCGGTCCCTCCTACGACCGGAAGTCGAGGAGATCGAGGCCGAGCTCGTCGAAGAGCTGGTCCACCAGCGGCAGCGGCAGCCCGATCACGTTCGACACGCTCCCGGTCACCCGGTCGGCGAAGAGCCCGGCCGCCCCCTGGAGGCCGTACGCACCGGCCTTGTCGTCGGGTTCGCCGGACGTGGCGTACCAGGCGATGCGGCGCTCGTCGAGCGGCTCCACCGAGACGCTCGTCCATTCGGTGGCCGAGGCCACCGTTGCATCGCCGTCGAGTGCCACCGCCACACCCGACACGACCTGGTGGGTGCGTCCGGCGAGCGACCCGATCATCCGGGCCGCGTCCTCGACGTCGGCCGGCTTGCCGAGGATCACCCCGTCGAGCACGACCGCGGTGTCGGCGGCCAGCACCACCACTCCGGGCCGGGCTGCGGTCGCGGCCTTCTCCCGGGCGAGACGTTCGACGTAGGCGCCGGCGTGCTCACCGGGCTGCGGAGTCTCGTCGATGTCGGCCGGTTCGATCCGGGGCTGGATCCCCAGCCGCCCGAGGATCTCCCGGCGGCGCGGCGACGAGGACGCGAGCACGAGTTCAGGGTTGGCCATGGCCCGGAGTCTGCCATTTCGGCCCGTCGGCGACCGCCACCAACCCGCGTCCCTTCCGACGTAGCCTCTCGGGATCGACGAGAGCTCCGAGAACCACGAACTCCCCGACGAGCTGCCACCTCCGACGGCGGAAGAGATCCGCCCCGACAGCTTCGTCGTCACGACCGGGTTCCTGCGCGCCGGTACGGAGCCCGTCGCCGTGCCTCGCGCGGAGGTCGGGCCGCCCTACTCCTATGACCAGGCTGACGCGGAGGCGCATCGGTTCTTCGCCGCCCTCGCGGGGGATCGCGAGATCGTCCACCACGACGATCCGGTGGAACACGTCCGGGCCAACGGGCTGATGATCCTCTTTTCGGCCGACGCGGCCGACGCGTTCGAGACCTTCCTCGCCCGGATGCCCGCACCCCGGGTCGAAGCCTGGCGGGACCTCATCGGCGGCGGCGCGCGGTCGGAGGCGTTCGGGCCGCTGACCCTCGCCGAGCGCCTCGATGAGCGCCAGGTGGGCGAGGCGCTCGCCGCCGGACGCAAGCAACGAGCCATCAACCTGCTCCTCGCGCTCGTCGCGATCCTCGTGGTGGCCGGTGGGCTCGGCTTCGGCTGGAGTGCGCTCACCAGCGGCGAGACTCGAAGCCGCGGTGCGCTCCAGTTCGCCGGGAGCGACGAGCCGCCGGAGGTGGCGGCGGTGACCGGGGGACCCCCTGTCGCGGAACCTGCCGTCACTGTGGCGCTCACCGAGACAGTGGCCGTACTCGCCGGTGAAGGCCCCGCCGAGGACCGGATCACCGTGGCGCCGTTCGCCGCCTACCCGTATCCCCCAGGAGCGCTCCGAGCCTCGCTGTTCCAGTACGCCGGGGCCGGTCAGGTGGTGA
The DNA here is from genome assembly GCA_964344055.1 of uncultured Candidatus Nemicrothrix sp. Taxonomy (GTDB): domain Bacteria; phylum Actinomycetota; class Acidimicrobiia; order Acidimicrobiales; family Aldehydirespiratoraceae; genus OFTM10. The sequence goes on from CAYFLT010000071.1 coordinate 9,662, forward strand.
TCGTCGGACCTGCGGGTTTCGTCGACCGTGCCTGCCTGCGGGTCAGCGTCGTCACGTCCGATCTGCGGCCGCTGGACACGGTCACCCACGGCCCGTGCACCGATCCGGTGGGTCGCACTCCGACGGTCGGCTGTATCGGTGCCGACTCGGTCATGCTCGATCTTGTCGTGCCCGATGGTGAGGTCGGTCTTCCCGAGGGTGGTACCGGATTCGCGGACGCGGTCCGACTCCAACTCGTGGCCGATGGTGGCAGCGAGTACGAGCTCCTCACCATCCGAGGCACCATCGAGGTCGACATCGAGTCCGACGTGCTGATTCCGAGGTTCGGTGGCCTGGTCGGGGAAGAAATCACCTTCGACCTCGGTGCCGATCGTGCGGGCACCTGCACGCTGACCGGCCAGTTCCCGGCCCACGCCTGATGTGTGGCCGGTTCGCATCCTCGACCCCGCCTGACCAGCTGGCGAAGTACTTCGGCGCGGAGATGCCTGCCGAGGAGCGCCTGCTCGACGCGAATCACAATGTCGCGCCCACCCAGGCCGTG
>CAYFLT010000071.1:10249-15164 GCA_964344055.1 uncultured Candidatus Nemicrothrix sp.
ACGGTCTACGAGGACGGAGGAGTCCGTCGCCTCGACACCTTCCACTGGGGTCTGGTGCCGTTCTGGGCGAAGGACCCGAAGATCGGCAATCGGATGATCAACGCCCGGTCGGAGACGCTGGCCGAGAAGAACTCCTACAAACGGCCCTTCGCGAAGCGTCGGTGCATCATCCCCGCCGACGGGTTCTACGAGTGGAAGAAGATCGAGGGGCAGAAGCGCAAGCAGCCGATGTACATGAGTCGGGTCGACGGTGAGCCGCTCGCGTTCGCGGGACTCTGGGAGATCTGGCGCGACCCGAATCACACCGACGCCGACGGCGAGCCGATGGAACTCTTCTCCTGCACGATCATCACCGGCGAACCCAACGAGAAGGTGGCCGAGGTTCACGACCGGATGCCGGTGATGCTTCCCCCGGACGCGTGGGACACGTGGCTCGACCGGGACAATCAGGACACCGACGCACTCCAGGGTCTGCTGGTGCCGGCGCCGGCGCAGCTCATCACGCTCCACCCGGTCTCCACCGAGGTCAACAACGTCCGAAACAACGGCCCGCACCTGGTGGAGGAAGCGCCGCCGATCACCGACGAGGAGTGAGAAGCAACCGGGGTCTGACTCCGAGTGGAACGCTCAGCTGAGGGCAGCTTGGAGTTGGTTGTGGACCTCGTCGAGGTCGGCCTGGTCGGGATTGGTGTCGGCGGAGCGGAAGTCGAGGTTCGCCATCGACTCCATCGGCACGACGTGGATGTGCACGTGGGGCACCTCGAATCCGGCGATCATCAGGCCGATCCGGGCCGGGTCGAGGACCGCCTTCTGGGCGTTGCCCACCCGATGGGCCACCGACATCAGGTGCGCCGCCGTGTCGGCCGGGAGGTCCGTCCAGTGGTCGACCTCCTCCCGGGGCACGACCAGAACATGGCCGCGGGCCAGGGGACGGACGTCCAGGAAGGCCACGCAGACGTCGTCCTTCCAGACGAATCGCCCCGGGATCTCGCCGTCGATGATGCGGGTGAAGATCGAAGTCACGTCCGGATCGTAGGCTGAGCGGGATGGACCACGCCGACTCCAACGAACCCCGGGACCGGGAGCGCCAGGTCGGCATCTTCGAGGACCGGATTCTCACGGTCCCGAACGTCATCTCCCTGCTCCGCCTCGCGTGCATCCCCTGGTTCCTGTGGCTGCTGTTCTCCGAGGAGAATCGCTGGGCCGCGGCATGGCTGTGGGGACTGGTGGGTGCCACCGACTGGGTGGATGGCTGGTGGGCCCGTCGTTTCGACGTGGTCAGCGAGTTCGGCAAGCTGATCGATCCGGTCACCGACCGAGCCGTGCTGATCGTCGGCATCCTGGCCGTCGGTGCTGACGGGTCGGTGCCCTGGTGGCTCGTGATACTCACCCTCGCGAGGGAAGGTCTGGTCGCGCTGGCCGGGCTCGTGCTCGGCGCACTCGGCGCCCGCCGCATCGACGTGACCTGGTGGGGGAAGTGCGCCACCTTCGGCCTCTACTTCGCCTTCCCGTTCCTGCTGGCCGGTGCCTCGGACCACAGCACGGCCGACTGGTTCCGGCTCGGCGGCTGGATCTTCGCCGTACCATCACTCGTATACAGCTATCTGTCGGCCGCCCAATACGTCCCGCTGGCCCGCGTCGCGCTCCGCGAGGGCCGCCTCGACAAGAGGTAGGTTCGGATCGTGAAGGCGGTGATCATGGCCGGTGGCGAGGGGACCCGATTGAGGCCCCTCACCTCGAACGTGCCGAAGCCGATGATGCCGCTGGCCAACCGGCCGATGATGGAGCACATCCTCGACCTCCTGAAACGGCATGGATTCGACGAGGTCGTGGTCACCGTGGCGTTCATGGCGAACCACATCCGCAACTGGTTCGGAGACGGATCCGACTTCGGCGTGAAGATGGTCTATGCCACCGAGGACACGCCATTGGGCACTGCGGGCTCCGTCCGCAATGCGATGGACGAACTCACAGATCCCTTCCTCGTCATCTCGGGCGACGTGCTCACCGACATCGACCTCACCAAGATCGTCGAATTCCACCAGGAGAAGGAGGCGATGGCGACGATCGGACTCATCCGGGTCGAGAACCCGCTGGAGTTCGGCATCGTCATCACCCGCGAGGACGGTTCGATCGATCGGTTCCTCGAGAAGCCCGGCTGGGGTCAGGTGTTCTCCGACACCATCAACACGGGGATCTTCGTGCTCGAGCCGGAGGTCTTCGACTACATCGAGCCGGACCGTCCGGTCGACTTCTCCAGCGAGGTCTTCCCGGCCATGCTGGCCGACGGCAAGCCCCTCTACGGCGCGGTGGGGGAGGGCTATTGGGAGGACGTCGGCACGCTCGAGTCGTACCTGCGGGCCCATCACGACATCCTCGACGGTTCGGTGGAGATCGAGATGGAGGGCTTCGAGCAGAGCCCCCAGCTCCACGTCGGCGAGAACGTCACGATCCATCCGGACGCCACCGTGGTCGGGCCGGCGGTCATCGGCGACAACTGCCGCATCGAGGCCGGCGTACGGATCGGCCCCTACTCCGTGCTCGGCGCCAACGTCCGTGTCCGCTCCGAGACCGACCTCGAGCGAGCGGTGGTCGCCGACAACGCGTACCTCGGTGAGGGGGTCAAGATGCGAGGCGCTGTCATCGGTCGGGCGTGCGACCTGAGAGCCGGGGTGAGCGTCACCGAGGGGGCGGTGATCGGTGACGAGTGCTTCGTCGGCGAGGGCGCCACGATCGGCGTCGGCGTCAAGATCTATCCGTTCAAGACGATCGAGGCCGGTGCCGCGGTGAACACCTCCATCGTCTGGGAGTCCCGTGGCGCTCGGAGCCTGTTCGGCAAGTTCGGCGTCTCCGGGCTGGCGAACGTCGACATCACCCCGGAGCTGGTCACCCGCCTCGCCATGGCCTACGGGTCGACCCTGAAGCAGGGCGACATCGTCATCACGTCACGCGACAGCTCACGCTCGGCCCGGATGCTCAAGCGGGCGGTCCACGCCGGACTCAACGCCGCGGGCGTGTCGGTTCAAGACCTCGAGGTCGTCCCGATTCCGGTCACCCGGTTCATCACCCGACGGCCGGCGATCGTCGGCGCGGTGCATCTGCGAGTCGACGGCGACGACCCGAACACCGTGGTGATCCAGTTCATCGACGCCGACGGCGCCGACATGTCCGAGAACGGCCAGCGCAAGATCGAGCGGTTGTTCAACCGTGAGGACTACCGCCGAGTGTTCCCTGCGGAGATCGGTGACATCGACTACGCGCCCCGCGCGCTGGAGCACTACGCGATCGCCATCGAATCGATGGTGGATCTCCCGGCCATCCGGGCCGCCGAGTTGAAGGTGGTGGCCGACTACGGCTTCGGAGCGGTCTCGTTCATCATGCCGAACCTGCTCGCCAAGCTGGGCGCTTCGGTGCTGGCGATCAACCCGTTCGCGTCGACGTCGGGATCGGCCGACTTCGACCGGGAGGGGCACGCGGCACAGGTGGGCGCCCTCGTGCAGTCCTCGGGCAGTGGCCTGGGGGTGATGTTCAGTCCCGGAGGTCAGCAGCTGACCGTGATCGACGACCGCGGTCGCCTGCTCGGCGACACCGAACTTCTTCTGGCGCTCATCGCCTTGCGGGGACCCACGCTCGAAGGGTCCCGGGTGGCGATCCCCGTCTCGGCCACCCAACACGCCACGCAGTTGGTCGAGTCCCGCGACGGTTCGGTCTCGCTGACCGCCACCTCGGCTGCCGCGGTGATGGCCGGTGCCGCCGATCCGTTCGTGTGCCTCGCCGGGGACACCGAGGGACGATTCGTCGTGCCGGGATTCATGCCCGCATTCGACGCCATCGCCACCTTCGTGACGCTCCTCGACATGCTCGCGGTGTCCGAGCAGTCCCTGTCCGAGGTGGTCGACGAACTCCCCGCGGTCCACATGGCGCAACGCGAGGTCATCACCCCTTGGGAGCAGAAGGGGTCGGTGATGCGGGTGCTGGTCGAGCAGGCCAAGGACCGGAGGGTCGATCTGGTCGACGGTGTCCGGATCCATCACGTCGACGGCTGGGCCCTCGTACTGCCCGATCCCGAGCTGCCCATCACGAGTGTCGTGGCCGAAGCTTCGACAGATTCCGCTGCTGATCAGCTCGCGGACGAGTACGTGCGCAGGATCGAGCAGCTGGTTCGAACGTCACCCTGATCCGGGCACCCGGGAACGGCGCGGATCGGTTAGGTTCGCGCCCATGAATGTTCCCGAAGGACTCCGCTACTCGTCGGACCACGAGTGGGTGCAGGTGGACGGCGACGTCGCGAAGATCGGCATCACCGACTATGCCCAGGACGCGTTGGGCGACGTGGTGTACGTCGATCTTCCGGCCACCGGCCGTTCGGTGGAGGCGGGAGAGTCGTTCGGCGAGGTGGAATCCACCAAGTCGGTCTCGGACCTCTTCGCCCCGGTCTCCGGCGAGATCGCCTCGGTCAACGACGAACTCGCCGACGAACCCGAGCGCCTCAACACTGACCCCTACGGCGACGGCTGGATCTGCACGATCAAATTGTCCGACCCCAGCCAGGTCGACGGCCTCCTCGACGCTGCCGGCTACCAGGCGCTCATCGACGGCTAGGCGAGCGGTGAGCGATCTCGTGTGCGACGCCTGTGGGCACCGGAATGCCGCCGGTGCGAATTTCTGCTCGTCGTGTGGCGAGGCGATCAGTGAAGGCGACGTCACCACCGAAACACCGGCTATCGGACTCGACGCCCCCACGGGCATCGACGCCATCGATCGGTCGGCTTTCGGTGCGCACGAGGGACTCTTCGTCGTGCTCCACGGCGCCAAGATGGGCGCCCGCTACGCCCTCGACGACGATGTGGTCACGCTCGGCCGCCACCCGAAGAGCGACATCTTCCTCGACGACATCACCGTGTCCCGTCGGCAC
>CAYFLT010000071.1:15174-23091 GCA_964344055.1 uncultured Candidatus Nemicrothrix sp.
GACGTCGGATCGCTGAACGGCACGTACCTCAACCGGGAACGCACCGAAGAGGCGGAGATGTCTGACGGCGATGAGCTCCAGATCGGGAAGTTCAAGCTCGTCTTCGTGCACGGCACCGGCGGCTGAGCGGAAAGGCAGCACAGTGGCAGACGGCGCGCACCACTCGATCGGGGAAGTCCTCTCGCTGCTCAAGGAGGAGCACGAGGACGTCACCATCTCCAAGATCCGGTTTCTCGAGAGCCAGGGGCTGATCGAGCCGGAGCGAACGCCGTCGGGCTATCGGAAGTTCTACGACTCCGACATCGAGCGGCTTCGCTGGATCCTCGCTCAGCAACGCGACAACTTCCTCCCGCTGAAGGTGATCAAGCGCCGCCTCGAAGACGCCGGCTTCGATCCCGCATCCGAGCTCCCACCGAGAGACGCGGGACCCCTGCCCGAACCGACTCTCTTCGCCAAGCGTCCGGAGGGAGCGCCACCGTCCGCCGCGTCGAACGAGGAGCCGACCGTCGACCTGAGGGACCCGGTCGCGATCCCGACGCCGCCGGACCCGGCACCGGCCGTGCAGCCCGATGCCGAGGCCTCGCACGCGTCTCCGGTCGAAGCCCCGGCGCCGCCCGACGGCAGGGACGCGGCGGCCGCGGATTCGCCCGCTCCGGCGAAGTCCGAGCCGAAGGCAGCAGCCGAGACGCAGTCCGACGGTGACGAACCGCTGGCCACACCCGCGGGCTCGGTCAGCATGTCGGCGGGAGAGTTGGCCGACGCGGTGGGATCCGATCTCGGTTTCGTCGGGGAGCTCGAGAAGCTCGGGTTGATCGTGTCGATCGAAACCGAGGGCGGTGCGGTCTACGACCACGAAGCGCTCGTCGTCGCGAAGGCAGCCGTGGACCTCCATGCCCGGGGACTCGAACCGCGCCATCTCCGGATGTTCAAGGTCGCGGCCGACCGGGAGGCGGGCGTGTTCCAGCAACTCGTCGGACCCCTGTTGAAGAAGGGCGGAGACTCCCAGGTCCGCGCTCGGCGCGACCTGAACGAGCTCATCCGGCTCGGTGAGACGATTCACCGCTCCATCCTCCGACGCACCTTCGACGCCGCGGGCGAATAGCGATGACCACCGAGGGTCTCGAGGTCATCCTCGATGCGATCGTCAGCCGATTGGCCGGCGAGCTGTCGGAGCGACATGACGACGGAGTGGTGCTGGTTGCGGTCCTCCGAGGGAGCGTCCCCTTCCTCGCCGACCTCGTCCGGGCGATGACGATCCATTCGGTGGTCGACTTCGTTGCGCTGACGCCCTACACGCCGGGAACCGGGCGGGTACGACTCTTGATGGACGTCTCCACCGATCTCGCCGACCGTGATGTGGTCATCGTCGAAGACATCGTCGACACCGGCCTCACCTCGGCGTTCCTGCTCGGTGAGCTCAGCCGCCGCGGTCCGCGCTCGCTCAGCATCTGTACGTTCGTCGATCGTCCGGCGCGGCGAGTGGTCCCCATCGATCTCGACCACGTGGGTGTCGAGATTCCGGACAAGTTCGTGATCGGCTACGGACTCGATCACCAAGGGCGATACCGGAATCTGCGGGTGTTGGCCACCGCCGACACCACGATTCTCGGTGAAGACCCGGACGCCTACGTGGAGGCCCTCTACGGGGCGTAGGGTAGGGGCATGGAGGAGATGGAGCTTCTCGGCGTGCGGGTGGAGATGCCTGCCAACGCGCCCATCGTGCTGCTACGGGAGCGCGGTTCGGGAGGTCGGACCGTGCCGATCTTCATCGGAGCGGCCGAGGCCACCGCCATCGCCTTGGCGCTCGACGGCGTCGCCGTTCCCCGGCCGATGACCCACGACCTGCTCCGTGACGTGCTCGACGATCTGTCGGTCACCGTCGAACGGGTGGTCGTCACCGAGATCCACGACAAGACGTTCTTCGCGGAGCTCCACCTCCTGCGTGACGGTGAACTCCACGTCGTGTCCAGCCGACCTTCAGATGCGATTGCCCTCGCGGTACGGACCGACACTCCGATCTACGCCGACGACGTCGTGCTCGAGGAGGCCGGCTTCCGCGACGGCGATGAGCCCGAGGACTCGGACAGCGGCGAAGAAGTGGTCGAGGAGTTCAAGGAGTTCCTCGACACGATCCGTCCCGAGGACTTCGAGGACTGACCTGAGCGGTGCCGGGAATCCGGCCCGCTCCCCGCGGTTGGTGCTCTTCTTCGCGCGGAGCGCGCGCCGCTGCGCGCGGGTCGTTGACCTGTCCTGGTCGGTCTCGTACAGTTTCCCTGCACATCACATCGACGTAATTCCGTCGATGTCGGTCGCCGAGGGAGTCAACAGCCATGAACGAGCCCGGATTCAGCGGGAAGCGAACCGCGGAGATCGTCGACATCACCTACCGACAGCTCGACTACTGGGCTCGCACCGATCTCGTCCGGCCCTCGCTCGCCGAGGCCACCGGTAGCGGCAGCCGCCGCCTCTACAGCTACCGCGACCTGCTGGAGCTGAAGGTCATCAAGAGCCTGCTCGACGCCGGGATCCGCCTCGAACAGGTCCGCAAGGTCTTCGCCTACATGCGCAACCAGCTCGGTGAGGACGTGGCGTCGGCGAACCTCGTCATCGACGGCTCCAACTCGGTACTGGTCAACACCGGCGAAGAGCTGATCGACCTCCTCCAGAACGGCCAGGGCGTGCTCAACGTGTTGCCCCTCGCCGGCGTGAAGGAGGAAGTCGACGCTCGGATCGTGTCGCTCTACCCCGACATCGCGGCCGACGTCGTACCCGCCGAAGCGATGCGAGCGGCGGCGGGCGACAACTGAGCCGCATGCCCGAGTTCGCTCACCCATCGGAACGCGAGCTGGCCGATCTGCTCGACAGCTACGGCGTGAGTTGGGAGTACGAGCCGACCACCTTCGTGCTCGAGGAAGACGATGATGGCAATCCGTCGTCGGCGTTCACCCCGGACTTCTACCTCCCGGACTTCGACACGTACATCGAGGTCACGACGATGCGCCAGCCGCTCGTCACCCGAAAGCACCGCAAGATCCGCAAGCTCGCCGAGGTCCGACCCGATGTCCGGGTGAAGATTCTCTACCGGCGCGACATACTGCGGCTCGATGCCAAGTACCGACTCGCCGCCGCCTGAGCTCCGCCGCTCACCCCTCCACTCCGCCCATGTCGAGTTGGGCGCCAAGCTCGTGCCCTTCGGTGGGTGGGAGATGCCGCTCAACTACGGCGAAGGCACGCTTGCCGAACACACCGAGTGCCGAAGCGGCGCGGTGGTGTTCGACGTATCCCACCTGGGCACGATGCGGGTGTCGGGCATCGGCGCGCTCGAAGCGCTCCAGTGGGCCTTCACCAACGACCTCAATCGCATCGAGCCGGGTCGGGCGCAGTACACCCACCTTCTCGATCCCGACGACGCGTCGGTGCTCGACGACATCATCGTGTGGTGGGTCACCCCCGACCGATTCGATGTCATGCCCAACGCGTCGAACACCGAGCGGGTCGGCGCCGCGCTCTCGGAGGGCGCGGTCATCCCCGAGGTCCATGACGTCACCGCCACCCGGGCAGTGATGGCGGTCCAGGGCCCCGCAGCCCGCGAACGCCTTGCGGCGGTCGCACCGGCTGTTGCAAACGTCGGCCGCTTCCGGGTCGCCGAGGTCGACTTCGCAGGCGTGCCCGTCGTCGTGGCCGGCACGGGCTACACCGGAGAGGACGGCGTCGAGATCGCGGTGCCGCTCGACGCTGCCACGAAGATCTGGAGCCTGATCTGCTCGGCCGGTGTCTCACCGGCAGGCCTCGGTGCGCGCGACACTCTCCGGCTCGAGGCCGGGCTGCCGCTTCACGGCCACGAACTCGGCCCCGGCATCACCCCGCTCCAGGCCGGCCTCGGCTGGGTCGTACGGTTCGACAAGGGCGACTTCCGTGGGAGTGCCGCACTCGCTGCGGAGAAGGAAACCGGTCCGCACCGCCGGCTCAGGGGCCTCGTCGTCGAAGGACGCCGACCTCCCCGCGAAGGCCAGCAGATCCTCGTCGACGGCGAAACGATCGGGGAGGTCACGAGCGGCAACTTCTCACCGGTGCTCGGCCAGGGGATCGCCCTCGCCTTCCTCCGGCCCGACATCGACGAGGGCACCGCGGTGACGATCGACGTGCGCGGCAAGGAACTCCCCGCCGTGGTCAGGAAGCCACCGTTCCACACGTGACGCTTGTCATGCCGATCCCGGGAAGAGGGGCCACGAGCAGGACGTTGAACCGTTCGGAATGCTCCACACCCCCCGAGAGGCAATCATGATCGCCACCGTCGTCGAACTCCCCACCGACGTCACCACCCGCCGCTCACGCGCGGCGGACCTCCGACTCGCAGCCCTCGGCGCCCTCGAGCCGGTCGCCGTCGCGTATCGCCGGCGGGCAGCCGAACTCGAGCTGGAAGCCACCGTGCTCGCTGCCCGGTTGGGCTTCGAGGAAGAGTTCGAGCGCGCCGCCTGAGCCCGAACAGGGACGCGACGGTCGGGCCGGTGTGGCCACGATCGATCACCGCTGGCTGGCACACTTGAAGGATGTACCGGCTGTTGGTCTTCGCCGTCATTGCGGTGAGCTGTAGCCAGACCGCCGCGCAACCCAACGGTGATGAGTCGCCGTCGTCGTCGACTTCATCGACCGCCGCGGTGACCGGCCGAGCCGAGGTGAGCACCACGACCGCGCCGAGCTCCGCCCCCACAACGGAGCCACCGGAGGGGAGCGGCGAACAAGGAGAGCCGATGTCCGAGGAGTTCTCCGTCCACGTCGAAGCGGTCACCGTCGACGAACTCGGGACGAGCTGGCGTGAGGACTGCCCGGTCGGGCTCGCCGATCTCCGGCGGATGCGGGTTCCACACCACGATCTCGCCGGTGAGGTGGTGGAAGGGGAGCTGATCGTCCACCACGCCGCGGTGGAGTCCTTGGTTCAAGTCTTCGGACGTCTCTTCGACGCCGGATTCCCGATCGAGAGCATGCGGCCGATCACGGAGTTCGACGGAGACGACAACCGCTCCATGGCTGCCAACAACAGCTCGGCGTTCAACTGCCGGGTGATCGAGGGGACCTCGCGCTGGAGTGAGCACGCCTACGGCATGGCCATCGACATCAACCCCCTGATCAATCCCTGGGTGCGCGGCAGCCAGGTCGATCCGCCCGGGGGTGCGGACTATCTCGACCGCACGGGGGAGATCCCCGGCCTCATAACAGCCGAAGGGGTGGTCGTGGCCGCCTTCGCGGAGGTCGGTTGGGGCTGGGGCGGCGACTGGACGAACTCGCTCGACTACCAGCACTTCAGCGCGTCGGGACGCTGAGATCGCGTCCTGGCCGGATCAGGGCAGCTCGGGCAGAGGCGGGAGCACGTCGATCGCACGCTGGCGAAGCCAGTGGTCGGCGAGAACGAGCAGGACCATCGCCTCCACCATCGGCACGGCTCTGGGAAGGACGCACGGATCATGGCGACCCTTCGCCGCGAGGACCGTGGGCTCGCCGTCGCGGGTGACGGTCTTCTGCTCGCTGGCGATCGTGCCGGTCGGCTTGAACGCCACCCGGAGTCGAACGTCAGACCCGTTGGAGATGCCGCCCTGGATGCCGCCACTCCGGTTCGTGCTGGCTCGCACGCCGCCGAGACCGTCGGGCTCGAAGGGATCGTTGTGGCTCAAACCAGTGAGGCGGGTTCCGGCGAATCCGCTGCCCACCTCCACGCCCTTGGCGGCAGGGAGTGACATCAAGGCGCCGGCGAGGTCGGCGTCGAGACGGTCGAACACCGGTTCACCGAGCCCGGCCGGCACCCGGCGAGCAACCACCTCCACCACACCCCCGAGACTGTCACCGTTCCGACGGGCCTCCTCGATCGCCTCGGTCATTCGGGCCGCGGCGTCCGGATCCGGGCAGCGGGTCGGGTGGGCCTCCACCGCGTCGACATCGACCGTTTCGGCGTCGATCGAGGCGTCGATGTCGTACACACTGGACACCCACGCAAGTACCTCGATCCCGGCGACCTCGTGGAGGAGTCGTCGGGCGACTGCACCCGCCGCCACCCTCCCGATCGTCTCGCGTGCGGACGATCGCCCGCCACCCGCCCAGTCCCGGAAACCGAACTTCGCGTCGTAGGTGAAGTCGGCGTGTGAGGGCCGGTACACGTCCCGGAGATGCTCGTAGGCCCCACTGTTGTGGTCCTTGTTGCGAACCAGCACCGCGATCGGCGTGCCCGTGGTGTGGCCGCCGAAGACACCCGACAGCACTTCGGCCTGATCGGCCTCATCTCGCTGGGTGACGAGACGGCTCTGGCCGGGTCGACGCCGGTCGAGGTCGTGCTGGATCTCGGCGACGTCGAGTGCGAGACGGGGCGGGCAACCGTCGATCACCACGCCGACACCACCGCCGTGGGACTCGCCGAACGTGGAGACGCGAAACAGGGTGCCGAATGTGCTGGCCATCGAGCAGGAGTGTACGGCGCGGTGCCGGAGCGACCGTTGATGTTTCAGGCTTCGACGAGTCCGCGGGCGTCGATGGCAGCCCGGCGTGCCGCATCCGCGGCGACGTCGTCGGGCGCGGCGTTGGCCGCCCGTTCCGCGGCGATTCGCTTGCGCCAGGACCTCACCTCCCGACCTCGTCGGCTCGTGGCCCAGCCCAGCTCGTCACCCATCAGGTGCACCGCGACCTCGGCCGCGAGGAGGCCGCGTTCCTCGTCTTCTATGGAGAGCCGCATGCGCCGGGCGAGGACGTCCTCGAGATGCATGGCGCCCTCGTGGCGGGCCGCGAAGACGACCTCGACCCCCAGGTAGTCGCCGCCGGGAAGCAGCTCGGTGAGATCCGGGCGCTCCGCGGCGATCTCGAGAAGGTGATCGACCTGGTTTCCGTGACGCCACAGGAGGCGTTCGCCGATCTCGGTCGACACGCCGAGGCGGTTGGCGACCTCCGAGGCCCGGCCGATGTGTTGGTCCCAGCCGTGGGCGCCGACCAGCTCGATCTCCGCGGTGATGGACGCCGCGACCGGGCGACCCAGACCTTCGGCTGCCACGTCGATCGCATCGGCCGCCATCACCCGGTAGGTCGTGTACTTCCCACCGGCGATGGACACGAGGCCGGGGATGGGCGTGTCGACGGCATGCTCCCGGCTGAGTCGGGCGGTGTCGCCGCTCCCGGCGGCGATCAGCGGCCGCAGACCGGCGTAGACGCCCACGATGTCCTCGCGGCGCAAAGGGCGGTGGAGCGACTGGTTGGCCTGATCCAGGATGTAGTCGATGTCGGCGGCGGATGCCGCCGGGTGAGCGCGGTCGAGTTCGTACTCGGTGTCGGTGGTGCCGACCAACCAGTGACGGCCCCACGGGATGATGAAGAGCACGCTGCTGGGGGTTCGCAAGATGACGCCGGTGTCGCCTGCGATGCACTCACGCGGCACCACGATGTGGACGCCCTTGGCGGCCTGGACTCGAAGTCCGCTCGGCCCCGCGTGTTGATGTATCTGGTCGAGCCACACGCCGGTGGCATTCACCACCTGGCGGGCGCGGATCTCGATCGATCGGCCGGTCTCGACGTCGATCGCCACCGCGCACCCGACGACACCGTCCTCCAGAACCAACTCGTCGAGCCGAACGCTCGTGACCACCGCCGCGCCGTGGCGAGCGGCAGTGCGGGCTACGGCCAGGGTGTGTCGGGCATCGTCGACCTGGGCGTCGTAGTACAGGATTCCACCGACCAGCGAAGAGCGCTTCAGGCCGGGCATGAGCTCGAGGGCGGCGCGTCGGCTGAGGTGGCGATGGCGGGGGAGCGGGTTCTTCCGGCCGAGGGCGAGCAGGTCGTACAAGAGGACGCCGGCGCCGTAGTAGAGGCGGTGCCACAGGCGGCGGCGCAGGGGAAGCAGGAACGACACCGGGCGGACGAGGTGCGGGGCGATGGTGCCGGCGT
>CAYFLT010000072.1:0-9187 GCA_964344055.1 uncultured Candidatus Nemicrothrix sp.
ATCCCGCTCATCGAGGGACGCATGGAGTCCGGCTTCTCGATGACCGAACCCGACCAGCCCGGCTCGGACCCCCGCTCGCTCAGGACCACCGCCCGGCGTGATGGTGACGAATGGGTCATCAACGGTCACAAGTGGTTCACGTCGAACGGGCTGCGGGCCGACTTCTTCATCGTCATGTGCCGCACCGAGGATCCCGACGGGCCGGCCGACCGCAACGGGAAGATGACCCAGATCATCGTGCCGTCCGATGCGCCCGGAGTGAACATCCTGCGTGGCATCAACGTGTGGGGTCGCAACAGCGACCACTGCGAGATCACCTACGAGGACGTACGGGTGCCGGTCGACAACCAGCTCGGCCGCACCGGCACCGGTCATCAGGCTGCCCAGGACCGGCTCGGCGCGGGCCGCGTCTACCACTGCATGAACTCGATCGGTCAGATGTGGCGAGCCTTCGATCTGATGGTCGAGCGGATGATGGTGCGAGAGGTCCATGGCGGGCTGCTCGAGAAGAAGCAGTTCATGCAGGGCTTCATCGCCGACTCCTACATGGACATCCAGGCCGCTCGACTCATGACGATCAACTGTGCCGAGAAGATGGCGGCCGACATCGACGCCCGCACCGACATCTCCTCGATCAAGGTGTTCGTGCCCGCGGCGTACGAGCGGGTCGTGGATCGGGCCATCCAGGTGTGGGGCGCGGCCGGGGTCACCGGCGATCTTCCCCTCGCGGCGATGTACCAGGGGGCGCGCACCCTCCGTCTGGCCGACGGGCCCGACGAGGTCCATCGCATCCTGATCGCGAAGAACGTGCTCAGCCGGTACCACTCGGGCAGCGGCTGGGATTTCGCCGCCTGACCGACGACCCCGGGGTCAGAGGGCGACCCAACCCCCGGACTCGGCGCTTGCGAAGAGGGCATCGATCACCGCCATGTTGGCGACCGCGTCGGACAGCGGAGTCGGTGCCGGCCCACCCGACCGGACCGCCGCCGCGAAGGCATCCGCCTGTTCGCCGTACTGGTCGGCCGGCCCGTACTCGAGGACCTCCACGTCCGCGGCGGTGGCGACGGTGAGCTTGGTCGCCCGATTCCTCGGGCTGTTGAACGGGATGTCGATCTCGATCCGGCCTTCCGTTCCGACCAGCTGGGCCCGCTGGAAGCCGTGGAGTTGGGTGGCCACCGTGAAGGTCGCGATGGCGCCGTGGTCGAAGTCGAGAACCCCGTCGAACCGGCGGTCGGTACCGAAGCGGGGGTCGATCTCGGCAACACCCATCACCCGGATCGGCTCGTTCTCGAAGACCCAACGAGCTTGCGAGATCGGATAGCAGCCGATGTCCAGCAGCGCGCCTCCGCCCCATTCGGGATTGTGTCGAACGTTGTCCGGGTCGTCGTTGAAGTAGCTGAAGAAGGTCTGGATCGAGCGAACCTCGCCGATCCGCCCACGGAGGACCAGATCACGAATCGCGATCCACTGTGGATGGAAGCGATACATGAACGCCTCCATCACCACGAGATGCGCGTGAGATGCGGCGGCGTCGACGAGGCGCTGGGCATCGGCACGATCGAGACCCAGAGGCTTCTCGCAGAGGACGTGCTTGCCGGCCTCGAGCGCGGCGATCGAGAGGTCGACGTGGAGATGGTTGGGCAGCGGGTTGTAGATCGCGTCGACATCGGGATCCACCAGGAGATCTTCGTAGGAACCGTGCGCCTTCGGAATCCGGTGCGCATCGGCGAACGCCCGAGCCCGACCACCGACCCGGGATCCGACGGCAGTCACCTCCTGATCCGGTCGAGCCTGGATGGCGGGAACGACGTGGTCGGCCGCGATCTTCGCGGTGGAGAGGATCCCCCACCGGAGAGGAGCGGCGGACGGTTCGGTGCTCACGACATCGACGGTACCGGGCCCGTAGCGCGTGTCAGGCACCAGGCGTTGCCGGCCCTCGGGATTAGATCCGGGGCCCGGTGCGTTGCACCCCGTATGGCTTCACGCTCGGTGCTCCAGACCTTCCCGCTCGGTCCCCAGTGGCCGACCCTCGATCCCTTCCTGTTCGTGGCCCACCACAACGACGCCTACCCCGCCGGCGACGATCGGCTCGGGCCGGCCGAGTCGCTCGCGGGCCGGACCATCGGTCAGGACTTCTCCGGCCAGGACGGCTGGAGCATGTACCACGGCTCGGTCGTCCCGGGCTTCCCACAACACCCCCATCGCGGGTTCGAGACGATCACCTACGTCCGGCGTGGCATCTGCGATCACAGCGACTCGCTCGGCGCCACCGCCCGATTCGGCCATGGTGACACCCAGTGGATGACCGCAGGCGCCGGCGTGCAGCATGCGGAGATGTTCCCGCTGACCGACCGGGACGGCCCGAATCCACTCGAGCTGTTTCAGATCTGGTTGAACCTGCCTGCCGCCGACAAGATGGTCGACCCGTACTACACGATGCTGTGGAGCGAGCGCACGCCCCGGCTGCTCACCAAGGACGAGCAGGGCCGGATCACCGAGGTCACGATCATCGCCGGGCAGTTGGGTGACGAGCGACCGGCGGATCCGCCTCCCGACTCCTGGGCGGCCAAGCCCGACTCCGACGTCGCCGTCTGGCACATCCGCATGGAACCCGACGCCACCTGGACCGTGCCCGCCGCCACCGGCCCGGACACCCGACGCGTGCTCTACGCATTCGAAGGCTCGACCGTCCGCATCGACGACACCGACCCGATCGAGGCCGGAACCGGTGCGGCCGTCGACGCCGGCGTCGAACTGGAGCTCGTGGCCGGCCCCGACGGCATAGAGATCATGCTCCTTCAAGGCACGCCAATCGGAGAGCCGGTCGCCCAGTACGGTCCGTTCGTCATGAACAGCGACGCGGAGATCCGCCAGACGATGGCCGACTACCAGCGCACCCAGTTCGGTGGGTGGCCCTGGCCGACCCCGGCACCGGATCACGGACGGGAGGCGGGACGCTTCGCAGTCCACGCCGACGGCCGCCGAGAAGACGTCGATGCTCCCGACGGTGGCCGCGGCCCCGGCGCCTGACCCATGGCGCGGCTCCACGACGTCCCCGAAGCCGAACGAAACGTCATCACCGGCCTCGAATGTCCGACCTTCGACACCACTCCCTTCGTCAGTGGACCACCACTGGACGAGCGGCGAGTGGCGATGATCTCCACTGCTGGTCTCCACCGGCGAGGTGACCGCCCCTTCGGTCTCGGCGCAGGGGACTACCGGATCATCCCCGGAGGCACCGCGCCCGCCGACATCGTTATGTCGCACATCTCGCCCAACTTCGACCGCACCGGCTACCAGGCCGACGTCAACATCGCCTTCCCCCTCGAACGGCTCCACGAGATGGCAGCCGACGGCGAGATCGGGTCGGTCGCCGACCTGCACTATTCGTTCATGGGCGCGAGCACACCCGAGATGATGGAGGACGCCGCCCACGAGCTGGCCGGGCACATGAAAGCCGACGGTGTCGACGCGGTCCTGCTGGTCCCCATTTGACCCGCGTGCACGCGCGCCGTAGGCGGGCTTGCGCACTATCTGGAGAACGACGGACTGGCCACCACCCAGATCAGTCTCATCCGGATGCACACCGAGATCATCCGGCCGCCCCGTGCGCTGTGGGTGCCGTTCATCCTCGGCCGGCCATTGGGCCATCCGGGCGACGCGGCGTTCCAGCGGCGGGTTCTGAGTGCGGTGCTCGGCCTACTCGATCGACCGGAGTCCGATGCGCCCGTGTTGGTCGATCACCCCGAGGAGGCGACCGGCGAACTCGAGCTCGACGGTCTGTCGTGCCCGGTGAACTACGCGCCGATCGAGGGCGACGGCTCGCTGCGGACTCGGCTGAGCGAGGAGCTCGGCGGTCTACGGACCTGGTACGACCTCGGTGCCGAACGCACCGGGCGCACGGCATTCGGGGTGAGCGGTCTCACCATCGACGAGATCGGCATCGCCCTGGCCGACGCCGTGGACGGGGGGATGCCCGACGCGCCGGAGGGCCGAAGCGTGGGTGATCACCTGCGCATGGCCGCCGAGGACCTCAAGGCGTTCGTCACCGAGGCTGCCGACGCCCAACCCGGGGAGATGTCGGCCTATGCCCTCAAGGCGTGGTTCTGGGACCAGACCACGGCGGGGGAGACCCTCCTGGCGGCCTATCGGTCCAGCAAGGACCACGACAACGACGACTGGCGGCTCCAGGCGCCGATCCTCATCCCCGCGGAGCTTCGCTGATTCACGCCTGGCCGGATGGCCGTCCCACGCCGTGATCTGCGACAATGGGTAGCGTGAAACTGGCGGGCCTTTGGCGGGGCAAGGACATTCCAGTCACCGCCGCGCCTGCCCTGGCATTCGGAGGTGCCTCGTGAGCGCACCCTACGGAGACCGCTACGCAAAGGCGTTGGAGCTCGCGGCCCGATGGCACGGAGACCATCGGAAGAAGGGTTCCGACGTCCCCTACCTCAGTCACCTGCTCAGCGTCTCCGCCCTCGTCTGGGAAGGCGGGGGCGACGAGACCGAGGCGATTGCCGCCCTCCTCCACGACGCGGTGGAGGACGGGGCGGCCACCATCGACGAGGTCCGAGAGGCCTTTGACGACGACGTGGCCGCCATCGTGTGGGACTGCAGCGACGTCACCGAACCCGGCGACCACAAGCCACCGTGGTTCGATCGCAAGATCAAACACATCCACCACCTCGAGTCGATCGTCACCGACCAGAACGCGTCGCCGACCATGCGGGTGGTGGCCGCCGACAAGATCGCGAACGTCCGCAGCATCCTGGTCGACCTCCGCGCCGATCGGCGAGATCTCTGGGATCAGTTCAAGGGCGGGCAGGGCGGAAGCGTCTGGTACTACGGCGAGATGAGCCGCGTCGTCGAACGCAGACTGCCCGGCACGATCCTCAGCAAGGAACTCCGGTTCCAGGTCGATCAGCTGGCCGCGTCGATGGCGCGTGGATCGATGGTTGGCGTGGATGAGCAGGTGGCGGAGGTCCTCGGCTCGGTCGCCGTCCGTGACCATCTCGACGCCACCGACGCCTTGGCCTTCGAGCTCGTGCGCACGGTGGCCCCTCGTCCTGCTGATGACCGTGGGGCGGCCACCTCGGACGTGCTCGACCGCTGGTTCGGTCCCGCACGAGACGACCTCGAGCCTGGATCAGAGCAGTCTCGCCGCGACCTCATCACCGCGGTGAGGGGAGTGCTCAATCACTGATCACCCTGGCTCCGTGAACGACGGCTCGGGCCGGTAGTGCACGGGAGCCGTCGGCAGGAAGTGTTGCCTCGCCGTCACTGGTGGGCGCGGCGACCCGAGCGTCGCCCCAATCGATGAGGAGTCCGGGGTTGTCCGCGGCGAGCCGGCGGTTGCGGCGGGCCCAGCGCGGGGGAGCGTCGACACTGGCCAACATTCGCTCGACGGTGTCCGGGTCGACCTCGAACAACCACGCCTCGGCGTCGGCGAGGCCTGCGCTGAGAATCAGCTGGTCCCCTCGCATTGCGAGACCGGCCACGAACTCGACCGGCGCCCCGGTGAGTGTGAATGCCGCACTGGCGCGGGAAAGGCGCAGACCCCCGTCGAGGGTCAGGAAGCGATGCGAGTAGGAGAACCCTGTCGGTGAGGAGTGACGCTCATGCACCACGAACAGCCATCCTTCCGCGAACGGCACTCCCTGCGACCCGCCCCGCCACGTCACGGCATCGCCCCGGAAGGGGCTGGTGTGGATCGGGGCGACGCTGCCGTCGGCCTCGACCCGGCAGATGGTCAGCGGATCGAGGCGCGCCACGACATGGAGTTGGCCGTCGACGTCGAATGGCATCCAGTTCTTCTCGTGACGGTCGGGGTCCGGCTGTCCCATCAGGGTCGCCGTGTCTCGATCGAGATCGACCATCACCGGACCGACCACATCAGGTCTACCGAACTCCCTGGCCCACCCGAGCGCCCTTCGCCGACCGTCGACCGACGTCACTCGCAGATCCTCGGTCCCCAGGGCACGGGACGCGGCCACCGGGATCGACCTCGCCGGATCGAGAATTCCGGTAGCCGAGGTCACGCCCAAAGCTCCGTCGAGATCGATCCTCAGCCCGAGCGTTCGGAACCGGCCGCTCCGGTCCATGAACTCGTACTCCTCACCTCGGCTCCCGGCGTTGGTGAGCTTGGCGGTGACGACGAAGCCACCGGGATCCGCGGAGATCGACGGGTTGGTGAGCCGCCAGCGAGGTACACAATCGGCCTCGATTCGCCACCGCCGCTGCACCGGCAGCCGGCCGGCTTCGACTCGCGGCTCCGTCCGCCGCCACACCTGATCCACCAGCTCGTGCGCCATCGTCCTCGCCCGCCGCGGGATCGCCGGCCGGGTGAGGACGTCATGGATGTGTCCGGCTGCGGCGCGGTGGTCGCCGGCTTGAAGTTCTGCGAGCGCGGCTTCCAGATCGGCTCGCCAGTCCGACGATCCCGGCGTGACGAACGATGCCGCCGTCGGATCGGAACACGAACGCGCCCGGCCCGCGGCCCTGATCGCCCGGCGGGGACGGCCGGCGGCTCGTTCGGCTCGGGCAACCTCGAGCCATCCCTCCGCCCGCTCCCGGTCGAGACGGACCGCTCGCCGAGCGGTCCCGCTGGCGTCCCGCCCGAGGCGCCGTTCGACCTCGGCCGCACGGACCGCGGCGTGGTAGCGGGCGTCGTCGGGAAGTAGGCCACATTCCGCAGCCTGCTCGAGGTGCTGCCGGGCCGTGAGCAGGTCCCCCATCTGGGTGAGGACCAGACCGAGATAGAAGTTCGCTCGTTCGTCGCCCGGGTCGGCCTCCAGATCCTGGCGGAGCAGTTCTCGGTCCCGAACGAGGCGGCGGAGGCCGTGGTCGGCCCCGTCGGCGTGGTGCCGGATCCGCAGCTCGGGCAGGACCTCGAACCGAAACGGCTCGGCGCAGGTGAGTTGCTCGTGGGTCGATCCGGCCCATGACCACGGGAGCGAGCCGTCGATGATGCGCGGCGCGAGATAGTCGACCTCACCCCGATGGTGGGCCAGGTAGGCAACCCCGCGGCTGAACTCGGGCAGGAAGCCGTCGACTTCGACCGTCATGTCGGCGTCGATCAGGAGGTGGAAGTCCGCTGTTCCTCGGGCCAGGTCGGCGAGCTCGCTTCGGTTGTGGCCGAAGTTCACCCAGGGGCGTTTGTGAATCTCGCCTGGCAGCCCCGAAAGGATGGTCTCGATGCGGTGGATCGTGTCGTCGGTCGAGCCGGTGTCGCAGATCATGTAGCCGTCGATGAACGGGAGGACCGAGCGGAGGCATCGTTCGATGACTCGACTCTCGTCACGGACGATCATCGTCAGTCCCAGGTTCGGCACACCTCAACCCTTGCACGATCGGGCCGATGGCTCATCGACGGCCGGTCGAGGGGTGAACGATGACGGATCAGGGTCGGGGAGCCGGGTTCCAGGAGCTGTTCGAGACCGTCGACGTCCCCTTCTCAGAATTCTTCACCGCGCTCGACGACCGCCTCGGCGCCATCGAGTTCGCCTCGGTGGTCGAGACCGAGGGCACGATCGTCATCGAGGTGCCGGTCGAGGTCGTCGACGGGGTTCCCCAGCCGTCCTCCTCGCTCGACGCCGTATTCGGCGGAACATCCGACGCGTTCGTGTTCGAGGTCGACGTCTCGGCCGCGGACGGACCTCTGCTCCACGTCCGGACTGCCCCCGATCCCGAGATGCTGGCCGCCATCACCGAAGAGATGTGGGAGGACATGGGCGACATGTTCTCGGGTTCCACGACCGCGACCGGCCCGCCCGGTGCCGTGGCACTCCAGTCCGAGTACGCCCCCGGAGTCGTCTTCGTCACTACCGAACCCGAGTTCCTCTTCGAGGTGATCGTCGAACGAGCGGTGAGCATCGAGACCGCTGACGAGAACGCACCGACATCGTCGGCGAGACCTCCTCGACGACGTCGTCGAGCAGCTCGTCCACGACATCGAGTACGACCTCCTCGACGACGAGTTCGACCACCTCGTCCACGACCTCGAGCACGACCTCCTCGACCACCTCGTCCACCACCTCGAGTACGACGTCCTCGACGACGAGTTCGACCACCTCCTCGACGACGTCGTCCACCACCTCGTCCTCCACAACCCAGCCGCCGCCCACCACCTCGTCGAAGCCCGGGAGCTGGGACGGGGCACCGTGTCCGGGCGCCAACAGCCAGCTCTCGTTCTGGCTCGAGGTCTTCATCCCGGCCGAAGCCGTCAGTCCGCATCACAGCGTGACCGATCCGCTCGCGTGTCCGGACACGACTGTTTCCTCGTCGACGACCGTCACATCCGGCAACTACAGGGTCGATTTCACCGCCACCGGCGGGGCGGGAGCCACCGGCGGGACCGACCGGGTGGCCATCACCGTCTTCTGGAGCTGATCGAGCGCGCTTCGCGCGGAGGGTCCTTGGTCCCTGAGCACGAATCTCGAACCACGCGTACTCTCTGGAGACAAGCGACAGAGGAGGCGTGATGACGGGGATAAGTTCCGTCAGAAACGTGGCACTGGTCGGTCACAACGGCAACGGTAAGACCAGCCTGGTCGAGGCGATGCTGTACCGAGCAGGGCTGATCGGTCGTCCGGGGCGCGTCGAGGATGGCTCGACGGTTTCGGACTCCGACCCCGAGGAGAAAGAACGACAACAGAGTTTGTCGTCGTCCGTCGTCTCCTTTCCATGGGACGGCCACCAGATCACGCTGATCGACACGCCGGGCTACGCCGACTTCATGGGCGACGCCATCCAGGCGATGACCGTGTGCGAGCTGGCGGTCTTCGTGATCGACGCCGTCTCGGGTGTACAGGCCCAGGACAGGGTGCTGTGGCGCCATGCGTCGAAGAGCGAGATCCCCCGCATGATCTTCGTGAACGGCCTCGACCGGGCCCACGCCTCCTTCGACAAGACGTTGGCCGGTCTTCGCGCCGCGTTCGGAGTGCATGCGGAGCCGGTCGAGATCCCGATCGGCGAGGGCTCGGGTTTCCACGGCATCGCCGACCTCATCACCGACCACGCCTTCATCTACGACACGGGGCATGCGGAAGAAGTGGAGGTGCCGCCGGAGCTCGAAGAGGCCGAGCATGCGGGCCATGAGCATCTGATCGAGGAGGTCGTGGAGGGAGATGACGAGATCCTCGAGAAGTACCTCGAGGGCACGGCCCCCACCCCCGAGGAGATCGAGCAT
>CAYFLT010000072.1:9197-22181 GCA_964344055.1 uncultured Candidatus Nemicrothrix sp.
CTCCACGAAGCCGTCGACGCCGCCACGGTGTACCCGGTCTTGTGCGGCTCGGCCACCGTGCCGATCGGGGTCGATCATCTGATGGACTTCATCTGCCACGTCGGTCCGGCGCCCGGCGACCTGGGTCCCGAGTCGGTCGAGGCCGGCGGGGATCTCGTCGAGGTGGCGATCGACCCGTCCGGCGACCCGCTCGCCTACGTGTTCAAGACGAAGGTCGACGACTTCCTCGGCCAGGTCTCCTACATGAAGGTGCTGTCCGGCACGATCAAGGCCGACGACCACCTGGTCAACTCCCGCACCCACAACAAGGAACGGCTCCACCAGCTCAACCGCTTCGACGGCGCCGGCCACAAGCACGCGGCCGAGGTGACAGCCGGCTCCATCGCGATGGTGGCCAAGCTGGACGACACCGTCACCGGCGACACCCTGGCGCCCGACCGGATGCCGGTGATGTTTCCGGTGCCCGACCTGCCGGAGGCGGTGTACGGCATCGCGATCTCGGCCGCCACACCGGCACACGAGGACAAGCTCGCCACGGGACTGCGCCGGCTCCTCCTCGAGGACCCGAGCCTCAGCGTCAACTACGAACCGTCCACCCGCCAGACCGTTCTGTCGGGCGGTGGTGAGACCCACCTGCGGGTGGCGATCGCCCGGCTCGGGCGGCTCGGCGTCGAGGTCGACACCGAGGACGTGAAGGTGGCCTACCTCGAAACGCTGGCCCGGCCGATCGAGATCGAGAGCCGCCACAAGAAGCAGAGCGGCGGCCACGGCCAGTTTGCCGTTGCCACCGTCAAGTTCGAACCGACCAATCGCGGGATGGGCTTCGAGTTCGATGACACGGTCACCGGCGGTGCCATCCCGAAGAACCTCATTCCGGCGGTGGGCGCCGGTATCGAGGAAGCGATGGCCGACGCCGGTCAGCACGGATTCCCGGTCGTCGACCTGAGAGCCGTGTGCACCGACGGCAAGACCCACTCGGTCGACTCGTCGGAGATGGCGTTCAAGATGGCCGGCAGGGAGGCCCTGCGATCCGCGGTGAAGGAGGTCGGCACCCAGGTGCTCGAACCGGTGAGCGAGCTCACCATCGAGGTTCCCGACGACCATCAGGGCGACGTGCTCGGCGACCTCAGCTCCCGACGGGCACAGGTCCTCGGTACCGGCCCGGGTGCGGTCGCCGGCACCACAGAGGTGCGGGCGTTGGTCCCGACCGCGGAGATCACCGGCTATGCGATCGACCTGCGTTCGATGACCGGCGGCACCGGCGTGTTCCGCCGTAGCCACCACGGGCATCAGGCGTTGCCGGCCGCGCTGGCCGGCAAGCTCAACGGCGACAGCAGCAGCTGACCGGTCCGAGTCCCACGGTCCGAGGTCCACACGGGACCTCGGACCCTTGCCGCGCCCGCTACGGCTTCGCGAGCGTCGACCTATGACGGTGGGGATGCAATGGGCCACTCGTTGGGTAGATGACTGGCGTAGCAACGGCAGCGCCTACGAGGTGGCGCGGCTGTTGACCGCACCGGTGCGACACGGCCTCATCAACATCGAGGTCGAGAACCCCGAGCGGTTGCCCGAGGAGGGTCCCGCCATCGTCGTCGCCAACCACATCTCGTTCTTCGACTCCGTGCTGTTGCTGTTCCAGCTGCCACGCCCGGTTTCGGTCATCGGCAAGGCCGAGTACACCGAGCAGCGGATCACCAACTGGCTGTTCTGTGGGGCGGGAATGATCCCGATCCGCCGGGAGAACCCGGCCGACACGGCCCGGGCTTTCGAGCAGGTCGGGGAGGTGCTCGACGAAGGGCGGGTGGTCGGCCTGTTCCCGGAGGGCACACGCTCCCGGGACGGCCGGCTCCACAAGGGACATCCGGGCGCGGCGCACCTCGCCATCACGAGGGACGCGCCGCTCGTGCCGCTCGGCATCGTGGGCACCGACAAACTCCTGCCGACCGGCGCCCGGGTCGCCCGGCCATTCCAACGGGTGACCCTTCGGGTCGGCGAGCCCATGTTGCCGTCGGAGCTCGGGTTCACCAAGAGCACCAACAAGGCTCGGCGTGAGCTGACCGACCTGGCGATGGAACAGATCGAAGCACTCTGCCCCCAGGACTACGTCGACGAGTACCACCCGCTCCACGTCGATGACGAGGAGGCCGAGCTGGTCAGTCGATGACCGCCTGAAGCTCCCTGACCGTCACCGGTGCGGTCGTGGTGAGGCTCAGGGTGCCCCACGTGTGCCAGTTCGGGTTGAGGTTGGTCCGCTGGAGGATGGTCCAACTGACCGTCGCCGACAGGTGCACCTCACCGTCGCCCTCACCGTTGGACTCATACACGTAGACACACGAGCTGGTCTGATCGGGAGGGCCGGTCGGGTCCCAGGTCGTCGTCGCATCGGTTTCGAGCGTGCAGGTGACGGTGTCACCGTTGCCCATGTCCCAGGTCACGTCGCGGAACACGGGCTGCACGGTGGCCCACACCGGCCCGGCCGCTGCCGATACCTGTGGGTAGTCGAGCTGGCTGGTGACGGCGAGCCAGGTCGGGATGCCGACCACCTGCTCGCCGGCTGGGGACAGTGCGAGCGCGGGCGCCGCGAAGGTGATGCTGTCGAGGGCGAAGAGGGTGGTTTCCTCGGTGGTGGCCGGTTCGCCCGCGATCACGGGCCGTTGGTACACCACTCGCACCGGGAACCCCGGCACGTCGGTCCCGTCGTCGGCGTACCAGCACCACAGCATGTAGGTCTCGCCCGCCACCGGATCGCGGAGCTGGACGATGTCGAAGATGATCAAGTCGCCGAACTCGGCCTGGAACCATCCGCACTTGATGACTCGGCCGTCGCCCCGGCCCGGAGTGGCGGTGAGGGTGAGGTCGCGCTCGGAACCGGCCGTCACGATCAGCGTGTGATCGTCGATGATCGTTGTAGTGCCGCCCGTGTCTGGTGGTGGTGTTCCGCCGCCGATGACACCGTCAGCTTGCGCCGTTCCCATCGAGATGAGCCAGCACGCCAGGGCGATTCCTAGAAGGCGTCGACGCAATCTTCTTCTCCAAGAGAATCGTCGACAAGGCGCACGTCTGTGACGACCCAATGGTCGTCGTCCAGGATGAGATCATTCTGGAGCCAGGCATACACGACGGTGTCGTTGATCAGCTCACCCGTCGTCAGGTCGTAGCGTTCGGCATCGTCGCGCAGGCAAACATCCACCGCAGCTCCGCTGGCTGTCACCGTGAGGATCTCTACCGCGAGGACTTGGTCGGTTGTTTCCTCAGGCAGCCGCAGGCCTTCGCCCTTCGCCAAGTTGGCCCTTACGTTCTCACGTATCAGGGCAGCAAGCTCCTCGCCTGCGACTTGCGAGAGTGTCTCGGCGTCTGGATCTGGTGGGTTGTTGATCTTGACAATCGCCGCCCAATACGCACGAACTGCTTCGACGATCAGTTCTTCGTCGGTTGGTTCTGGGGCGGCGGTGGTGGTTGTGCTCGTTGTCGACGACGTCGTGGTCGTCGTTGTGGTGCTGGTGGACGTCGTCGAACTCGTCGTTGACGGCGCGTCGGCTTCCTCGCTCGACCCTCCACCGCTACATGCGGTAGCGAGAGTGAGCGCACAGAGTGCTCCGCCGATCCAACGCCGCATAACGTGGATTGAAACTACACGAAAGATCTGCGATTGAAAAGGCGGCGACGGCGGGTTCAAATGTCGCATGGTCGAACCCACCGCATCCGTCGCCGAATTGGTTGCCGCGCTTGATTCCCGGACGGTCTCTGCCCGTGAGCTCCTGGAGATGTACGTCGAGCGGATTGAGCGACTCGATGGCGAGGTCAACGCGGTGGCCACACTCGACCCTGATCGAGCGCGGGCCGAGGCTGCGGCAGTCGACGACGCTCGAGCAACGGGGTCAGAGGTCGGCCCGCTGGCCGGAGTGCCGATCAGCATCAAGGACGCGATCGCCACGGAGGGCATCCGGTCAACCGGCGGCGCGACAGAGCTGAGCGATCACGTCCCCTCTGAGGACGCCACGGTCGTGGCGACAGTGCGCAACGCGGGGGCCCTCGTGTTCGGCAAGACGAACCTGCCGCGATGGTCCGGCGACCTCCAGAGCTACAACGACATCTTCGGCACGACCACCAACCCCTGGGACCCGAGCCGGGTGCCGGGCGGGTCGTCCGGTGGCGCCGCCGCGGCGGTGGCGATGGGGTTCACCGGGTTTGAAATCGGCACCGACATCGGTGGCTCGGTGCGGGTCCCTGCGGCCTACTGCGGTGTGTACGGCCACAAGCCGAGCTTCGGAGCGATCCCCACCTACGGCTATCTCGACCATGTCCATCACCACCGCAACGTCGCTGACGTCAATGTGTTCGGACCGTTCGCTCGAACGATTTCGGACCTCGAGCTCCTCGTAGACCTCCTCGCCGGCCCGAACCCCGACGACGCGGCCGCGTGGCGCCTCGATCTGCCCGAGCCGAGAGGGGAGGCGCTGTCGGACTTTCGCGTCGTGGCCTGGCTCGACGACGACTTCTGTCCGGTCGATCCAGCAGTCCGCGATCTGCTCGAGGACGTCGTCGCCCAGCTGGAGCGGGCCGGGGCCCGGATCGACCGAACTCGTCGACCTGAGTTCGACGCCCGAACCGCCCAGACTCGAGGCGGACGCCTGATCAGCGCGGCCACCGAGATCTCCGATCATGACGGGGAGCCGGTGGAGGATCCGAACTCAGGTGAAGTGGCATCGCATCTCGTGTGGGACCTCATGCATCGAGAACGCGGCGACACCCGGCAGCGTTGGGCCGAGTTCTTCACTGAGGTCGACGTGTTGCTCTGTCCGGTCACACCCGTGCCGCCGTTCCGGCATGTTCACTCACCGGAGGGCTCGAACTGGTTGCATGCGACGCTCGCCGATCATGGTGACCGCCCCTACGTCGATCTCGTCGGTTGGACGACGCTCATCGGGAGTGCCTATCTGCCCGTCACCGTGCCACCGATCGGACGCAACGCCGATGGCCTCCCGATCGGTATCCAGGTGGTGGCGCCGTATCTCCACGACCGAACGGCCCTGGCGTTCGCTCGGGCGATGGCCGACGTGATCGGCGGCTACGAGACACCACCCATCGCGCTCAGTTGAACCCTCTGCGTGGAAAAGACGTCCCCGCGGGGACGCTTTTCGACCACTCGATCACGTCCCCGCGGGGACGCTTGTTGACTCAGCTCGATGCCATAGGAGCGTTGAGGTCCCTCGCCGCTCGTTCGATGCCCCCTGAGAGTTCCTCCCGACGCTCCGGCTGGTCCCAGTCCGCCAAGAGGGCGAAGAAGGGTCGGAAGCGAGGATCGTCGGGGTCGTCGCGCGAGAGGTCGGCGAGTGCCGCTCCGAGCTCGAACGCCGAACGCTCGCCGCGCTCCCAGCGAGCCAAGAGAGAAAGGACAAATCGATCCCGCGTTGCGTCGGCGATGTCGCCGACCCCGGCGGCAGCGAGTCCGTCCGCGAGCAGCCGGTCGACGGTCGAGCCGTCGGGTTCGCTGACGGCGAGGTCGAGGATGGTCTGGCTTTCGTCGCCCTCGGCCAACCGTTCCGCTGCCGCCTGGATCACGTCCCCAGGCGCGGCGTCGCAGAACCGGCGTTGCATCACCCACTCCAGGAGTGCGTCACTCGTGCTCATTCTCGAGGTCGGGATCATGTGGATGGATCGGCCTGCAGCCGTGCCCTCAACTCGTCGATGACCCGGCGCGCCTCACCGGCCTGACCGAGGTATTCCTCGGTGGGCTCGGGCTGGTAGTAGGTGAAGCACTTGGCCATGTCGTCGGGGTCCCCGAAGAGATGCCAGATCGAATCGAGGGCATAGGGTTCGGGTCCGCCAGCGACCGCCTCGACGATGGCAGCCAGGCGCCACGCATCCGATGCGCGGCTGGTGTCGACCTCGGCCAGGCGGCTTGCGATGAGTTCGACCACGTCCTCGGCGGGCTGATCGTCGACCGCTGCCAGATCAACCAGTAGGTCGTCGTCCCCTCCCGACGCGATCAAGCGAGCAGCACTGGAGGCAATCTCTGTTGGGGTGGTGAGCCCAAGGCGTAGCCCGACGAGGTAGATGCCCGCGTCGGGACGGAGCTCGGTTTCGAGGGTCTCGATGGTGCTCAACGTTGTGCTCCTCCGCTCGGTACGCCGTTCACGGACCCGCCGGGCACGAACATACGGTGTGTGACCTCATTGTCATAGACGATCCATTCGAAGACGCCAGCCGTTCCGCGGAAGGATCCGTCCACCTGATACAGGTCGGCAGTGCCGATCTCCGCGCCTCCGGGAGCCCGCTGGGGAAGCGAGAATCGTTGCGCATCGGCCGCGTAGTTGTCGGCAACTGCCGGGAACGAGTGGTAGGGGTCCGGACTCATGTCGGGCCGAGCGAGCCGAGGATTGGTGACGTGATCAGTCCACCTGGCCATCGTCACGGGGTGCTCGACCACAGCGCCCGCGCTGTTCCTCGCGAGCCGCTCGCCGATCTCCTCGAGGCCCTCGCGGCCGGCTCGGGTGCTACCGCCGGTGAGGCCGGGGACGGGGATGAGGCCGATGCCGTGCATGGCTGCCTCAGTCCAGTTTCCTCTCGAGAGGTAGTAGAGCATCATCGCCCCGTCGAGGAGATCGCCGAATACGGGGATGAAGCTCGCCACGTCGACCAGCACGCCGAGCGGCAGCCCGTCGTCGGTGTGGTAGGCGGAGTCTGCGAGCACCTGGCGGGCGGCTGCCTCCACATCGGCGGGAAGGTCGAAGTCAGCGAGGAATGCCTCGAAGTCCTCCCGGCTCATGAAGCCGTCGACCTCGCCGCCCTCGGCGGACACGTCGATGAGGGTCATCCAGGGCACCAGCGTCGCCCAAGCGTCGAGCTTGGTGAGGTAGGCGTCGATGTCGTCGAGGGAGATCTTCCCGTCGTCGCCGAAGAGCCGCTCGGCCTCGCCAGGGCCGCCATCGAGGTAGGAGCGATTCTCGACGGCGGCATCGATTGCGGCGAAGAAGCTCCCATGCTCGAGCAACCAGCTTGCCGCGAGAGCGACGTCCCCATCGAGGTTCTCCGCCGCCCACTCGAGATCCCCGACCGACACGGTGCCATCGATGTCGGACGGGTTGCCGCCCCGCACGTCGATGACCGACCACGCCGAGCGAAGCCGATCGAGCGCCCACAACCCGGCGTTGATCTCGGGTCCGCCGAGCAGGACCATCCTCAGCCGGTTGTCGAGATCGTCGGCCAGGGACCGCAGCTCCTCGTTGAGCCGGCCGAGTTCGTCGACGGGCGAGGAGCAGTCCCGGCCTGTGAGTCCGGTGGCCTCGTCGAGGAGCGGGATCAGGGCGGTGCGGTCGGTGTCGATCTCATGGGCGGTCTCGACCAGCACGGTGTGCAGTTCGATCGCCGCATCGAGATCCAGCAAGAGTTGGTCCGACATGACGAAGCATGAAATAGCATGAAAGTGGTGAAGTCAAGTCGCCGCTGACATCGGCGAGATCAGCGCTTCCGCCGACGCATGCTGCGGTCGACCTCGAGTACCTGTCGGGCTTCGGCGGAGAGCTCGTCCCGAGCCCGCCGACGGATCCACCACCGGACCCCTCCAACGGTGGCCACCACGCCGAGGCCGAACACGGCCCAAAACCAGGTGGGTGGATTCGCGGCCCGGGTCGAGACGACCGCGACGCGGTACAGCACCCAGAACCCGATGAGCGCACCCCAGCCGAGCGGTCGTCGCAGCGAGCGCAGCCGGTCGACCGTCGACTGGTCGGGGTCGAGACGACCGGCTCGCACGAAGTGATCGCCAGCAGAGTTCAGGTCGCCGGACGCATGGGCGCTGGCGCCGAGCAGCTCATGGGCTGCGGCGAGCTCCGGATCGAGCCGAAGCGCCTCCTTGGCATGGCTTCTCGCCTTCAGCCAGTTGCCGCCCACCAGCGCCACTCGCCCGGCCATCACGTGCCCGCTCGGCCAGTCGGGTGCCAGCGCCACGGCTCGTTCGGCGCTCGTCCGTGCGTCATCGACGTACTTCGCCGCAGCCTTCCGCCGGCCCGACATCGTTGCGTTCTCGACGATGATCCCGGCACGCGAAGCGTGGGCCTCCGGCATGAATGGTGCCTGCGCGATCAGACGGTCGACCTCGGCGACCGCGTCGCGAAGCGCACCCGTTCGCCAGAGGGTGCGAACGAGTACCAGGTGGACTCTGGGGTGCGCGGGCGCCAGGTGGACCGCCCGGCGAGCCGGCCCGATCGCTTCGTCGGGCGCGAATTCGAGGCGGGCCCGGGCGAGTGCGGCCAGCAGGAACGGGTCCTCGGGTGCGTGAGCCAGCGCGTCCTCGGCAGTCCGGGCGGCCTCCTCGGCCCGGCCGAGTGCCAACAGCGACTCGACCCGCTCGAGAGTGGCCGATCCCTCGTTGCTCACTTCCGGCGGCGCATGTAGGTCAACAGCTCGTCGTAGGTGCCGTCGGAGTTGGCGAACGTGGCGTGGTTGCGTGCCGTCTCGAGCCAGCCGCCGATGCTCGGGCGGACCGATTTGGCCGCCTTGGTGAGTCGCTTCATGCTGATCGGACGAACCTCGCCGCTGCGCATCGAATCGGCGAGCGCTTCCTCGATCGCCGAGTCACAGACGAGGGCGAGATCGGCACCGGTGAGCCCCTCGGTGATCGACGCGATCCTGGTGAGGTCGACGTCGTCGGCCACCGGCTTGTCCTTCAGGTGATACCCGAGCACTTCGAGCCGGGCGGCTTCGTCGGGTGGGAGTACCAGCAGGGTGCGGTCGAGGCGGCCGGGTCGCGTGAGCGCTGCATCGACGTCCCACGGATGGTTGGTCGCGGCGAGGATGAAGACGCCGTCGTTGTCCGACGACACGCCGTCCATCTCGGTGAGCAGCTGGTTGACGACGCCACGCATCGCCGCGCCGCCGCCTCGGAGATGGGTTCGCTTCATACCCAGTGCATCGATCTCGTCGAAGAACAGGACACACGGCCGATTCGCACGCGCGACGTCGAAGATCGCCCGCAGGTTGCGTTCCGACGATCCGATCCACATGTCCAGCACGTCGGCCAGGCCCACCTCGTAGAACTTTGCGCCGAGCTCGCCGGCCACCGCACGGGCGATGAACGTCTTGCCACAACCGGGCGGCCCCCACAGCATCAGCCCGCCGCGCATGCTCTTGCCGAATGCCGCCTGCATCTCGGGGTTCTCGAGCGGCCCGAGGAACGAAAGCCGAAGCCGGTCCTTCACCGTCTGCATGCCGCCGACGTCCTCGAGCTTCACGTCGGAGATCGAGAGATGCCCGACCTCGGGCTCCTCCAGCGGTTCCGAATCGGCCCACTCGTCGATCAGTTCGTCGACGGTGTCGGGGATGACGTCGGGTCCGAGCGCGATCGGCGCGGCGATCCGTGTCTCGGGATCGTCGGTCTCGTCGCCGGCATCGAGGGAGCCGTCGGTGTCGTCCTCGTCGATCGAATCGGTGTCGTCTGAACGGGCGCCGAGTTCGCCGGCGGACGCCTTCACGATCGCGAGGAGATCCTCGTTGCCGGGCTCCGACTTCAGCCCGATCGACGCCTGCTCGAGCGCTTCCTCATGCCGGGACGCGTCGACGAGGAGCCGGGCGAGGTGAGTCCGCACGGCCACGTTTTCGGGGTCGGCGTCGACCGCTGCGAGGAGCGCGTCGATGACTGCGTCGTCCGCCACCCTCAGGCACCTTCGGGATCGGTGGTGACGTCGCCGCCGTTCGACACGTTGGCGGTCCAGGCCGAGCCGTCCCACCAACGCATCTCGTGACGACCATGGGGATCCGGGTGCCATCCGGCGGGGATGTCGCTCGCCGCCGGCTCGGGCTCCGGCTCGCTGGTGACCGGCTCGATCGGGACTGTGGGATCGGAGTCGACTGGGACGCCGGCGGCCGAGTCGACGGTGGCGCCGGTGCCCGGCTGGGTGGCAGTGGCGTCCGGCGTGGCGACTGCGCGGACGGCGCCGGTTTCGGGAGTACTCGCGGAAGTCTGTTCACGGTTCTGACGGGCCGGGTCGAGCAGGAGGATCCCGGCGACGATCAGGACACCCACCACGATGGCGGCCAGGCCCAACATCACCGGTTCGTCGGGCTCGATGATCGTGCTGAGGAAGGCGATCAGGCCGACAAAGACGCCCGCGCCCCCGAGCCAGGTGGTGAACCGGCGGTCACCGGCGGCACCGATCGCGGCCAACACCACACCGGCCGCGATCACCACGAGGCTGCCGACCTCGTCGGAGTCGAGCGTCCCGACCACGCCGAACACGCCGACGAGGAAGGCGAGATCGCCGACGATCACGGCACCGGTCGCCGCCCCGTGCCAGCCGTCCTTGTCGAGGGCGCGGGCTGCCAACAACAGCAACAGACCGATGCCGAGCGACAGATAGGCGACGAGGTCGTCACTGCTGGTGATCGGCGTGTCGGGAGTGGCGAAGATGGCCTCCGCGTCAACGCTCGACGAGTCGGACTCGGCGGCGTCGAGCACCAGCACCCACAACGAGATCAGGGCGCCTACCAGCAACGGCAGTTCCCCGCGGGCCGGCCCGAAGCCGTACTGGGCACCCCATGCGATCGCGAGGAGAACCAGCGGCAGGGTGATCGAGTCGATGTCGTCGAAGATCGCCACGACCGTGAACAGCGTGCCGAGGGTGATCATCGCCACGCCCGCCGGCCGCACCGGCGGGTCGAGCTTGATGACGACGCCGTAGCCCACCGCCACCGCGACGAGCCCGCAGACGATCGGCACGAGCTTGGACTGGTCCGGGAAGTAGGCATCGCCGGCGATGATGACCAGTCCGGCCACCGCCAAGACACCGGCGGCCGCGGCCAGCGCTCCCCTCAGGGTCGGCTCGGGCCGTTCTCTCGCCGCAGGGCCCAGCTTCGACAGATCGATGTCGGACATGGCCACGCCTCCAGTCGTTGTCTGGCGGGAGAGGTTAGGGGACCGGCCCGGTCGTTTCTTCCATCGACTCCTCGACCCCTCTGTGTGAGGACCCGGTGAGGTCGACCAGACCACGCAGGTCGATCTCGCGATCGCTGAATGTGTCGTCGGACTCACTGATGCCGAACCGGTCGTGGACCCGCCGTAGCGCGGGAGGGGCCCACCAGTTCCACCGACCGGCCACCGACATCAAGGCAGGGACCAGAGTGACGCGCACGATGAAAGCGTCGACCAACACCGCCACCGCGAGCCCGAGGCCGAAGAGCTTGATCGTGGTGACGCCGGAAGTGGCGAAGGCAAGGAACGTGACCGACAGCAGGAGCGCCGCGGCGGTGACCAGCTTGCCGGTCTTGGCCAACCCCTCGACCACCGCCCGATCGTTGTCGCCGGTGGCGTCGTACTCCTCCTTCATGCGCGAAAGGAGGAACACCTCGTAGTCCATGCTCAGGCCGAAGGCGATGCAGAACATCAGGATCGGTGTGGTGATGTCGGTGAACCCGGTGGCGGTGAATCCGAGGAGGTCGGCGCCGTGGCCGTCCTGGAAGATCCAGACCATCATC
Source organism: uncultured Candidatus Nemicrothrix sp. (assembly GCA_964344055.1). GTDB lineage: Bacteria > Actinomycetota > Acidimicrobiia > Acidimicrobiales > Aldehydirespiratoraceae > OFTM10. The sequence goes on from CAYFLT010000072.1 coordinate 20,670, forward strand.
CCGAACGTGGCGCCCAGCGACAGCATGTTCAAGACGATCGCCTTCACCGGGACGAGGACGCTGTTGAACATCAAGAAGAGCAGCACGAAGGTGACGCCGACGATGATGAGGCCGGCGAGCCAGGCCCGGCCGAAGATGGCGTCCTTCGTGTCGACCAGGGCGGCAGTGCCCCCGCCGACGAGGACCTCGTCGAAGCCAGTGTCGAGCGAGCGGATCTCGTGAATGATCGCCTCAGCCTCCGAGGAGATGGGTTCCACCTCGGGCACGACGTTCAGCCACGCGGCGTCGTCGGCGACGAACCGTTCGGCGTCACCCGAGCCGGGCTGGACGTTGGCACCGAGCGTGAAGGTGCCGGTCGAAGTGTCCACCCGACCGATGCCGTCGATCGCCGAGATCTGGACGGCCAGCCCTGAGATCGCGCTCGGCGAAGGCTCGCCCAAGGCGACCACGGGGAAGGCGTTGCCTTCCACCGACAGGAACTCGGTGCTCATCACCTCGGTGACCGCCCGAACCTGGTCGTCTTCGGGGAGGGCACGATGGTCGCCCTCACCCCAGACCACGCCGAGGAACGGCACCGCGACTGCCACCAGGAGCAGAACGCTCATGACGATGACCGGCCAGGGGCGGCGGATCATGGCGTTTCCGAGTTCCCGCCAGCGGTTCACGGCATGGCGGGCCTCCCGGTAGGGGATGACGGTCCATCGGTTCACCCGGTCGCCGAGCAGGCTGAGCAGCGCCGGGAGCGAGACCACCGAGGTCGCCATCGCGAGCAGCACCACGCCGACGCCGCCATAGGCGAACGAGCGGAGGAAGAAGAGCGGGAACACGAGGAGGGCCGAGAGGGAGACGGCCACGGTGAGCGCGCTGAACGCGACGGTTCGTCCGGCGGTCTCGACCGCGCGGACCACGGCTTCGTCCACCTCGAGACCCCCGCGCCGCTCTTCTCGGAACCGGGAGACGATGAAGAGGGAGTAGTCGATCGCCAGACCGATACCGAGCGCGGTGACGAGGTTGAGGGCGAAGATCGACACGTCGGTGGCCGACGACACGAGGTGCAGCACGAGGAAGGTGCCGATCGCCGACACGACTCCGACACCGACCGGCAACAGTGCGGCGACGATCCCGCCGAACACGAGCACGAGGAGGACGAACGTAGCGGGGATGGCGATCCCCTCCGCGAGGGGCAGATCGTCCTCGATGACCACCCCCATCTGTTCGAAGACGGCCTCGCGGCCGCCGAGTTCGACCGTGAGTGGTCCTCGCTCGGTGAGGCGGAACTGCTCCAGCAGGTCGGCGACGAGTTGCTCGCGAGCGAAGTCGGACTCTCCGCCAGGCAGGCGGAAGAGCAACAGAGCACGGCGTCCATCGATCGAGCGCAGGGTCGGGTCACCGGTCGACCAGTACGAGACGACGTCGTCGGTGCCGTCGATGGCGTCGATCTCGAAGGTGAGATCTCGACCGGCGACCACCGCGTCAGGGTCATCGACGCTGCCGGACTCCTCGTCGACGGTC
>CAYFLT010000073.1:0-7739 GCA_964344055.1 uncultured Candidatus Nemicrothrix sp.
CGGCGGTGGCCGGCCCGATGGACCGTAGGACGCCCGCGTGCGTTCCGGAGGTACTGATCGCTCGAGCTCGGAAGGGAGATCAGCGCTCCTTCGACGCGATCTTCGCCGCCTACCAGCCGGGTCTGCTCCGCTACCTCCGCAGTGTCTCCCCCCACCGGGCGGATGACATCGCCGCCTCCACGTGGGAGTCGGCCGCTCGTTCATTCCGCCGCTTCAAGGGCGACGGCGACGACTTCCGCCGCTGGCTCTTCACCATCGCCCGGCGCCGAATGGTCGACGAGATCCGCCGGGAATCCCGGCGGCCCTTGACCGTGGCACCGGTCGACGAGGCAATCGATGCCGAACCGTTCACGGATCTCGTCGTCGAGGAATCCGGTGGCTGGGCCGGGGAAGTCCTGGCCCGGATCCCGAGCCGTCAGGCAGAAGTCGTCGCGCTCCGCGTCCTCGGTGGATTGGCCGTCGACGAGGTGGCCGAACTCCTGGGGATCACTGCGGCCAACGTCCGGGTCTTGAGTCATCGGGGTCTCCAGGCCATCCAACTGCTGGTCGAGCCGGCCGCCTCGGAAGGACTCAGCGACGAGGCGATCGCTGAGAAACTCTCCTCGGTCGTGTAACGCACGGCCCTGGTGTAGCGATCAGTCGGACATGAGTGAGATCACCCCCGAGGAGGGCGAGGCGATCGTTGATGCCGCGGCTCGCGGTGAGGTGACTGATCTCCATCCCTCGATCGGCTCCACACTTGCCGATCTGCACACGCCTGTGGGATCCGCCGCCCTTGGCGTGGCGCCGACCCTGGCGACGGCTGGCGGCGACGGACGTACGCGCCGAATCGCACGCCGCTCAGCCGTCGCCGCGTCGGCCGCCTTGCTCGGAGTCACCGGTGTCGCGGCGGCGGCCACCGGGGGCTTCGACCTCCTTGATCCACGGAGCGAGCCACCCGCTGTTGTGGAGACGGTCGTGGTGCCCGCGGCAGTCGCCACCGACCAGGACGGCTCCGCCGGCGACGACGCCGAGCCTGCCGCTGCCGGTGAGGGTGAGGAAGCGCCTGAGGGTGCGGTCGAGGATCCGCCTCCGGAAGTGGAGGGCGTGGATCCGTCCGACGGGCTCGACGCGGACGAGCTCGAGCTCCTCTGCGCGGCAGTCACCGAGCACGGCGAGTACGTGTCGGCGGTGGCCCGGGATCGCAAGACCGAAAGCGACGACGCTCACGGAACCAGGGTGAACGAGTCGGCAGCCAGCGATTGTGGCAAGGAAGATGCCGGCGCCGAAGACGACGGCGACGCCTCCGGTGAGGGCACAACCCCCGGCGCAGACGTCTCTGACGCTGGTGACCCGGACGAGTCCGATGCGGAGGAGCGGGGTGGCCGCGGCCAGGGGAAGGGCCGCGAAGATGCACCTGGTCAGAGCGACAACCCCGGCAATGGTGACGATCGCGGCCACGACGACAACCCGGGCAAGGGTCACGACGACGATCGCTGAACGTCGCGTTCGCATCGAAGTCGCGGCGATGCCGCGGTCGCGTTGGGTGAGCGCTGGCGTACCGTAGGTCGCGGAGAGCGCGGAGGGCTCAGCGGACGTCCGCTGTGGCCGACGAGGGTCTCGTGAAGATCCCTGCCGACAGCGGTGCACCGATGATCAACCTGCTTCGAGATGATCCCGCTGCGACGGGAGGTACGACCGCATGAACCTGCGGCCCGGCTGGTACCCCGCGCCCGACGACGACGCCATGTTGCAGTACTGGGACGGTGAGGTGTGGACCGACCATCGCCAACCGAGTCCGGACGCACCCGGTGCCGACTCCGATGGTGTGGAGGCCACCGAGGAGTTGAGTGTCTCCGAGTTGGAAGCGGCCTTCGGTCCGCCGGACTCCGACCGCCCCGGCGCCACCGTGTTCGGCGACGACACCGACCCCGGTGTTGCGCCCGCTGAGGTGGAGGATGACTCGCCCTCCGAGGCGGAGGATGGGGTGTCCTCTGAGCCGGTCGCCGCGGCCGACGAGGCTACTGAGGAACCCGAGTCCGAGGATGGGGAAGACGAGGACTCGGCGGCCGATGTGCCCGACGCCGCGGGGATGACCTGGCTCGACTCGTCGGTCCCCGTTGACGAGGCCGGCGAACTCCCCGACGGCTGGGAAGAGCCGCCCGAGCGGAACTCGATGGTCCGCAAGGTCAACAAGATCCTGATGGTGCTGATCCTCGTCCTCGGTGGTGTGGCGCTCTTCTCCGAGCTCACCAAACCCGAGTCGTCGAGGACGGACTCGCCGATCGCAGGTGACGGCGCGGGCGGGATCGAGACCACCACGACCCGCGGCGCCCCCGAGTTCGTGGCACCCACCACCACCCGGTTCGCCGTACAGACCACGACGACGGCCGATCCCGCCGACGGCGACACCGACGACGGCGACGAGGACGAGGACGAGTCGACCACCACCGCGCCGACGACGTCGAACCCATCCGGCACCACCTCGGTGGCACCGACGACCAGCGCACCCGCGGAGCGGTCGGCCACTCTGTTGGTCGACGTCGCCAAGCTCCGGTCGGCCCCGCATCTGGCGGCGTCCGAGGTCGACACGATCAGCGGACTCGGCGGATCGACCATCACCATCGTCGGTGACCCCACCGACGGCTGGTACCGCGTGAAGGTGGGCGGGCAGGAAGGCTGGATCTTCGGCTCGTTCATCGTTCCACCGGCGGACGGATACACCGTCGTCCAGACCAAGGCCCAGACCCCCGTCGAACTCCTCGACTCGGCCGGGAACCCTCTCGGCCAGGCAAACGCGTCGGGCAGCTACGCCCTGGCCACCGACACGAGCGGCGAACTGTGGCCGGTGATCCTTCCCGAAGGCGGCGCGGCCTTCGTGCGAGGCGCCGACATGTCGGTCCGCTCGTGAATCTCGGGTCGCCGATCGTGCACCGCGTGGGTGTGGTGGTCGTGTCGATCGTGGCCTTCGCGGGCGGTGCCCTGCTCGCCAAGGGGATCTTCGCCGACGACGATCCCGTCGATGCGGCGACCGCCGATGGTGACGGTACGGCCGAGGGCGCGGCGTCCGAAGCCGAAGCCGAAGCCGACTCCGCCTCCGATTCGGATCCCGGGGCCGGCGCGAGCGGTGACGGCGATGTCGACCCGGCGATCGACACTCCGGACACGACCACGAGTGCTGCCCCAGTGGAGCACGAACCGCTCGTACAGGTGGTGTCCGTCGACCCGCCGACCGGCGACGACGCACTGGCGATGGCCGACACGCTCGGACTGGTGATGACCTTGCCGAGCGACTGCGGCCTTCCGCTCGACGTGCCCGAGTCGCTGCCGAACTCACCCCGCGAGTACCGCAACGGCACTCATCAGGGCATCGATTTCATCTGCCTCGAACGGGGCCGCATCGCCACCGCCGCGATGGCGGGGCAGATCGTGGTCGCCGTCGGCGACTACCAGGACCCCACCCCTGCCGAGCGCGGCGCCATCCTCGACATCGCGGGCGCAGCCGGAACCACCCCGCCCTTCACCCTGGCGATGATGTACGGGAACTATGTGGTCATCGATCACGGCGTGCTCGACGGTGTCGGCCACGTCGTTTCGGTGTACGCACACTTCGATTCGTTGGCTGAGGACGTCCGACCCGGGCTGGTGGTCGAGGCCGGTCATGTGCTCGGCGAGATCGGCAACAAGGGAACGAACTCGGGAGCCACGGGTTCGGAACGGCCTCAGTCGATCCACCTCCACTGGGAGGTCCACATCGACGGTTTGCATCTCGGAATCGGGCTCGGCACTTCCGACACCCGCGAGGTCTACCGACGCCTTTTCGCCGCGAGTCTCTGAGCCGCCCTACGATCCCTGGCGCACGCCCCGCGCAAGGAGATCGGCATGGCCATCGACATCGGACCCGACACCACGACCGACCGGCGGCTCGACCCGCGGATTCGCGAGATGCTGGCATTCATCCCGTCCCAGCAGTTGCCCGACGCAGAGTCGCGCGAACAGCTGGTGGCGGAGTCCAACTCGCCGGATGCGCTCGCCGCGTTGACCGCCCTCGAGCCGGTCTTGGCCATGTGTGACACCGAGGAGATCGCACCGAGTACCGGCCTCACGATGCGGACTGTCGAGTTCACTTCGACCCCCGACGGCAACACGGTGAAGATCAATCTGATCCGACCCGACACCGACGAGCCGGTGCCGTGCGTTTACTACATCCATGGCGGCGGCATGGCGATCATGTCGGCCTACGACGCCAACTACCGCGCGTGGGGCAAGATCATCGCGGCCAACGGCGTGGCGGTGGCGATGGTCGACTTCCGCAACTCGCTCCGGGCCTCATCGGCTCCGGAGGTAGCGCCGTACCCGGCCGGACTGAATGACTGCGTGTCGGGTCTGCGCTGGGTGGTCGCCAACCACGAAGCGCTCGGCATCGATCCGGCGCGGATCGTCGTGGCCGGCGAGAGCGGGGGCGGCAACCTCACCCTCGCCACCGGATTGCGGCTCAAGGCCGACGGTGACCTCGGGCTGGTCCAAGGGCTCTACGCCTTCTGCCCCTACATCGCCGGCGACTGGCCCCAGGATCGGTACCCGTCCTCGATCGAGAACAACGGCATCTTCATCAACGTGGCCGGCAACCGCGGACGGGTCGGATACGGCATCGAGGCGTGGGAAGCGGGAGATCCGATGGCATGGCCGGGGCTCGCCACCCTCGACGACGTCACCGGTCTGCCGCCGACCGTCATCAGTGTCAACGAGTGTGATCCGCTTCGCGACGAGGGAATCGAGTTCTACCGACTCCTTCTGGAAGCCGGTGTGGAGGCCCGCTGTCGTCAGGTGATGGGCACCATGCACGGCACCGAGATGTTCCCGCTCGTGTGCCCGGAGATCTCCCGCGACTCGGCCCGCGATCTGGCCGCATTCTGCCGCGGTGAGTGAGCGCCGATAGTCGATCGTCGGCCGGCGTCGGCCGTGGGAAGCTGGTCGTCATGCATGAGCGGATGGCGGCTCGCGAGATTCGGGCCTACGACGAAGCGATCGATCTGGATGCGGTCGCCCGGATGTGGCTCGAGTGCGGGTGGATCGAGGGCCTGGACGAGAAGGAAGCGCTCGGGCTCCTGATCGCTCCCGGCCACACCGAGGTCGGGGTGCTCGATGGCGAAGCGGAATGCATGGTGCAGTGGGTGCCCAGCACGATTCGCTACGAAAGCACCGATCTGTCACTCAACGCGATCACCGCGGTCACCACCAGCCACGTCGGGCGCAAGCAGGGTCTCGCGTCGGAGATGACGGCGAGGTCTCTGGCCCAGAGCGCGGAGGCGGGATGCGCGGTAGCCGCGCTCGGGATCTTCGAGCAGGGGTTCTACGACAAGCTCGGTCTCGCCACCGCCGCCTACGACCATCTGGTGACGTTCGATCCCGACACGCTCCGGGTGGACCACGTGCCGTATCGGCCACCGGTTCGGATCCGGCTCGAGGACTGGGCCGACCTCCACGACGCGATGACCAATCGCTTGTGTGTTCACGGATCGGTGTGTGTCGGTGGACCGGATCTCTTCGAAGGGGAGGTGGTTCGCCGCCGGCGGCTCCATGCGCTCGGCTACCGCGACGAGGGGGGCCACCTCACCCACTTCGCGCTCGGAACCCTCAAGGGTGAGTACGGGCCGTGGCGCATCAGCCTGATGGCGTACCAAACCACCGATCAACTCCTCGAACTCCTGCGCATGATCCGGGAACTCGGTGATCAGCTCCGTTCGGTGATGATGTACGAACCGCCCCACGCGCAACTCCAGAACCTGGTGCGGAACCCGATCCGCGAACGTGATCGGTCACTCGGTTCGGAGCACGAATCGGGCAATCGGGCGCTCGCGTGGTGGCAGCTACGAATCCTCGACGTGGCTGCGTGCGTGGCGGCGCGGCGCTGGGTGGGCGAGCCGCTGTCGTTCAACCTGACCCTGACCGACCCCGCGGAGCGTTGGCTTGCCGATGCGGACTGGTCAGGAGTGGCCGGTGACTACACGGTCACGATCGGTTCCGAGAGCACTGCGGTGCCTGGCCATGGGCCCGGACTGCCGCTGCTGCGCGCAAGCGTGGCCAGCTTCACCCGGCTCTGGTTCGGCGTGGCCCGTGCGTCCACACTCGTCGTGTCCGACGGACCCGACGGTCTCGAGGCTCCGCCTGATTTGGTTGCCCGTCTCGACGACGCGTTCTTGTTGCCGACCCCCGTGCCGGGCTGGCCCTTCTGACCCGGGTCGTCCTTTTCGTCAGACGAAGATCGAGCCGTCAACCTGCACAGGTCGGTGCCTGACACCAATGTGTGCATATTCACCAGAGCGGCGTGATGCTCCCGGCCGCGCGGAGGGTGGCTGCTACTCTCGGCGTTCGGGGGGTGGGAGATGCCCGATCTACAGAGGTTGGATCGCTCGGGTCGGGCCGGGCGAGTCACCAGTGACGAACTCCTGCAGATTCCGGCGGCGCGAGACCCGTGGGCGGTGCTGCACCTCGTTCCCGGGGTGACCGTCGATCCGGCGACCGACCCGACCACTGGTGGTGATGGAGCCTCGACATTCACGGTGGCCGGCCGCGGCGAGACGGCGTGGACAGTGGATGGAGTCCAGATGACCGACTCCGCAGCACTTGGCGCCTCGCCCACCTACTACGACTTCGGTGCGATCGAGGAGATCCAGGTCTCCACCGGCGGCACGGACGTGTCGTCGATGACCGGTGGGGTCGGGATCAACATCGTCACCAAGCGGGGATCGAACGACCTCTCTGGGTCGAGTCGTGTCTTCTTCACGAACGACCAGCTCAGCGACTCGGGTCAGGGGCGGCTGGTCGAGAAATACGGCGAGTTCCACTCCGCGACTGTCGATCAGATCCTCGAGTTCGGTGGCGAGTACGGCGCGCCGGTGGTCAAGGACCGGATCTGGGTGTGGGGTTCGGCGGACCGCAACAACGTCGAGTTCCGCAGCGATGTCCACGCCGAGGACGATCTCCAGCTCGGCGATCTTCCTGGTGACGGCGACCTGACCGCCTTCGCCGGCCGGCTGAACGGCAGCGTGGTCTCCGACAACGAGGCCACCGTCTTCTTCCACCGAGGAGACAAGGTCCGTGCCGGCCGCAACTACGGGGCGAGCCAGCCGACGCACACCAATTGGGACCAGGCCGGACCGTCGGCCATCTACAAGGTCGAGGATGACCAGATTCTCGGCAGCGACACGGTCACGGCCGGGAAGTTCGCATACGTCGGCGGTGGGTTCAACCTTCCGCCCAATCCGGCGGGATCGGAGGACGGTCAGGGTCCCGCTGTCACGTTCGACACCTGGGACGGCGGATCTCTGCCCTCCTACCGGCTCGATCCCGCGCTGGTCACCGGCCCTCCGCCGGCCTCGTCGTTGGCCGGACGGTTGGGGTGTGCGTCCAAGCCCATCGCGATCGGTGGTGCGGCGCTCACGTTCCTGATCGTTCTGATCGTGGCACTCATGCAGTTGGGCGACTCGGATGAGACCATCAGCGGTGATGCGGCGACCACAGACGACACGGCAGATGCCGTCGACGAGGCCGACGCCGCTGGCGGTGACAGTGCCGCCGGCGACACAGCTGACGCCATCGATGAATCCGGCGGAACGGACGACGGGGACGGCGACGAGGTCGATCCCCAGGACGACGCCGCGGCGGACGCCGGCGACGCCACGGACACTTCCGACGACCCCGGCGGGTTGGTGATCCCCGACGGCGCGACCGCGTTCGCGAGGATCATGAAACTCCTC
>CAYFLT010000073.1:7749-10265 GCA_964344055.1 uncultured Candidatus Nemicrothrix sp.
CAGCATCTCGGCGGAGCTGGCTGGTGATGGCGGCGACGACATCGACATCCGAGAGTCGCGGGCCTTCCTTCTCCACCTGTTGCTCGGTGCACCCGGGGCTGCCTTCAACAACTCGACGTTCGAGTGCAACACCACCGTCGGCGATGTCACGACCGTGTGTCCTACCGGGGTCCTCGATGTTCCGGAGGGCGACGTGGTCGTCGTGTCCGCCGCGTTCGTTGCACCGCCTGCTTCCGAAGGCGGCCGCCAGTACGTGTACACGGCGGTGATGGATGCCAACGGCGATCCAGCCGACAACTTCACCTTCAACCCCCCGTTCGATTTCGACCTCTACCGCGACACCGATCGCTGGTACGTGCTCGAGAACGTGGGCGGGGCGTGGTCGCTCGCTCGCTACGACGGCGTATTCGGTGTGGCCGTGCCGACCGGTGCTCGAGCGGTGATCGTCGACGACACCATCGTGTGGTTCATCCCCGCCGACGAATTCACCGCGGCCGAGCTTGGAGTGCGGGTCACCTCGTTCCGCCACGATGGCTCCTTCCAACCCGCTGTGTCGGGCGCCGACGTGACCGGGCCCGACCCACTCGCCCCCCTGATACCGGTCGTGCAATCCGAGATCGTGATCGACGAGGCCGCGGCCCTGGCGGGTGGGGAGGGACTGGGATGAGTGCGATCCAGCACGATGTCTGGCGCCTGATCAACGAAGGTCAACTGGATCGCGGCGCTCGCTTCGACCTGGCGGTGGTGGCGGCCGACGAGATGCCTGCCCAGGCGATCTGGTCATCGGTCGAGATCGTGGTTCCCGCCGGTCAAGTGACGGTGGTGGGCCTTTCCCTCGTGGCCGATGAGTCCGGCGGTCAAGGGGATTGGGGGGTCGAGATCGGTCACCTGCTCACCGACGATGATCGGACCACCGACTCGGGTCACCGGCCGAGCCTGCTCACCAATGCGATGTCGTTCGCCAATCTCGGCGACGGGCCCGTGTCGACGGGCTTGCTGCTCACCGTTCAGCCGGGCGGGGGAGAGGCTGCTCAGTACGGCTTGCCGTACGCGGATCGGTTGACGCTCGATCCCGGCGTGGCCGGTGCCTGCGGGCTGCGATTCACGCCGCTGGTGTCGGTGGGGGCGGATCCTCGAGCGGCGTCGCCCTCGGTCGAGGTGGACTGGGTCGACGGCCAGCAGGGCGTGCTGATGGGCACCTACCCGGCCGACGGTGCCCTGGGTGACGCGGGCCTGGCGATTCGCCTCGGCACGTCGATCCTGGCCGACGACTGATCTCGGCCGCCGCCCGATCAGCCTCGGTGGGGACGGGCCGGAAGCCAGTTCATGCCACGCAGGACGTGGGTCCAGGAGGACGCGGGGACAAACGAGTCGACCGCCTCCACCTCGGCGGCGGTCGGGAGATGATGACGCCAGCGGTCGAGGTGCTCCTCGAGCCACGCCGACCGAGGTGCCTCCCGAACATCGGACCAGAACGGTTCGGCGCGGTCAGATGTGCAGTAATGGGCGACCAGGAAGTCGCGAATGCAGTCGACCCGGCCGGCCAGTCCGCGGTTGAACTGGTCGGCGGGACTGGCCGGAGCAGTGGCTCGTGGGAACCGCGACGCGAGGCGGTGCAGGGCATCCTCGATCAGGAAGATTCCGGTGCTCTCGAGCGGCTCGACGAAGGCCCCGGCCAGCCCAAGGGCGAGACAGTTGCCGACCCATGGCTCGGCCAGACGCCCACTGGCGAAGCTGATCGTTCGGAGGCTGTGGTCGTCGACACTGGTGGCGTGGCGGCGAAGTACCTCCTCGGCTTCGGTCTCGCTCATGTGGGCTGAGGAGTACACCACCCCGGTAGAGGACGACCGGGCGAGATCGATCTGCCACGTCCAGCCCGCTTCATGAGCGGTGGCGGTGGTGAAGCGGCGGGTCGGTGTGGTGGCCGGCCGGCTGTGGCGGGCGACGAGGGCCCGATCGACGGGAAGTGCGTCGGTGAACGAGATCCTGTCCGGGCGGAGCGCTGAGACGAGGGTGCGGCTGAAGCCCGTGCAGTCGACGAAGAGTTCGGCTTCGAGTCGTTCGCCCCTGTCGGTGATCACCCCTCGAATGGACGAGCCGCGGTCGACGGTCTCGATGCCCGTGACCCGGCCGTCGACCCAGTGGACCCCACGATCGAGCGCGGTCCGGCGCAGGAGCGCGGCGAACCGGTGCGTGTCGAGGTGGAAGGCGAAGTTGGCGGCTGGGGACCGCCACGGGCCGGCCGGCTCGGGTTCGTCCGCGAGCCGGCGGGCCCGGGCTGCCTCCGACCACCCGTCGAGCGTGTGGGCGTCGTCGGTTGCCAGCCATTCGTCGGGCGAAGGGTCGTGGTCGGCCGTGGCGAACGGGTGAAAGTAGGAGCCACCGGGGTGGTGCCACCCCTCGAAGCGGATGCCGAGCTTGGTCGTGGCACCGACCCCCTCGGCGAACTCGGGCAGCTCGATGCCCAGGAACTCGAGGGTCGATCGGATCGACGGGATGGTCGCCTCGCCTACTCC
>CAYFLT010000073.1:10275-22096 GCA_964344055.1 uncultured Candidatus Nemicrothrix sp.
TCGGTTCGTCGGCGGCCGCCGCGACGATGGTGATCGACGGCTCGACCCCGACCGGCGTCATCCCGGCAAGGCCGACCGAGAGGTGTGCGGCTGCGAGCCAACCGGCAGTGCCGCCCCCGACGATGACGATCCGGGTGCAGGGCCTGCTCTGGTCGACACCGTCCACGATCGTCCTACCGCTCAGGAGGCGAGCGGTCGACGCCGGCCGAGGTCGGCTTGGTTTGCGGCGCGGACCCCGGCCGTGAAGCCGGAGCTGTCGAAGCGGGCTCTCGATCGCATCGGCTTGGCGTAGGGGAATGCCGCTTCGATGGCGTGGTCGACCTGGTCTGCTCGTGACGCCAGGACCGGTGCGAGCCGGCTGCCACCCTCCTGTTGCGTGGCGGCCTCTTCCGCCTGCGCGGTGGCCCGCTCGAGTCGTTCGCCGATCCGATCCGCGAATCCGACGAGGAACGATCGCCGGAACGTGGCGGTCGACGACCGGCCCCACGCATCGATCCGGGACCCGTGCCGTTGCATCGCCGTGGTGGCCTGCACCAGCAGGGACGTGTAGAGCAGTTCGACGGCGTCGAGGTCGATGGCGAATCCCATCACGGTCGACAACCCGAGGTTGCTGTGGAGGATGGCCCGGCACCGGTTCGTCTCGGCGATGGTGGCCAGCAGGCTGAACTTCTCGCGGTGGTAGGGACGCTCGACGGCCAGCCGCACGGCATCGGGCCCGCCGCCGACGCCGTCCTCACGCTCGAGGGAGGCCAGCGCGTGCTGCAGCGAGTGTGCCGCGATGAGGGATTGGGCCTTCTCGGTGAAGGCTTCCGCCTCGGCTTCGAACTCGGTGGACTCGGCCTTTGCCAGCAGACCTCGCACCCGTCGCAGCAGATCGGAGTCGACCCGGGCTGGGCTGCCACCCGGCTCGGAATCCGGCCCGCCACCGACATCGCGCACCGCCCCTGCGTGAGCCTCTCCCGGCTTGGGGCCGAGCGGACGAAGGGGCGGCAGGACCGACAGCGTGATGTGGAGCCCCCGAAGATCGTCGAGCCGGCGCGTGGCGTCGCGATCGCCGGCCAGTGTGGCGAGCTGGCGCTGCCACCTGGGCGACACCCGCTCGCCATAGCCGGACCGCTCGTGTTCCATCAGGATCAGGGCGGCGCAGGCCCGCACCGCTCGGGCCGGATGCTGATGGCCCACGGCCGCGAGGATGTCTGCGGGCATCCAGCCCCGGGTCCACTGTCGGGTGAGCGCCTCGAGGATCTGCTGTTCCAGCCCGGCGGGTTCGTCGGCCGGGAGCTCCCAGTCGCGAGGATCGGACGTCATCGCACGGTCCTCTCGCGTCGGTTGGACATCAGCGTCTGGTGGGTGGTCTTGGTCGGGTGTTTCGTGGGGTGCATCGGTCCTCCGATGGTGTGAGTCGACCGCGACGGGTCGATCCCGGATCAGGGACCGCTGCGGGCCAGCGGCGAGCACGCTCATCATGCCAGGTGGGTCTGACACCGGAGCGACGTGGCCGAGGCTGGAGCCTCGGAGAATTGCCCGACCCTCGCCCCGCGTCCGTACGCTGCACGAATGTCCAGGTCCTCCTCCCTCTGGATGTTCAGCGTGCTGTCCGCGGCGTTCGCCGCGGGCTACGGCGTGCTGTTCACCGTGGTGGGCGACTTCCGGGACGAGTACGGGATCAGCGAGTCGGCGATCGGTTGGGTGATCGGCATCGGATTCCTGTCGGGATTCGTGTCGCAGGTGTTCCTGGCGCCACTCGCCGACCGAGGCCACGCCAAGGCCACGATCATCGCCGGTGTGCTGGCGAGCGTGGTCGGCCTGCTCCTGATGGGGTTCGGAGAATCACTCACCCCGATCATGGCCGGCCGCCTGATCTCGGGGATCGGCGGTGGGGCCGCCAAGCCGGCGATCCGCCGGATCGTGGTGCTGTCGGACCCGGACAATCTCGGGCAGAACCTGGGCCGGCTGATGTCGGCTGACGTGTTCGGCTTTGCGCTCGGGCCAGCAGTTTCGGCAGTGCTGGTGGGACCGGCCGGACTGGCCGCGCCGTTCGTCGTGATCGCGGTGGCGACCGGCGTGTGCCTGTTGCCGATGCTGCGGGTCACCGTCGAGGAGTCCGGCGACGTCGTGCGGCAGCGACTGGCGGTGGACCTGCTGCGGTCGCGAATCGTCGCGGGCGCGGTGGTGCTGGGGACGGCGGTCTACGTGATGATCGGTGCGTTCGATGCGCTGTGGGACGTCGTCCACGAGGACCTCGGCACCGGCGTCTGGGTCGCCAACGCAGGGATCACCCTGTTCTCGCTTCCGATCATCGTGCTCGGTGCCACCGGTGGGCGGCTCGCGCAACGAATCGGGCCGTTCCGGGTGGGCTCGGCCGGGCTGCTGCTCACCGCGGTGACGATGTTCAGCTACGGGCAGCTGCCGAGCGGCGGCTGGATCTTCGCGGTGGCGATGGTCCACGCCACGATCGACGGCCTTTCGATCGCCGGCGCGGGCGTGGCGATCGCGATGGCCGTGCCGAGTGAGCGACAGGCCGGTGCGCAGGGGTTGATGGGCGCCGCTCAGGCGCTCGGCGCGGGTATCACGGCGATCGTGATCGGTGCGATCTATGAGGCGTCGGGACGTGCCGCCGCCTACACCACGGCTGCGGTGATGATGGTGTCGCTGATCGCGGTGTCGGTCGTCCTGGCACTGCCGTTCATCAGGGGCCATCGCCCCCACGCCGCTGAACCCGAACCGGTCGGCTGACGGCCGGCGGTCCATGGTCGGACTGTCGACCACGCTGCGGGACCGAGTCGTCCAACCCCTTCAGTCGATCGGAGTGACGCCGACGGGATGACCGTGAGACAGACACCGCGCGGCGACGGCCGTGACGGGAGGCGGACCCTCGGCTGGGCTCTCATCGGCATCGGCCTGATCGGCGTCGTCGTCGGCGCGGTCGGCTATCTCACCTGGGAGGAGCCCGGCGACGAGGCTGTGCTCGGGGTCGAGGCGCGGGTGTCCGCGCCTGTCGATGACGGCCAATCGCCCGACGGAACGACGACAATCACGGCGGCACCGACAACGACGATTCCAGTGACGACGACTGCGCCGACCACGACCTCCGTCCCGGCCAGCACGACAACGAGCTCCACGACGACCTCGCCACCTCTGAGGCAGGAGGCGGCATCGGACTTCATCACGATCCTGTCGAACGCAATGGCCATGACCGATGTCGACACGCTCATCACCCGGCTCCACCCGGAGGTGCTCGAACGCTATGGCGTCGACCAGTGCCGGGCGTATGTCGCGACCCAGGGCGATCCGTCGTTCGAACTCAGCCTCGTGGCTGCCGGTGACCCGTTCGTGTGGACGTACGCGACCGATGGGCAATCCGTCGAGATCGTCGACACCTTCACCGCAACGGTCGACCAGACGCGCGGCGCTGAGACGGCTCGCCGCGACATCCACCTGGCCCACTACGAAGGGGAGATCCGATGGTTCTCGGATTGCGGCGCGCCCGTCTCCTGATCGCCGTTCTCCTGATGGCCGCGGTGGCCCTGGTGCTCCCCTTCGCCGCGGTGGCCGCCGCCCAGGACGACGGTCCGGCGGTCTTCTCGTGGTGTGCCGGCACCGAGCACTCCGGGCGGCCACCGGCCGATCCAGTGTTCGGCAATGTCGTGAACTCGCCGTCCCTCTGGATGGTGGCCATCTGGCTCACGGGGCTGTGGCCCGACGCAATCGTGGAGATCAAGGCCGACGGCGCATCGGGTCCGGTCACCGGCTACGGCGTGGTGGCATTGGGTGGCTATGTGATCGTGGAGATCCCCGCGTTCAGCTACGGGCCGCACCAGGTGACTAGCCTCACCGTCGACGGGGTCGACGTCCCCACCGACATCACCCACACGATCGACGGCGCCGAGCCGGCCTGCGACGAGACGATGATCGCCGCACCCCCGCCGCCGACCACGTCGAGCACGACGACCAGCACAACGACCACGACGACGACCACCACAACGACAACGACCTCCACCACAACGACGACCACCACGACGACGACAGTGGCGCCGGTCCAGGACCTGTCGATCACCAAGGATCAGGACCGGTCGAGCCCGAAGCTGTGGCTCGGTGTGGTGGTGGCCGGTGGGCTGACCGCCACGGCCGGTGGCCTGCTCGTGCGGTCGGGGCGCGGCGAGGGAAAGGGCCCGTGCGACGAGTTGCGGGCCGCATGGCTGTCGGCGCAGGCCGCGTGCGATCAGGCCCGGGCGAAGGCGGACGCGGCCGCGCAAGTTGCGGCCGACGCGGAAGCGCGTCAACACGAACTGGAGGCCGAACTCGACCAGCTCGAGAGCGAGTGGCCCAGTCTCGGTGACGGTGAGCCGCAGGGTTCGGTCGAGCTTCCCGGTGTGCCGGGGAGCCGGATCACGTCGCACGACCTGGCGCTGCGCCGCCGGTTCGCGGGGCAGGCCTGGGACGACTACATGGCCGACCCGAACCCTGACACCGCCCAAGAGCTCGAGGCCGAATGGGAGAAGCTCAACACGCCGGAGTTCCAGGCGGAAATGAAAGCCCAGGAGGCCGAGGCTCGAGCCCAGATCGCCCGGATCGAGGCGCAGATCGCGGAGGCGTCGGCGGCGGCCGCCCAGGCTCGAGCGAAGGCCGATGCGGCGCGGGCTGCGGCCGACGGAGCATGTGCACAGGCCGATGCGGCCCGTCGGGCGCTCGACGAGTGCGAGGGCGCGGCCCATGCATCGGGTGAGAGCGCCACCGGTGGCGAAGGCGGTCCCGAGGGCGGAGACGAACCGCCCGGAGAGTCGCCCAACGAACCGGCCACGAGTGGCGCGCCAGGCCTGTGCCCACCCGAACACGGTGGCCCGTGCAACGAGGGCGACTCCCATCCGCCCAAAACGCTCGCCACCTTCGAAGACCCCGCACTCCATGTGGACTTCTCGGTCTTCGTGACCGTCGACAACCCGTACGGCTACGCCGACGCCGAGCAGATGGCCGATCAGTTCAGCGAGATCGCGGGACTGCTCGGCTTGTTGGGGAAGGCCCTTGGTGCGACCGGCAACATCGCCACGGCGGCCCAGGGGGACTACGTGAAGGGCGCGGCCGACGCCGCCCTCGGAGAGGCCAAGGGGGTCGCCGGCATCCCGAGCATCCCGACCAGCCCAGGCTCCATCACCACCACCATCCTCGAGAAGACCGCGGAGTTCGCCGCGCTCGTGGCCCGCAAGGCCGGAAAGTGGACCAAGCCCCACCAGATGTACACGATCCGCGTCGTGCGCTTCGTCCGTCCGGTGAGGGTGGATTCGGTGGAACAGATCGAGTGCCGAAGCGGCAGCTGGCACTGCGAACGGGTCCTGAAGACCAAGCTCGGGCCCGTCGACAAGCAGGAACAGACCGTGCCGAACGTGCTCCACCAGGAGCTGGCCGGGCGGATCCGGTCCTTGTCGCGGTCCGCGGCCAAGTTGGTGGCTGACGACGCCGAGCGACTCGCGGAATTCGAACGGAACAACCCGCCCGGTTCCTGCTGAGATCGCTCGTGTGGGACGTCGGGCTCAGCGGGCGATGCGGAAGCCGATCTCGCCCCGGGGTGCCTCAGCGGTGATGTCGACGCTGGTCACCTGAGCATGGCGAGGACCGTTCCTGCACCAGTCGACCAGCCGGGGGACCACGTCGGCGCCGCCCTCGGCGATCACCTCGACCGAGCCGTCGGCGAGATTCTGGATCCAGCCGGCGACGCCGTGCCATTCGGCCTCCTGCCGGCACGCCACCCGAAAGCCGACTCCCTGGACCCGGCCGCGGATCACGAGGCGGCGACGGATGGTCTCCTCCTCCACTCCGTCAGTCTGCCGCAGGTCGATGACGGGATCGTCGACCGGTGCGCGCTGCATCACTGCGGTCCGAACACGCAGAACTCGTTGCCCTCGGGATCGGCGAGGACATGCCAGCCGATGTCGTCGTCCCGGTGACGAACCAGGGTGGCACCGGCGTCGAGGAGGTGGCGGCGTGTGCTGCCGGGCACGTTCGGGTCGTTGGCGTCGATGCAGAAATCCTTGAACATGGCCAACGGCATGACCCGACGGTAGCGCGAGCGCACTGGCGTGGACCGGGTCTCAGGAGCCGAGCTCGGTGCCCTCGATGAGTGGGCCCCACCCGAGGTCGGTCAGCAGTTGCTGCATGGCCCGGGCACCGCGGCAACCGAGTTCCTCGTTGCCTTCGACCAACGAGAGGTGGCTCACGTCGAACTCGGGTCCGGGGTCGGCTCCGCTGACCAGGGCGTTCATGGCGTCGATGTAGGGCTGGGAGATGTCGGCGTGGTCGATCTCCAGATCGTCCGCGAGCAGGACCAGAAGGCCGAACTGCAAGGCGCCGCAGTACTCGTTCGGTCCGTCGCTCTGGGTTTGCTCGTCGTCGTCGGATTCCTCGGTGATCGCGCTGTCCTCGCTTGCGTCCCCGGGGACGATCGTCGTGTCGTCGTCACAGCGGGCCGTGATGAACTCGTGGGTCCGGATCCCGAGCATGACGACCGCCGGGCTCGGACTCGCGTCGGCGGGAGTCTGGGCGGCATCGGCGATCGCGTCGCGGTAGGCGGTCAGGTCGGCGAGGGCATCGCCGGGAAAGTTGGCTGTACTCCGGGCCGCGACGATCAGCTGATCGAAGCCGATCCGAAGTCGGTCGAGATACTCGGCCATGGCCTCGGGGCTGTCGTCCGCCGGGCCCTGCATCATGCTCGACTCGTTGGTGTGCCAGGTGGCGCAGAAGTCGGAGGTCTGGGCGGTGTCGGGCGCCTGCCGCGCTGCGTTCATACCCAAGCCGTCGGCATCCGCGCTGTCGTCGCCACGGGAGGTCAAGACGATCGTGTCGTCGCCGACCGATGCCTGATCGCTGGACGAGACGGGTCCGCAGGCAGACAGCACCAGGAGGAAGAGCAGGCCGAGGTTGGCGGTGAGAACTGCCGGGCGGTACTTGGTCTTGGTGGTGGGTTCGGGGGTGGTCATCGGGATCTCCTGTGTTGGGGGGCACGAGAGAGACGCCGTCGGCGCCGAGATCTGAAACTTTCCGCCTGGAATCTCTAGGAGCTGCTGTCGAGCAGGTCGAAGCCACTCTCGGCGACAGCAGTGCCGGCCACCTGCAGCTCGATCCGGTGTTCGCCGGCGTGGTAGCGGCGGGTGGATGCAGTCTGGATGCGGCGGGTCTTGGTGAGCTCGGCGGCGTCGCCGGCAGGTAGCTCGATGGTCGTCCACTTGAAGACCTTGGGCGAACTGCCGCCGTTGGCGTTGACGTGGTGGACGACGAAGTCAACGACGAGCCGCTGCGATTCGGTGCTGGTGGAACGAAGGCGGGCCACAAGGGTGATGGAGTCGCCGAGGCGGATCGTGGCGGGCGTGACGGTGAACTCGTCGACGCCGACGCTGGCGGTCGTCGTGTAGCCGAGGGCCGCCATCGCGGCCGGGTGCCCCTTCTTGATCAGGCTGCGGAGCGCGTGGCGGACCATTGCGGTGTCGACGGCCGGGTCGTCGAGCCAGTCGGCCGCGATCGCCGCAACCCGGTCGGGATGGTCGCGGGCGACGTCGTTGAGGTGGTTGGCCACCGACCGGCGGACGACCTCGTCGGGGTCGTGCCGGAGTTCACGGATCAGGGAGAGCCCGATGTCGGGGTCGTCGAGAAGGGCGGGCACCTTCGGCCCCCACGGCAGGTACGGGCGGGTGCCTTCGGAGGGCAGGCGCCGGACGGCGGGAATGGGGGAGCGGAGCCACTTTCGGCAGGCGGCGATGGTCAGGTCGAGGTGTCCGTCGAGGTAGGGGCGGATCGCGAATTCACAGGAGAACGACTGGGTGAGCTCTTCCATCGCGGCGATAGAGGCCTCGGGATGGTGGAGGCCGTGGCGTTCGACCACAGAGCACAGCGGCCATGCCTCCATGCCGGACCCCCACGCCGCGGTGTCATCGCTGGGCGGGCCGACGATCGCATGGGCCGTGGCGATGACGTGGGGGAGGGCGGTCTCGTAGTCGTCATCGAGATGGGCGATGAGTTGATCGGCGATGAGGTTGATGCGGTCCTTCAGCTCGAGGTCGTCGAGTTCGGACATGACCGCATCGGTGAAGCTCGTCGTGTCGAAGGTGGGGTGGGTGGTGGCTGCCGCGGCTGCGAGTCGTTCGACGAAGGTGCGGTCGAAGGCGTTCTTGAGCGGCTGGGGCATGGCGAGAGTTGAGCACAGCTCCCGCCCCGGGGCCGACGTCGGTTCGGAGTCGGGAGCCAGCGGCGGGTGAGCTCGTGGAGATCATCAGCCGGGTCCGATCAACGACCGGGCGAGTCGCTCGGGTGGGCCCTGGTCGCATAGGTGGTGAGACGCTGCATCACCGAATGGCTCTCGTCGTCGAAGACACCGCCGTAGACCCCGAGGACCAATGACGGGTTCGAGTGGCCGGCCCACTTCGCCGCCGCTCGCGGGGACGCAAGCGACCGGCTCCACATGGCGATGCAGGTGTGTCGCAGGTCATGGATTCGGAGTCCCTCCAGGCCGGCTGCTTTCGTGGCCGGCTTCCAGATCCGCGAGCGGAAGTTCGCGTCACCCAGAGGCGCTCCCGAGGGTGCTGTCCAGATCAGGTCATCCGGGTCGAGCTCGCGGGTCGAGAGCTCCTGCTCCAGCTCAACCATCACGAATCGGGGGACGGGGACGGTTCGGTGACCTGCCCTCGACTTCGGTGGCCCGAATGTCGGGGTGCCATCGCTGCTGAGCGTTCGTGTCTCGACCACGTCGATGGTCCCCGACTCGACGTCGATTCGTCTGGCGCGCAGCGCCGCGAGCTCGCCGTGGCGGAGGCCGGCATAGGCGCCAACGAGGACGAAGGTGCGGTAGGGCGCGGCAATTGCGTCGGCGAGGCGGTCGACCTCTTCGGGTTCGAGGAAGGTCGGATCCTGGTGCGGCACCTGCGGGAGCGACAGTCCACGGGTGGGGTTCTGGGTGAGCAGCTCGGATCTCACCGCGATGTCCAGGCATTGCGACAAGAGTCCCGCGACCTTGCGAACGGTGCGGGGCGCAAGGTCAGTCGCGCTGAGCTCGGCTACGAATCGTTGTGCGTCACGAAAGCCGATCTGGTCGATCGGCGTGTCGCCGAACGCGGGCTCGAGGTGGCACTTGAATATCGACTCGTCCCGAAGCCGCGTTGATGGCCGGATGCCGACTCGCATCGACGTGAACTCGGCCCACCAATCGCGAAAGGACGGCACCGATTCCGGCGCGCCCGGGCGCGTGCTGGCATCCATACCTGGCGCTTCAACTGCGGTCGGTCGATCAGCCGAAGGCGCCGGCGGCGATGAGCGAAGCGATCGTGCCGATCATGAACACGGCGAGAGTGATGGCCATCGTCGCCGCCCCAACCGTGACCGCCCGGCCCAGCTGACCCATCTGCACGCCGATGTCGTCCATCCGAGTACCGATGCTGTCCATCCGAAGGCTCACGCTGTCCATGCGTTCGCTCAGCCCGTCGAGGCGCCCGCTGACACCGTCGATGCGCTGGTCGAGGCGTTCACCCTGTTCGGTGATGCGCTGGTCGAGGCGCTCCCCCAGTTCGGTGATGCGGTGATCGAGGCGCTCGCTGACACCGTCGATGCGTTGGTCGAGGCGTTCACCCTGAGCATCGATTCGGTCGCTGAGGCCGTCGATCCTCGCACCGAGCAATGTGCCTTGCGCGGCCACGGTACGGGTGAGCTCCTGGATGTCGCTCGAGTTCTGATCCACTCTGAGCGACACGGAGTCGAGTCGGCCGTCGAGCCGACTGATGTCCGCCTTTGTGGCGAGCTCGGTCCAGGCGATGGGCGGCATGGATTCCATCATGGCATCTGCTGCCTCCTCGTCAATCAGCTCAGTGAGGTACTGGCGGATTCGAAGGCGAGTCTTCTCGTCTGCGGGCATTGGTCCCTCTTCGTCGCGTGAAACGTGAGGGGGAAGTGGGCGGTAGCCAGAGCGAGCAGGTCTACCGAGGACCATGATGGCCAGGGGGTATGACACCGCGATCTGGGTCCGCGCCGATGTCGCCGAGCGACAGCCGCTCTTCCTCAGAACGAGTCGGGCGTCGACACCAGCTACCGAAGGCGTCAGCTCTTGCAGGGACGATGCTGACGGTTTCGATTCCCTCCGGGCCAGGCCCCTACGAGGGATCGGCGGTCGACCTACCGAGTCGTTCTCAGGGACAATGACGTGTCCGAACACCACGATCTCCTGACAGAGATGGTTCACCGATCTCATGAGGCCTACGGCTCGGCCTAGCCCTGAGGTTTGCGCCTCTATCGGATTCCAGTCTCGGCGATCCGCGTTCGAAGTCGCAGAGCCGCACGCGAGCCAGGGCACCTGCGTCGAGCTGCGTCCTGCCCCCGTCCCCGGCAGCTGCCAGCCCCTGGATCAGCCGCTACCTGAAGATGTGCTCGAGGCCGTAGGCCAGACGGTGGGCATCCGGCCAGCCCGCGTCAACAAACACGTCGAGGACTTCGCGAAGCGCAGAGAGACAGTCATCGGACTGGAGGACCCCGCGATGGTCGGACAAGAGCCGTTCGACAACTCGCGCAGTGACGTCGACCGCCATCTTGTCGAGTTGGTAGCCGCCGGCCTGGCCACCTGCGGTCACGATGTTGCGAATCGCGAGCAGTGCGGCTGACGGGCGCTCCTCGAGCACATGTTCCATGAACTCGACGAGATGGTGGGTGAGTCTGGGAAGGGGCACCTGGCCCAGGAGGGCGATGATTGGCGCGGCCTCGTCTGCGAGGCGAACCGCTGCGGGAGATGGATGGTGGTTCGAACTGCTTCGTCGAGCCTGCATCGCTCCGGACCCGAAATACAGCTGGGAACCGACACCGTCGAGGATCTCTGCAGCCGCCTTCACCTGGGCCTTCCGTGCGTCGTCGGGATCGTCGCCCAGGTCTTCGAGATCACCAAGCTCGCCGAGCGCCTGCTCGACAAGTGAAGTACACAGCTCCAGCGCGCGCGACCGCACGTCATCGTCCTCGGAGACCAGGGCCCCAGCGGTTCTGATCTCGTGAAGCATCGCAGTCAGCGCCTCGGATCCGAAGGTGCTCACGTCACTGAGCTGAGCGACGACGCCGTGCGCGCCGTTGTGGCCGCGGAAGACCCAGAGCATGCCTGCGATCTCCGTACACGCCTCGAGGGCTGACTCGCGATGGCTCTGTCTCGACACCCGTCCTGAAACCTGGGCGAGTAGAGCGACCGCCTCGTCCGTATCGGAACTCAGGCTCCAGGCCGCAAGAGCGACTCCACGGAGAACGCCGTCGTGAGACTCGTGGTTCGCTCTGTCACGCAGCAGCTCCCACATCAGGAGTGGATCAGTCGCGCGCAGGCTTGGCAGGCCGCGGGCGACCGAGAACCTGATCCACGGGACCTGGTCATGAGCAAGACTCCGGATCGCCGCTCGTATCTCGTCGTCGATGTACGTCGGGAAGCGGGCGAGCTGTATGAGCCCGCGTGCGGCGTCGGTACGCGGACCTGATGGGATCGACGACAGCTGGCCTCTCTCATCCCCACCACGGAAGGCGGGGCGGGGATGTGCGTGCATGTCAAGCAGCGTCGCCCTTGCCAGATCGAGGGCGGCTGTGTCCACACCCCACCCACGCCGTGTCCAGATCTCGCTAGCCCGAGAGAGTGTTGAATCTGCTTGTTCCGCAACCGCGGGAGATACCTCCGGGACCCTCGGCTCCTCGGCGAGTCGCCGCGCCAAGCCGAGGCTGCGGCTGACGGCCTCGTCGTCAGGTGCGTCGTTCAGGTGGTCGTCGACGAAGACCCTGTGACGCCGCTCGCTGGAATTCCCCAGGGTTGCTCATCGAATTTCCCCACCCT
>CAYFLT010000074.1:0-22005 GCA_964344055.1 uncultured Candidatus Nemicrothrix sp.
GGGTCAGAGAGACCTGCGCGGCTGCGACGGATGGCGTTGGCCACCACGCTGACCGCCGGATCCTGGCCGACGACCCGCTCGTGCAGGTGCTCCTCGAGCCGCACGAGCTTCTGGACCTCGCCCTCCATCAGCCGCGAAACCGGGATGCCGGTCCAGCGGCTGACCACCTCAGCGATGTCCTCCTCGGTGACCTCTTCTTTGAGCATCGAGGACTCGGCCTGGATCTTGTCGAGGGTCTCCCGGGCATCGGCGAACCGTCGTTCCAGTTCGGGAATACGGCCGTAGCGCAACTCGGCGGCCTTCTCGAGGTTGGCTTCCCGCTCCACCTCGCCGCGCACGTGCTCGAGTTCCTCGTTGAGATCGCGAAGCGCCGTGATGGCGTCCTTCTCCGCCTGCCAGCGGGCGGTGAGTCCCGAGAGGTCCTCGGTCAGGTCGGCGAGCTCACGGTCGAGGTCGGCGAGCCGCTCGACCGACGCCTCGTCGGTCTCCTTGGCCAGCGCCAGCCGCTCGATCTCGAGCTGACGGATGCGCCGCTCGACCACGTCGATCTCGGTCGGGACGCTGTCGATCTCGATCCGCAGCGAGCTGCCGGCCTCGTCGATCAGGTCGATCGCCTTGTCGGGGAGGAAGCGGCCGGTGAGGTAGCGATCGCTCAACACTGCAGCTCCGACGAGTGCGGCGTCCTGGATGCGCACGCCGTGATGGACCTCGTAGCGCTCCTTCAGGCCGCGCAGGATGGCGATGGCCGCCTCGACCGACGGTGGCTCGACCAGCACCTGCTGGAAGCGACGTTCGAGTGCGGGGTCCTTCTCGACGTACTTGCGGTACTCGTCGAGCGTGGTGGCCCCGACCATGCGCAGCTTCCCTCGGGCCAGCATCGGCTTGAGCATGTTGCCCGCATCCATGGCGCCGTCGGCTCCGCCGCCCGCACCCACCACGGTGTGCATCTCGTCGACAAAGGTGATGATCTCCCCCTCGGCATCCTCGATCTCCTTGAGGACCGACTGGAGGCGCTCCTCGAACTCACCGCGGTACTTGGCCCCGGCCACCATCGACGACATGTCGAGGCTGATCAGGCGCTTGTTCTTCAGACTCTCGGGGACATCGCCCTCCACGATGCGGGCCGCGAGCCCCTCGACGATGGCGGTCTTGCCGACACCGGGTTCGCCGATGAGCACCGGGTTGTTCTTGGTGCGCCGGGAAAGGACGCGGATGACCCGCCGGATCTCGTCGTCTCGCCCGATGACCGGATCGAGGTCGCCGGCGCGGGCAGCCTCGGTGAGGTCCCGGCCGAACCGTTCCAAGGCCTGATACTGGTTCTCCGGCGTCTGGCTGGTGACCCGATGGCTGCCACGCACTTCGCGCAGCGCCTGCAGCAGGGTCTCGCGGTCGACGCCGAGGCGGTCGGCGCCGGCCATCAGCAGGTGTTCGGTCGACAGGTATTCGTCCTCGAGGTCCTCACGCACCTTGTCGGCGGCGTCCAGGAGATCCCGGAGTGGCCGAGAGAGCTGAGGATCGGACCCGTAGGCGTTCGGCAGCTTGGCGAGAACCTCCTCGACGCGGTTCCGGGCGGCGCGCACGTCGACCCCGACCCGGTGCAACATCGGGAGGACGATGCCCTCCTCCTGGCCGAGCAGGGCGGCCAGCAGGTGCTCGGGCACCACCTCGGGGTGCGAGGCCGCACGGGCCGCTTCGGTGGCCGCCGAGAACGCCTCGGTGGTCTTGAGGGTCCAGCGGTTGGGGTCGAGCGACATTCGGGGGGCCTCCAGTCGGGGTCAATCCTAGTGCAGAAAACCTGAGTGCACTCCACTCAACTTTGCCAGCTCGGCCGGTATTCCCGATTTCGATGGTTCGTTCGGCCCAACTTCGATCGAATAGGGACTTAGGTCCCTACGCGCCCATACCCCGGCGGCCGATCGGACAGGTATGACCAATCGTCTGGTGCGGGCCACCGAACGCGACTCGGGCATCGATCCCCGATGGGAGCGGTTCTCTCGGCGCGCCCGGGGCATCGGCGGCACCGGCGCCGTCGAGATCGAAGCCGATCTGAGCGAGGGTACGGCGGCGGAGATCTACGCCCGCCGAGTCCGCAACAACCCCGAAGATGCCCGCCTGCACGTCCAGCGGCTCAATCACCATGTCGAGCGAGGTGAGGCCGAAGAAGCCTACGGCGCAGTGGTCGACCTGTTCATCGCACTCGGCGACAGCGCCAACGGGCTACGAGGACGCATGCTCGACGGTGTGCGGGTGCTGATCGGTGCCGAACGGACCGCAGTCCTCGCCGACAAGCTCACGACCGGTCTCGACCGCAACGACGCCATCCCCTACGCCGCCTGGTCGGTCCTGACCGCCGGAGTGACCGGCACGCCGGTCGTACGGGCACTCGGACGATCCGCCTCAAGCGGCCACCTGATGGGAGTCCACTGATGGGTACCACTGTCGAGATCATTCCCGGCACGTACGCCCAGCCAACCCCGGCCGGCGCGCACGCGGCGGTGACCGGCGGGACCGGCGGCCCGACGCGCGACCTTCTGCTCGGGCTGCTGTCCCAGCCGGCATCGACCCCGCTCCATCCGGCGGTCATCCAACGTTGGACCGGCGCCCCCACCGAGGACGCGGGACTCGAGACCGTCCTCGCCAGCCAGGACGCGGGACTCGTCGAAGGCATCGACCACCCGACCGCGCCCCGCTCCGGAACCGTCGAACAGGTCCTGCGCCAGCTCTTGCCATCCCTGTCGTCATCGGGCACGGCCATGCTGGTCGACGCCCACGGCTTCGTCGCCGGCGCCTCCGGCTTCGACGACGAGACCGCCGAACTGTTCGCCGCCCTGTCCGCCGACCTCGGCATGCTCCACGAACGGCACCGGGCCCACTTCGCCGACGGGATGGGCCTCCCGACGAGCGCATGGGCGCTGGTCGACGGCGCCGGCAACAGCCAGGTTGGCTTCTGGCCTCTCGAGATCGGCGCCGGGCGATTCGTGCTGACCGTCCGAGGCGTTCCCCGCCTCAACAGCCCCGCGTTCACCGAGCTCATCTGGGCCCTCCACCTGCGCTACGGCGTGGCTGCCGAGGTCACCCTCCCGACATCCCCCGGACAGGCACCCCAACCAACCCCTTAGAGGAGAACCCCAATGCGTGATGACGTGCTCACGTCCATCCTCGTCGAGCTCAACGGCTCGAGCGCCGACATCGAAGCCTGTGCGGTCCTGTCGACCGACGGTCTGATGATCGCGTCTCAGTTGCCCGCGGGACTCGACCCCGACCGGGTCGGCGCCATGGGCGCCGCCATGCTGTCACTCGGTGATCGGAACTGTCCCGCGGTCAGCTCAACCAGGTCATGATCGACGGCGACAACGGCTACGTACTCATGTCCCACGCCGGCGAGCACGCCGTGCTCGCGGTGATGGCCACCACCCACGCCAAGCTCGGACTCATCTTCCTCGATGTGAAGCGGGCCGCCGAGAAGATCGCCCAGGTCCTCGCGCCCGTGACCGTCTGAGGAGGCTCCGATGTCACCGCAGAGGGTTCTCCCCGACATGACGCCCGAGGACGCGGGCGGACCCGGAGTCGAACACGTCCTGAACTACTACGACGGCACCTCCCGCAAGGTGATCGTCACCGACATCGAGACCCCGTTCCCGGACGGCAGGCTCATCGTCTCGCGCACCGACCCCGAAGGGATCATCACCTTCATGAACCAGGCGTTCGTGGAGATGTCCGGCTGGTCCGCCGAGGAGCTGATGGGCGCACCCCATTCGATCCTTCGCCATCCCGACCTCCCCGCCGCTGCCTTCGCCGACCTGTGGTCGACGGTGCAGGGCGGAGAGAAGTGGCACGGCTACGTCAAGAACCTCCGCAAGGACGGGGGCTACTACTGGGTGTACGCCACGGTGATCCCCAACATTCGCCACGGCAAGATCGTCAGCTACACCTCCGTGCGCCGCAAGCCGTCCCGGACGAAGGTGAACGAGTGCATCGACCTCTACAAGTCGATGCTCACTGCGGAGGTCGCCGGATGACCATCCAATTCACCGTCAGCCCCGACTTCGGACCCGAGATGCTCCCCAGCTGGTACGTCGTCAACACCTTGTTGCAGCACGCCACCGGCCAAGCGATCCATCTCGAGACCTACACGAGCTTCGCCGACCAGCGGGCCGCCGTGGAATCCGGCCAGGTCGACCTGATCTACGCCAACCCCGCCGACACCGCGAGCCTGGTGCGCGACCACGGCTTCGTGCCGCTCGCCCGTCCCGCCAACCGGCCCGACGAGGCGCTGATCGCGGTCCCGGCATCGTCACCCTTCCAGGTCGTGGAGGATCTTCCGCTCCAGTTGCGGGTGGCGATGACCGACGACCCGGACGTCACGATGATCGGCATGATCATGATCGAGCCGGCCGACCTCGACGCCTCGACGATCGAAGCCATCCATCGCGAGAACTACGTCCTGGTGGCGAAGTCCCTGATCGACGGCAACGCCGACGCCGGGTTCTTTCTCACCGACGCCTACGCCGGTCTCTCCGAGCTGGTGCGTCGGGAGCTCCGGCCGCTGGTGTCGAGCGCGATCGACGTCATCCATCACGGCTTCCTCGCCGGGCCCCGGCTCGCCGATCGTCGTGACGACCTCGCCCGCATGATCGTGCAGCTCTCCGAGGAGCCCAAGGGCCGGATGGCTTTCGAAGAACTCGGCCTCGCCCCCTTGGTGGCCATGCCCACCGAGGAAGCCGAGTTCATGATCGACCTGATGGACACCCTCCTCGTCTAACCGTTGCACTGGGGGTCAGACCCCCTGTGCTTCTCACGCTGTCCAGTCCAAGTGGTTGGGCCAGCCCCCCGTCCGGCAGGTGACGGCCCGGTCGGACGGGGCGCATGGCCCAAGCGCGAGCGATGGGACACGGGGTGACCGGGACTGGCCGTCTCACCCGTCGTTCGCGAGCTGGAGCCCGTCAGTTGCCGCGGCGGCGCTGGTAGATGGTCACCGCCTGGTTGAGCGGGACCAGGTCGCGGCGGTACTGCCGATGCGTGGCCTGGACCGCGGAGTCGGTCTCCGCCCGAGCGAGCGCGAGCTCGGCCTCGAGCTCGGCCACACGAGCCTCGAGGTCCAGCACCCTCTTCACCCCGACGAGGTTCATCCCCTCATTGGTGAGTTCCTGGATGCGCTGAAGCAGGGCAATGTCGGCGTCGGAATAGCGACGGCTGCCCCCGCCGGTGCGGAACGGCTCGACCAGACCCTTGCGCTCGTAGATGCGAAGCGTCTGGGGGTGCACGCCGGCGAGTTCGGCGGCGACGGAGATCACGTAGACCGCTCGGTGGAATCGTTCCTGATCCATGGTCGGTGCTCCTCTCGGTCGGGTCGGTGGTCGATCGGTGGTCAGGTGCCCAGGTGGGACCGGGGCGAGTCGGGGCTGATCTCGGCGAGTGCCTCGATCGCAGCCTTCTGCTCGGCGGTGACATTGGTGGGTACGGCGACGGTGACAGTGACCATCAGGTCGCCCGCGCCTCCCTTGCCCCTCAGACGGAACGTCTTGCCCGAGCTGGTGCCCGGCGGGATGCGCATCTTCACCGAGTCGCCGGTGAGGGTCGGGACGGCGATGTCGGCACCGAGAGCCGCCTCGGTGAATGTGATCGGGACCTCGAGGGTGAGGTCGTTGCCGGCCCGCCCGAACAGTGGGTGATCCTTGACGATCACGTGAACGAACAGGTCGCCCGGCTCGCCGCCGCGACGGCCGGGCCCGCCTCGACCCCGCAGCCGGATCTTCTGACCGGTCTTCACCCCAGCCGGAATACGGACCTTGACCTCACGTGGACGGATCTCGGAGCCGCTGCCGTGACAGGTGGGGCACGGATCGGTGATCACCGAACCCCTTCCTCCACAAGGACCACACGGCCGACTCATGGAGAAGAGACCCTGGTTGTCGTCCAGCACACCCCTGCCACCGCAATTGCGACACTGTTGCGGCGCGGAACCCGGTGTGCTGCCCGATCCCGAGCAGTTTGAGCAGACTGCCTCACTCGTGAGGTGGATCGTGGTCTCGAGGCCCTTCACGGCATCGTCGAAGTCGAGCTTCAGCTCGGCCTCGAGGTCGGCGCCCCGCTGGGCCCGGGTCTGCTGCTGGCCACGGCTGCCACCCCGCCCACCCCGGCCAAACAGGCCACCGAGGAGGTCGCCGATGTCGTCGAAACCGACGTTGAATCCGCCCTGGCCGCCGGGGGCGCCTCCGCCGAACATGCCACCGGCCATCGGGCCCATGTGGCGGACGTCGTCGTAGGCCTTCCGCTTCTCCTCGTCGCCGATGACGTCGTAGGCCGCCGATACGTCCTTGAATCGTTCCTCGGCGGCCTTGTCGTCGGGGTTCGCATCGGGATGCAGTTCGCGGGCGAGCTTCTTGTAGGCCTTGGAGATCTCCTTGGCCGACGCCTTCTCGGACACGCCGAGGATGGCGTAGTAGTCCTTTTCGAACCATTCACGCTGGGGCTCGGCCACGGATCACCTCCTCGATCTCACCAAGTTGTTGCGGGTGCCTGGCACCAGCGAAACAACTTCAGCCCTTCACTTTGACCATGGCGGCTCGGAGGACCCTCCCGTTCCAGGCGTAGCCGGTGCGGAGGACCTGGGCCACCACCGGTTCGGTCTGGTCGTCGTCGCCGGGTTCGGTCATCGCCGCCTCGTGGCGGTTGGGGTCGAACACTTCCGCCTCGTCGGCGATGAGTTCGAGCCCCTGTCGTTCGAGCACTCCCTTCAGCTGGGAGGCCACCTGGTCGATGCCCTCCACGCCCTGTTGGGCCGCAGCGTCGCAGGCGTCGAGCACCGGGAGCAGCGCTTCCGCCAGCCGCGATCCGGCCTGGGCCGCCATCTCGGCGTTGCGCTTCTCGGTCTGCTTGCGGAAGTTGGCGAACTCCGCCGACACCCGCTGCCAGTGCTCGAAGTTCTCGTCTCGCTCGGCCGTCACGGTCTCGAGGGTGGAGAGCAGGCTCTCCACCGAGAGGACCTCTGGATTGTCGCCGGCATTCGCCGGATCCGCCACGGCTTCCTCGCTCGGCGCGGCCTCTGCCGAGGCCGCAGGGTCGGCGATCGTGCGCTCCGCGTCCGACACGCTGCCGTCGTCGGCCAGCTGGTCGGCTTCGCTCACGACGCCTCGTCGTCGTCGATGATCTCCGCGTCGACGACCTCGTCGTCCTCCGGGGCACCGGCCGCCGCCTCGGTCTCCCGCTCGGCCGCAGCCGCGGCCTCGTAGAGACGCTGGCCGAACTCCTGGCTGGCCGTCATGAGCGCCTCGGTGGCGTCCTTGATCGCCTCCAACTCGGTGCCCTCGAGTGCCGTCTTCAGGTCGGCGAGCTTGGTCTCGATGGTGGCCTTCTCGTCGTCGGTGACCTGATCGGCCTGGTCCTTGAGGAGCTTCTCGGTCTGGTAAACGAGCGTGTCGGCGGTGTTGCGGATCTCGGCCTCCTCACGACGCTTCCGATCCTCCTCCGCGTGCGCCTCGGCGTCCTTCACCATCTGGTCGATGGCGTCCTTGTCGAGCGAGCTCTGACCGGTGATGGTCATCGACTGCTCCTTGCCCGTGGCCTTGTCCTGGGCGGCCACGTGCACGATGCCGTTCGCGTCGATGTCGAAGGTGACCTCGATCTGGGGCATGCCACGGGGTGCCGGCGGAAGGTCGACCAGCTGGAACTTGCCGAGCGTCTTGTTGTAGGCGGCCATCTCCCGCTCGCCCTGGAGCACGTGGATCTCCACCGACGGCTGGTTGTCGTCGGCCGTGGTGAACGTCTCGCTCTTGCGGGTGGGGATGGTGGTGTTGCGTTCGATGAGGGTGGTCATGACACCGCCCTTGGTCTCGATGCCGAGGGACAGCGGTGTGACGTCGAGGAGAAGGACATCCTTCACCTCGCCCTTCAGCACGCCGGCCTGCACCGACGCACCGACGGCGACCACCTCGTCGGGGTTGACCGTCTTGTTCGGCTCCTTGCCTGCGATCTCCTGGACCAGCTCGGCCACCGCGGGCATACGCGTGGAACCGCCGACGAGGACGACGTGATCGATCTCGCCCTTGTTGAGGCCGGCGTCCTTCAACGCCTGCTCGAACGGCTTCTTGCAGCGGTCGAGGAGGCTGGCGGTGAGGTCCTGGAACTTCGCCCGGGTGAGCTCGT
Organism: uncultured Candidatus Nemicrothrix sp.; assembly: GCA_964344055.1. Lineage (GTDB taxonomy): Bacteria > Actinomycetota > Acidimicrobiia > Acidimicrobiales > Aldehydirespiratoraceae > OFTM10. Next base: position 8,146 of record CAYFLT010000074.1, read on the forward strand.
AGTCGAGATGGAGCGGACCGGCGTCAGTCGCCGTGATGAACGGCAGGTTGATCTGGGTGGCCTGGGTCTGGGACAGCTCGATCTTGCCCTTCTCCGCAGCCTCCTTGAGGCGCTGCGCGGCCATCGGATCGGCGCTGAGGTCCACACCGTGGTCGTTCTTGAACTGGGTGACCAGCCAGTCGATGACCGCGTCGTCCCAGTCGTCACCGCCGAGGCTCGTGTCGCCGGACGTCGACTTCACTTCGAATACGCCGTCGCCGAGCTCGAGCACCGAGACGTCGAAAGTGCCACCGCCGAGGTCGAACACGAGGATCGTCTGATCCGTCTCCTCCTTGTCGAGCCCGTAGGCGAGCGCTGCCGCAGTGGGCTCGTTGATGATGCGCAGGACTTCGAGACCCGCGATCTGACCCGCCTCCTTGGTGGCGGTGCGCTGGGCGTCGTCGAAGTAGGCGGGCACGGTGATGACGGCCTGGTTGACGGTGTCGCCCAGGTACTCCTCGGCGTCGCGCTTCAGCTTCATCAGCGTGCGGGCCGAGATCTCCTGGGAGTTGTACGCCTTGCCGTCGATGTCGACGGTCCAGTTGGTGCCGACGTGACGCTTCACCGAGCGGATGGTGCGGTCGGGGTTGGTGATCGCCTGGCGCTTGGCGACCTCACCGACGAGGACCTCCCCGTCCTTCGCGAAGGCGACCACCGACGGAGTGGTGCGTGATCCCTCGGCGTTGGGGATCACGACGGGGTCGCCACCCTCGAGAACGGCGACGACGGAGTTGGTGGTGCCGAGATCGATACCGACGGCCTTGGGCATGGTGAATGTCCTTTGGGTTGCTGCGGCGGTGACGCAGACGTGCGGTCACCGTTGTTGGTTTGGTTGGGGGATTCAGGTGTGTGAACCGGAAGCTATCGGGCGATATTCCGAGACACACCGAAAAGTTGAGTGTGACGCTATCAAGTTTTCAAAGCGTTGTTTCGTCGCCCTGCGGCAGGGTTCAGCCGGTAGCGTCGGATTCATGTACGACCTGATCCTCGTCCGTCACGGCCGTTCGGAGTGGAACGAGCTGAATCTCTTCACCGGCTGGTACGACTGTCCGCTCATCGACAAGGGCCGGGAGGAGGCGCGGGCCGCCGGGCCGATGCTGGAAGGAGCCGGGCTGCTCCCCGACGTCGTCCACACATCGCTCCAGCAGCGGGCGATCGAGACCGCCGAGATCATCCTGGCGGGCTGCGACCGGCGTTGGATCCCGGTGCGTCGGTCGTGGCGACTCAACGAGCGCCACTACGGCGACCTCACCGGGCTCGACAAGGCCGAGACCCGCGAGAAGCATGGCGACGAGCAGCTGCAGATCTGGCGCCGCTCCTACGACACCCCGCCGCCGCCCATCCGGGACGACAACGAGTACAACCCGAATGCGTCGGCCGCCTACGCCGCTCTCCCGCCCGAGATCCTCCCGCTCACCGAGTGCCTTGCCGACGTGGTCGACCGCATGTTGCCGTACTGGTACGACGCCCTCGTGCCGGACCTCCGTACCGGTCACACGGTCATGGTCGCGGCCCACGGCAACTCGCTACGGGCGCTGGTCAAGCACCTCGATTCGATCTCCGACGACGACATCCCCAGTCTCAACATCCCGACCGGCATGCCGCTGCACTATGTGCTCGGCGCCGACATGCGGCCGGTGGAATCCAAACACCCACTCGAACGCGCGCTCGATCCCGAGGCGGCCGCCGCCGGAGCCGCCGAAGTCGCCGCCCAAGCCGCCGCCCTCCCGGATCTGTGACACATCTGGACCATCACACGGTCCGGAAGTGTCAGAAAAGGCGGTTGGGGGTAGGTCAGGCCGCGGGTTCGAGCATGTAGCCGCGGGAGCGGACGGTTCGGATCCCGAGGCCGATGGGTTCGAGTCGGCGGCGGAGGCGCAGGACGTGCACATCGAGCGCGTTGCGTCCCGGCGCCTCCACCGGCCAGCCCGCCTGGGTCAAGTCCGTGCGCGACACCACCGACCGGAACTGGTCGACCAGCGGCTCGGCGAGCCGGGCCTCGAGCGGCGAAAGAGGCGCACAATCCGAACCGAACCGGACCACCCCGTCGGCATCGAGCTCCGGCAACATCAACGCCTGGGCCCGCCGGGACAGCACCTGGACCCGAGCGAGCACGTCGCCCTCGTCGACCGGCAGCCGCACCCAGTCCTCCAGTTCGTCGGCCGTGATCGGGACACGCTCGTCGCGGAGCTCCTCGAGCCGCTCTGCCCCTGCGGGCCACCGAACGAGACAGACATCCACGACGAAGACCGTACGAAACGAGGGTTTCGCGTTTGTTTCGTCGATGTGAACCATGTCCGTCCGGCCCGGCCGTTCAATGCCCCTCGAAAGGCCGCTGGGCGCTATCGTCGCGGCGCCATGAACTCGCGCCTGAAGCCCCATCACCTCGTCATCGCGCTCGGAACCGGTATCGCCGTTTTCACCGCCGTGTCGGGGGTCGTGCCCAGCATCACCGACTGGCACGACGACAGTTCGGTCCAGCGGGAGGTGTTCGACAACATCCCCACTTCCATCAAGCTGGCCTTCTACACGGTGATCCCGCTGTTGCTGGTCTACGGCGCCTACATGTTCGCCATGCGGGTCAAGAACTGGGAGCGGGGCCGCCCCGACAACCGCCGCACGACGCCGAAGAATGTGAAGCGCCGCATGGGCGACTTCCGGGCCGGCGTCTACATGCGGACACTGATGCGGGAGCCCGGCGCCGGCGTCATGCACTCGATGATCTACTTCGGGTTCCTGATCCTCCTCGGCGTCACCACCACCCTCGAGGTGAACCATCAGCTACCCGAAGGCGCCAAGTTCCTCCATGGCAACGTCTACAAGGGGTACGCCCTCGTCGGCGACGCCGCCGGCCTGGTCTTCCTGATCGGGATCGTCTGGGCGATCGTGCGGCGCTACGGCCCCTGGAACTGGCGCCCGTATCGCATCCGGATCAAGACCAGGCCGGAGCATGCGCTCATCCTCGCGGTGTTCTTCGCCATCTCCGTCACGGGATTCGCCGCTGAGGCGTTCCGGATCGCCCACGACGGCATGCCGGACTACGAGAAGTGGAGCTTCGTCGGCTATCCACTCGCCCAGTTGGTGGACGGCTCCGACAGCATCTCGGGCTGGCACCAGATCTGGTGGGTGGCCCACGTCGTCAGTTTCATCGCCTTCCTGATCATCCTGCCCACGACGATGCTGCGCCACATGTTCACCTCGCCGCTGAACATGTACCTGAAGGACAAGGACCGCCCGAAGGGCTGCTCGACACCGACGCCTGCACAATGTGCGGCCGCTGCACCTCGGTCTGCCCTGCCCACGCCACCGGCAAGCCGCTCGACCCGCGCGAGATCGTCCTCAAGACCGGCGAGATCATGGCCCGTACCGGTGATCCGGCCGTGTCGCCCCCGATCGGGGTCGACGACGAGATCACCGTCCCCGCCAACTGGATGTTCGACCGCATCACCCAGGAGGAGCTGTGGTCGTGCACGTCCTGCAAGGCGTGTGACGAGATCTGCCCGGTCAACATCGAGATCCTCGACAAGATCCTCGACATGCGTCGCTACCTCACGTTGATGGAGAGCGACTTCCCGAGCGAGCTCGGCCAGGCGTTCCGGGCGATGGAGAACTCGTCGAACCCGTGGGCCATGAGCCAGAGCGAACGGGCCGACTGGGCCGCCGACATGGAAGGCGTGCAGGTGATCGACGGGGGCGATCCGTTCGAGGCCGAGTACCTCTACTGGGTCGGATGCGCCGGCTCGTTCGACGACAAGAACAAGCGGGTCACCAAGTCGATGGCCCAGCTCATGGAGCGGGCCGGCGTCGACTTCGCCATCCTCGGCCCGGCCGAGGCCTGCACCGGCGACTCCGCCCGCCGCTCGGGCAACGAGTACCTGTTCCAGATGCTGGCGGTGCAGAACATCGAGACGCTCAACACGATGGGCGTCAAGAAGATCGTCACCCAGTGCCCCCACTGCTTCAACACCCTCGCCAACGAGTACCCCCAGCTCGGCGGCCACTACGAGGTCGTCCACCACAGCCAGTTCCTGGAGTGGCTGGTCGACCAGGGCAAGCTCGACCTCTCTGGCGCTCGTCTCGAGGAGCGGGTCACATACCACGACTCCTGCTACCTCGGGCGCCACAACGACGTCTACATGGCGCCGCGCAAGGTGCTCGGCAAGCTCGGCGGCATCGAGATCGTCGAGGCCGAGCGCAACGGCACGAAGGGAATGTGTTGTGGTGCCGGCGGCGCTCGCATGTGGATGGAGGAGGACATCGGGGAGAAGATCAACGACGTCCGTTCCCAGGAACTGGTCGACACCGGCGCCTCCCGCGTCGCCACCGCGTGCCCGTTCTGCTACGTGATGATGGACGACGGCGTGAAGGCGGCCGGCAAGGAAGAGGACGAGGTCCGCGTCGCTGACATCGCCATGCACGTCCTCGACGCGATCGAGGCCGGCGAAGCCGAACAGGCAGCCGCCATGGCACCCCAGGCTGGGGTGGCGATGATGGAGCCTGAGGAGAGCAGCGAGGCTGTCGGGAGCGACATCGACGAGACCGAGCCGGCCACGGCCCCGGCTACGCCCGGCGAAGGCACGGTTGCACCCGCCGACGACAAGGATGACCTGAAGGTGATCAAGGGGATCGGTCCGAAGCTGGAAGCGCTCCTACACGAACTCGGAATCGTCACCTACGAGCAGATCGCCTCGTTCCCGGCCGACTACATCGAGAAGCTCGATGACTATCTCGCCTTCGACGGCAGGATCGAGCGGGACGGATGGGTCACCCAGGCCGCCGAGCTCGCCCAGACCCGACCGGCGAAGACGGCTGAGCTCCCCGATCTCCCGGACGACCAACCAGAGAACGCCACCCAGCAGGACTGATGACCCGCCGCGTCGAGCCCACAAGCCATCAGGGCCGATGAGCGAATACGTCGACGACGCCCCCGACGCCCGGGTGCTGATCGTCGGGCCGGACCCCGATGCGTCCGGCTTCATCGCCGCGACGCTGAATCGGGCCGGCATCGCCAGCCGGGCGGTCTCGACCGGCCGAGCTGCGAGTGAGGTGGCCACCGCGGAGCCACCGTTCGCGGTGGTCCTCCTCGATGCCGATTCCGAGGCGCTGCGGTCGATTCGGGCGCTGGCCGATCAACGCCGGGCATCAGTGCCGACAGTGATGCTCGGCCAGCTCAACGCTCCCGCGGCCGCCGCCACCGAGGCCAGGGAGCAGGGCGCCACCTACTGGGTCGACCGCCCTGTGGACGAGGCGACACTCGTGCGGGGCGTGCAGCGCATGCTGGAGAACCCTCCCGGAAGCTGACGAGGGGCCGGGTAGCCTCTCGCCGTGGCTGACCGACCGGCCGGAACGAGGCCGACCATCCTCGTCGTCGACAACTACGACTCGTTCGTCTACATCCTCGTCCAGTATCTGGGCGAGCTCGGCGCGAATCCGGTGGTGCACCGCCACGACGAGATCGACGTGACCGGGATCCGGGCGCTCGCGCCCGACGGGATCCTGATCTCGCCAGGGCCGGGCACCCCTGACGACGCCGGTGTCTCCATGGAGGTCCTGTCGGAGCTCGCCGGTAGTCGCCCGATCTTCGGTGTGTGCTTGGGGATGCAGTGCATGGGTCAGGCGTTCGGTGGTGACGTGGTTCGGGCCCCCCAGGTCATGCACGGCAAGACCTCACTCATCCGGCATCACGGGACCGGAGTGTTCGCGGGCCTGCCGAACCCGCTCGAAGCCACCCGATACCACTCGCTGATCGTCGATCGCGAGACCATCCCGGACACCCTCGAGATCACGGCCGAAAGCGACGACGGTCTCGTCATGGGCCTGCGCCATCGTGAACTCGACGTCGAGGGCGTGCAGTTCCATCCGGAATCGGTCCTGACCGCCGCCGGCCACGACCTCCTCCAGAACTTCCTCGACCGCTGCTGAGTCCGAGTCAGGTTGGACAGGCTTGGTATCTGGTACCGGATCTGTCCTACTCGGGCGCTAGGGGGCGGCGGTGGTCGTGGTGGTCGTGGTGGTGGTCGTCGTGGTCGTGGTGGTGGTCTCCACGATCGTCTCCTCACCGACGGTGATGGTGACGACGGTGCCGACGTCGACCTCCTCGAAGGCGGCCGGGGTCTGCGAGATCACCCGACCGGCCAACGCCGAACCCTCTGGCACGGCCTCGAACACCGGCACCGGATCGAGCCCCGCATTGCGCAGGGTCTGGATGGCCGTATCGGCGAAGAGGCCGTCGAGCTGGGGCACCACGACCTTCGGCAGGCCGCTGGACACCACGATCGACACGGTGGAGCCGACCGGAACGAGTTGATCCTTGCCGGGCTCGGTGCGGATGACCTTGCCCTCCTCGATCAGTTCGCTCGGCTCCTCGATCGGGCTGCCGGAAACCGTGAAGCCGGCGTCTCGGAGCGCGTTGAGGGCATCGATGACGGTGAGCCCCTCAACGTCGGGGACGTCGATGACTTCGGGTCCGCTCGACACCGTGATCTGCACGACCTCACCCGGCGCCAACTCGGTGCGCGGGCTCGGGGTCTGGCTCAACACGGTGCCCGGATCGGTCGGGCTCGCCTCGTTGGTGATCTCGACCTCGTAGCCCTGGCTGAACAACAGGGCGGTGGCGTCTTCCTCACTCTGCCCGATCACGTTCGGGACGGTGTCCGCCACGCCCGAACTGACGGTGATCGTGATTTCGGTGCCGGGCTCGACCCGCTGACCGGCCGGCGGGTTCTGGTCGAACACCTCGTTGAGCGGGACCGTGTTGTTCGACTCGAACACGATGTCGGGGACGAGACCGGCCTCCGCCAATGCCGACCGGGCGGCATCGACCTGTTCGCCGATCAGGCGGGGAATGTCGATCTCCTCGGTGGTGACTCCACCGTCGTCACCGTTGGCGGTGCCGTCGCCTCCCTCGCCACCGAGAGCGTCCCAGAAGGCAACCACCAGGAAGCCGAGGACGGCCACGAGAACGGCCAGAGCCGAGACGAGAGCGACGTTGCGCCAGATCCCTCCACCGCGCTGGGGAGGTTCCTCGTAGTAGTAACCGCCGGGGTACTGGGCGGCGAGCGCAGGGTCGACCACGCCCGGATAGGCCTGTGGCGCGGCCGCCGCGGGCGCAGCGGCAACCTGGGGCGGCACGGCCGCCTGAGCGGCCGGGGTGATCGGTTGGGCGGTGGTGGCGTCGACAGTGGCGGCCGAGCCCGCTCCCGCATCGGCGGGAGCGGCCGGCTGGGCGGTGGTGGCGCCCGCTTCACTGGCGCCCGCAGCACTGGCGCCAGCGGACGCAGCAGCAGCACCTCCGGCGGCTGCGGCAGCCGCCTTGCCCGGAAGCTTGTGCGCGCCGGCGCGGTACCGGCGGAGATCGTTGCGCAGGTCGTCGGCGGTGGGGTACCGGTTCGCCGGGCTCTTCGCCAGAAGCTTCATGGTGATGGCCTCGAGCGACTGGGCCACCTGAACACCGCGCCCCGCGAGAGACTCCGGCTTCTCCTGGACGTGCTTGTAGGCAACCGCAACCGGGGTCTCGGCCTGGAACGGCGGCGTCCCTGCGAGCATCTCGTAGAGCACCACACCGAGGCTGTAGAGGTCGCTGCGGCCGTCGAGGGTCTTGCCCTGAGCCTGCTCGGGAGAGAAGTAGGTGGCGGTGCCCATCACCGAACCGTGCTGGGTGAGTCCCGCATCGGTGCCACCGGCGAGGGCTGTCGCGATGCCGAAGTCGGCTACCTTCACGACCCCATCGTCGGAGACCAGGATGTTGCCGAGCTTCACGTCTCGGTGGACGAGCCCTGCGGCGTGGGCGGTGGCCAGTGCACCGGCGACATCGGATGCGATCTCGGCTGCCCGGTCCGGAGAGAGCGGGCCGGTGCTGCGCAGCACGTCGGACATCGACCGACCGGCCACGTGCTCCATGACGATGTAGTAGGTGCCCCGCTCCTGACCCCAGTCGTAGATCCCCACGATGTTGGGATGGTTCAGGTTGGCGGCCGCCTGGGCCTCGCGCCGGAACCGCTCGACGAAGTTCGGATCGTTGGCGAATTCCGGGAACAGCACCTTGAGCGCGACCTCGCGCCCGAGCAGTTCATCGCGGGCGAGATACACATCGGCCATACCGCCGCGGGCGATGTGGCGGAGCAGCTCGTAGCGCCCGTTGAAAACGGTAGGCCCCTGTTCGGACATGGCAGCCGAGTCTACCGGGGAAGGCCCGGACGACCGATGCAGGGCGCCGCGGAGTTAGCCAGCGGCGAAATACGCCTCGATGACTGCCCGCGCGACAGGTGCCGCCACCCGTCCTCCGGTCTGCTCGCTGGCGCCCTCCTGGGCCTCGACGATCACCGCCACGGCCAGCTCCGGAGGACTCCCCGGCGGCCCCGCGAAACCGACGATCCAGGCGTGGGAGTTGGGCGGCTCCGTACCCAACTGGGCCGTGCCGGTCTTGCCGCCGACCACGAGACCCTCCACCGCGAGATTTCGGGCGGTGCCGTTCTCGGCGACATTGACCATCGCGTCGAACAGGACACGGGCGGTACCCGCGCTCATCGCAACCCGCCACACGTCGGGTTCGATCTCGTCGTAGATGCTCCCGTCGGCAGCGGTCAGGGTGCGCACCACGTGGGGCGCCATCACCACGCCGTCGTTGGCGATCGCCGCGGCGACCAGCGCCATCTGCAGCGGCGTGGCGGACACGTCGTTCTGGCCGATCGAAGCCTGGGCCAGTCGGGCCGAGTCCTCGTGGACAGAGACGTTGCTGTTGGCTGGCGCTGTGTTGTCGCCGGGCGTAGCGGTGTCATCGCCGGGCGTAGCGGTGTCATCGCCGGGCGTAGCCGGGGCCGTGGCCGACTCATCTGACGCGGCGGCATCCGATCCAGCCGAAACGCCGCCCGCATCTTCATCCGCGTCGGAGTAGCGGTAGAAGGCGACGTCGGCGAGGTAGTCCCCGAAGTCGGTGGGGAACCGCGACCTCGCGGCACTCGGCAGGTCGATCGGCGGTACGTGATTGAACCCGAAGGCCTCCGCAGCGGTGATCATCGCGTCGGGGCCGACCCACTCCGCACCCATCTCGGCGAACGCGGTGTTGCACGAGACCCGCAAGACCTCCATCAGATCGCCGCCGCAGGTGCTCCCACCGAAGTTGCCGATCGGGAACCCCGCGGGGATCGGCTCGTAGGCGTCGGTCGCCTCGAACACCGGGTCGAACGCGCCAACCAGGCCGTTCTCGACTCCGGCGGCAGCAGTCACGAGCTTGAAGGTCGACCCGGGGAAGAAGACCTCCCGAAACGCCTTGCCCAGCAGCGGGTCGTCCGGATCGGCCAGGAGCGCCTCGTAGGCACCGTTGGCGGCGGCACCGTCCGGGTCGGCGATCAGGTTGGGGTCGAAGCTGGGCCACGTCCACATGCTGACGATCTCCCCGCTCCGGGGATCGAGCGCAACCACCGATCCCCGACGATCGCCCAAGGCCTCCCTGGCAGCCTCCTGCACGTCGTGGCGGATCGTGAGCCGCAACGTCGCCGTCGTGTCGCGGCTGCTGAACAGATCACCGAACGACTGGAACTGCTGCTCGATCGGGGTACCCGCCAGCTCGTCGTTGTATTCCCGCTCGAGGCCGGTCGACGCGACGTTCAACGACTGATAGCCGGCGACGTGGGCGTAGAGCTCCCCCTCGGGATACTCCCGGCGATAGTCGACCGGTTCTCCGACCTCCACCGATCGCGCCACGACGACCCCGTCGGCGGTCAGGATCTGGCCGCGGGCCCGACCGAACTCGCGAACCAGCCCGCGGGAGTTGTTGACGTTCTCCTGGAGCCGCTCGGCACCGAAGAACTGCACCCGGTTGAGCTGGGCGAACAACAGCAGATACAGCACCACGAGCGCGACGCCGAGCCGCCGGATTCGAGTGTTCACGAGCTGCCGACCGGTTCCAGACGCTGCTCGTGGGACATGCGCATGAGCAGCGCGAGTAGGACGTAGTTCGCCACCAGTGACGACCCGCCATAGCTGACGAAGGGAAGGGTGATGCCCGTCAATGGCACGACCCTGAGCACGCCTCCCATGATGATGAACGACTGCACCCCGAGGAGGGTGGTGAGCCCGACCGCGAAGAGCTTCTCGAAGGGACGTTCGGCCCGCAGGGCGATACGAAGACCCGACCCGACCAGCACCAGGAAGGCCATCAGGATCGCCGCCGAGCCTCCGAGCCCCAGCTCCTCGCCGATGGCGGCGAAGATGAAGTCACTCTCGGCATAGGGGCTGCGGTCCGGTTCTCCCCGTCCCAAGCCGGTTCCCGTCAGTCCTCCGTCCGCCAGCGCGAACGAGGCCTCGACGATCTGGAAGCCGTCGCCCTTCGGGTCGATCCACGGGTCCCGCCAGATGTCGACCCGCTGCTGCACGTGGGGGAAGATCGACCACGCCAGCAGCGCTCCGCCCGAGAAGAGCACCCCGCCGAGCACCAGGAACATCCCCCGCTCGGAAGCGATCCAGAGCAGCACCACGAACAGGGTGAAGAAGAGCAGGGACGAACCGAGGTCCCGCTCGAGCACCATCAGCCCGAGCGAGCCGGCCCAGGCGACACCGATCGGGACGAAGTCCCGCAGTTCGAGCCGTGTGCGCATCATGTCGCGCGACTCCACCAGGTAGGCGGCGAAGAAGACGGCGAGCGCGATCTTCGCGAATTCTCCGGGCTGGAAGTTGATCGGGCCGACACTGGCCCAGATCCGCGCGCCGTTGATCTCGCGGCCGAAACCGGGCACCAACGGAAGGGCGAGCAACGCCATGCCCGCAATGCCGAGGAGGTAGCGATAGGCGGCGAGCATTCGGACCCTCGGGATGATCACGAGCGTGCCGATGTACCCGGCGACCCCGATCGCGGTCCAGGTCGACTGCAGCCCTGCGAGATCCGAGCCCCCCGGCACATCACCCGCCAATCGGGCGATCATCACATAGCCCAATCCGTTCAACAGGAACGCCACGGGCAGCATCACCGGGTCGGCCGCGGGTGCGAGCCGGCGGGTGGCCACGTGCGCCAGCAGGAGCAGGGCCAGCATCCACACGAGGAAGGGACCGAGGTTCGCCGGGATGGACGCCGAGGCACCGAGACTGGCGAGCCCGTAGGCCACCACGACGATGACCGCGACCATCGCCACCAACCCGGCCTCGACCCGCCGGGGCTTGAGCGCGGCGTACGGGGCGGCGATCTGGGGCCGACTGGGCGCCGGGAAGGTCACGGATCGGCCGAGCCGGCCCGCTTCGTGAGCTCCGTTGCGTACCGTCGGGCTTCGTCGAGCGAGTCGAACTCCTGCCCGTCGCTCACCGCTTCCAGGTCACCCGGGTCGAGCTCGGCCACCGAGATGCCGACATCGGCCTCGAGGGTCGGGTCGAACCACAGGACCCCACCGGGGCGCCCCTTGTAGATCACGACATTCTCCCCCTCGACGCCGACGAAGTAGGCCGAGCGGGCGTAGATCGTGATCGACGTGAACAGCACGGCGAGAACGACCACCACCGCGGTGATGAAGGCGGCCAGACGCCAGGTGAGAAACGGCACCGGCGTGCCGACCCGGATCTCGTCGGGATGGGGATCGCCTTCGATGATCGGGTCGTCGGCTGCCGTGGGTCGCTCGATGTGGAGTACGCCGTCGGGCAGGGCCTTGCGGGTGTCGGTAACCCGGTCCTCGGGTGGATCATCGACCGAATCGGCCTCGGCGATGTCGACGATGACGACGGTGACGTTGTCCCGACCTCCCGCCGCACACGCCCGGGAAACGAGATCGTCCGCCGCCGCCTGCGGGGAGTCGGTGGAGGCCAACACCTCGTGGATCTCCTGGGTTCCGATCTCACCGAAAAGGCCGTCACTGCATAGGACGTAGCGATCGCCGGTGATGGGCACCAGCTCCCAGGCATCGACCAGGACCTTCTCGTCGATGCCGAGGGCGCGGGTGACGATGTTGCGTTGGGGATGGTTCGCGGCCTCGGCTCGGGTCAGCCGACCATCGCGTACCAGGGCCTCGACGAGACTGTGGTCCTCGGTGTGCTGGTGAAGCCCTTCCTCGGTGAGTCGATAGAGCCGGCTGTCGCCGACGTTGGCGATGCCGATCCGATGCGGACCGGCGTTGGAGAGACCGACGAGGGCGCAGACGGTCGTGCCCATCCCGCGGAGCGCCGGCTCGGTATGGGTCCGAGCCACGATCTGCTCGTTGGCCTCCTGAACCCATCCGATGAGCTCGTCGATCGACGCCACGTGCTCGGCCTTGGCCATGGTGGTGACGGCGATCTCCGAAGCGATCTCGCCGCCACTGTGCCCACCCATCCCGTCGGCAAGGACGAAGACCGGATCGGACACGAGATAGTGGTCCTGGTTGTTGCGCCGCACCCGGCCGACATCGGTGGCGGCACCGACCGCGAAGGTGGTCACGAGAGCTCCATCACGACGTCGCCGATCTGGACACGATCCCCGGCGCGCACCGGCTGTGCCGCGGTGACGCTCTCACCGTTGAGGAGGGTGCCGTTGGTGGAATCGAGGTCCTCCACCACCCACCGCCCGGCCGCGAAGAACACGCGGGCATGGAGCTTGGAGACCCGCGCATCGTCGATTACCACCGCGCACCCACCCGCCCGGCCGATGGTGGTCTCACCGACGAGTTCATAGCTTGTGCCGGCGACGTGGGACGGCGCGACGATCATCAGCCGGGGCGGGGCCGCCGCAACCGCAGGGACAGGCGCCGGTTGCGGAGCCGGCGGGGCCGTGGCCGCGCTTCCGGCCGCTACCGGCACCGGAGCGGCCAGCGGGTCGACCGGGGCACGCGGTGCCTCGGCCCTCAGCTCGACCCACACCGCCCGCAGGACGCGGAAGAACGTGAGGTACACGAGCGCCAGGAGGCAGATCCGCAGGATGATCAGAGTTTGGTCCGACACGGTCCCTTCGATCCTACTTCCGCCACCCGAGCCGGCCGTGTCGCAGACCGTCAGCCGGCCCTGAACTCGAACGTGGTGGTGGCACCCAGCGCCACCTGGTCGCCGTCAGCCAGCCGGTGCTGGGTCACCCGTACTCCGTTGACCGTGGTGCCGTTGGTGGAGCCCCGGTCGGCCAGCACGAAGCCGTCGCCGTCAGGTCGGATGTCGGCGTGTTCCCGGCTCACGTTGGGGTCGTCGAAGGTGAGCGTGCATTCGGGCAGCCGACCGAGGGTCATGACGTACTCGCCGAGCACGATCTGCTGACCCGTGGCCAGATGCAGCACACCGACACCGCCATCGGCCTCCTTCATGCGGGCCCGCACTGCCAGTGCGCCGCCCCGCAGGCCGGGGTCGGCGTCGAGTTCCACCTGGACGGGGCCCATGAAGACCCAGCCCTCGTCCTTCGCAGTCTCGCGGGCGGCGTCGCAGAGCTCGCGGGTGAGGGACTCCTGGACGTCCGCGAAACGCTCGAGATCGGTGAAGGACAACAGGACCGAGAAGTGGTTGGCCACGACCGGCTGACCCTTCACCCCGACGGAACGTGAATCGGCCATCTCACGGCCGATTCGGTGGCTGATCTCGACCGGCCGCACCCCGCCGCGGAAGAACCGCCCGACAGTGCCTTCGACGAAGCGTTCCAGGCGTCGTTCCACGGATCGTAGGCCCACGGTGTAGAGGCTAATGCCGTGACGGATTCGAAGAGGGCCGCGGTAGTCTTGGCAGAACGTTCACTTCGGTGTTCATGCCACGCGCGAGTGGCGGAATTGGCAGACGCGCAGGCTTCAGGTGCCTGTGCCCGTAAGGGTGTGGGGGTTCAAGTCCCCCCTCGCGCACAATGTGATGTCGCGAGACATCGGAACCTCCCGAACCCTCAGGGTCGGGGGGTTC
>CAYFLT010000075.1:0-5944 GCA_964344055.1 uncultured Candidatus Nemicrothrix sp.
GCGAGGCGAGCGACACCGCAGGGCCGACCGTCTGCGAGGCGAGCGACACCGCAGGGCCGACCGTCTGCGAGGCGAGCGACACCGCAGGGCCGACCGTCTGCGAGGCGAGCGACACCGCAGGTGTCGCGAGCCCGCAGCAACAAAACAGTCCTTGGACTCTCGCTCGGATCGTGCCCAGTGGAGACAGTTGTCGTATGGGAACCAGTGCGCCCCTCGTCGTCGATCCGTCGGCCGCGGCCGACCTGATCCGTCCATCCGATTCGCTCGCCGTTCCGCTCGGTCCGGGGGTTCCGGGCAAGTTCTTGCATGCCCTCGGTAGTCGGGAGTCGTTCGATCAGCTGGAGATCTTCGGAGCCCTGCTCCCGGACCTCTATGAGGTCTTCATGCGGCCCGGTGTGCACTACCGGAGCGGCTTCTATGGCCCGGCGGAGCGATTCCTCCTGGCCGGTGGTGCGAACATCGAATTCGTGCCGGCCGACTTCCGCCGGTTCGGGCCGATCCTCGAGAGGCTCGCACCACGGGTGATGAGCACGATCGCGGCGCCTCCTGATGCGGACGGCTGGATGAGTCTGTCGCTCCACGCGGGTGCGTCTGTGGACGAGCTCCAGCGGGCGGCAGCCGATCCCGAGCGGCTCTGCGTGGTCGAGACCAGTCCCCACTTTCCGCGGACGCACGGCCTGCTCCCCCACCATCGGCACGCCCTGCACGTGGACGACGTCGATGTGATCGTCGAGAGTGACGCCACCCCGTTCATCCTCGACGAACCGCCGCCGACCGACGTCGAGGAGGCGATCGCGGGACATGCGGCCACGTTCGTGCCGGACGGGGCGACCCTGCAGACCGGTATCGGCGGTGTCCCGAATTCGGTGGCGACGATGCTGGCCGAAGGTGAGGGCGGCGGCTACGGAATCCACAGTGAGATGTTCACGACCGGCCTGATGAAGCTGTGCAAGGCCGGAAAGGTCACCAACGATCACAAGGGTGTGTTCGACGGGTTTTCGGTGACCACGTTCGCCGCCGGCGCGGCCGAGCTCTACGAGTGGCTCGACGGAGAGGAGTCGGTGCGGTTCCTTCCGGTGACCGTCGTGAACTCGCCGGAGCTGATCAGCCGCAACCGGGAGATGATCACGATCAACGGTGCGCTGGCGATCGATCTCGCCGGTCAGGTGATCGCCGACACCATCCATGGTCGCCAGTTCTCCGGCATCGGCGGCCACGAGGACTTCACCGCCGGTGGCGGCTACGAACTCTCGGACCGTTCCCTCATCTGCCTCCCGTCGACGCTCGATCTCGACGGCGAGCGGCGGTCGCGGATCTCCGCTCGCCCGGAGCGTGGGGATCTCGTCACGACGCCCCGTCATCAGGTCGATGTGATCGTGACGGAGTACGGCGCCGCCGAGGTGCAGGGTCTGACGGTTCGTGAGCGCGCCCGGGCGATCGCAGGAATCGCACATCCGGACTTCCGTGACGAGTTGCTCGCTGCGGCCGAAGACTGGCCCCGCGACGGCTCGAACTGAGCCAGCACTCCCGCCGCTCGCGAATTACTCGCCGGTAAGGCGCACACCTAGGGACCAAGGGCCCTAGAGTGCCAGCCTGCCGTCCGGCAGGCTGGCACCGCCGGCCGGGCGCGTCCGGTAGTTTAGGTGAAGGTAGGTCCAGTGGGAACCATCCGTGCCGAGCAGGTGACAACCGTCCCCTCGATGCTCATCCCTCGTCACGTCGGATCCCGCGGCCACCGGCAGATTCTGATCGCCGAGCCTTCATCCACCTCACGAGCCCGGTCGGCCGATTGAGCCCGATCGAGATGTTCGCCTTCGCCCGACCCGAGGAGACTCGATGGCCGCTTCCGGTCTGACGCTCACGCCCGCTGATGCGGCCGATTCCGGCAAGCCCACCGGCTTGAAGCCGGTGCTCGACGTGATTCCCGATCACTGCTACCAGCGATCGACCGTGCGAGGGCTCGGTTTGGTCGCTCGTGACTTCGCCATCTACGGGTTGGCGATCTGGGGACTCGTCGCCACCGACAACCCCTTGCTGCTGGTTCCGTTGTGGCTGCTCGCCGGGCTGGCCGTTTCTGGCCTGTTCGTGCTCGGCCACGACGCCGCCCACGAGGCGTTCTTCGATTCGCCTCGGCTGAACGCCCTCATCGCCAGGGTGACGATGTTGCCGTCGCTTCACGCGGCCGAGGTGTGGATCTTCGGACACAACCGGGTTCATCACGGGCACACACTGCGGCAGGGCGTGGACTTCGTCTGGCAGCCGCTCACGGTGGATGAGTACCACTCCCTCGGACGATTCGGACGCCTCCTTCACCGCCTGGAGTGGGGCCCGCTCGGCTCTGGGGTCTACTACCTCCGGGTCGTCTGGTGGCAGAAGATGCTTCGTTTCCCGAAGCCGGCCCGCTGGCGGCGGGCGATGCGACGCGACCAGATGCTCGTCAACCTCTTCGTCGCGGCCACGCTCGCGGCGGCGTTGCTCACCAGTGGTCTCGCAGGCCTGTGGCTGTGGACGAAGGTCGTGGTGATCCCGTTCCTGCTCTTCTGCCAGGTCATCGGCTGGGTGGTCTATGTCCACCACATCGCGCCCGACATCAAGTGGTGGCCGCGCAAGGAGTGGAACCGCTACCGAGGCCAAGTGGAGGGCACCACCGTGCTGTGGGGCCCGCCCGGCTGGGATCTCTTCTTCCACTGGATCATGGTTCACCTGCCCCATCACGTGGACATGAGGATCCCCTGCTACCGGCTCCCGGAGGCCGCCCGGGCCATCTCGGCAGCCTTCCCGGACGATGTGGACGAACGGCCGATCCGGCTCTCGCACTACCTCCGCTCGACCCGTGCCTGCAAGGTGTACGACTTCGAGTCCCGCGAATGGCTCCGCTACCGCGACCTGGCGCGGGATCAGGGGTCGCTCGAGACTGCCAGCTAGGTTCCCGGCGGTGACCACCGCCGACCCTCGTCTCGATTCCCCGCGTAGCTGGGCGGTCGCCGCGGCCGCCGCCACCGGCATGTTCGCGGTCTACAGCGTGGCCTACAGCTTCGGTGCGTTCTTCTCGTCGATGGCCGAGTCGTTCGATGCCAGCAGCTCCGCCACCGCCCTGTTCTTCTCCCTCACGATCTGTCTGTCGTTCATGGCCGCGCCCTATACGGGCCGCTGGGTCGACCGGGTGGGCCCTCGGCCGGTGATGCTGACCGCGGCGGCGTCGCTCTGCTTCGGACTCCTCGCCACTGCGGCGGTGCCAACGATCTGGCTCGGGTATCTCAGCTACGGGATCGGTGTCGGCTTCGCCATCGCCTGCGCGTATGTGCCGATGGTTGCGGTCGTCGGCGGCTGGTTCGACCGTCGCCGCGGTGCCGCGCTGGGGATCGCCGTCGCCGGCATCGGGCTCGGCACACTCTTCGGGAACCCGGTGGCGGCCCGCCTGATCTCGGCGACTTCGTGGCGCACCACCTACGTGATCTTCGGACTCGGCGGCGGCGCACTGCTGGTCGCGGCGTCGTTCGTCGTGGCGAGAGGACCGGCCGCGGTGAACGCCGATGCGCCTCAGCCTCTTCGGGAGCTGCTGCGTCGTTCCGATTTCGCGATCCTCTACGTCGGCACCCTCTTCGCCACGTTCGGCCTGTTCATCCCGTTCGTCTTCGTGGTGGACTACGCGGAAAGCGAGGGAATCGGCGAGGTGGCGGCTGCGTCCCTGGTGGGGATCATCGGCGGCGCAAGTGTGGCGGGAAGGCTTGGTCTCGGGGGTCTCGCCGATCGGGTACCGACCATCAAGCTCTACCTGTTCTCGGTCACCGTGATGGCCTTCAGCCACGTCCTGTGGCTCGGTGCCGGCGATCGGTACGTCATCCTCGTGACCTACGCGATCGTGCTCGGCTTCGGCTACGGAGGGGTGATCGCGCTCGGACCAGCGGTCGCGGCCGAGCGCTTCGGGATGGAAGGGCTCGGCGGGGTGCTGGGATCGTTGTACACCGCCGCGGGGATCAGCGCGCTGGTGAGCCCCCCGATCGCAGGAGTCTTCGTCGACGAGATCGGGTACTCCGCCGCGGTGCTCGTCGCGCTCACGACGAGTGTCATCGGCTCGGCGACGGTCATCCCTTTGGTCCGGGGTTCCCACTAGTGCCGGATGCGGTACTCGATCCCCACACATCGATCATCATCGATGGAGCCGGTAGCCTGTGGGGTATGCAAGAGCTGTGCTGCTCCCCACTCTCGGCGGACACCCTCGAGGACCACGAAGCCGTGGAGCTCGCCGCCGTGCTGAAGGCCCTGGCCGATCCGGCGCGACTGCGGCTCATCAGCATCATCGCCACTGCCGGTGAGGGCTGTGCGTGTGATTTCCCGGCCCTGCTCGGCAAGTCCCAACCCACGGTGAGCCATCACCTGAGTCAGCTGGTGAAGGCGGGAATCCTGCACCGTGAGCAGCGTGGGAAGTGGGCGTGGTTCCGGGTCAACGAGTCGCGCCTCGACGCCCTCCGAGCCGTGCTCACCTGAAACACGCGTCTCGGGCTCGACCACGCCGCGTGAGGGCGAATAGGGTGCGCCGAACGGCGTGAACCAACGGAGGCCCCCCGATGCTCCGGATTCGATCCCTCTTCCTCGTGCTCTTCAGCGTGGTGCTGTTCAGCGCCGCGTGCGGCGGTGACGACACAAGCGAAGAAGGCGTTGTAGCCGCCGATGACGGCGCCGACGAGTCGTCCGACGACGACAGTGGCTCCGGTGACGACGCCTCCGGGGATGACGGAACCGACGTCGGCTCCGCTGGGAATGATGGTTCCGACGACGACGCCGATCCCGCCGACGACGGGACCGAAGCCCCCGACGATGACGACGCTGCGGACATCATCGGACAACCCGATCTGGACACCGAGGACCTCCCCGATGAAGTGGCCGACGCTCTCGATGAGATCGACGACGTCGTGTCGATCGGTGAGTGTGCGTCCGAGGTGGTCGGGTTGGCGGTCACCGCGCCCGACGAGTATCAGTGCCGGGTCCTCGATCAGGCGATCGGGGGGCTGGACGGTTTCACCGTGTTCAAGAACGGCTACCAGCTGGAGATCACCATCGGAACGCCGTCACCACTGGGTGGGCCCTGCGACATCCCAGGGCTGTGTGACGAAGCCGAGCCGATCGATCTGAGCAGCAACTTTCCCGACACCCAGATCGCCGTGGTCGCCGGCGTGCCCGTGCTGTGGGGCAACCATGCGACCGTCGACGCGGAGCTCGTCATCACCCACCTCCAGCCCCTGTCGGACGACGATCTGGCGGTGATCAGAGCGGTGCTCGACTCCGCGGTCGAGATCTGAGATCGGCGGGCTTCAGAGGTGCATCTGCTGGACCTGGGCCGTCAGTCCACCGTCCAGCACCCAGAGCTGACCGTTGGCGTAGCGGGCCTCGTCGGACGCCAGCCACGACGCGAGGTTCGCCACGTCGGTCGGCGTGCCGTAGGTACGGCTCGGGTGAACCTCCCGCACGGCGGTCTGGAGCGACTCGATGTCGCCGCTGTCCTGGAAGAAGCTCTGGAGCATCGGCGTGTCGACATAGCCGGGACAGATCGCGTTGACCCGGATGCCCTCAGGGCCGTGATCGACGGCCATCGCCCGCGTGAGCGCGTGCACCGCGCCCTTGCTCGCGCAATACGCCGCCAGCCCGGGATCGGCGATGAAGCCGTCGTAGGAGCCGAAGTTGATGACGCTCGCGTTCCCCGAGGCACGAAGGAGCGGCAGTGCCTGCTTCGAGGCGAGGAACATCCCGGTGACGTTCACCGCAAACACTCGATTCCACTCGGCCAGTGTCGTGTGTTCGATCGTCTTCTCGATCTCGACGCCGGCCGCGTTGACCAGCACGTCGAGCTGTGACCAGGCATCGGCCAGCTCTGCGAAAACCGCCGACACGGCCTCCTCGTCGGTCACGTCGAGGCGAACGGTCCGAACGCCGGGGCCGATCTCGA
>CAYFLT010000075.1:5954-7407 GCA_964344055.1 uncultured Candidatus Nemicrothrix sp.
CGCCGATGAGCTCGGCGGCGCGGCCCCAGCCGCTGCCGAGGGTGACCGCGATGTCGTGACGCTCGACACCGGACAGGCGCGCGATGTCGGAGGCCGCCGCTGCGGCGATCTCGAACGGGTCGGCCGGATCCAAGGCGACGACTTCGGCACCTTCGTCGGCGAACCGTCGACAGATGGCCTGGCCGATGCCGCCCGCTCCCCCGGTGACGGCCGCCGTCTTCCCCGCGAGCCGCGATCCCATCAGTCGGACGCCCGTCGGTAGGCGTCGAGCAGCAGCCCGTGGAAGTGGTGAACCGCATGCTCGGACAGTCCGGACCCGCCGGGGTCGTGGACGATGCGGCCGGAGTCGAATGCGGGGGTGCTCATCCCCCGCTGGACGCTTTCCACGATCGCGATGTCCTCGGGCTGCAGAACGTCGTCGATGTAGCGGATCGCGTCGAGTTCGTCATCGGTCGGCTCGGGTGTTTCGAGGAAGAAATCGTAGGTCTCGAAGGTTCGGTTCGGGCCGACCGGGATGATGTGCAAGATGATGAAGTTCCCGCGGCCGGGGTAGCGCATCATGCACGTGTTCGGCCAGAGCCACCAGACCGCGTGGTCCCGCACGGTTGCCTCATCCACCGCGTAGGCGCTGTTCGCGGACCGGCCGGCTTCGGCCATGTGACTCGAGTAGATGCCATGGGTCGAGACCGTGTAGGTGTCCATGTCGACGAGCGACACGAAGTCCCGGTGGGCGACGTGGCAGTGGTAGCACTCCAGGAAGTTGTCGACCACGTTCTTCCAGTTCGACTCGATCTCGTAGGTCAGACGGTGGGCGAACGTCAGGTCCGCGACGTCGGGTGCCCACTTCGCGATCTCGGCTGCCAGCTCCCCGCTCTCGTCCGCGAGCGAACTCGCGTCGGAGTCGAGGTTGACGAAGACGAACCCGGAGAATTCCTCTACTCGTACGGCATCCAGGCAGACCCCGTCGACGGTGAAGTCCACGAGGTGCTCGGTGTGGCGCGCCGTGACCAGCCGACCATCCAGATCGAAGATCCACGCGTGATACGGGCAGACGAAGCGTGAGAGATGCCCGCTCCCCTGCACCAGCTCGTGGGCCCGGTGCTTGCAGACGTTGTAGAACGCGTGAAGCTGCTCGTCCCGGTCTCGAATCACCACCACCGGCCGGCCGGCGATCTCCACCGCCACGTAGGCGCCGGGCGCCCGAAGCCGTTCGACATGGCAGACCCACTGCCACGACCGGGCGATGATCGACCGCTGCTCGAACGGATGCCACTCGGGCTCGACGTATGCGGCGGCACCCAGCGATCGGGACCGGGCCGGATCCGGGTCGAAGCCGGCCGCGACCTCGCCGATCCTGTCGGGTCCGATGCTGCTCACGACCTCGCTCGTTGGGTCGGCAGGGGCGGGTAGCGAGTGGTGGCCGCCGCGACGGTACAGTCCATGTGATCGCGGA
>CAYFLT010000075.1:7417-21180 GCA_964344055.1 uncultured Candidatus Nemicrothrix sp.
TCCTCCGACGCGTCACGGCGGGGCTGGTGGTCCCAGTCGGTCCTGGCGCCGTGCTGCATCGCCTCGTATACCGACCGTCTGGCCCGCTGCGAGGCGAGGACCTCCTCGCGCAGAACGGCAGCGTCCCAGCGAGCCCCGACCTCCGCAGCGAACGTGGACGCGACCTCGGCGTACGCAGCCTCACCCGCGAGGTTCGTGACCTCCATGGGATCGGCGTCGAGGTCGTAGAGCTGGGGCGGGTCCGCCTCACACGCCACGTACTTGAAGCGGCCTCGCCGGATCATGAAGATCGGATGCGATGCACACTCGGCGCAGTACTCCGCGATCGCTGTGGCGTCGGGGTCCTCCACTCCACCGGCCGCGACCGGCAGCAAGGACCGTCCATCGACCGGGGCACCGAGGTCGGGCCAGCCGTCGACTCCCGACGCGAGGTCGACCATGGTCGGGAGGAGGTCCACCAACGAGCAGGGTTCGGAGATCCTGCGGTGCTCGATGCCCGGGCCGGCCATCACGAGAGGCACGCGGACCGAGTGCTCGAAGAGGGTCATCTTGTACCAGAGCCCACGTTCCCCGAGCATGTCGCCGTGATCCCCGGTGAAGATCACCACCGTGTCGTCGTAGAGGTCGGCCTCCCGGAGCGTCTGGACCAGTTCACCGATCTTGCTGTCGACGTAGGAGGCGTTGGCGTAGTAGGCGTGGCGAGCCCGCCGCACTTCGTCATCGCTCAACGCGGTGACGTCGGCCTCGATGCCCCGCCGAACCCGCACCGAATGAGGATCGTCGGCACGAGGCGACTCCGGGAGATCGATCTCAGCCGGGTCGTAGAGATCCCAGAACTCCGGCCTCGCGACATACGGATCGTGCGGATGGATGAAGCTGGCGACCATGCAGAACGGGGTGTCGCCCTGCTTTGCGAAGTCGAAGAGGCGCCGCTTCGTGGAGAACGCGACCTCCTCGTCGTACTCCAGCTGGAAGGTGGTGGCGGCCACGCCTGCCTCCTTCACCGAATCCATGTTGTGGTACCACTTGTCGATCCGTTCCAACGGCCGTTCCCAGTCGGGAGTCCAGGCGTGATCGGACGGGTACACGTCGGTGGTGATGCGCTCCTCGAACCCGTGGAGCTGATCGGGTCCGACGAAGTGCATCTTCCCGCTGAGGCACGTGCGATAGCCGAGACGACGCAGGTGGTGGGCGAACGTCGGAATCGCGGCAGGGAACTCCGAGGCGTTGTCGAAGGCCTTGATGGCGCTCACCAGGCGTCCGGCCATGAAACTGAACCGAGCGGGCGCGCACAGCGGCGAGTTGCAGTACGCCGCGTCGAACCGGGCCCCTCGAGCCGCGAGAGCGTCGAGGTGGGGCGTCTTCACGACCGGATGGCCATACGTCGAGGTGAAATGTGGAGCGAGCTGATCGGCCATGATCAGCAGAATGTTCGGCTGTGCCAACGGACCCCCCGATCGTGCTGGCGGAACGCTAGCCGACCGCCGTGGTCAGGCGTCGACGTCCAAGGCAGCCAGGATCGCAGCCACACAGAGCTCGAGCGACTGCGAAGTGTCGATCGTGACTTCGGGGTCCAGCGGAGACTCGTAGGGAGCGGAGATTCCGCTGAAGTCGGGGATCTCGCCCGCGCGAGCCTTGGCGTAGAGCCCCTTCACGTCGCGTGCTTCGCAGACGTCGATCGGCGTGTCGACGAACACCTCCAGGAACCGTCCGGCCGGGTGGAGCGCTCGAACCTGGTCCCGGTCGGCGCGGTACGGCGAGATGAATGCGGTGAGGACGATCAGACCGGCGTCCTGGAACAGCCGGCAGACCTCACCGATCCTGCGGATGTTCTCGGTGCGATCCTCCGGCGAGAAGCCCAGATCCCGGTTCAGGCCGAATCGGATGTTGTCACCGTCGAGTACGTAGGCCGCCACGCCTCGGCGCACGAGGGCCTCTTCCACCGCGAAGGCGAGGGTGGACTTGCCAGAGCCCGACAGTCCGGTGAACCACACGGTGAAGGCGCCGTGACCGAAGGTCTCTGCTCTCGTCTCGGGGTCGACGCGTCCTTCCGCTCGAACGATGTTCTGGGAGACCGGCCCGTCAGCCACGGAGGAACCCGCGGGCGGAGAGCAACGTGATGATCTCTTCGACACACTCTTCGACCGACTGTGCCGACGTGTCGACGCGGAGGTCGGCGTCGGTCGGACGGTCATAGGTGGCCGAGACTCCCGGGAACATGGGGATGTCACCTCGGTCGGCGGCCTCGTACATCCCGTGTGCGTCGCGTTCACGACAGACCTCGATGGGAGTGTCCACGAAGACCTCGACGTAGCGTTCCGGAGACAGCAGGTCCCGCGCTCTTCCACGGACGTCGTGGTTCGGAGCCACCAGCGCGGCGATCGCCATGATCCCCTGGTTGTTCAGCAGGCGGGCGACTTCGGACACCCGACGCAGGTTCTCCGATCGTTCCTGGGCGCTGAATCCGAGATCTCGACTGATACCGAGGCGGATGTTCTCCCCGTCGAGGCGGACGGCCACCTTTCCGCGATCGAAGAGCTGACGCTCGAGTTCGGTGGCGAGCGTGGACTTCCCCGCCGCGGTGAGACCGGTGAGCAGGACCGTGCACGGCTGCTGGCCGAAGCGGATCGCCCGTTCCTTCGAACTGATACCCGACACCTGGCGGACCAGTCCCGCGTCCGGGCTGCGGTCCCACGAGGACGCCTCCCCTTCGATCATCCCCGCGCCGGCGGTCGCGTTGGTGAGCCGGTCGACGAGGATGAACGATCCCGTGTCCCGGTTGACGGGGTACGGGTCGAACAGCAGCTCCCGGTCCGAGCTGATGGTGCACAGGGCGATGTCGTTCAGCGCCAGGGCCCCGGCCGACTCCTCGTCGAGGGTGTTCACGTCCACCCGATGGTGGATCGCGGTCACGACGGCGTTGCTGATGCCGTTGGCCGACTGGAGCAGGTACTGACGGCCCGGTTCGAGTTCCTCCTCGGCCATCCAGACGACCATCGCATCGATCTCGTGGGCCCGGAGCGGTGGCGAGTCCGTCTTCACCAGCAGATCACCCCTGCTGACGTCGATCTCGTCATCGAGTGTGATCGTGACGGCGCGGCCAGGGCCTGCCACCTCGAGGTCACCGTCGAAGGCCACGATGCGAGCGACCGTGGATCCCACTCCAGAGGGCAGCGAGACCACCTCGTCGCCGGGACGGATCACGCCCGAGGCGATCGTGCCGGCGAAACCGCGGAAGTCCAGATTCGGCCGAACGACGGTCTGCACCGGCATCCGGAATCGTTCGAGATCGATCCCGTGCTCGACATCGACCGTCTCCAGATGCTCCATGAGCGGAGGACCCTCGAACCACTCGAGGTTGTCGCCCCGCTCCACCACGTTGTCGCCCAACAGTGCCGACATCGGGAGGAAGTAGGGGTCGCCGAGGTCGAGCCCCTTGCTGAAGTCACGGTACTCCTGACGGATCTGTTCGAACCGTTGCCGTGACCAATCGACCAGATCCATCTTGTTGATCGCCACCACGACGTTGCGGATCCCGAGGAGGGCGGCGATGAAGCTGTGGCGTTTGGTCTGAGCCAGCACCCCGTGGCGGGCGTCGACGAGGATGATCGCGAGTTGGCACGTCGACGCCCCGGTCACCATGTTGCGGGTGTACTGCTCGTGACCCGGTGTGTCGGCGATGATGAACTTGCGGCGCGCCGTCGAGAAGTAGCGGTACGCGACGTCGATGGTGATGCCCTGCTCCCGCTCTGCCTTGAGCCCATCCATCAGGAGGGCGAGATCGATCTCGTCGCCGGTCGTGCCCTGGGTACTCGAGTCCGCTTCGAGGCTCGCCAGCTGGTCCTCGTAGATCATCTTCGAATCGTGCAGAAGGCGACCGATGAGCGTCGACTTCCCGTCGTCGACCGACCCGCAAGTGAGGAAGCGGAGGAGGTCCTTCCTCTCGTGCTCTGCGAGGTAGGCCTCGATGTCGGTGGCGATCAGCTCTGAGCGGTGGGACATGATCAGAAGTACCCCTCGCGCTTCTTCTCTTCCATCGAACCCGACTGGTCGTAGTCGATCACTCGGCCCTCACGCTCCGATCGGGTGGCGAGCAGCATCTCCTGGATGATGTCGGGGAGCGTGGCGGCGGTGGACTCGACGGCTCCCGACAAGGGGTAGCAGCCGAGGGTTCGGAATCGGACCGAGCGGATCGACGCTTCCTCGTCGGGCTCGAAACGAAAGCGATCGTCATCGACCATGATCGGCACCCCGTCCCGGTCCACGACGGGCCGCGGCGCCGAGAAGTACAAGGGAACGATCGGGATGTCCTCGAGGTGGATGTACTGCCAGACATCGAGTTCGGTCCAGTTGCTGATCGGGAACACCCGGATGGACTCGCCCTTGTTGACCCTCCCGTTGTAGTGACGCCAGAGTTCGGGCCGCTGGTTCTTCGGATCCCACCGGTGGTGGCGGTCACGGAAACTGAACACCCTCTCCTTGGCCCGGGACTTCTCTTCGTCTCGGCGGGCTCCGCCGAAGGCTGCATCGAATGCTCCCGCATCGAGCGCCTGCTTCAGGGCCTGGGTCTTCATGATGTCGGTGTAGTTCTTCGACCCGTGATCGAAGGGATTGATGCCCTCGGCCACTCCCTCCGGATTCGAGTGCGCGATCAGCTCGAAGCCGATCTCGTCGGCCATCCGGTCACGGAACTCGATCATCTCCCGGAACTTCCAGGTGGTGTCGACGTGGAGCAGCGGGAACGGGATCCGGCCCGGATGGAACGCCTTCCGTGCGAGGTGCAACAGGACCGAGGAGTCCTTTCCGATCGAGTAGAGCATCACCGGCCGCTCGAACTGGGCTGCCACCTCCCGGAAGATGTGGATGCTCTCGGCCTCCAGCTGACGCAGATGGGTGAGCCGAAGCTCCGAGGGAAGAGTGGCGGTGGCCATCCCGAGAGGCTAGCTGTCGGTGGTCACCTGGCCATCCGCCGTGATGGTCAGCCGGTCGGCGGCCGCGAGCCGGTCGAGATCGCGGTTCTCGACCAGGAGCACAGGACAGGTGGTGCCGTACAGCGTCTCGGCCACGAGGGCCCCGGTGGCGAGGTTGATGTCGGGCTTGGAGACGATGAGTGCAGACGGTGCGGTGCCGACCCGAATGGCCTCCGCCAACGCACCCGGTGTGCCGGCCGAACCACGACTGCCGGACATCAACACGATCGCTCCCGTGAGGCAGTGTCCGAGGTCGGGGTGGGAGCGATCGATGATCGTCCCGTTGCCGGGATCGAATCCGCCCCAGAAACTCAGGGGTTCGGTGAGGCGAAGCACCGGACCACGGACGTGGCCGGGATGGAGGACTCGGGCCCGAATCTTCATGTGTCGCTCCATTCCGCCGCACCCCAGAGGCCGTGGTCCTCGATGAGACGGCCCGACACCGCCGACTCGACACACTCCCCTGTCGTCGCGAACGTGACAGGCGAGTCGTGCATTCCCCGCCCGTAGTACGCCCATTTCGCGGAATCGGTGACGACTGGGCCGTCGATCCCCGCAACCCTGGGCGTGTAGTAGGTGCAGGTGTCGACGATCACCGAAGTCCCGGCCGTCTCGAGCTCGGTTCGCCAGCCCCGCAGCTCCAGCTCGGCGAGGACCGCACGACTGGTGGATACCAGCAGGTTGACGTCTCGATGGATCCGCCGGCCGGCGAGGAGCTCGAGGAGACGTTCGAACTCGCTCACGGAGTAGTGCGGCGTGCCGAGACAGACCGCGCCGATCGGGCTGTCGCTGGGAGCACCGAGGAGGGTACGGCGAGCTCGGAGGACCTCGCTCGGGTTGATCGCCTCGATTTGCTCGGGCGCACTCCCGCCGCATGCCGTGTCCAGGGTGGGGGCCTCGGGGGTCACCCCAACGGCGTGGAACATCTCGACCGCGCCGGCGGCAGCTGCCGCCGCACCGAATGCCTTGAGCTGATCTTCGGTGACGCCGTGTGGGAGGCCGGTCAGCACCGGCACACAGGCACCGGTCCGCTGACCGACCACCAATCCGAGCAGGTGATGGGTGACATCGAGATCGAGGAGGGTCGCGGGGAGGGCGCCGCAGTCGAAGACGACCGCGCCTCGACGACCCTCATCGGTGTGGAGCCCCGCCGCGGGAACCCGACCCGTGAGTGCGGCGCAGACGTCGAGAAAGTCGCCGTACTTGTTGGTCCGGGCACCGATCACCGAGTTGTAGAACACGACGGCGTTCGACTCCGAACCGATGATCTGGTCCTCGATCGCGGGGCGGCGGAGCGACTGGTACGGCGCACACGTCCACACCACATCACACCCGAGCGCCTCGTAGATCTCCATGAGCCGGCGAGCCCCTTCGATCTCCTCGGGCGCTGCGTGTGCGGGCCGCAGGTCCGGATGGAGCAAATCGACCAGGCCTACGTTGGTCATGGTCGGCACCGCGAATCGAGCCCGTTCTTCGAGGAGGAACTCGGCGAAGTCCAGCCCGGCCTGCCCGGAGTAGAAGCAGCTCCCGATGTGGGCCATGGAGGCCTCGATCAGGAAGGGCGCTCCGAGCACTCGGGCGGCTCGCACCACGACTTCCATGGCGAGTCGCACGGCTCGACCCCGCGCTCCGGCGAGCATCGCCTCCTCCGCGTCGGTCAGCGCCGGCGGTCCTCCAGAGCCCGTGGTCGTCTCGATGGGCGGGATCGTAGGCGACGCAACCCGAGGCGGTGGGGCCCTTGTTCCCTACGCTCCGGGGCGAACGCCCTCTATGTTCGAGTCGTGAGCGAGGGTCCTCCCATGCTTCCCGACACCCACATTCCGGAAGGCGCGGTGGTGCCCCTCGGCACCCGCCTCGAACTCCCGGGCCGGGGCACCACGTTCGTCCGGCACGCGCCCGGCCCCGACGACGCGCCGACCGTGCTCCTCCTCCATGGCCTGCTCGCCAGTGGCGCGCTGAATTGGTATCGCTGCTTCGAGCCGCTCGCCGAGCACTTCAACGTCATCTCGATCGACCATCGCGGCCATGGCCGCGGGATCCGCTCACGGCGCCGGTTCCGGCTCGCCGACTGTGCCGATGATGCGGCCGTCGCCCTCGAGGAGATGGGTACCGGGCCGGTCATCGCCGTCGGCTACTCGATGGGCGGCCCGATCGCCCAACTCCTGTGGCGGCGCAATCCGGAGCTGGTGAGCGGGCTGGTCCTGGTCGCCACCGGCGCCGAGTTCCTCGCCGGCAACCGGCACCGCTACGCCGCCTCCGCGCTCCTCGTTGCCGCGGCCGGGACCCGAATCGGGGAAGAAGCCGCTCGTGTCCCCTCGCTCATGGCGAAGGCCCTCAACACGTCAACCGAGCCTCGCGAACGTCCCCGCGAGCTGGCCGAATGGGGCCGGCGTGAGATGGGGAAGCTGAGCACCCGCACGGTCATCGAGGCCGCCCATGCGCTCGCCAACTACAGCGCCAAGCACTGGATCGAAGAGATCGACGTGCCGAGCAGCGTCATCGTCACCGAAACCGACTCTGCGGTGTCGCCGACGGCCCAGCTGAAGATGGCGATGGCGATTCCTGGCGCCCACATCAGCCGCATCGGCGGTGGCCATGTCAGCTGCATCGATCCCGACTTCGGCCGGAAGGTCACCGACGCCTGCCTCGACGTCCAGCGCCGGATCGAACTCGGCTACGCACCGCTCCCGCCCGACGGCATCCGGGGAACGGGATGATCCGGCAGGTACCGGGACCGGACGCGGCCTTCCTCTACGGCGAGCTCCCGGAGTGGCACTTCCACATCTCGATGCTGGTCATCGTGGATCCGACCGACTCCGACCGCTTCAGCTTCGACGAGGTCGTCGATCAGCTGCGGAGGCGCATCCACCGCGTCCCGCAGCTCCGCTGGAAGGTGCTCGAGGACCCCACCCATCTCGGGCTCGAGCGGCCGATCTGGATCGACGACCCCGACTTCGACCTCGAGCGCCACGTCAAGCACATCGCGGTACCCGCTCCGGGAGGAGACGCCGAGCTGGGCGAGCTGGTGGGAGATCTCGTGTCGGAGAAGGTGGATCGAAGCATCCCACTGTGGGACCTCTGGTTCATCGAGGGCCTCGCCGAGGGTCGAGCCGCGTTGCTCATGAAGATCCACCACTCGATCATCGACGGGGCGTCCGGGTCGGACATGATGACCCTGCTCTACGACCTCGAACGCGATCCCACACCCCTCCCCGAGCCCCCTCCCTTCGAGCCCGAGCCCGCGCCATCAGTCGCCGATCGAGTCGCGCTCGGTGCGGTCAACGCAGCGTCCTGGCCGCTCCGGGCCGGACGACTGGCCCGACAGCTGGTCCGGCAGGGAATGGCGATGGGCCGCAATCTCATGGGCGACACGCCGGCTGCATCGCCCATGACCGCTCCCCGAACGCCGCTGAACGGGCGGCTCACACCAGAGCGCCGATTCGCGGCCGCCGAACTCTCACTCGATGAGATCAAGGCGGTCAAGGACGCGTTCGGGGTGACGGTGAACGACGTGGTGCTGGCGGTCAGCAGCGGCGCCCTGCGCCACTACCTGCTGGCCTCCGATGAGCTGCCCGAGGAGCCGCTGGTGGCCCAAGTGCCGGTCTCGGTCCGTGGGCCCGAGACCCAGGATGCGATCGGTACCCACGTGGCGGCGATGTTCTGCTCGCTGGCCACCGAGCAGGAGGACCCCGTCGACCGGTTGCGCGCCATCCACGAGAGCAGTACCCGCGGCAAAGACGTCCGCAACGAGTTGACCCGTCACCACGAGCTGAACGCCACTGACGCCCTACCGCCGGCGTTCATGGCCGCGGCGGCTCGAGCGTGGACCTCCGCCGGTCTCGACGAACGAACCCCGCCGGTCTTCAACCTGATCATCTCGAACGTTCCCGGCCCTCCCATGGACCTGTACGTGGCCGGCGCCCGCATCGAGGCCTTCTATCCGATGGGGCCCCTGATGCTCGGCTCGGGACTGAACATCAGCATCGTCTCCGATGCCTCGACGATGGATTTCGGCCTCATGGCCTGCCCCGCGCTGGTACCCGAACCCGGCCTGATCGCCGACCAGCTCCACATCTCTCTCGCCGAGCTGGTGGCTGTGGCCTCAGAGGTCACCCCATGACGAGCCGAACCGACGCGCCGCGGGAGCGGGCGTCGTGGCGTTCGGTGGCGATTCCGAACGAACACGGCGGTTGGGGACTCACCCTGGAACCGGTCCTGTTGGGCCTGCTCGTGGCTCCGTCGCCCGCGGGAGCACTACTCGGCATCGGGGCGCTGCTCGCGTTCCTCGCCCGCACGCCTCTCCGGATGACTCTCGTCGACCGACGCCGGGGCCGGGATCTGGAACGCACGTCCCTCGCCCGCCGCATACTCACAGGAGAAGCCCTGCTTCTCGCCGGCTGTGCGATCGGCGCGGCCGCATCCGGCGACAACCGGATGTGGTGGGCCGCCGCGGCGGCCGCTCCACTCATCGCGGTGGAGCTGTGGTTCGACATGCGGTCCCGGAGTCGGCGCCTCACCCCGGAACTGGCGGGCGCCGTCGGCGTGAGCGCGGTCACGGCGATGATCGTCCTTGCGTCCGGGGAGCCCGGCCGGCTCGCCGTCGCGCTCTGGTTCGTGCTCGCCGCACGGGTGCTCACCGCAATCCCGTTCGTGCGAGATCAGGTGATGCGACTCCACGGAAGGCCGCCGGCGCCGAGGACGGTCCTGGCCGGCGACGCGGCAGCGATCGCAGTGGCGGCCACGGCCGTTGCGCTCCACGGTGAGGCGGTCGTCGGGGCGGTGGCGATCCTTGGAGTGATCGCCTACCAACGCGTCACGGGCCGCCGCCCCGTGGCCCGCGCCGCGGTGCTCGGGGTCCGTCAGACCATCGTCGGGCTCACGGTCGTGCTGATCACCGGGCTCGGGGTGCTCGCACCCTGAGCGCTCAGCTCCCCCGGGAGGCCTTCCAGGTGTCGTAATCCGACACCGGCATTCCGTCGTTGCGCCAACCGCCGAACCCGGTCTCGACGTGACTGATCTTCTCCAGTCCCATCTGTTGCAGCGTGAGGGTCGAGAGCGCCGAGCGACCACCCGCCGCACAGCAGAGAATGAACTCCCGGTCCTCCAGGAACTCGTCCTTCGTGTACGGCGACTCTGGAGACACCCAGAACTCCAGCATCCCGCGCGGGGCGTGGATTGCTCCGGGAATGGCACCATCTCGCTGCAACTCACGCACGTCTCGGATGTCGACGATCACCGCGTTCTCCTCGTCGACGCGACGGTGTGCCTCCGCGGGCGAGATGTTGTCGATTTGGGCCTTTGCCTCCTCGACCATCTGGTTGACCGACTTCACCGCCATGGGTGGCACTCCCTTTCGTCCCGGCCCCGTAGAGGCCGATCGTCGCGGCCTCCCGATGAGGCATCGCCTTGTCTGGCAGTGTTGTCTACCTCACGACCGTCCGCCTACCCAGGAGCATGCGTGGGCCAGCCCCTCGAAGGAATCACCGTCGTCGCGGTCGAACAGGCGGTAGCCGCGCCGATGTGTACGTCGCGCCTCGTGGACGCGGGGGCACGCGTCATCAAGATCGAGCGTGAAGGCGGGGATTTCGCCCGCGGGTACGACCACGCGGCCGGCGGCGACAGCTCCTACTTCGCATGGCTCAACCACGGCAAGGAATCGGTCGTTCTCGACATCAAGGATCCGGCTGACGCCCGGCTCCTCGAGCGGATGATCGGCGCAGCCGACGTCTTCGTCCAGAACCTCGCCCCGGGCGCGTTGGACCGGGCCGGCTTCGGCAGCGAACGACTTCGTACGGATCATCCATGGCTGATCACCTGTGACATCTCCGGCTACGGGGAGGACCCCGCGCTCGCGTCGAAGAAGGCCTACGACCTCCTCGTCCAGGCGGAGTCGGGCCTCGTCGCCATCTCCGGTGGGCGCGGTGAACTGGGCCGCATCGGTGTGTCGGTCTGCGACATCGGAGCCGGCATGACCGCTCACGCAGCGATCCTCGAGGCGCTGCTTCTGAGGGCGACCACGGGCGAGGGAAGCGCCGTGCGGGTGTCGCTGTTCGACGTGGCCGCGGAATGGATGACCGTCCCGTTGGTCCACGAGGAGTACGGCGACGGCGGACCCACCCGCGAAGGCCTTCGGCATCCGTCCATCGCCCCGTACGGTGCGTACGAGTCCTCTGACGGCGCCCTCACACTGGTCTCGATCCAGAACGAACGCGAGTGGCAACGACTCTGCTCGGACGTGCTCGGCCACCCAGACCTCGTCCAAGATCCGCGTTTCGCGACGAACGATCTCCGCGTCCGGCATCGACAGGACATGGAGTCCGAGCTGGGCACCATCATCCGGGCCCTCTCGTCCGAGACGTTTCGCGCCCGATTGGCCGACGCGTCGCTGGCGTTCGGAGAGATCAGCTCACTCTCGGATCTCTCCGGCCATGCCGCCCTGCGACGGCGAGAGGTCGAGTCCAGCAGCGGTGTCGACGTGTCCATCCCCGCCCACCCGGTCCGTCGCCTCGGCGAGTCGGCCGCCCGATCGGGGACGGTCCCGACCGTCGGATCGCACACAAGGGCGATCAGACGCGAGTTCGGTTCCGATTTCCAGGAGGCCTGAATGGACCCGACCATCGACGAAACGACCCTCCAGGAGTGGGTCGGCAGCACCCAGACGCACGATGACGAGTTCGTCGTCGGTCACGCCCGCCGAATGCAGCAGACCATGGGGCACGACGCAACGCTCGAGCCCGGTGATCCGCTCCCCGATCTGTGGCACTGGCTCTACTTCATCGAGAGCGTTCCCCGTTCGGGGATCGGCGCCGACGGCCATCCGGCCCGTGGCGGCTTCCTGCCGCCGGTCGCGCTCCCGCGGCGTATGTGGGCCGGGAGCCGCCTCACATTCGAAGGTCGCCTGCGCATCGGGGAGACAGCCACCAAGACCTCGCAGGTCGACAGGGTTTCCCTCAAGCAGGGCTCGTCGGGCACGCTCTGTTTCGTCACCGTCCACCACCGGATCCAGTCCTCCGGAGGGGGTCGGGTCACCGAGGAACAGGACATCGTGTACCGGGAGGACCCTGATCCGAACGCCCCTGCGCCCCAGCTGAAGCCGGCGCCCGAGAACGCAGACTGGAACGAGTCGATCACGCCCGACCCGGTCCTGCTCTTCCGCTACAGCGCACTCACCTTCAACGGCCACCGCATCCATTACGACCGGCCGTACGCCACCGAGGTGGAGGGCTACGACGGCCTGGTGATCCATGGGCCGCTGACTGCCACCCTGCTCTCCGACCTCGCGACGAGGCGAACCGGCCGGGAGCTCGCCTCCTTTCAATTCCGCGGCGTCGCTCCCCTCCTCGACACGCAGGACTTCTCGATCAACCGGTTCCGATGCCGAGCTGTGGGCGGCCCGAGCCGGCGGAGGTCTCGCCATGACCGCGTCCGCGACTTTCGTCGACTGAGCTCAGTTCCTCGCCGGGGCGTCCGGCTGTGACCGCGTCGCCGCGGCGTCCTCGTCGCGAACGAGTGCGGCGGCTGCGATCGCCGGCATCAGCATGAGGCCGGACGCGAGGAAGGCGCCCCGATACGCACTGAGCCCATCGGCACCCGACTCCGGACCGACCCCGATCGCCGGCGCCAGTGCCGCCAGGACGGTGGCGACCACGGCGACCCCCAGCGCGTTCGACGCCTGGCGCTGGGTGTTGAAGAGCGACGTCGCCCGGGCCGTGTCGGCGGGGGTGATCCGTGCGTACACCGAGGCCTGCACCGCGAGGAAGATCGACCCCATCGCCACGCCGCGCATGAGCATCATGAGTGCGAGCAGCGGTGGGGGCGTGTCGAGGCCGGGCAGGGCGAACGACAGGGTGATCACCGTCGCGCCGGTGGTTCCCGCGAGCAGCATGCGGCGGGGACCGACGGTCTGGTACACGCGCCGGCCGACCAGATTCGAGAAGAGGAACACGCCGATCGCCTGAGGGCTCTGGGTGAGTCCGGCCTCGAGCGCCGAGTACCCCCGCAGCCGCTGCATGTAGAGGGTGAACATGAAGATCTGGCTGACGAATCCCATGTACACGAAGACGCCGACGATGTTGATCGAGCGGAACATCCGCTCCCGGTAGAGCTGGAGCTTCAGGATCGGCGCCTCGATCCGCGTCTCGACCACGACGAGCAGGACGATGCAGGTCACACCGAGTCCGCCGGTGCCGAGGGTGATCGGCGCGGTCCATCCATGGTCGGGAGCGACCGACAACCCGTACATGGTGAGGGCGAGGCCACCACTGGCGAGCACGAATCCCCAGATGTCGAATCGACCGGGGTGGGGTTCCTGTTCGTCGCGTAGCCACAGGGAGCCGAGCACGAGGGCGAAGAGACCGATCGGGATGTTCACGAAGAAGATCCATCGCCACGAAAGGGTCTCGGTGATGAGTCCTCCCAGCGTCGGACCGATGGCCGGCGCGATCACCGCCACGCTGAGGACCGCATTGGCTGCCGTCGCCCGCTCGTGAAGGGGATAGGCCCGGAACAGCATCGCCGAACCGACCGGGGTGATCAGCCCTGCGCCCAGTCCCTGGAGAAGGCGGAAGGTCACGAGTTCATCGAGCGAACCGGCCGCCCCACACAACACCGAGGCCACGGTGAAGACCGCCAGCGCCAGCAAGAAGACTCGTTTCGGTCCGAACCGGTCACCGAACCAGCCGGCCACCGGGATACCCGCCGCCATCATGAGCCCATACCCGACAACGACCCACTCGACGTCGGTGACGGCCACCCCGAAGTCCTCCGACATCGCGGGAAGCGCGACGTTGACCA
>CAYFLT010000076.1:0-21073 GCA_964344055.1 uncultured Candidatus Nemicrothrix sp.
CGACGGTGCCGATCTGATCGTTCTGCGGGAGATGTGTGGCGGTGTGATGTTCGCCAGCCCCCGAGGAGTGGATCGGTCGAGGGCCGGACGCCGAGGACTCGACACCGCCGCCTACGACGAGTACGAGATCGCCCGCCACGCCCGCGTCGCGTTCGAGCTCGCCCGCAGACGCCGAGGCAGAGTCACGTCGGTGGACAAGGCCAACGTGATGGAGTCCGGCGTGCTCTGGCGGGAAGTCGTGAGCGAGGTTGCGACGGAGTTTCCCGACATCGAGCTCGAGCACCTCTACGCCGATGTGTGCTCCTACCGGATCGCGGTCAACCCCGTCGTCTTCGATGTGATCGTGGCCGACAACCTGTTCGGCGACATCCTCTCGGATCAGGCGGGAGCGTTGGCCGGCTCCCTGGCCATGTTGCCATCGGCGTGCCTTCCGGGCCTCGATCGCTCGGCCGGCCCAGGCATCTACGAGCCGGTCCACGGATCCGCCCGGACATCGTCGGCACGGGGAGGGCGAACCCGGTCGGGATGATCCTGAGCCTCGCCCTGTTCCTTCGGTACGGTCTCGCGCGAGACGATCTCGCCGGCTCGATCGAGCAGGCGTGTGCCGACGCCAGCACCACCACCCGCACCCCGGATCTCGGCGGATCCGCCACAACGGTCGACATGACCGACGCGGTACTCCGCCACCTCGAAGGACAGCTCATTCGCGAGGAGGACGACACCCCATGACTTCGATCCACGGCGCCACCGACACCGAATACAGCGCCGACAGCATCACCTGTGGCGAGGCCACCATGCGCCTGCTCGCCGAGTACGGCGTCGACACGGTCTTCGGAATCCCCGGTGTCCACACCCTCGATCTCTGTCGTGGACTCGCCGACAGCTCGATCCACCACGTCCAGGTCCGCAACGAGCAGGGTGCGGGCTTCATGGCCGATGGCTACGCCCGAGCATCGGGCCGGCCCGGGGTTGCGCTTGTGATCTCCGGACCTGGCGTCACCAATGCCCTCACCGCCATCGGCCAGTCGTGGGCCGACTCGATCCCGGTCCTGCTGTTGTCGTCGGAGACCGACTCCAGCACACACGGCAAGGGCTGGGGTGCGCTGCACGAGATTCCCGACCAGAGGGCAGTCACCGCACCACTGACCGCACTGTCCCTGCGGGCCGGTTGCGCCGCCGACGTGCCGGAGCTGTTGGCCCAGGCGTTCAGCGTGTTCAGCTCCCAGCGCCCCCGTCCCGTGCACCTCTCCATCCCGATCGACGTGCTGGCGGAACCGGTGAGCGAGACGTGGAGGGCCCGCATCCTGCCGCGTCGGCCCCTCGCCCATCACGACGACATCCAAGCGGCGGTCGAGATCCTCCGCGCCGCGAAGCGACCGGTCCTGATGGTGGGCGGTGGTGCGGTCGGAGCGACGAAACCGATCCGGGCGCTGGTCGAGGCGCTCGACCTCCCGGTGGTCGCGAGCACGGCGGGAAAGGGGGTCGTCCCCGACGACCATCCGCTCAACCTCAGCGCCTCGACCGTGCGCCCCGAGGTCCAGGAGTGGCTGGCCACCACCGATGCGGTACTGGCGGTGGGCACCGAGCTGGCCGAGACCGACAGCTTCGTCGACGCGCTCGATCTCCATTGTCCGATCATCCGCATCGATCTCGATCGGGGGAAACTCAACGACCAATACCCGTCCGCGGTGGGCATCCTCGCGGATGCCGCCGAAGCGGTGGCGTCGATCGTGGAGATGGGCGGGTTCGAGGGTCCTCCCGAGCGCCGAACCGCACGAGAAGCCGAGGTAGCCGAGGTCCGGGAGCGCTTCATGGGGGATCTGGGCGAGTCCGAGCGAAAGCACGTCCAGCTCCTCACTGCGCTCGAAGCCGAGTTCGGCGACGACACCATCTTCATGGGCGACATCTGCCAGCTGGTCTACACGGGTGCCTTCGCCCTGAACCGGCGCCAGCCCCGTACCTGGAGCTACCCGGCCGGCTTCTGCACGCTGGGCTGTGGCCTCCCCAACGCGATCGGCGCCAAGTTCGCCCGCCCCGACGCGGAGATCGTCTGTCTGGCGGGCGACGGCGGCGTCATGTTCACGATCCAGGAACTCATCGTCGCCGTCGAGGAAGGGCTCGGCATCCCGCTCATCATCTGGTCGAATGGCGGCCTGAAGCAGATCCAGGACGACATGAAGGCACGGTCGATCGACCTCGTCGGGGTGACCGGACGAAACCCCGACTTCGTGATGCTCGCCCAGTCGATGGGTGCCCACGGCGTGATCGCCGAATCGATGGAACACGCGGCCAGCGAGGCGAGAGCCGGACTCGGCAAGGACCGCCCGACGGTGATCGTGGTGGAGGAGAACGCTCCGTGGCTGAGCTGACGGTCTACGGAAACTGGATCGACGGTGAGTGGGTCGCCCCGGTCGAGGGCGGCTACCTCGACAGTGTCGATCCCACCTCCGGCGAGCCTTGGGCCCGGGTCCCGAACAGCACGTCGGCCGACGTTGAGCTGGCGGTCGCCGCCGCCAAGGCCGCATTCACCGACGGCCCGTGGGCGGCGATGCGGGCCACCGAGCGCGGCAAGCTGCTCTGGCGTATGGGCGACCGTTTGGTCGACCAGGCGGAGCGACTCGCCACGATCGAGACCCGTGACAACGGCAAGCGGACCGTCGACATTCTCCCCGGACTGCAGACGTGGCTGGCCGACAGCTTCTGGTACTACGCCGGTCTCGCCGACAAGGTGGCCGGGCAGGTGCTGCCGGTCGACGTCGACGACATCTTCAACTACACGCGCCGCGAGCCCTACGGCGTGGTCGGATGCATCACTGCCTGGAACTCGCCCCTGCTGATCGCGATCTGGAAGCTCGCGCCGGCCCTCGCGGCCGGCAACACCGTGGTCATGAAGCCCTCGGAACACGCAGCAGCGTCGACGCTCGTGCTGGCCGAGACGTTCGCCGATCTCCTGCCTCCCGGCGTCCTCAACGTCGTCGCTGGGCTCGGCGACCGATGCGGCGAGCCGCTCGTCGATCACCCCGATGTGCGATTGGTCAGCTTCACCGGGTCGGTCGCCGGCGGGCGCAGCGTCGCGGAGGTGGCGGCTCGAACCATCACCCCGACGGTGATGGAGCTGGGAGGCAAGTCGCCCCAGATCGTGTTCGACGACGTCGATCTGAACGATGCGGCCCACGGTGTGGCGATGGGCCTGTTCCCACCGGCCGGCCAGAGCTGCGTCGCCGGCTCGCGCCTGCTGGTGCAGCGCTCGGTCCAAGACGAACTGGTGTCTCGGATCGCCGCGGTGGCGGGTGCTGCCCAGCTCGGTGCGCCGACCGAAGCGGCCACCCAGATCGGCCCGCTCGCCAACCGCCCCCACTTCGAACGGGTGCTCGCCGCGATCGCCCGGGCGGAGGCCGAGGGCGCCCGTTGCGTACTGGGTGGACACGCCGCCGCGCCGGAAGGCACCTGTGGTTGGTTCGTGGAACCCACGATCTTCGTCGACGTCGACCCAGGCTCGAGTCTGTTCCAGGAGGAGATCTTCGGGCCGGTGCTCGCAGTGGTGCCATTCGACGACGAGGCCGAGGCGATCCGTCTGGCCAACGACTCGAGCTATGGCCTCGCCGCAGGGGTGTGGACCAATGACCAGCTGAAGGCCATGCGGGTGGCCGATCAGATCGAAGCCGGCACCGTGTACCTGAACAACTACTTCAACTCGGCCACCCAGTCGCCGGTCGGCGGGTACAAGCAGAGCGGCTATGGCCGCGAGAACGGCGTGCACGGCCTCGATGCCTTCCTCCAGACAAAGTCGGTGTGGATGAGCACCGCTCCGGGGATCGACAACCCCTTTCCGCAGGAGTAGCGATGCAGATCGACGCTGCCGTCCTCCGGTCCACCAACACCGAACTCACCGTCGAGCGACTCGAGCTGGAGCCGCCGCGCGACGGTGAAGTACTGGTCGAGATGAAGGCCTCGGGTGTGTGCCACAGCGACTGGCACGTGGTGACCGGCGACTCCGTCGTCGATCTCCCGGTCGTCCTGGGGCACGAGGGTTCGGGGGTCGTTGCGGCGCTCGGTCCCGGTGTCGATGGGCTCGCCGTCGATGACCATGTCGCCCTGAGCTGGATCCCGTTCTGTGGATCATGCCGGGCGTGCCAGCACGACCACACCAACCTGTGCCAGACCTACCTGCCTGCGCTCTGGGCGGGAACCATGCTCGACGGCTCGCGTCGGTTGACCGACGCCGCAGGCGATGCCGTCTACCACCTGAGTGCCCTGTCGACCTGGGCCACCCACGCCGTCGTTCCGGCGGTCAGCTGCGTGAAGATGCCCGATGTCCCGTACGAGATCTCGGCTCTGATCGGTTGTGGGGTGACCACCGGCGTCGGCGCCGCACTGAACCGGGCGAAGGTGCATCCCGGATCGAGCATCGCCGTGTTCGGTGCCGGTGGTGTCGGGCTCTCGATCGTCATGGGCGCCCAGCTTGCAGGTGCCGCGAGGATCATCGTCATCGATCTCAATCCGGAAAAGGAAGCACTCGCCCGTAGCTTCGGCGCAACCCATTTCGTCGGCACCGGCGACGGGTCGGACCCGGTCGAAGCCGTTCGCGACCTGACCGG
The DNA here is from genome assembly GCA_964344055.1 of uncultured Candidatus Nemicrothrix sp. Lineage (GTDB taxonomy): Bacteria > Actinomycetota > Acidimicrobiia > Acidimicrobiales > Aldehydirespiratoraceae > OFTM10. Next base: position 4,599 of record CAYFLT010000076.1, read on the forward strand.
CGGCGTGGGTGCCGACTATGCGTTCGACGCCGTCGGCCACACGGGGATTGAGGCCCAGCTGGTGAGTGCGGTCGGCCAGTTCGGCACCGCGGTGATGGTGGGCTTCCCGAAGGCGGGATCCACCATGGAGATCGACCCCGCCCAGATCATCCGCGACGAGAAGAACCTGACCGGGTCGATCTTCGGCTCCGCCCATACGCACCGCGACTTCGTCCACTACGCCGGGCTGTACGCCGATGGTCGGCTCCCGCTCGACCGGCTCGTCACGGCCCGTTACGAGCTCGGTCAGATCAACGAGGCCTGCAACCAGATGCTCACCGGCGCCGGAGGCCGCGGCGTCGTCGTCTTCTGATCACCGGAGCCCGCGACCAACCCGAAACGAACCTGACCCACTCTCCATCCCGGAACAAAACCGAGTCAGGTGACGCGGGTCAGGTGACGCAGCCGTGGTGGGCTGAGGATACGTGGCGCGCGTATTTGCGTAATACCGATCCTGCGGGGAGCGACGCGGGCAGTGGTCGCGCCTCGACGGCGGCCTGACGCTTTGCGAGCTCGACGTCGTCGACGAGGACGTCCAGGGTGCGGCGGATCGGGTCGATGACGATCGTGTCGCCCTGCTGCACCGCCGCCAGCGGTCCTCCATCGGCCGCTTCCGGCGAGATGTGGCCGATGAGGATCCCGTGCGACACACCGGAGAACCGACCGTCGGTGATCAACGCAACCTCCTCACCGAGACCCCGTCCCTGCAGCTCCACGGTGAGCATCACCATCTCCGGCATCCCTGGTCCACCCTTGGGTCCGACATTGCGGACCACCACCACATCACCGGCGACGATCTCACCCGACCGGATGCCGGCCATCGCGTCGGGCTCGCTGTCGAAAACCCGTGCCGGACCACGAAACTCCCCCGCGTCGAGCGTCTTGCCGCTCAACTTCAGCACACAGCTCTCGGGCGCGAGGTTTCCGGTGAGGACGCTGATGTGGTTGTCGGGAGGCGCCAGCGGTTCCGAGACACTACGGACCACGTCCTGGGGGCCGAGATCGGACAGGGACGGGACGTCTCGCAGGTTCTCGGCCACCGTTCGGCCGGTCGCCGTGAGGGCGTCACCGTGCAGGAGTCCGTGGTCGAGGAGTTCGCGCATCACGACCGGCACACCGCCGATCTCGTGGAGCGCCACCATCGAGTAGGGACCGTGGGGCTGCAGGGCCGCGATGAGCGGTACCCGTTCACCGACTGCCTGGATCCGTTCGATGCTGAGCGGCACCTCGGCATCGCGGGCGAGAGCCAGGAGATGCAGATACAGGTTGGTCGAACCACCCATCGCGTAGGCGGTGACGATGGCGTTCTCGAACGCCTCCACCGTCATGACATCTCTCGGCCTGATGCCCGAATCGACGAGCCCGTACAGCGCGTCAACGCTGGCGGCCACCTGTGCCTTCACGTCGTCGTGCACGTCGCTCGCCGCGTCGTAGTCGGCCGGATGGGAGGCACCCCGCGGGAGCATCATTCCCATGGCTTCGGTGATGCTGCTCATGGTGTTCGCCGTGAACATCGCCCCACACGTCCCGCTTCCGGGCATGACGTTGCGCTCGACCTCGACGAATTCCTCCTCGCTGATCCGTCCCGCTCCCCACGCTGCCCGGGCTTCGGCCCAATCGAGGATGGTGAGGTTGTTGCCCTTGGCCGCCCACGGCTCCACACTCACGCAGCCGGGTGAGCTGGTGCCGGGGTAGACGACGATCCCGAAGTCATCGCGGCCGCGCCGGTCTTGTCGCATCCGGAGATCACGATCATGGCCTCGGCGTGCTGGGCCCGGTGACCGATCTCGAAGCAGTCGGCCACCACATCGCGTGACACCAGGCTGTAGCTCGCGTTGGGCGAACCCTGGGTGAGGGCATCGGAGACCGCCGGTGCACCGACGAGCAGCCCCTGCCCACCCTGCGCCGCGATCGACTCGGCGAGAAGATCGGAGATGCGTTCCACGCGGTTGTTGCATCGATGCGCATCGGTGTGGGCGCCCGCAATCGTGACGACGAGGTTCCTCCCGGCGGCCTCCGCCGGTTCGAACCCCGCGGCCCGCACCTCAATGGTGGCCCGGGTCCAGCGACTCCTCGACGTCTCCACCATCGCGCTGCCACTCCCCCGCCGGCCCCGGCGTGCACTCGCCGCCGGCGACTCTCGCCGGGGCGGTTCGCTATATGGTGCCCGCGATGGACGCACGAACCCAGCTCCGACGCCGCCGCGACGCCGTATTCGGGAGCAACGCCCGCCTGTTCTACGACACACCGCTGCACCTGGAACGGGGCGAGGGGGTCTGGCTGTTCGACGTCGACGGGACTCGCTACCTCGACCTCTACAACAACGTGCCCTGTGTCGGTCATGGCAACCCTCGCGTCGCGCAGGCGATCGGCGAACAGTCGGCCACGCTCAACGTGCACAACCGCTACCTACACGATGCCGCGATCGACTATGCCGAGCGCCTTCTCCGGCTCCATCATCCCCAGCTGGAATCGATGGTCATGGCGTGCAGCGGCACCGAGGCCATCGAGGTGGCCTTCATGATGGCCCGAGCGGTCACCGGAAACGCAGGCGTGATCTGCACCGATGCCACGTACCACGGCAACTCCACCCAGGTCCGGGCGATGAACGGCCTCCCGGCCGGCTCGACCCGCGAGAACATGTGGGCGATCTCCACCCCCCAACTGTTCCGGCCCATCGAACCGGGCCTGTCAGAGGCGGAGCTGGGCGACCGCCACCTCGACGAACTCGCCACGACGATCGACCGGATGAACGAGTCCGGCGACGGCGTAGCCGCCCTGATCATGTGCTCCATCCTGGCCAACGAGGGCCTCCCGACCCCACCGGCTGGTCTGCTTCACCGTGCGGCGGGGATGGTGAGGGATGCGGGCGGCATCGTTATCGCGGATGAGGTCCAGGCCGGTTTCGCCCGCTCCGGCAACTGGTGGGGCTATCAGACCAGCGGCTTCGAGCCGGACATCGTGGTGATGGGCAAGCCCATGGGGAACGGAGTGCCGGTCTCGGCCGCTGCGTCGAGCCACGAGGTCGTCAGCACCTTCCGAGAGAGATGCCGCTACTTCAACACCTATGCATCGAGCCCGCTGCAGGCAGCCGCGGGAGGCGCGGTGCTCGACGAGATCATCGACCGCGACCTCGTCGCCCAGGTTGCCCACGTCGGTGCTCACCTGAAGGCCGGGTTGTCCGCGCTCCAGACCTCCGAGCCGAGGATGGGCGATGTCCGCGGTCACGGTCTGTTCCTCGGAGTCGACTGGGTGCGACCTGGAACCACCGAGCCCGACGCCGCCGGGGCAGCGCGGATGGTGGAGGCCCTGAAGCTGAAGGGAATGCTGATCGGCCAGAACGGTCAACACCACAACGTGTTGAAGATCCGTCCCCCGCTGGTGTTCGGGATCGAGCACGCCGACCGATTCCTCGAGGCATTCGGCGCCGCGCTCCACGATGACGTCTCCTGATCGCTACATCGAGGCCGCTGCCGACGCTCTCGGCTTCTGGGAGATCGAAGCTCGCTCGATCGAGGTGATCTGGAGGTCGGAGAACGTCACCTGCCGGGTCGAGTCGGGCGATGGTGTGCGTCACGTGCTCCGGCTGCACCGACCGGGCTACAGCTCCGCCGCGGAGCTCCGTTCGGAGGTCGTCTGGGTCGAGTCGCTCGCCGCGTCGGGCCTGGCCGTCGCGTCTTCTGTTCCGGGATCCGACGGCGGTCATCACACGCAGGTGGCCGTGGACGGCGAGCCGCACTTCGTCAGCTTCGTGGAGTGGGTGGAGGGCGAGCCGATGGTGCACGCGCTGCACCGCGGCGAACACGACGTCGTCGGGTGGTATCGGGAAGTCGGCCGGATCGCCGCCACCATCCGGGCGCACAGCCTCGACTGGCAGCCACCCCCCTGGTTCGAAAGGCGCCGATGGGATCTCGACGGACTTCTCGGCGGCCAACCGCTCTGGGGCCGCTTCTGGGACAGCCCGTCGCTGGATGCCGGACAACGGGCCACCCTCCGCTCAGCTCGCGACGAACTTGGCCGCGAGCTCCAGTCGATCGGCACAGGCCCGTCGGACTTCGGGCTCATCCACGCCGATCTCCACATGGGCAATCTGATGGTCCACGACGGTGCGCTGACGGTCATCGACTTCGACGATGCCGGCTTCGGCTACTTCGCCCATGAGCTGGGCGTGAGCCTGCACGCCTTGCTCGACACGGAGTGGTTCGAGCCAGGGCGCGCCGCGCTGATCGAGGGCTTTCTCGCCGAGGCTCCCGACGGCGAGGCAGTGGTTGCGGCCCTCGATGCCTTCCTGACCATCCGATGCCTCATGCTGATCAGCTGGCTGGACGACCGCACCACCCTCGCGGAGTACGAACGGCGCGACGAGGTCGGATCGAGAGCGGTGGCCGCCGCCGAGGCCTATCTCGAGGGTCGCTAGGTCCCTACAGCGCCCGGGTCTGCTCCGCGCCGTCGTACAGCATCGCCGCAAGGGCGGCGTTCGCGGCCGCCCGGGCCGCCACCGCGTCAGGGTCGAGGTCGCGGGCGGGAGGCGACGCCACCCGGAACGACTCGTGCGGTGGCGCGCCGCGGATCGGAAGGACGTACTGCTCGCCACGGATGGGCCGTACATCACTTCCGAGGTACCCCTGTAGGGCGATCCCGACCCGGCGGCTCGCCGACCGGTTCGGCTGGGAGCCGTGAATGAGCCAGGGATGATGCAGCGACATCTGACCAGGCCGGAGCTCGAGGTCGATCGCCGCCGCCTCGTCGACTGCGGTGATGGTCTGGCCCCGGGTCAGGATGTTGTCCTGGCCGAACGTGTCGTGGTGATCGGCGCGTGCACGGTGTGTGCCCGGGATCACCGATACGCAGCCGCTCTCGCGTGAGGACGGGCTGAGGGCGAGCCACGCGGTCACGAAACTGGCTGGTTCGAGACCCATGTAGAAGGCGTCCTGGTGCCAACTCACGAAGGCGGCGGAGTCCGGCTCCTTCGCGAACAGGACGGTGGAGGACAGCGAGATGTCCGGGCCGACGATGCTCTCGGCGGCGTCGACGATCCGGTCGTCCGTGGCCAGATCGGCGAGGAAGGCGAACGCGAGGTGAGCGTTGTTCCGATGCTCGGCGTGCAGCTCGGTCGGATGGTCGGCCTCGGCCGCTTCCAGCGCGGCCAGTACCTCGGACGCCTCGGTCTCACTCATCACGTCGATGGGAGCGATCCATCCGTGCTCGCGGTAGTGCTCGACTTCAAGGCTGGTGAGGGCAGGCACGGCCACCAGCCTATGTTTCGCCGGCCGCCAGGATCCGATCCCGCCACTATGGTCCCTCCATGGCAGGACCGAAGTTCCGAGCGGACCACGTGGGAAGCCTTCTGCGTCCCTCCACGATCGCCGCGGCCCGGGCCGAGCACATGCCGGCCGGGGACCTCCATTCCGGACCGGAACTCCGCGGGATCGAGGACAAGGAGATCGCCGCCGCGGTCGAGATGCAGGAGTCAGTAGGCCTTCGGTCAGTGACCGACGGGGAGTTCCGGCGCTCCTTCTGGCACTACGACTTCCTCGACGGCCTCACCGGTCTCGACGTGATCCATCGACCTTCGGAAGGGGGCGTGCAGTTCGCCGGATCGTTGACCATCAAGCCGTTCCATCCAACGATCAGCAGCAGGATCTCGTTCCCTGCCGACCACCCGATGCTCGAGCACTTCCGCTATCTCGCCTCGGTCACCGACGCCACCCCGAAGATCTCGATCCCGGGGCCGAGCGCATGCCACTTCCGCACCAAACCGACCGACATCGCCCCGCCCGAATACCGCGATCTCGATGTCCTGCTCGACGACGTCGCCAGGACGTACGCCGACGCCGTCGCCGCGTTCCACGCCGCTGGTTGCCGGTACCTCCAACTCGACGACATCTTCTTCGCCTATCTGTGCGACGAAGATCAGCGAGCCGCCAAACGAGCCGAGGGATTCGATCCGGATGACCTGATCGTCAGGTACGCCGACACCCTCGAGCGCGCCATCGCGGGCCGACCGGACGACATGACCATCGCCATGCACATGTGCCGTGGCAACTTCCGCTCGACCTACGTCGCGTCCGGCGGATACGACCCAGCCGTCGATGCGATCTTCAACCGGACCAGTGTCGATGTCTACTTCATGGAATACGACACCGAGCGTGCGGGCGGCCTCGAACCGCTCGGGCTGCTCCCGAAGGGATCGAAGCGGGTCATGCCCGGCTTCATCACCACCAAGACACCGCAGCTGGAGGCACTCGACGAACTGAAGGGTCAGTTGGAGGCCGCGTCCGCCCACGTCGACATCGAGCAGCTCGGGATCGCACCCCAGTGCGGCTTCGCGTCCACCGAAGAGGGCAATGTGCTCACCCCGGACCAGCAGCGAGCCAAGCTGGAGCTCGTCGTCGAGACCGCCCATGCTGTCTGGGGTGGGGTCGACTGAGTAGGGAGCTCCCCTCCGAGCTCGACCGCGGCGACCTGGTCGCGGTCGCCGTTGCGCCCGGCGTTGGTCTCGGCCTCGCTCGCGGCGCTGACCGGTGGGCGATCGAATCCGCCGCACCGCTCGCGCTGCTTGCGCAACTCCACTCCGACCATGCGCCGAGGTGGGTGTGGTGGGGTCGGGAGACCGCGGACCTGGTCGCAGAAGCCAGGATCCCCGTCGATCGCTGCTGGGATGTCCGCACCGTCCATCGATTCCTGTTCGGCACCTGGAGGGCGCCGTTGGGTGAGGTCTGGGCGAGACTCCACGACCTCTCGCTCGACACGCTCCCGCGCATGGGCCAACTGGGATTGCTCGACATGCCGGTGGACGAGGGCGATCGGGCCGAGCCGGTTCGCCCCGATGGCCACCTGCGTCCCGAGTGGATCGACGGCGGGTATGCCGAGAGTCCGGAACGGCTGGCGAGGTGGGCCGGCCTGGCCCTGGAGGCCGGCACCATCCAGGAAACGCTCCTCGACGAACTGCCCGATCCCGCCCGTGCCAGGTCCACAGTTCGATCGGAGTCAGCGGCTGAGCTGCTGTGCGCCGAGATGTCGATCGGCGGTCTGCCGATCGACGAGGGGGAGGCGTCTCGCCTGATCGAGGACGCTGCCGGTCCGCGGCCCCGGTCCCAGGCCCACGCGGAGGAGATCAGAGCCGAACGGGACGAGATGGTGTTCACCGAACTCGAGCCCCGATGGGAGGTGAACCTGCGCAACCCCGGCGAGGTGAAGGCCATGTTGCGGCGCCAGGGATTCGATCTCCCGGACACCCGGGCATGGCGGCTCGAACAGCTGCGTGACTCCGAGCCCCTCATCGACGCCCTGCTCACCTGGCGCAAGGCGGAGCGGATCGCCACCACCTACGGCTACGGCTGGCTCGACGAGCACGTCTCCGACCGTCGGTTGCGAGGCGACTGGTCGAGCTCGGACGGAGCCGCCGGGCGCATGACCGCCTCGGCGGGTCTCCACAACCTCCCCTCGGTGATGCGTCCTGTGGTGGCGGCCGACGAGGGCCACATGCTCGTCCGGGCCGACCTCGGCCAGATCGAGCCCCGGGTGCTCGCGGCCGTCTCCGGCGACCCGGCCCTGATCGAGGCGACCCTGGTCGACGATCTCTACCTGCCCGTTGCGCGGCGGCTGGGCGTCGACCGCGAGATCGCCAAGGTGGCGGTGCTCGGCGCGATGTACGGAGCCACCACCGGCGAGTCCGCCGGCGCGCTGGCCGGCCTGAACGAGAACTATCCGGTGGCGATGGGTCTGTTGGAGGAAGCCGCCGAGTCGGGTCGGCTCGGGCGCGACGTCTTCACCAGCGGTGGCCGGCGGGTTCGCATGTGGGTGGATCCGTCGGTCGAGGGTGACCTCGACCGGGCGATCTCGGTCGCGGCGGCCCGGGGCCGTTATGCCCGCAACGCGATGATCCAGGGTGGGGCCGCGGAATTCTTCAAGGTGTGGGCGATCACTGTCCGGCGACGGGGTCGCGCACTCCGCGCAGATGTGGTGCTGTGTCTCCACGACGAGTTGCTCGTGCATGTTCCCTCCGACCGGGCGGCGGCCGCTGCCGACATGGTCGCCGAGGCGGTGAACGAGGCGGCTCACTACTGGTCGCCGAGGCCCGACGTGCGGTTCGTGGTCGACGTCAGTGTGGTGAAGCGATGGTCGGAGGCGAAGTGATCTCCTATTCGCCGTCGAGCGCCTCGAGGAACTTCTCGTGTTCGCCATCGTGCATCGCGATGTTCTGCGCCGGGTATGGGAAGTTCCCCGCAGTCGACTCCTCGTGGAAGGACTTGAGGGCGGCCACCCGTTCCTCGTACATCTGGGCGTGGAGCCGGCCCAGATCCCCGAACGCATGGGCGTGCTTCGGGGGCGATTCCTCCTCGCTGGCCTCACCGCAGATGTCAGCCACGAAAGAGAAGATGGCATCGCCGGCATTCCCCGAACCGAGCGAGAACGTGACGATCGACGTCTTGTCGTTCACCGCGGCCAGCACTTCCTCGGCTACGCACTCGACCTCCACCGCGAAGACACCAGCGCTCTCCATTCGCTTCAGGGTCCGGTAGATCTCGATCGCCTCTTCCGCGGTCCGCCCGTAGGCCCTGAGACCGCCGGCCCAGTGCGCGAAGGTCGGGATCAGTCCGATGTGACACTGGACCGGGATGCCCTCGTTGGCCAGCTTCTCGATCACGTCGTACGAGCGAAGCGTGTAGTACATGTCGCCACCGCGACCCATGAGGTCCACAGCGTGGGCGAGGATCTCGTCGGCTGTCGCAAACTGTCGCCAGGTGCTCCCGATTCCCATGAAGTGGTTCGGCGCGATCTCGCGGGCCTGGTCGAGCTGTTCGTCCCAGACCACCATCAGATCGATGCCGGCGTCGACGCATGCTCGAATCTCGGTCGGGTTCGCAGGGTTGCTCATCGTGAGGGTCGTCCCGGAGCCCTTCAGCGCCTTCAGGTCCGCGACCGTGTAGTTCCGTTTCGCGGGCCGTCGGCCGAAGTCGTAGATCCTCTTCACCCTGTCCTCCTCGTTGCCGGGCCCCGCATACACGGAGACGTCGGACGCGAACACTACGAAGCGGCGCGATCGGCCGCCACCGCACCGATGAGCTGCTAGAACCGCGGCCGGTGTCCGACTCGTCGTCTGCGTTCCGACCCGAGGTCCGTCGGGTGCTACCGGCGGTTCTCGGCGTCCGCTTCATCATCAATCTGGCGATGCGGATGGGCTACACCTTCCTCCCCGCGTTCGCCCGCGGCGCCGGGCTCTCCGTCGAGGCCATGAGCACGACCCTCAGCGCCCGCGAACTCACCGCTCTGTCCGCACCCGTCTCCGGCAAGATGAGTGACCGGTACGGCCCGGTCACGGTCATGGCGTATGGCGGCCTGGTGGCCGGAGCAGGTCTGATGGTGGCGATGTTCGGTGCGCCCGGCCTCGTCATCGGGATGTTGATCTTCGGATTCGGCCGCACCGCTCACCAGGTCGCCCTCGGAGCGTGGGTAGGCGGGGTCGTCGCGTACGAACGCAGGGGTCGAGCGACCGGACTGATCGAGCTCACGTGGGGAGGATCGGCACTGGTCGGCCTGCCGCTCGCCGGCCTCCTCATCGACGGCATCGGCTGGTGGACGGTGCTCGGACTCCTGGGAGTCGCCGGCCTCGGCTTGAGCCTGAGGGTCCGGGCGCTCGAGTCCCGCCAACCGTCGGCGACACCCACCGACAGCCGCAGGCCGCGGATGACGAACACCGCGGTCGCCGCCCTGGCCACCAACGGCGCCATGACCGCCGCCGCCCAGTTCCTCTTCCTGGGCCACGGGCTCTGGCTGGAGGACACCTACGATCTCGACACGGCTGAGGTCGGTTTCGCCGTGGTGGCCGTCGGAGCCATCGAGGTCGTGGCGACCATTGGCTCCTCTCGGCTCACCGACCGTCTCGGCAAGCGACGTTCGATGTTGGGTGGCACCCTGTTGATGACCTTGGCACTCGCCGGTCTGGCGGCCTACCCCACTCCCCCGCTGTGGTTCGGCCTGGTGTTGCTCGTCGTCGCCTTCCTCGGCTTCGAGTACGGGATTGTCTCGGCCATCCCGCTGGTCTCGGAGTTGGACCCCGGCGCCAGAGCGGGAATGGTCGGACGGGCGATCAGCATCTCCACCGTCGTCCGAGCGGTCGGCACGCTCGTCGCCACCGCGCTGTACGTACGCCACGGATTCGCGGTGCTGATGACCGTCGCCACGGCTGCCGGAGTGCTTGCGCTGGCACTCAATCTCTTCGCGATGGTCGAGCCGGAGAGCAGTGGCTGAGGAACTCGGGAGCACCGGCCGGATCGAGCGATCTTGACAAGCCTCTAACACTGTTCGATACTTCGAACAGTGTTAGATCAACCCAGCCGCCCCAGCCCCCGGGAGCGCCGGCGACGGGCCACTTCCGACGAGATCCTCGAAGCGGCCTGGGACCTGTGCAGGACCGAAGGCCTCTCCAAGCTTTCACTTCGCCGGCTTGCCGATCGAGTCGGCATGCGGGCGCCGAGCCTCTACTCGTACTTCGACAGCAAGAACGCGATCTACGACGCCATGTTTCGACAGGGCCAGGAGCAACTGGCCGACCACATGGCCCGCTATCGGGGCGTTGCTCCGGCCACCCGTTCCCTGCTCAAGGAGGCGTCACGCCACTGGTTCGACTTCTGCACGAGCGACCCGGTTCGTTTCCAGCTGCTGTTCCAACGCACGATTCCGGGCTTCGAACCCAGTCCGGAGAGCTACGAACTCGCAGTCGAGCAGCTCCAGATCGCCGAACAGGCGCTCAGGGACGCAGGGGTCACCGATCCAGAGGCGCTCGATCTGTGGACCGCGATGATGACCGGCCTCACGTCCCAGCAGATCTCCAACGACCCCGGTGGGAGCCGTTGGGGGCGCCTCCTCGACACGGCGATCGACATGTTCCTCGACCACGCGGGCGCACTGCCCGACGACCACGGAGACCCACGATGACCACCACTGCCAGCCCGATCGACAGCGGCTCGATCCGACCCCTCGACCACTCCGAGGCGTATTCGCTCGCCGAGGAGCAATACCGCCTCTTCGCCGAGGCGCTCGGGGATCTGGAAGCCGACGACTGGGAACGGGCGACCGACTGCGAGGGCTGGACGGTCCGGGACATGGCGGGCCACGTGCTGGGGGCGATGCGCTCCGCCGCCTCCTTCCGCGAGTTGCTGAGCCAGCAGCGGGCGATCAAGCGACGCGTGAAGTCCACGGGTGAGAACGAGGTGGACGCCATGACCGCCGTCCAGATCGAGCGCACCCGGTCGCTTGCGGCGGCCGAACTGGTCGAGGAGGCCCGCTCGCTCGTCGAGACCGCCGCTCGGGGACGACATCGGACCCCCCTGCCGATGCGACGATTCGTGCGCATTCCGGTCGAGATCGGTTCTCTGTCAGAAACCTGGCGGCTTGGCTACCTCGTCGACACGATCCTCACCCGCGACATCCTCATGCACCGGATCGACCTCGCTCGAGCCATCGGATCGGAGCCGGTGCTGGACGGCCAGGGCGACCCTCGACTGGTCGCGGACATCGTTGGGGAGTGGGCTCGCCGCCACGGTCAGGCCTTTCGGCTGACGCTCACCGGGCCGGCCGGTGGCGTGTTCGCCGGTGGGGTCGGGGCGAACCGCCCACTCGAACTCTCGGCAGTCGAGTTCTGCCGGATTCTGTCCGGGCGAGGCGTCGGCGAAGGCCTGCTGGCCCAAGAGGTTCCCTTCTAGCCACCGCCATCCGCGCAGTCTTGCCAGCCACCAGAGACGGTCTCGACCCGAAGCGTGACTCCTCGCCGGGTCAGCCGATGGCGATGAGGGCGACCGAGACGCTCGCGCCGGCGAGGCCGACTGCCTGCCACCACCACATGCGCTGCCCATAGAAGACGACGCCGAACACCACCGCCACGGCGGCGTACTGGGAGCTGACCACACTCACGACCGAGAGGCTCCCACTCCGAAGCGCGAGCATGAAGAAGATGACGGCGGACGTGCCCAGCAGGCCGACGCCGATCGACGCGACGAGATCTCGACGCACCGCGGGAAACACCCGAGGACCAGTGGCCCGGGTGACCGCGGCGGCGAGCAGGAAGCCGACGATGCGCTGGACGAGAATCGGTGAGCCGCCCGCGTCCTTTCCGATGTAGCTGAGTAGGACCAGCAGCACTCCGAACACTGTCCCGGCGACGATAGCCGTGAGCAGTCCATCTCGAGCGGCGGGCGATTCGTTTCGTTCATAGGAGGAAAGGGCGATGGCGCCGACCCCGAGTCCGAGGCCGATCGAGGTCACCGTCGACGGCGTGACTCCCGACACGATGACATCCCACAACACCGGCACTGCTGACATCACCACCGCCGCGGCCGGTGCCGCCGATCGCAATGAGCCGCGGGAGTAGGCGATGTACAACAGGAGGATGCCGACGCCGTTGGTCGCCCCCGCCACCGCGCCGTAGACGAGGTCGGAGATGGTCGGGTCGCCGGGCCACACGATCGCCAAAGCGGCGGTAAGCACGATGCCGCTGAAGAACATCGTGGTCGTGACCTCATTGGCCCGAGTGCGCCTTGTGACGCCGCTCGCGACGAACTCTCCGAGGCCGATCGAGAGCGTCGAGAGCACCGCGAAGACCAGGAACACCGGCGGGAAGTATGCCCCAGCTGCAACGCCTCGACCGCAGCTCGATGGAGGAGGCGACCCGCGCCGCGCGTGGGCCGCCTTCACAAGGAGGTCGAGGCCCCGTACCGTGGATGGAGCGAGGCGTTGATTCGAGGGGGAACTCTGAAGGACGAGGAGGTCCATCATGGTTTCGATCCTGGCTCCGGCTCAGGCACTACTGGGCACTGATGCCGTCGCTCACGTTTGGACGTCGAACCCGAATGGGTCGCCCCAAGTCTCGGTGGTCTGGGTGATCGCTCAGGACGACGAGATCCTCTTCGGTGCGGATGCCAACAGCTACAAGGTCCGGAATCTGACCCAGGACCCGCGGGTGATCCTCTCGATCGAGGACACCGAACGAAACCAGCGTGGATTCCAGCGACACCTGGTCATTCGAGGCACGGCCCAGGTCGAACCGGGGCCGGATCCCGCGCTCATGGATCGCCTTGCGCTCAAGTACATCGGCCTGAAGCGCCATCCGCTGGCCCTCCGCGACTCCCCGACGAGTGTCGTCGTGCGGGTCACGATCGATCGGATCAGCGGCGTCGGCCCCTGGATCGAGGACGACGCGTTCGAACTCGAAGGCGCTATCTCCTAGTACCGGTCGCAGCACCAGGTCGACCGCCGGTTCATGGTCGTCCGACTCGACGTGCACCCACGAACCTGACACTGTAAGTAGACTGCACCGACCGAGGGACCGGTGAACCCGAGCATGGGACGCGGGGGCGTACCCCGCGTCTCGTCCACAAGGAGAGCTGACGATGACCGACACGGCCGAAGATCGGAAGAACTACCTCCCGACCAATGTCCGCACCCCGGAGATGGAAATGGCCGAAAAGGGCGCCGGTGTGCCCGCGGCCGCCGACCTGTCCATCGACGAGATCAACCCGCCCAATGCCCACCTCTTCAAAGAGGATCGGTGGCAGGACCACTTCGCCCGCCTCCGCGCGGAGGACCCCGTCCACTTCAACGAACTGGAGACCGCCGGCCGCTACTGGTCGGTCACCAAGTACGACGACGTTCGCGCCGTCGACGGAGACTGGCAGAACTACTCCTCCGCCCGCGGTATCACACTCGGCCCGAAGCGCGACCCCGAGTGGGATGACCGGCTGGCACGCGTCACCTCGTTCATCTCGATGGATCCGCCCACCCACACCGAGCAGCGCAAGACGGTGCGAAGCGTCTCGGCGCCGAGCAATCTCCGCAATGTCGAACCGCTCATTCGCGAACGCACCGTCGACGTCCTCGAGTCTTTGCCCGTCGGCGAGACGTTCGATTGGGTCGACACGGTGTCGATCGAGCTCACCACCCTGATGCTCGCCACCCTCTTCGACTTCCCGCTCGAGGACCGCCGCAAGCTCACCCGCTGGTCCGACATCGTCTTCGCGATCCCCGAGCCCGGTGGCATCGTCGAAACCCAGCAGCAGCGAGTCGACGAGATGATGGAGATGGTGGCCTACTTCGAGCACCTGTGGGCCGAACGCCGCGAGAACCCCGGATTCGACCTGGTGTCGATGCTGGCCAACGGCGAGGCCACAAAGGACATGCCGACGATCGAGCACCTCGGCAACCTGCTGCTTCTGATCGTCGGCGGCAACGACACCACCCGCAACACGATGTCAGGCAGCGTCTACGGCCTCAACAAGTACCCGGACCAGTACGCGAAGCTCAAGGCCGACCCCGGCCGCGTCCCCAACGCCGTACCGGAGATCATCCGCTGGCAGACACCCTTGTCGTACATGCGACGGACCGCCACCCAAGACACCCAGCTCCGGGACAAGCAGATCCTCAAGGGCGACCAGGTACTCATGTGGTACATCTCGGCCAACCGGGACGAGGACATGTTCGCCGACGCCGAGAAGCTCGACATCGAACGTGAAAACGCCGACCGGCACCTGTCCTTCGGCTACGGCATCCACTTCTGCATGGGGAGCCGGCTCGCCGAACTCCAGCTGCGGATCCTCTGGGAGGAGATCCTCCAGCGCTTCGACCACATCGAGGTGCAGGACGAGCCGGAGCGGACGTTCTCCTCGTTCGTGCACGGCTATGCCGACCTGCCGGTGAAGATCACCCGCAAGTGAACGCCCGGTGACGGCGTTCTCCACTCCGATCACCGTCCAGGACGGCACTCGCATCGGCCCGGCGCGCCAACCGGCTCAGATGTTGGCCAACCAGACCTACGACGGCCACTCCAGCGTTCATGACGACGAGACGGCAGCCAAGCTCGGACTCGCCGGCGCGCCGATAGAAGGACCTACCCACTTCAGCCAGATCGACCCGCTCGCCTACGACCTCTGGGGCCGGCAGTGGTTCGAGACCGGCTGCATCAGCTCCCACTTCAGAACGATGGTGGTGGAGGGCGAATCGGTCGTCGCGTCGCTCGCCGACCCGATCGAGAGCGTGGCGGAGATCACCGCCGAGAAGGAAGACGGCACGCCCGTGCTGGCCGGCACTGCCTCGGTCGACCCGAATGCCACCACTGCGCTCCGCCGGCGGCTGGCCGACATGCGAGCCAGGGAGCCCGGCGACCTCTACGTCATCGATCGTCTGAGAGTGGGCGACCGCGTCACCATCGACGAACCCCAGATCGTCGAAATGGAGGACTGGAACGGCCCGATGTATCCGTTCTCGCTCCGTCAGAAGCTCGACCGGATCACCGAACCGACTTCCTGGTACGAGACCGCCGACAACCCGTGGGGTCGCCCGATCGTCCCCTTCGAGATGTACAGCGTCCTCACCAACAAGACCCGCGGCATGCCAGGGGTCCGTTCCCCGGCCAACGGCCTGTTCATCGATCTCGAGGTGCAAGCGGTCGACGGGCCGATGTTCGTCGGCGAGCCGTACCTGATCGAGAAGGAACTGCTCTGTGTCGGCCAGAGCCGGAGGGTGGAGTCCTACTGGAGTGAGTCGCGCGTGCGGGAGGCCGGCAGCGGCCGCCACGTGGCCACGGTCCTTCTCCACCAGGGGGTGTTCAAGGACAGCTACCCGGGCTACCCATCCGGCTGACCCTCCAGGCCGAGCAGTCAGGCGGGCACCACTTCGAAGGCGACCGCCAGCTCCACCCCCAAACGGGGTCCGGTCGCTTCGGCCGCGCCTCGGAGGAAACCGTCGGCATCGAAGTCCGGATCGCCGAGTGCGTCGATGTAGGTCCGATGACACTCCAGCGATGCAACCCCCGCGGCGAGATGGTCGGTGACATCCACCGCGTGGGTCGGTTCGGTCGACGAGGCGAATGCGATGAATCGCACCCCGCTCCACGGCTCACCGGCATCGGTGAAGAGCCAACGGTTGGCCGCGTCACGCACGGCATCCGGCAAGGCTGCGCCGAGCTCCCGGTGGTCAACGTGGTTCCAGGGGCCACCCGGCCCCCAGCGCTGGCGGTAGTTGGAGGCGATGATCACCTCCGGCCGGTGCCGCCGGATGGCGGCGGCCAGGTCGCGGCGTAGCTCGATGCCGTTGATCACGAGCCCGTCGGGATGATCGAGGAATTCGACGTCCGAGACGCCAACGGCCGCCGCGCTGGCGATCTGCTCTTCGGTGCGGAGTGGCCCGGCCCGTTCCGGCGGGATCGTGTCGATGCCCGCTTCTCCCCGCGTCGCCAGCACGTAGCGGATGTCCTTGCCCTCGCCAGTCCACCGGGCGACGGCGGAGGATGCGCCGTACTCGAGATCGTCGGGATGGGCCACCACCGCGATCGCACGGCCCCAGTCGTCCGGCAGGGCTTCCAACAGTTCGTCCTCGGTGTCCATCACAACCTCCCGGCGCGGCCCACGTCTGGCGAATCGTCCCACAGCCCCAGCCAACCC
>CAYFLT010000077.1:0-310 GCA_964344055.1 uncultured Candidatus Nemicrothrix sp.
CCGGTTCACCCGGGTGGCCATCCGTCACCGTCTGATGCCGGTGCTCGAGGAGGTCATGGGCCGCGACCCGGTCCCGGCCCTGGTCCGCCACGCCGACCGAGCCGCCGACGCCCACGCGGTCATCGCCGATCTGGCCGCGGGGATCGACCCGACCGACGTACGGGCCTTGCGATCGGCCCCGCGTGCGGTAGCGGCCGAAGCCCTGCGTGAATGGCTTCGTTCCGAAACGGGGGCGGACCATCCGGTCGACACAGCGTCGATCGACCGGGTGCTCGAGAAGTGGATCCGGCTGGCGCCCGACCTCGAGATC
>CAYFLT010000077.1:343-1996 GCA_964344055.1 uncultured Candidatus Nemicrothrix sp.
GGTGGCCACCGAGGTCGTCGGTGGCCAACGGGTGGCACGAACGGCCGGTCGCCTCCGGATCGAGGGCTGACGCTAGGGTCGGGCCGATGTACGAAGCCCCGAAGGGATCGATCGGTCGACAGGTCATCGAGGCCGAGGTTCTCGCGGCCCGGGTCGACGAGCTGGGTGCCTCGATCACGGCTGACTATGCGGGTCGTCGTCCCCTCCTGGTCGGTGTGCTGAAGGGTGCGTTCGTGTTCATGAGCGATCTCGCTCGAGCGATCGATCTCCCGGTGGAAATCGACTTCATGGCGGTGTCGTCCTACGGCGAGGCCACCGAGTCGAGCGGCGTGGTGCGCATCGTGAAGGACCTCGAGACCGACATCGAAGGCCGCGACGTGATCCTGGTGGAGGACATCGTCGACTCCGGCCTGACCCTCAAGTACCTGCGCTCCCTTCTGGGCGACCGCAAGCCGGCCAGCCTCGAGATCTGCGCCCTTCTGGTCCGCGAGGGCGCCAACACCGGCGACGTTCGCTACTTCGGCTTCCCCATCCCGCCCGATTTCGTCGTCGGCTACGGACTCGACGTCGCCGAGCATTACCGGGAGTTGGAGTCCATCCGGGTGTTCGACCCCGCGTAGGGTCACCGCGGTGGGTACCCTGCCGCCGATGACCGCTCACGAAGACCGCCCGCTCGTCCATGGCGTGCACGCGCCGGAAGTCGATCAGCCGAGGATCGTCGCCGCGGTCCGGGAGATCCTGGGGGCCATCGGCGAGGATCCCGATCGCGACGGCCTCGTCGAGACCCCTGAACGGGTGGCTCGAATGTACGCGGAGATCTGTGCGGGCCTCCACCAGGACCCGTGCGCCCATCTCGCCACCACGTTCGATGCCGGACACGACGAGATGGTCATGGTTCGGGACATCCCGCTCTACTCGCTCTGCGAACACCACCTGATCCCCTTCCTCGGCTCGGCGAGCGTCGCCTACATCCCGAACAACACCGGACGGGTCACGGGGCTCTCCAAGCTGGCCCGGCTGGTCGACGGTTACGCCAAGCGACCACAGGTCCAGGAGCGTCTCACCAAGCAGATCGCCGATGCGATCGAGGAATCACTCGAGCCTCGCGGTGTGCTGGTCGTGATCGAGGCCGAGCACCTGTGTATGTCGATGCGGGGCGTTCGCAAGCCCGGCGCCACCACCGTCACGTCGTCGGTGACGGGGATCTTCCGCAAGAACGCGGCCACCCGGGCCGAGGCGATGCGCTTCCTGGACGGCCGCTGATCGTCCCGTTGTAGGGTGACGGCCGTGAAGGATCGAGCGGGGCGGCCGGCGCGCGTCATGGGGGTGCTGAACGTCACCCCGGACTCCTTCTCCGACGGTGGCCAGTGGCTGGGGGTCGACGAGGCCGTCGACCGGTGTGCCCTCATGCTCGAGGAGGGGGCGGACCTCATCGACGTCGGCGGGGAGAGCACCCGGCCGGGTGCCCAGCCGGTGGACGAGGCCACCGAACTCTCCCGGGTGGTCCCGGTGATCGAGCGGCTGGTGGAACGGTGGCCCGATCTCGAGATCTCGGTCGACACCACCAAGCCCGAGGTGGCCCGAGCGGCGATCGGCGCCGGAGCCACGATCCTCAACGACGTGTCGGCCTCGCTCGAGGAGGTTGCCGCCGAC
>CAYFLT010000077.1:2006-4039 GCA_964344055.1 uncultured Candidatus Nemicrothrix sp.
CCGGTGCCGGTTGGATCGCCATGCACGCCGGCGGTCCGAGCGCCACCATGCAGGACGACCCGCGTTACGACGACGTGGTGGGAGACGTCGAGTCCTACCTCGCCGATGCGGTGGCGCGGGCCGATCGCCTGGGCATCGAACGGCTGTGGGTCGATCCCGGGATCGGGTTCGGCAAGACACTCACCCACAACCTCGATCTGGTCGCCAACTTCGACCGCTTCACGTCGCTCGCCCCCGCGGTGCTGGCCGTGAGCCGGAAGGGTTCCATCGGCACGTTGCACGCTCAGAGCGATGGTGTCGACACGGTCGGTGTCGATGATCGGCTCGAGGGATCCCTGGCGATGGCGACGTGGGGAGTGCATTTGGGCGCCGACATGGTCCGAGCCCATGATGTGCGAGCTACGGTCCACGCCGTGCGAATGGTGGCGTCATGAGAGGCAAGTGGGCCCAGGGGATCGAGCCGCGGCATTTCACCTGGATCGTGAAGGATCTGGTTGCGGTCTGCGAACGCCCCGGCGGGTACGGGGCCAACCACCGCAAGGTCCGCCGCCAGGAGGAGATCATCTGGCTGCGTCAACACGACTTCGACTATGTCGTGTCGCTCTGCGGCTCCACCCAGAACCTCCACAACTACGAGGAGATGGGACTCCCGTTCCACCACGTCCCCTTCGCGGGTACGGCATCGGGGCCACTCGGCCTGACCCGGGCCATGGCGGCCATCCGGGACCATGTTGCGGCCGGCGACAAGATCATCGTGCACCGCGAGGAGCTCGGAGAACGGGTGATGGGTCTGGTGGCGGCCTACTTGCTGTGGATGGAGTTGGTGGCCGACGGACCTCAGGCCATCAACATCACCGAGCAGCTCTTCGAGCGTGAATGCGGTCAGATGGCACGCGAGCTGGTGGCGATGGTCGCCAAGTGCGATCCCTCTGCCGACGTGCCCGAAGGTGCCTTCGTCAACGATCCGCTGGAACTCGACGACGAGGAGCTAACCGACGCCGAGCTCGACGACGACGGGGCGGAGTCGCCCGAACCCGTCTAGGAATCTGGTCCGGATCTGCCATGGGTGGCGAGACGATCCAGCTCCGGGGACTCCGGCTGATGTGTCTTTGTGGCGCTCTGCCCGAAGAGCAGGACCGCCGCCAGCCCTACGAGTTCGACGTGGACGTGGTGGCGGACATCGAGGCGGCCACGGCTTCTGACGATCTCGGTGACACGATCGACTACGGAGGCGTACTGGCTCGGATCGAGGCCGTCACCGCCCACGAGTCGTTCCAGTTGTTCGAACGGATGGCCGCGCGGGTGGCCGAGGCCGTGCTCGAAGACCCCCGGATCGATGAGGTCACGGTGGAGGTCCGCAAGCTCCGGCCGCCGGTTCCCCAGGATCTCGACTCGAGCGGCATCCGACTCTCCCGATCGCGATGAGCCGCCACCGGGCCTTCCTCGCGCTCGGGTCCAACATCGGCGACCGGGTGGCCCACCTCCGTGCGGCGGTGACGGGAATCCCCGACGTGGTCGAGGTGTCGTCGGTGTACGAGACCGATCCGGTCGGTGGGGTCGATCAGGACTCGTTCCTGAACCTCGTGGTGCGACTCGACACCGAGCTCGACGCCCGCGAGCTGCTCGACGTCTGCAGGGAGCGAGAGGCGGCCGCCGATCGGGTCCGGACCGTGCGATGGGGCCCCCGCACCCTCGACGTGGACGTGCTGTGGGTCGACGGTGAGACGGTCGACGAGCCCGACCTGATCGTGCCGCATCCACGGATGTTCGAGCGAGCATTCGTGCTCGTCCCTCTGGCCGACGTCGGCCCGGATGTGGTGCCCGATGACTACGACGTCGCGGAGTCGATGCAGGCTGAGGGGGTACGGGACGTCGGGCCGTTGGAGGGACTCTGATGCCTTCGGTGCGGATCATCGGTGGGGGACGGGCCGGGGGCGCGCTGGCCGGTGCGCTGGCCGATTCGTCGTGGCTGGTCGACCGGGTGCTCGGTCGGGGCGACGACGTGAGGGGTGCGGCCGAAGCGGTGGACCTCT
>CAYFLT010000077.1:4049-20909 GCA_964344055.1 uncultured Candidatus Nemicrothrix sp.
GGCGGCGGTGCGGCCGTCCGCCGACACGGTGGTCGCCCACCTGGCCGGGTCCAGAGGCCTGGAGGTGCTCGATCCCCATCCCCGTCGAGCGGCGATGCATCCCTTGGTGGCGCTGCCGGATGCCGAACACGGGGCGGGTCGGCTCCGGTCCGGGGTGTGGTTCGCCACCGCCGGTGACCCGTTGATCGGTGAGCTGGTCACCGAGTTGGGCGGGCACGAGTTCACGATCGCCGACGAGGATCGGGCGGCCTACCACGCCGCGGCGGCGATCGCGTCCAATCATCTCGTCGCCGTGCTCGGCCAGGCCGAACGGGTGGGCGAGGGCGCCGGGGTTCCGTTCGAAGCACTCATGACCCTGGTCAAGGCCACCGTGGAGAACGTCGATGTCCTCGGACCGGCTGCGGCGTTGACCGGACCGGCGGCCCGGGGCGACCTCGAGACACTGGACCGACACCGGGCGGCCCTTGCTCCCGACGAGCTCGAGGCGTACGACGCTTTGGTCGCCCAGGCGCGGCGATTGGTGGAACGGCCATGACGATGGAGCTGGTTCACACGATCACAGAGGCACGAGCTGCACTCGACGAGGCCCGCCACGCCGGCGCAGCAGTCGGGCTGGTACCGACGATGGGCTACCTCCACGCGGGGCACGCGTCGTTGATGACGGCATCGGTGGCCGGCAACGACTTCACCATGGTCACGATCTTCGTCAACCCGCTCCAGTTCGCGGTCGGTGAGGATCTCGACTCCTACCCCCGGGACCTCGATCACGACCTGCAGGTCTGTGCCGCGGAGGGGGTGGACCTCGTCTTCGCCCCGACGGTCGAGGAGATGTATCCCACTCCGATCGAGACGACCGTCACCGTCGACTCGGTGTCGCGGCCCCTGGAGGGCGAATCTCGACCGAGTCACTTCTCCGGTGTGGCCACTGTCGTGGCGAAGCTCTTCTCGATCGCCGGGCCGTGTCGCGCCTACTTCGGCGCCAAGGACTGGCAACAGGTGGCGGTGGTACGAAAGCTGGCCCACGACCTCTCGATGCCGATCGAAGTCATCGCCTGCCCGATCGTCCGAGAATCCGATGGGCTGGCGTTGTCGAGCCGCAACGTCTACCTCACCGCAGAAGAGCGGGAGCAGGCCACGGTTCTGCGGCGGGCCCTCGATCGAGGCCTGGCCGCCATCGAGGCAGGGGAGAGGGAACCGCAGATGGTGGAGAGCCGGATGGCTGCCGAGGTGGCGACCGCCTCACTCGGCACCCTCGACTATGCCGCCGCGGTGCAGGCCGACACGCTCGTCGCCGACGGGCTCCTCCACGATGAGGTCCGGCTCCTGTTGGCCGTCCGGTTCGGCAGGGCTCGCCTCATCGACAACGACGGAACCGTCATCGTCGGCTGAGGCCTTCGCCAGCACCGGCCCGATCCACGACCGTCGGGTCCACAGGCCGAGAAGGACCAGTCCGACGCCTGCGGCGATGAGGACCAGGGCGGGGCCCCGGGTCGGCCCGGTGCCGATGAGGGAGCCGAGACTGGGGGCGAGGCCGCCATCGGCGGCCATCGCGGGGTCGGCGACGTGGGCGATCAGCCAACCGGCGGTGAGCGAGCCGACCGGTTCGAGGAGCCGGGAGATGGACGTCCGTATTCCGAAGACGCGGCCGAGCATCGAGGGCGGTACCTGCTCGTGGAAGATGGTGGCGACCGCGGCGCCGGCGCCGGGCACCGCCAGGAGCGCGAGGACGGTGCCCACCAGGACCAGGGCGAGGGTGGGGCGCGACGCGGTGACGAAGCAGCCGATCCCGATGAGTACCAGGGCGGTACTGAAGGTGCGGATGCGGTCGTCGGTGACGCCCCGCTGGGAGACGGCCAGTGATCCCGCGATCATCGCGGCGCCGCCTGCGGCGAATACGAAACCGGCGCGCCCGACACCGGCCACGCTCGTGGCCAGCGCGGCCATGGAGACATTGAAGAACGCCAGGCTCAGGTTCACGCTCGCCATCAGCACGAGGAGGACGAGCAGGGCCCGGCCGTCGGTCACCAGCCAGCGCCACGCCGACCCCCATCGTCCGTCGTCATCGGCGATGGGCTCGGCCGGTTCGTCGGCGAACCGGGTGAGCGCTGTGGTCACCACCGCGGCGGCGAAGGTCGCCAAGTCGACGCTGAGAACCGCTTCGATGCCCCACCACGCGACGAGCGGGGTGGCTGCGATCGGTCCGACGACCACCCCGACCGCCGGGCCGAGCTGATTGAGGCCGTTGGCCCGCCCGAGAGCCTCGGGGGTCACGAGCGAGGGGACGGCGGCCTGCCACGCCGGGACCTGGAGTGAGTTGCCGACGCCACCGATGAACGCGGTGACGACGAGGTGCCAGATCTCGATGCGACCCGCGACCACCAGACCGAGCGCCACCGCGGGGCCGATGGCCGCGAAGGTGTCGGCCAGGATCATCACCGTCCGCCGGGGAAGCCGGTCGACCCAGCCGACCAGGGGGACGGTGATGATGTAGGGGAGCGCGGCGGCTGCGGTCAGTGCACCCAACCAGGTGGCGTCGCCGGTCTCGAAGAACGCCCAGACCGCCACCCCGACGCCGGTCATGATCGAGCCGACCGCCGACATGGTCTGGCCGAGCCACACCACGAGGAACCGCGTGCCAAGGCGCGCTTTCGGTTCAGGTGTCGAGGAGGGGGTGGGGGTCATGGGGTATATTCAAACAGATTGAATACAGATGTTCAAGAGGGATGAATATGAATGGCTAGGATCGGCGGCATGGTCGAGGAACACGAATCCGGGTGGGTGACCGTCGACGGTGCCGCCGAACCGGCCGACGACCTCCCGCTCGACGACCTCGACCTGCTCTCCGAGGTCACTCACCCGGTGCGGGGCGCAATCCTGCGCCGGTTGCGTCGCCCCAAGTCGGTGTCGGAGCTGGCCGGGCTGTTCGACGTACCCAAGACGCGGCTGTACCACCACGTGAACCGGCTCGAGGAGCTCGGCTTCATCAGGGTGGTGGCCACCCGCCAGGTCGGCGCCCGCACCGAACGCCGGTACCAGATCGTGGCGCGGCGGTTCAGTATCGCGGACGGTCTCATCGACGACCTCGACCAGCGGGAGTTCGCTGCCGCGATCGGCTCCCTGTTCGATGTTGCCAAGATCGGGCTCCAGCGGGAGATCGAAGCCGGCCGGTGGAGCGAGCTGGAGGAACGCTCGACCCTGTCCCTGGGAGAACTCCATCTGTCGCCCGTGAGGCACGCCGAACTCCGCGAACACCTTCGCGAGCTGTTCAGCCGGTTCGAGTCCGATGTCGAAGAGGGCGACGGCGAACGGGTGGTGCTCTTCGTCGCCAGCTACCCGGAAACCGACGACGCCTGACGCACCGTGGTCCGGCCGTGCGCGTGGCCGTTAACGCCCGCTAACATCAGTGCTCATGGCTGACGCATTCATCATCGACGCCTGCCGGACCCCCAGGGGCATCGGCAAGCAGGGCAAGGGCGGTCTCGCCCACCTCCACCCCCAGCACCTCGGCCGGACCGTGCTCGAGGCCGTCCGCGACCGCAACGACATCGACACCGCCGACGTCGATGACATCGTCTGGGGTACGAGCTCCCAGGTCTGTGAGCAGAGTGGCGACATCGGACGCATGTCCGCCCTCGATGCCGGCTACGACCTCCGGGCGTCGGGCGTCACCCTCGATCGCTTCTGTGGGTCCGGTATCACTTCGGCGAATTTCGCCGCGATGTCGGTGATGTCGGGGATGGACGATCTCGTCATCTCCGGCGGGACCGAGATGATGTCGCTGCCCAAGAAGGGGATGATGCCGATGGGCGCCGGCAACGCCCATCTCGAGGAGCTGCACCCGCAGTCCCATCAGGGAGTCTGCGCCGACGCCATCGCCACCCTCGAGAGCATCTCGCGGACCGCGCTCGACGCTCACGCCGCCGACTCACAGGCCAAGGCCGAGGTGGCCATCAAGGAAGGCCGATTCGACAAGGCGCTGGTCCCGGTCTTCAACCTCGACGGCACTCTCGCGCTGGATCACGAGGAGTTTCCCCGGCCCGGCACCACCGCCGAGGCACTGGCGAACCTGGCGCCGAGCTTCCCCGCGGTGGCCGATTACCGCCACGAGGAGGGAGTCCGAACGTTCCGCGAGCAGATCAACGCCAAGTTCCCCGACCTGGACATCGAGCACGTCCATCACGCGGGCAACTCGTCGGGTGTGGTCGATGGTTCGGCGGCGATCCTGTGGGCGAGTGAGGACTATGCCAAGGCTCACGGTCTCTCCCCCAGGGCGCGGGTGGTCGCCTGCGCCACCGTCGGCGACGATCCCACCCTGATGCTGAACGCCCCGGTTCCGGCCGCGCGCAAGGTGCTCGATCGCGCCGGCATGACCGTCGACGACATCGACCTGTGGGAGATCAACGAGGCCTTCGCCGTGGTGTCGGAGAAGTTCCAGCGCGATCTCGATCTCGACCGGTCCAGGGTCAACGTCAACGGCGGGGCCATGGCGCTCGGCCATCCCATCGGGGCCACCGGTGCGATCCTGATCGGCACCGTGCTCGACGAACTCGAACGTCAGGACAAGCAGGTCGGCCTCGTCACGATGTGCACCGGCGGCGGCATGGCCCCCGCCATCATCATCGAACGCGTGTAGAAACCAGTGGGAACGTGCCGGCCTCGGTCGGTCTGAGCGGAAGTGAAGCGACAACAATGCCCATCGAAGGTGAGTACGAGCCGTCCACATGGGGTTGGGTGGCGAAGCAGGTCGAGCAGTACGAGGCGAGTGGAGGCCAGGAGGCCAACACCCTGATGGACACCGGCATCCCGATCATCGTGATGACCACCGTCGGCCACAAGAGCGGCAAGGTCCGCAAGGTGCCACTGATGCGGGTCGAGCACGACGGCGAGTACGCGATCATCGCCTCGAAGGGAGGTGCACCGGATCATCCGGGTTGGTTCCACAATCTCGTTGCCGACCCGAACGTGATGATCCAGGACGGCCCTGCGCCGGGCGACTACACGGTGCGCCAAGTGGACGGCGACGAGCGGGCCGAGTGGTACGCCCGCGGCGAGGCCGTCTATCCGCCGTACACCGAATACGCCGAAAGCGCCGGTGCCCACGGGCGCACGATCCCGGTCTTCGTGGCCAGCCCGGCCGGCTGACGTACCCTCGGGGGCATGTCCGAAACCCCCGCCAACTGGTATCCCGATCCCTCCGGTCGACACGAGCACCGCTACTGGGATGGCGCCCAGTGGACCGAGCACGTCTCGGACCACGGACGTCAGGGTGTCGACCCGATCACCGACAGCGCCCCGCTGCCAACCACCTCGGCGACCCCGGAGAAGATCCAGAATCAGGTGGCCGGTCAGGCCGGGGTCAGCGCCCCTGCGGCGGGATCGGGGATCTTCGACCAGCCGGTGCTGGTGGTGAACCAGAAGGCGAAGCTGATCGAGCTGAACAACGAATACGCGGTCTACGACCAGAACGGCACCCAGATCGGCGCCATCCGCCAGGTCGGCCAGAGCACTGCGAAGAAGGTCGCCCGGTTCGTCTCCAGCCTCGATCAGTTCATGACCCACAGCCTCCAGCTCGTCGACGCGAGCGGGGCGATCCAACTGACGGTCACCCGCCCCGCCAAGTTCGCCAAGTCCAAGGTCCACGTCAGCGACGCCAGCGGTCATCCGGTCGGGTCGATCGTCCAGCAGAACATGATCGGCAAGATCCGCTTCGCCCTCGAGAGCGACACCGGCGCGATCGGCTCTCTCAACGGTGAGAACTGGCGGGCGTGGAACTTCAACATCCAGGACGGTGCCGGTGTCGAGGTGGCTCGGATCACCAAGACGTGGGAGGGCCTGGCCAAGACCATGTTCACCACCGCCGACAACTACGTGCTCCAGATCCACCGTCCCTTGGAGGAACCGATGCGCAGCCTCGTGGTGGCGTCGGCGGTGTCGGTCGATCTCGCCCTCAAGCAGGACAACCGCGGTTTCGGCTGACCTTTCGGCTGGGTCCGGTAGCGTTTCCTCTCGTGCTTCTCACCATCGACGTCGGCAACACCCAGACCGTGATCGGCCTCTACGACCCCGTCGCCGAGAACGGCGACGGCGCGGCGGTGGGCCTCGTCGATCATTGGCGCCTGTCCACCGAGGCCGAGCGCACCAGCGACGAGCACTCGGTGATGGTCCGGTCACTTCTCGACACCGCGGGCGTCGACTTCGAAGAAGACCTCACCGGCGCGGCGATCTGCTCGGGTGTCCCGCGGATCCTCGCCAACCTGCGCGACATGGTGCACCGCTACCTCGACTTCGAGCCGATCGTGATCGAGCCGGGGGTGAAGACCGGCATGCCGATCCTCTACGACAACCCGAAGGAGGTCGGCGCCGACCGGATCGCGAACGCCATCGCTGCTTACGACCTCTACGGCGGCCCGACGGTGGTCGTCGACTTCGGCACCGGCAACAACTTCGACGTGATCTCCGAGAACGGCGAGTTCCTGGGCGGTGCGATCGCTCCGGGTGTCGAGATCAGCTTGGATGCCCTGTTCGGCCGGGCGGCCGCCCTGCGAGCCGTGGAACTGGTGGAGCCCCGTAGCGTCATCGGCAAGTCGACCGTCGAGTCGATCCAGTCCGGCTCGGTCTTCGGATTCGCGTCGATGATCGACGGGATGGTTCACCGGTTCGCGGCGGAGCTGGGCGACATCAATGTCGTGGCCACCGGTGGACTCGCCCACATCATCGCTCCGGTCTGCCAGACGGTGGAACACATCGAACCGTTCCTCACCCTCCACGGTCTTCGGATCGTCCACAAGCGAAACCAACGGTGAAGTAGTTCTCGTGACTGTTCCCTATCGATTCGACGTCACCCACGCCGCCGCGGACGTCATCGCCGCCCACGGCGAATTGGAGGCGGGTTCGGAGACCGACGTCGTCGTCACCGTCGCCGGCCGGCTCATGCTGCGGCGCGACCAGGGCAAGCTCGCGTTCGGTTCGTTGCAGGACAGCTCCGGTCGGATCCAACTCTTCGCCATGGCCAAGAGCACGCCCGACTTCGAGGGCTTCACATCGCTGTCGATCGGCGACTGGATCGCCGTCACCGGCATCGTGATGATGACCCGCCGCGGCGAACTGTCGGTACGGGTCGACGAGTGGACGGTCCTGGCCCACGCCCAGCGGCCCTTCCCGGACAAGTGGCACGGCATCTCCGACCCTGATGTCCGGTACCGCCAGCGCTACGTCGACCTGTGGGTCACCGAGGAGGCGCGCACCGCGTTCATGCAGCGATCCCAGATCGTGGCGGCGATGCGCAGCTGGCTGCACGAACGAGACTTCGTCGAGGTCGAGACCCCCACCCTTCATCCGATCCCGGGTGGCGCCCTGGCCCGGCCCTTCACCACCCATCACAACGCCCTCGACACCGAGCTGTATCTGCGGATCGCCCCCGAGCTGTATCTGAAGCGTCTCGTGGTCGGCGGCATGGAGCGCGTGTTCGAGATGGCCCGGGTGTTCCGCAACGAGGGGATGTCGACGCGGCACAACCCCGAGTTCACGATGCTCGAGCTGTACTGGGCCTACGCCGACTACGGCGACATGATGACCCTCACCGAGGAGATGGTGGCGGCCGCCGCGGTGGCCGTGCACGGCACGACGGTCATCGACTACGACGGCCGGGAGGTCGATCTCACCACGCCCTGGCGCCGGGCCACGATGGACGAGTTGATTCTGGAACACACCGGCGAGGACATCAGTGTCGACACTCCGATCGACGAGCTTCGGGCCCTGTGTGACCGGTTCGGAGTCGAGACCAAGCCGCACTACGGGCCGGGCAAGCTGCTGTTGGAGATCTACGAGAAGACCTGCGAGGCCAAGCTGTGGGGGCCGGTGTTCGTCACCGACTACCCGACCGAGGTGTCGCCGCTGTCGCGCGAACACCGGGAACGACCGGGCTACACCGAGCGATTCGAGGCGATCGTGGCGGGGCGCGAGCTGTGCAACGGCTTCTCCGAGCTGAACGATCCGGTGGTACAGCGGGAGCGGTTCATGGCCCAGGAGGCCGATCGCGACGCCGGTGACGACGAGGCGATGGTGGTCGACGACGACTACATCCGGGCGCTCGAGTATGGCCTGCCGGGAACAGCCGGACTGGGTGTCGGCGTTGACAGACTTGTAATGCTTCTCACCGACACGACCACCATCCGGGACGTGGTGCTGTTTCCCACGCTGCGCCCGGAGGCTTCTACTCACACCGAATCTGCCGAAGGATAGGTATGCGGATCGCCATCGTCGGTATGGGTGGCGACATCGGAACCGGCGTCGCCCTGCGTTTTCACAGCGACCCGGCGGTGTCGATGCTCGGGCTCGACATGGAGCCGCCGCGTCGACGGATCAAGCGCACCGAGTTCCACCGGGTGCCACCCACCGAGGTCGACGCCCGCACCGAGCTGCTTCGGGACTTCGATCCCGAGGTCCTGATCCACCTCGGCATCTACGAGCCCCACTCCCGGTCCAATCCGGTGGCGGCCGAGATCCGGACCCGAGCGGCCACCCGTTCGGTGTTCCAGGCCGCCCTGGAGTCGCCGTCGCTCGAGCACGTCGTGATGCGCTCGGGAATCGACGTGTACGGCAGTCGGCGCCGGGATCACTCCGTGCCGGCCGAGACCGCGCCGCTCTCGCCGACGTCGCGTTTCGGCCGGATTCTCGTCGATGCCGAGGCCACCGCGAGGAGTTTCGGTCTGCAGCGCCCGGAGGTGCCGGTCACGGTCCTTCGGTTCGCGCCGATCGTGGGGCCCTACATCCCCAGCCCGCTGGGTCGGTACCTCCGGCTACCGGTGGTACCGGTGGGCCTGCCCTTCGAGGGTCCGATCCAGCTGGTCCACATCGACGACGTCCACGACGCGTTCGCGGCGGCGGTACGAGCCCGAATTCCGGGAGCGTTCAACGTGGTCGGCGAGGGCACGATCACCGGTTCGAAGGCGGCGCGCATCGGCAACCGACTCGTGGCGCCGGTGTGGGGGCCCGGTTGGCGGGTGGCCCGCACGATCACCGGCATGCTCGGATCCCCGCTCCCGGAACACTCGGCGGAGGCGCTGCAGCGGGGCCAGGTGGCCGACGGGTCCAAGGCGAAGAAGGAGCTCGATTTCACCCCCGCGCGCTCGACCCGCGCGTGCGTCGAGGATCTGTACGACTGGGCATCGGTCGTCCGCCTCGACGTCGATCGGGAGGCGGCATGAGCACCATACGAACCTCGGACGGTGTGAAGATCCACTTCACCGAATGGGGGAACCACGAGGGACCGACCGTGGTGTTCATCCACGGGCTCGGCGCCGACAATCTCGGCTGGTTCCGCCAGCGGCATGCGTTCGGACACGATTACCACTGCGTGGCGGTCGACAACCGCGGTTCGGGTGGCTCCGACAAGCCCCCGGGCCCGTACGACCTCGAGCGGTTGGCCCAGGACGTCGTCGAGGTGCTCGACCATCTCGGGCTCGACGCGGTCCACATCGTCGGCGCGTCGATGGGCGGGGCACTCGCCCAGATCATCGGGGTCGAGCATCCCGAGCGGGTCCTGTCCCTCACCCTCGCCTGCACGGCGTGTGAGATCGGCTGGCGCCACGAGCTGTTCGGCGAGTGGGAGAACGTCATCCGTACCCAGGGGATGCGGGCATTCTCGGTGAAGAACTTCGAGTGGCTGTTCGGTCCGCGCTCGGTGCGGCGGTTGTGGCCGGTGGCGGCCCTGCTGGGCCCGCTCATTCTCCGAGCTCCTGAGGACGCCTTCGTCGCCCAGGTGGAAGCGATCCGGACCTTCCAGGAGCACTCACCCACCGAGCTGGGTCAGATCTCGGCGCCGACGCTCGTCATCACGGGCAGCCAGGACATCCTGACACCGGTGGCCGACGCCGAGGAGATCGCCTCCAGGATCCCGAACTCGGAGCTGGTGGTTGTCCGCGGCGCCGCCCACGGCTTCATGGTCGAAGGCGCAAAGCACTTCAACCGCGTCGTCCTCGAGTTCCTCGACCGTCAGGAAGCACTCACCTCCGCCTGAGTTGTTTCGTTGGTGCCAGGCACCCGAAACATCTCAGAGCGTGATCACCAGGTTGCCGATGTGTTCCTTGCGGCCGAACGCCTCCTGGGCCGCGTGGATCTCCTCGAGCGGGTAGGTGCCGCCGAGCACCGGCCGGATCTCGCCCCGCTCGATGTAGCCGACGAGGTCGGCGAACACCTCGGTCTGGAAGATGGTGGCACCGTAGAGCTCGAGGTCGTTGAGGTAGAGCGTGCGGAGGTCGAGGTCGACCATCGGCCCGGCGATCGCGCCTGAGGTCACGTACTTGCCGCCCCGCTTGAGCACCTCGAGCCAGCCGACGAAGTCATCGCCCCCGACCACGTCGGCCACCACGTCGAATTCGCCGCCGTTGGCCTCGACTGCGGCAGCTGGGACGTCGTCGGCGTCGCGAGAGATGGCCACGTCGGGACCGAGGGCTCGCACCTGGTCGAGCTTCGAGGTGCCGGCGATGGCGACGACACGGGCGCCGCGACGTTTGGCGAGCTGGATGAGGGCGCTGCCGACCCCGCCGGACGCGCCCGGGATGGCGAGCGACTGTCCTTCCGACAGCCCGACCCGCTGGAGCATGTGCTCAGCCGTCGAGGACGAGCACGTGAAGGTGGCGAGCTCTTCGTCCGGGAGATCGGAGTCGATCGGGTAGACGTTCTGCCACTGGACCTTGGCGTATTCGGCATATCCGCCGTCCTGCTCGCTGCCGAAGTACCCGGTGTTCTCGCGATCGGTCGGGTCGTCGATGGGACGGATCCACGGGTCGATCAGGACGCGGCGGCCGATGAGTGCATCGTCTGCTTCCGCGCCGACCGCAACCACCCGGCCGACGGCGTCGGCTCCCTGGATGCGGGGGTAGCTGAAGCCGCCCCGGCTCCAGGTCGAGTCGTCCTCCGCCTCGGCCTCCTCGAACCCGCCGTCGGTCGTGGCACCGGTGACCGTTCGGCTGTACCAGCCGACACGGGTGTTGATGTCGGTGTTGTTCATGCCACAGGCCGCGACCTTGATCAGCACGTCGCCGGGGCCCACCTCGGGCACCGGCACGTCGTCGCGCACTTCGAGCATTTCAGGGCCGCCGGTGCCGAGCAGCAGGACGGCCCGCATCGTGGTGGGGATCTCGGTCATCTGGTCTCCAGGCGGTAGACGGCGACGGGGTCGCCGAGGACGGCTTCGTCGGGATGGGCGCCGAGGCCAGGCTCGGCGGGGGCCACGCTATAGCCGCCCTTGTTGGTGACGCCGCCCTCGATCGGGTTCACGGTGAGGTGGTCGAAGCACAGCCAGGTGGCCCGCCGGAACGGTTCGGGCGTGGCCTGGGCGAGATGGACGACGGCGGTGGCCTGCAGGGCAGTACCGCCGGTGTCCTCGATGTTCATCCGGATGCCGGCTTCCATGCAGACGTCGCGGATCTGGCGGGCGACGGTGAGTCCGCCGACTCGTCCGATCTTGAGGCCGACGACCTCCGCGGCCCCGGTCTCCACGATGCGCAACATGTCGCCCAACCCCTGCAGCGACTCGTCGATGGCGAGTGGCTGGCCTACCTGGCGGCGGACCTGGAGGTGTTGTTCGAGGTTCTCGCACGGCTGCTCGATGACCCGGTTCACCTCCCGAGTGGAGTTGAGCACCGCGATCGCTTCGGAGGGCAGCCAGGCGCGGTTGACGTCGAAGGTGATCTCTTCGCCGGGCTCCATGCGGGAGTCGAGGAAGCGGATGCGTTCGATGTCGGCGTCGACGTCGGCACCGACCTTGGCCGAGTGGAAGCGGTAGCCCTCCTCGCGGTGGAGGTCGATCTCCCGCATCAACTCGTCAGGCGTGCCGGAGGGGATCGACGAGTGCAGCATCACGGTCCCGTCGGTGCGGCCGCCCAGCAGGTCGCAGAGTGGGAGACCGGCGGCCTTGGCGGCGATGTCCCAGCACGCCATGTCGATCGGCGACTTCAGGTACGGGTGGCCGGGCAGGGCGAGGTTCATCGCCCGGTAGACGACGTCGGTGCTGCGGGGGTCGAGACCCAACACGGCCGGCGCCAGTTCCTCGATGCCGGCCCGGATCCCACGGGCGAAGGCGGGCAGGTAGGTCGACCCCCAAGGGCAAC
Organism: uncultured Candidatus Nemicrothrix sp.; assembly: GCA_964344055.1. Lineage (GTDB taxonomy): Bacteria > Actinomycetota > Acidimicrobiia > Acidimicrobiales > Aldehydirespiratoraceae > OFTM10. The sequence goes on from CAYFLT010000077.1 coordinate 16,163, forward strand.
CCTCGCCCCAGCCGACGATGCCCTCGTCGGTGTCGATGCGCACGATGGTGGAGTCGAGCCGCTCGAAGTGCAGCCGTCCGCCGGACAACGAGTACGGCCGCACCAGCGGCAGGTCCACCGACCAGACGGTGAGCTTGGTGATCTTCATCCGGCGGATGGTCTCACATTCGCAGGCGTTTCGACGCCGGATCGTGGGCGGGTTCGGCCAGGACCCGGGCGGGCTTCAGGTCGCCGACGACCCGGACCTCCAACTCGGTGCCGGGTTCGGCGTACTCGGGCTGGAGGTAGGCGAAGGCGAAGCCCTGCTCGAGGGTGAACCCGTAGGCGCCGGTGGTGACCATGCCGATGCACCGACCGTTGTGGTACACGCCGTCGGAGGAGTGGACCTCGGCGACGTCGGTGTCGACCGCGAGGTAGGTGAGCTTCCACCGGTACGGCTCCTCGCCGGACTCGTGGCGGGCCCGACGGGCGAGGAGGGCGTCCCGGCCCACGAAGTCGCCCTTGTCGACCTTCACGAACCGATGGAGGCCGGCCTCGTCCGGATTGACGTCGTGGGTGAGGTCTCGCGTCACCATGTACTGCTTCTCCATACGGAGACCCTCGGTGGCGTGGTTGCCGATGTCGGCCACGCCGAACTCCTGGCCCGCCTCCCAGAGCGCGTCGTAGAGATCGCAGATGCGACCGAGGGGCACGTGGAGCTCCCAGCCGAGTTCCCCGGTGAAGCCGACCCGCAGGGCCCGCACCTCGTCGATCCCGGCCACCGAGATGGTCCGGCACGAGAGCCAGCGGAACGTCTCGTTGGACAGGTCGGCGTCGGTGCATTTGGCGAGGAGGTCCCGGGCGTGGGGTCCGGCCAGAGTGAGCACACCGAAGTCATCCGACACCACCCGCAGCTCGGCTTCGGCGCCTTCGATCCAGTGGGTCTCGAAGAACTCCCTCTCCTTGCCCTCCGCGGCGGCCGCGGACACCAGGTAGAAGTGGTCGTCGGCCAGCCGGTTGATGGTGACCTCGCCCTCGATCCGGCCCGTCGGCGTGAGGGTGTAGGACAAGCCGATCCGGCCGACCGCCGGCAGCGTGTTGGTGGTGAGGTGGTCGAGGACCCGTGCGGCGTCGGGGCCGATTATGTCGAACTTGGCGAACGCGGTGGAGTCGATGATGCCGACCCGTTCCCGCACCGCTCGCGCTTCCTCGGCCGCCACTGGGAACCAGTCGGTGTGGCGGAACGCGACCGAGTCCTCCTGCGGGAGTCCGGCGACGGTGGGGAACCACTTCGGACGCTCCCATCCGAACACGTTGGTGAACACCGCCCCCTTCTCTTCGAGTTTCTCGACGAGGGGGGACTGGCGGTAGGGACGCAGGGCGGTGTGTTCGAGCCCCGGCACGGGTGTCTGGTGCCGGTATTCGTAGTCCTCGGTGCCCTTGATCCGGCCGTAGCGCATGGCGTCGTCGGCCGGCACGAAGTCGAAGCGACGGGCGTCGTAGCCGCGCACGCTGACGTCGGTCTCGCCGTGGACCATCCAGCGAGCCAGCTCCCGCCCGAGGCCGGGACCGTCGGCGATGCCCACCTGGATGCCGACCATCTGCCAGAAGTTCGGGATGCCCGACATGCCGAGCATCGGCTCGCCGTCGGGCGTGTGGGCGATGGCGCCCCGGATCACCGACTTGATGCCCTTCGGCTCGAGGATCGGCACCCGCTCCAGCGCCCGCCCGAGCCACAGGCCGATCCGGTCGTAGTCCTCGGGGAAGAGCGGGTTCTCCAGCTCCCACGCGGGACCGTCGGGCCACGCCGCCTCGGCGTTCTCCTGTTCGTAGATGCCGATGAGGCCGGACTCCTGCTCCTGACGGACATAGCCGGACAGGTAGTCGTCCCGCACGACCGGCAGCTCGCGGTCGAGCAGGCCGAACTCGGGGACCGACTCGGTGATCAGGTAGGTGTGGAGGGCGTTGGCCATCGGCACGGACAGGCCGATCATCTGCGCCACTTGGTGGGCGTAGCAGCCGGCCGCGTTCACCACGTGTTCGGCGTGGACGGTGCCCTTCTCGGTGACGACGTCGAAGGTGCCGTCGGCCCGGCGGTTGATTTCGACGACCCGATTCCGCCGGGAGACCCGGGCGCCCTTCTCGCGGGCGACCGCCACCATCGCGTTGGTGGCGCCGGTGGGGTCGACGTGGCCGTCGTCGGGGGTCCAGACCGCGCCCTTGATCTCGGAGACGTCGTAGAAGGGATGCAGCTCCTTGATGAACTCCGGGCCGACCCACTCCAGTGGGTACCCGACGTACTCGGCCACGCCGAGCTGGCTGCGCAGCCAGTCGACCTCGACGTCGTGGTAGGCCACCCGGAAGGACCCGCTCTGGTGCCAGGACGTGGTGATGCCGCTCTCCTCGGGGAGTGAGGCGTAGAGCTCGGTGGCGTACTTGCGGAAGTTGCCGAGGGTGTAGCTCGACACCGAATGGGTGACCTGACCCGCGGCGTGCCACGTCGAACCCGATGTGAGCTCGGCCTTCTCGATGAGCAGAGCGTCGGTCCAGCCCTCGTGGGCGAGGTGGTAGAGGAGGCTGGCACCGTTGATGCCGCCACCGATGATGGCGACCCGGGTGGACTCGGGAACGGACATTGGAGGGGAATCTCCCGATTCGGTGATGAAACGTCTGTACCAAGCAGACTCTGGCATGGTACATATGTGTCATGAGCTTGTCGACGCTCGACGACCTGAGTGAGGTCCTGCCCGAACTGAGCCCCCAGGTTCAGCGCGCGGCCCAGTACGTGCTCGACAACCCGACCGAGATCGCGGTCACCTCCATGCGCGGCCTCGCGGATGCGGCCGACGTCACCCCCAACACCCTCATGCGCATGGCCAAGGTGCTCGGCTTCGACGGCTACGACGACTTCCGTGAGCCCTTCCGCCAGCAGGTCGCCGACTCCACCCTCTCGTTTCCGGACCGGGCCCGCTTCCTCCAATCGATCAACCAGGGCGGCCAGCACGGCAACCTGCTCGCCGACATGGCGGCGGCGTCGCTGGCCAACGTGGAGGCTCTTTTCGCCGGTCTCGACATGGACGAGCTGAAGGCGGCCGCCGACCTCATCGCCGGGGCCCGGGTCACCAACGTCCTCGGTGTCGGCACCGCCCAACCCCTGGCCGACAACTTCGCCTACGTCGCCGGCATGGCGCTGGATGGCATCCGCTCCATCCCCGGCACCGGCCTGTCGATCGATCACGCCGCCCGCTTCCAGCCCGACGACGTGCTCCTGGCGATGACGTTCAGCCCCTACCGCATCGAGATCGTCAAGGCGGTGGCGATGGCGGTCGACAGGGGCGTCCCGGTCATCTCGATCTCCGACTCGCTCGGCGCGCCGATCATGCGCGGCGCCACCCACGGCTTCGTCGTGCCCAACGACTCGCCCCTGCCGTTCTCCTCGAATGTGGCGTCCACCGCCCTGCTCGAGGCCCTGCTCGCCTTCGTGGTGGCCGACGCCGAGGTCGACGTCGTCACCGCGATCGACGATTTCCACGCCAACCGCCGCGCCGCCGGCATCTACACCGAATGACACAGCGATCTATGACACATCCAGACCGCCAGGCGGTCTGGATGTGTCAGAAAAGCCGAACTTGCCAGAAGAGGATGTGAGGGATGGCCACACCCCAATTCGCCCACCCGGATCTGAAGGATCCCGAGTACTACGTGCCCGGCCTGCCGGTCGACTATGTCGCCCAGCGCTACGGGATCACCCCGGCCGACGTGGCCAAGCTCGGCTCGGCCGAGAACCCCTACGGCACGTCGCCCAAGGCGAAGGCCGCGGTGATCGACGCGCTCGACCGCATGCACAACTACCCGACCTGGACGGCCGAGCCGTTGCGGGAGAAGCTCGCTGCCAAGTACGGCTACGAGCCCAACAACTTCGTGTGCGGCTCGGGCGAGACCGAGATCATCTCGCTGGTCCTTCGCGCCTTCGCCGCGATGGGCGACAAGATACTCATGCCGGGTCCGTGTTTCCCGATGTACCACCTCTTCGCGGAGGCCGATGGTCGGGTTCCCGAACTCGCCCACCAGGCCACCGATCGGCTCACCATGTCGGTCGACATCGATGCCTACATCGATGCGATCACACCGGAGCACAAGATCGTCTTCTTCACGAACCCGCACTCGCCGTCGGGCACCTGGACCACCGAGGACGACGTCCGGAGGGTGGTCGAAGCGGCCCCTCACGCGCTCGTCGTGCTCGACGAGGCTTACGTCCACTACTCGGGTGGACCGGGCTACATCCACCTGGCGAAGGAGTACGACAACCTCGCGGTCCTGCGAACGTTCTCCAAGGCGTTCGGGCTCGCCGGGCTCCGCCTCGGGTTCGGCGTCGCCCAGCCCGAGATCATCAACGCCCTGCTCGCCGTGAAGCCCACGTGGAACATCGGCCAGCTCCAGATCGCCGGCGGTGTGGCCGCGCTCGACGACGACGACTTCGTCCAGAAGACGGTCGACACCATCATCGACAGCCGCGGCTACGTGGAGACCCTCTTCGCCGACAAGCTCGACCGGTTCCGGTACGTACCGGGAAGCATGTCGAACTTCTTCCTGATCGAGATCATGGACCCCGACATCGACTCCAACCTTGTCTTCGAAGGCCTGCTCGAGCGAGGAGTGATCGTGAAGGACGGCTCGATCTCGTTCCGCGGTCTCGAGAAGCGCTTCATGCGATCCGACGTCAACTTCCGGGAGCGGATGGACCAGCTGGTCGCCGCCCTCGCCGATC
>CAYFLT010000078.1:0-1957 GCA_964344055.1 uncultured Candidatus Nemicrothrix sp.
GAGCAGGGCGTCGAACGCTTCGTCGGTGTCGTAGCTGTGACCACCTTCCGGTTCCGCCTCGTCTTCGAGGAAGTGGGTGTCCGAGAGCTGGATCACCCGGATCGTGTCGGTCATCGTGTCCCCCCGAGTCGGCGTCGATGGATCTTTGCACGACCGGCCCGGGTGTCGTGGTCGCATCCGCCCGATTCCGGTCCGGCGGTCCTTTCCGAGCCATTACGGTGCGAAGCGTGACCGATGCCCTCGACGAGCTGGATACTTCCCTTCGACGCGACATCCGCCGATTGGGCGCCCAGCTCGGCGAGACCCTCATCCGCCAGCAGGGTCCTGCGCTGCTGGAGCGGGTCGAGCAGGTCCGCACCCTCTCGAGAGAGCTCCGGCGGGGTGACGACGCCCAGCAGGAGCTGAGCGAGCTCCTGGCCGGTGTCGGCTTGGTCGATGCCATCCAGCTGGTTCGGGCGTTCACCACCTATTTCCACCTCGCCAACACCGCGGAGCAGGTCCATCGCATCGATGACCTCACCGAAACGAAGGCAGCGCGGAGCAGTCGATTCGAAGAGACGATCTCGCGGCTCCGGACCGAGGGTTTCGATCTCGCCGAGATCATCGCAGCCGTCCATGACGCGGAGCTTCGCCCGGTGTTCACCGCCCATCCGACCGAGGCATCACGCCGATCCATCCTGGACAAGCTCGCCGAGATCGCCCAGCTGATCGAGCGACGGGAGCACGCCCGGGGCGATGGCAGCGTCGAGCGACGCATCGACCGACGGGTGGACGAGCTCATCGATGCCATCTGGCAGACCGACGAACTCCGCCGGGAGCAGCCGGATCCGGTCGACGAGGCCCGGTCGATCCTCTACTTCCTGACCGAGATCATCGATCACGGTGTCCCCGAACTGCTCGACGACATGGACGCCGTGCTGCGGTCGGTGGGCGCTGGGCTCGACGACGAAGCACCACCGCTCCGATTCGGGACGTGGGTCGGCGGCGACCGCGACGGCAACCCGAACGTCACTCCGGCCACCACTGCCGAAGTCCTGGACTTCCAGCGCGCCCGAGCCCTGCGAATTCTCATCACCGAGCTCGAGGGGCTGTCGTCGGAGCTCAGCGTGAGCACCGCGGTCCGGGGCATATCAGAGGAGCTCGGGGCGCGGCTCGAGTCCGATCGCGAGGAGTTCCCGACCGTCCTCGCCCGTTTCGGCACGCTCAGTGCTGGTGAGCCCTACCGCCAACGCATCGCCGTCATGCACCGGCGCCTGCAGGAGACCGCCGACACCCCTCCGGGACTGCAGGCCTACGCGTCGGCGGTCGAACTCCAGGCCGATCTCGCCCAGCTCGCCGAGTCTCTGATCGCGAATCACGGGGCCAGCCTCGCCCGGGGACGACTCGCCCGGGTCCGCCGCATCGTGTCGATCATCGGCTTCCATCTCGCCGTCCTCGACATCCGCGAGCACGCCAGCCGGCATCACACGACTCTGGAGCGCCTCTTCGCCCCTCTCGGTGTCGACTATGCGGCCCTCGATCGAGCGGCAAGGACGGAGCTGCTGAGCTCGGAGCTCGCGAGCCCGAGACCTCTGGCTCCGCCCACCCGCGCCCTCGACGATCCGTCGCTCGAACTCTTCTCTCTCCTCCGCGAGCGGATGGACGCCCACGGCGATCAGGTCATCGAGAGCTACATCGTCTCGATGACCCAAGGCGTCGACGACGTGCTGGCACCCGCCGTGCTGGCCCGCGACGTCGGTCTGGTCGATCTCAGCACCGACACCGCCCGGATCGGCTTCGTCCCGCTGTTCGAGACGATCGAGGATCTCCGCTCGATCGGACCCGTGCTCCGTGATCTGCTCTCGGTGGCGCCCTATCGGCGGCTGGTCGAGCTCAGGGGCGACGTCCAGGAGGTGATGGTCGGCTACTCGGACTCCAACAAGGACGGCGGGATCACGACGTCGCAGTGGGAGATCCA
>CAYFLT010000078.1:1967-3563 GCA_964344055.1 uncultured Candidatus Nemicrothrix sp.
GGAGCGGTGAGCGGCGCGGTGAAGGTCACCGAGCAGGGCGAGGTCATCGCCGACAAGTACGGTCTTCCCGAGATCGCCCAGCGGAACCTCGACCTGGCCGTGTCGGCGGTGATCGAGGCGTCTCTTGCCCACCGGTCCCCTCGCAACGACCCGGTCACCACATCGCGTTGGGACGCGGTGATGGAACACATGTCCCAGACGGCCTATGGCGAGTACCGGAGCCTCCTCGAGACCGACGGGTTGGTCGACTACTTCCAGACGTCGACGCCGGTCGAGGAACTGGGGGCGATGAACATCGGCTCCCGTCCGGCGCGGCGCTCCGGAGCGATGAGCGGCATCGAGGATCTCCGGGCGATCCCGTGGGTGTTCGGTTGGACCCAGTCGCGCCAGATCATTCCGGGCTGGTTCGGTGTCGGCGCCGGTCTCCGCGCGGCCCGCGAGTCCGGTCATGGCGACGTGCTGAGCGAAATGTACCGACGCTGGCAGTTCTTCGGGACCTTCATCTCCAACGTCGAAATGACCCTGTCGAAAACCGATCTCGCGATCGCCGGTCACTACGTCGACACGCTCGTCGACCCCGCGTTGCACCACTTCTTCGACCGGATCGTCGCCGAACACCGCCAGACCCTCGAGGAGATCGCCACCCTGACCGGCGGAGCGCTCCTCGACGACCTCCCGATCCTGCGGCGCACGCTCGCGGTCCGCGATGCCTACCTGGACCCGATCAACGTGCTGCAGGTCGATCTCTTGGCACGGAGCAGGACCGGGACTGGAGATCCGGTCGAGGCCGCTCGTCTTCGCCGGGCCCTGTTGTTGACCATCAACGGCGTGGCAGCCGGCCTGCGCAACACCGGCTGACCGCCGCCCGGTTCAACTCCGGGTGAAGTCGGGCGTGCGCTTCTCGGCGAAGGCCCGCGGGCCTTCCTTCGCGTCGTCACTGCGCATCACCGCGGTGGCGTAGGGCTCTTCGTAGGCCCATGCTTCCGCCTCGGTCATGCCCATCGTGTCGTGCATGGTCTTGAGCACCGCCTCCACTGCGAGGGGTCCGTTGCCGGCCACGATCTCGGCCACCTCCATCGCATGCTCGAGCGCCTGACCGTCGGGGACGACCCTGGAGATCAGTCCGATCGCCTTCGCCTCGGGAGCGGTGATGTGCTTGCCGGTGAGGAGGATGTCGGCGGCTTCGGCATAGCCGATTTGGCGGGGCAGCCGAAACGGGGACCCACCCCCGGGGTAGAGCGACCAGCGCACCTCCGAGACGCCGAAACGGGCCGATTCGCCGGCGACCCGGATATCAGTGCCCTGGAGGATCTCGGTCCCCCCGGCGATGGCCACCCCTTCGACCGCGGCGATGATCGGCTTGGTCGGACGGTAGGTCTTGGTGAGCCCCTGATAGATGAAGTCGGTGCCTTCGCGTTCGAACGCGCCCTTCACGTCCCAGTCGTCAGTCTCGGCCACGTCACCGGCGAGCCCGCGGAGGTCCATGCCGGCCGAGAAGTCACCACTGGCGCCCGTGAGGACGATGCAGCGGACGTCGTCGTCGGCGCTCGCCTCTTTCCACGCGTCACGCATACGACCGAACATCTGCAGGGTCAT
>CAYFLT010000078.1:3702-14678 GCA_964344055.1 uncultured Candidatus Nemicrothrix sp.
TTGAGGAGACCCCGTGCGCAGTCGCGTCGAGATCGTCCAGATCCGTGCGTGTGACGTCCAGAGCGGCGACGTCGTGAACAAGCGCGGGCCTGACAAGTCGGGCTGGATCGAAGTGGCCAAACTCGAGGAGCTTCAGAACGGCAGCTATGTCGTCCACGACGAGACGAGCAAGGACAGCTTCACGGCCGAGGGCTACGACCTGGTGTGGTTGCAGGTGTTGCACGAGCTCCATCACAACTCGCACCTGCCCATGCCGGACTGAGCGCCTAGGGTTCCGCGTCAGGACAATCGTCGACGCGGCTCTTGCCGCGTCCGAAGGGAGCGTCAGATGTCCTATCCCGCAACCGTCTCGTTCGAAGCGCCGGAGAAGGTGGCGAACTGGCGGGCCCTGGTTCAGTGGATCATGGCCATACCGCACTTCATCGTGCTGGAGGCCCTGCAGGCGGTGGCCTTCTTGTTGGCCATCGTCTCCTGGGTGATGGTCCTGTTCACCGGCCGGCTGCCGGAGGGCATCGCCAACTTCCAGGCCATGGCACTCCGCTACGAGCTGCGAACCAGCGCCTACGCCGGCTTCCTCCACGCCGAGTACCCACCCTTCGACTTCACGGTGTCGGCCGCTGATCCGGGTGGTCAGCCCATTCGGGTCGACTTCACGCCGGACCTCGAGGAGCGCAACCGTCTCACGGTCGCGCTGCGCCTGTTCTGGCTGATTCCGGCAGCGATCTACACCATCGTGATCGTCTTCGTCGCGATGATTCTCTGGTTCTTCGCCTTCTTCGCCGTGCTCTTCACCGGCAAGTGGCCCCAGGGGCTCCTCGACTTCGTGATGGGTGCGATTCGGGTGGGCACCCGCCTGAACGCATACGCGCTCCTCCTCACCGACGAGTACCCGCCCTTCTCCACCGACTGACCCGACCGGGAGAGAGCTCGGGCCCGGAACGGCGTCACAGGTCGAGGCGGTTGAGGGCGTCCTCGATGCCCTTGTGGAAGGTCGGGTAGGCGTAGATCATCGAACGGAGCCGGTCGACGGGGGTCGCCTCGTGGACGGCGAGCGTCAGAAGCCCGAGCACCTCGCCACCGTGGGGACCTGCCGACGTCGCCCCCACGATCACCCGGTGCTCGCGATCGACCACCAGCTTGATGATCCCCTCGTTGCCACTCGAGTGCAGCCAGCCCCGGGCGGTGCCGGGTACCTCGACGACCACGGTGGCCACGTCGACGCCCACTTCGTGGGCTGCCGCCTCCGACAGGCCCACCGAGCCCACCTCGGGGTCGGTGAACGTCACCCGCGGAACGGTGGTGTAGTCCGCCACCGGACGCTCACCCTCGGGCTCGGTGGCCAGAATGTCGGCAACGGCGATCCCTGCCTGGTAGATCCCGACGTGGGTGAAGAGTCCTTTGCCGGTGATGTCGCCGACCACCCACACGCCTTCGGTCACCCGCATGCGCTCATCGGTCGCGAGTTCGGTCCGTCGCCCGGTGGCGACCATCAGCCGTTCGGCCGCCAGAACGGTGCCGTCCGACAGCACGACCTCGACCGACTCGCCGTCGGCTCCGTCGACCGCCTTCACCTCGGTCGCCATGACACCGGTGTGAACACCGACGCCTTCGGCCTCGAACGCGGCGTGAAGCAGCACCCCCACCTCCGGCTCCTCCAGCGGGAGAAGCTGATCGAGCGCCTCGACGATCGTCACCTCGGTACCGAAGCGGGATATGGCTTGGGACAGTTCCGATCCGATGGCGCCCGCCCCCAGCACGATCAGTGAGGCCGGGAGCTCCTTGGCCTCGATCGCCTCGTGGTTGGTCCACACGTCGACGGCCTCGATACCCGGGATCGGTGGGACGGCGGGCGTGGTACCGGTGGCCACGACCACGCCCCGCCGCGCGATGAAGACCTGTCCTCCCACCTCGACCGAGCGCGGGCCGACGAAACGGGCCCGGCCCCTCACGAATGTGCCGCCCTTTCCCACGAAGCGGTCCACCGCCACCTGATCGTTCCAGTCGTCGGTGGCCTGCTCCCGGATCCGGGCGGCGATCGGAGCCCAGTCGGGTGTGACCGTGGCCGTGCCCGCCATGCCGTCGATGCGGCGCGCCTCGGCGAGGAGGTTGCCGCCCCGGATCATCATCTTCGACGGGATGCAGCCCCAGTAGGGGCACTCGCCGCCGACCAGGCCGGCTTCGACGCCTACGACCTGCAGCCCGGCTTCGGCGAGTGGACCAGCCACGCTCTCGCCGGCCACGCCCATGCCGATCACCACGACGTCGACCGTGATCGCCTCCTGGGAGCTGTCGACCGCGCCTGCGGTGGGGTTCGATTGTTCGTTCTCGTTGCTCATGCAGCCAACAACCCCCGCCCGACCGCCCCGCTCCCCAAAATGTCGGATCGGAGACTCTTGATCCGTCCTCAGGCGGGTGTCGGCGGTCGGGATGCCTGTCGAACGGCGAGCAGCAGGCCCCCTCCGGCCCCCAGAATCGCGAACAACACGTGTTCGAGCACGACCGGCGCGTCGTCGCCGCCCTCCCAGAAGACGGGCCCGGCGAGGTCGCCCTTCGCCTCGAGGACGATCGTGACCGCGACGGACAGGACCAGCCCGACCAATGCGAGGTTGACCGCTCGTCGCTGGGTGACACCGGCGCCGCGGAAACCGTCCACCAGTACCCAGGCGGCCGCAACGACCATCGGTGCGAAGTGGTAGGTGCTGGTGGGGGTGCGGGAGGCGAGCACCGCCCATGCCACCGCTGCGGCGAGGGCGACGAACAACCCCACCGAACGTTTCAACTCATCGACCACGACCTCAGTGGCGGTCCTGGTCCCTGCGGGCGGGTTCGGCAATTCGGCCTTCCACCTCCCCGAAGAACTGGCCGGCGGCCTTCTGAAGACCGTAGGACCACGACGGGTAGGCGTGCACGGTCTGGGCGAGACGACCGGTGAACATCTTCGTTCGCATCGCGAGGGCGACCTCGTGGATCATCTCCCCGGCTCTCGGTGCCACGACGGTGGCCCCGATCAGTTGGCCCCCGAACAAGCGACGGGTCAGCCGCTTCGGACCGGCGATGAGCTTGATGTAGCCGTCGGTTGCACCATCGGTGATGGCCCGGTCCATCTCAGTCAGCGGGAGCAGTGCGACTCGTCCGCCATGGTCGACCGCCTCTGCCTCGGTCAATCCGATCCGGGCGACCTCGGGACTCGTGAACGTCACCCAGGGGGTCCAGTGCGTTCGGTAGCGGCCTCGATATCCCTTGCGGAGTGCGTTGCCCGCCGCCACGCGGCCCATCTCGTCCGCGGCGTGGGTGAACGCGAGCTTGCCGGTCACGTCGCCGACGGCATACACGCCGCTCACCGTCGTCTCGAGCCGGCCGTTGGTCACGATGTGCCCACGCCGGTCGACGCCGATCCCGAGCTCGCCCAACGCCAGACCGCCGGAGTTCGGATCTCGGCCGGCCGCGACCAGGAGGCGATCCACCTCGACGACGTCGCGGCCGTCGGGCCCATCAGAGCCGTCACCCAACCGGACGGCGACGCTTCCGTCGGGTGACTCGGAGACCCCACGGATCATCGCGCCCGTTCTCACCGTGATCCCGCGATCCGAGAGCGAGCGGTGCACGATCATCGAGGCTTCGGGCTCCTCGCGGCTCAGGACGCGGTCGAGGCCCTCGAACAACGTCACGTCCACACCCAAGCCGCTGAACGCATCCGCGAGCTCGCAGCCGATCGGTCGGCCGCCGATGATGCCGAGCCGCCCGGGAGGTTCGGTCATCGAGAAGACCGTCTCGTTCGTGAGGTATCGGATCTCGTCGAGTCCGTCGATGGGTGGCACGGCTGGACGGCTGCCGGTGGCGATGATGATCCGAGGAGCGGTGATCCTCCGGTCGTCCAGGGCGATCGTGTCGTGGGTGACCAGACGTGCCCTCCCCTCCTCGACATGCACTCCCTCGGCTCGCAGCACATCCGCGGTCTCGGTGGCGGCGATCGTCTCAACCGCCTTCGTCACCCTCGCCATCGCGCCCGGGAAGTCCAGGCCTTCCCGGCTCGCACTCAGGAGTGTCTTCGACGGCACACATCCGGTGAACGTGCAGTCGCCGCCGAGCGGGCCATCGTTCACCAGCAGAACGTCTGCCCCCGCCCACCTGGCCGCTCGAGCCGCGCCGAGCCCGCCCGCTCCTCCACCGATGATGATGAGGTCGTGATCCACGGGGCGGGAACCTCCGAGCCGTTCCGCTCATTCCATCCTCGCTCAACCCGAGCGGCTCCGGGCGCACGGGTCAGTGGATGGCCCGCGCCCCGAACCACGCCAGGTTGAGCACCGCGAGGCCGATCACGAACAGGCGATACTCCCGCCGCCACCGGAAGCTCCACGGGATCACCACCAGCCAGACGAGGCCCATCACGACGAACTGGACGACGGCGTCACGATCGGTCTCCGGGAGGAGCAGATCGATCAGCCAGTCGGGCAGCGTGATCAGCCGCCGTCGAGCGCCCGCCGGAAGGAGGCGACGAGCTCGGCGACGCCCTCGGGTCCGGCTCGATCGAGCATCCGCTGGACGACGGCCGAACCGACCACCACCCCGTCGGCCACCTCACAGGCCTGTACCGCCTGTTCCGGTGTACCGATGCCGACGCCGACCAGCACCGGCTTGTCGGTCACGGCCTTGAGTCGACCCGCGATGACCTTGGCGGAGGCGGCCAGCTCTGACCGAACCCCGGTGATCCCCAGGAGTCCGACGGCGTAGACGAACCCGTGAGATCGGTCACAGATCCTCGGAAGGCGCTCGTCGGGCGCCGTCGGTGCGGCCAACATGATGGTCTCGACACCGGCATAGTCGGCGGCAGTAGCCCAGGGTCCGACCTCCTCCAATGGGATGTCGGGCAGGATGCACCCGCTCACCCCCGACTCGGCGAGCGAGTTCGCGAAGCGCTCCCAGCCCATGCGGTACGCGATGTTGCCGTAGGTCATGACGGCCAGCGGCACCCCGATGTCGGCGCCTCGGACGTTCTCCAACACGAACTGCGGCGTGACCCCGGCCTCCAGCGCGATGTCGTTGGCCTCCTGGATGGTCGGGCCGTCCATCACGGGGTCCGAGAACGGGATGCCGATCTCGATCGCATCGGCGCCGGCATCGGCCACGGCTCGGAGCGTGTCGAGCCAGTCGTCGTGCAGGCCGCCGGTCACGTACGGCACGAGGCACTTCCCACCGGCGTCGCGACGGGTTCCGAGCGCCTTCTCGATCGCGCCCGTCACGACAGTACGTCCATCATCTGGGCCACGTCCTTGTCGCCGCGTCCGCTCAGGTTGACCAGCACGGTCTGGCCGGCCAGCTCGTCGCGGGCTCGGCTGATCCAGGCGATGGCATGTGCCGACTCGAGTGCCGGGATGATGCCCTCGGTGCGGGACAGGAGCTGGAACGCCTCGACGACCTCCTCATCGGTCACCGGGATGTAGTCGGCGCGACCGGATGCCGCGAGGTGGGCATGCTCGGGCCCGATCCCCGGATAGTCGAGGCCGGCCGAGATCGACTCCGCTTCGAGGACCTGACCCCACTCGTCCTGCATGAGGTACGAGAAGGACCCGTGGACGATGCCAGGCACTGCGCGCGACACCGCCGCCCCGCCCGCTGGTTCGACTCCGACGAGGCGAGCCTCGCTGTCCGCGAACCCCGCGAAGATCCCTGCCGCGTTCGACCCGCCGCCCACGCACGCCACCACCACGTCCGGAACACCCCCGAGGAGCGATGCACACTGCTCGCGAGCTTCGTCGCCGGTGATACGGGCGAACTCTCGAACCATCCAGGGGTATGGGTGCGGCCCCATCACCGAACCGAGGCAGTAGTGGGTGGTCTCCACTACCGAGACCCAGTGGCGCATCGCCTCGTTGACCGCGTCCTTCAACGTCTGGGAGCCCGACTCGGCGGCCCTCACCTCGGTCCCGAGGAGCTGCATCCGGAAGACGTTGAGCTTCTGCCGCTCGATGTCGACGGTCCCCATGTAGACGACGCAGTCCATGTCGAACAGCGCCGCCGCGGTGGCGGTCGCCACACCGTGCTGGCCGGCCCCGGTCTCGGCCACGAGGCTGGTCTTCCCCATGCGCTTGGCCAACAGGGCCTGCCCGAGCACGTTGTTGATCTTGTGGCTGCCGGTGTGGTTGAGATCCTCCCGCTTCAGCAGCACTCGGAAGCCGAGTTCCTCACTCAGATTGGCGCACTCGGTGACCGGCGACGGCCGGCCCGCATAGTCGGTCAAGAGGCGGGTGAACTCCGCGTGGAACGCATCGTCTGCCCAGGCTTCCCGAAAGGCGGCGTCGAGTTCCTGACAGGCCGGTACGAGCGTCTCGGGCACGTACAGCCCGCCGAACTCGCCGAATCGCCCGTTGACGGGATCGGTCATGGTCATGGCGAGAAGTCCTCTTCCCAGTTGTAGGGGCCGTCCGGCCCCGGGACCGAGTCATCAGCATCGCGGTTCGGTGGCGGATCCGCCGACTTGGCCGCATCGATGAACTCCCGGAGCTTCACCGCATCCTTCACCCCTGGATCCACCTCCACGCCGGTGGACACGTCGACGCCCCACGGTCGGACCCGCCGGATCGCATCCGTGACGTTCTCGGGCGTGAGGCCGCCGGCCAGGAGGACCCGGTGACCGCTCCTCGGCGCATCTTCGGCCAGCCTCCAGTCGAACACCTTCCCGCTGCCCGGTGTGGACGAATCGACCAGTACGGCATCGGCGCCGTAGGAGTCGAGCTCCGACAGTCCCGGATGACCGGCGGGAAACGCCTTGATGACGAGCGGAATCCGGGACCGGACCTCCCGGGTCTGGTCCGCCGATTCGAAACCATGGAGTTGGGCCGCCCCCAATCCGGCGCGGTGCACGACGTCGACCACCCGATCCGGTAGCTCGTCTCGGAACACGCCGACGGTGAGCACCTCGGGGGGAAGTCGCCGAGCGATGTCGCGGGCCCGATCGACTGCCACCTGGCGTGAGGAGGGTGCGAACACGAACCCGAGGGCGTCGGCCCCCAGTGCGACGGCCAAGAGCGCGTCCTCTTCGCGCGTGATTCCGCAGATCTTCACGAACACGGGAGCGACGCTACTCTTCGGCGGACGGCCGGGGGCCGGAATTGGCGAAGTCGGCCGCCGGTCACGCCTCGCCTCGCAGCCGGCGGATCTCGAGGGCGGGATCACCACTCTTCACTAGAGTCTCGCCGACCAGCAGTGCGTGGTAGCCGGCCTCGTGCAACGTCGCCGCATCCTGCCGGTCCCGGACACCGGATTCCGCCACCCGCACCACCCCTTCGGGCATCTGGGGCGCCATTCGAACCGCCCGTTCCTGATCGACCCGGAACGTCACCAGATCCCGCTGGTTCACTCCGACGAGCGTCGCGTTCACCGCCATCGCCCGCTCCAGCTCCGGCTCGTCGTGGACCTCGACCAACGCGTCCATCCCCACGTCTCGGGCCAGATCGTGGAAGTCGGCCAATTCCGCGTCGTCCAGCGCGGCCGCAATCAGGAGGACACAATCCGCCCCCATGATCCTGGCATCGACGACGTCGCGCGCGTCGACGGTGAAGTCCTTGCGGACGACCGGCAGCGCCGTCGCCGCTCTCGCCGCCTGCAGATCTCCCACCGATCCACCGAACCACTCCTCGTCGGTCAGCACCGACAGGCACGCGGCGCCGCCCGATTCGTACTCCGTCGCCAGCGCGGCAGGATCGAGGTCGGGATGGAGGTCCCCCTTCGAGGGTGACCTTCGTTTGACCTCGCTGATCACCGCGATGCCATCGGTGTCGATCAGTCGCCGCCTGAATCCGCGGGCCGGCTGCGCCTGGCGGGCCTGATCCAAAAGGGCCTCCAGTGAGCGCGCGTCGGCTCGAGCCGCGTCCCGGTGGGCGACCAGGATGCGGTCCAGGTAGGTGGCGCTCAGAGCTCGTGGCCCTTGCCGGCGGACGGCTCGAGCAGGGTGAGTTCGGGGCGCCCACTGACCAGAGGACCGGTAGCCGTGAGCAGCGCCTTCATCGCGTCGGAGCCGGAGTGGACGTCGAGTGCAGCCTGGTCGGTGTAGATCTCGTAGACCCACGCGACGGCCGAGTCACCCACCTCCCAGTTGAGCACGTAGAGCTCGGTTCCCTCTTCGGCCTCGACGGCGTCGAGCATGGTGGCGAACGCCGACTCGAAGTCGTCCTTGTGATCGTCTTTGACCGGGATCTTGGCGATGACTGCAACCTTGGACATGGGCGCAGAGCTTAGGGGCCGAATGGGCCGACGAAGAACCGAGTTCCACCCGGCTCAGCGTCGGAGACGATCTCCGCGCCGACTTGCCCCGAGGGCCACCAGCGGGGCGAGGAGGAACAGCACCCCGGCCACCAGCATCGCGATCAGGCCGAAGTCCACCAGGGCCACCACATTGATGAGGCTTCCGGCGACGAGGCTCCCGAGCCCCCAGACCAGGATCATCGGTGGGGCGAGCACCAACCAGTTCGGGAGCCGAGCGGGGGTGATCGGCGCGTCGTGGGCCTCGTCGAAGCCGAGATCGGGCCCGTCGTCGAACGGGTGGAATGCCTCATGGGCGGCCGCGGTGGCGTGGAACGGCGGGGCCGGCCGAGATGGTGCCCCGCGACGGGCCGCCTCCCGTTCGCGTCGGAGACGGTCGACGTCGTAGGACGATCGGGCGTCGGGGTCACCGAGCACTGCCCATGCCGCGTTGATGTCTCGCATCCGGAGCTCGGCGGCGGCTCGATCCACCTCGCTGTCGGTGTGGAAGTCCGGATGGGCGGTGCGCGCCAGCTCGAGATAGCGCCGCCGTATCTCGCTCGCCGACGCCGCAGGTTCGACGCCGAGAGTGCGGTAGTGATCAGCGCCTGGTCCCACACCCGGATGCTAGAGCCACGCCGCAGACTGTTTCGCGGGTCATCATGGATTCCTCACAGTTGTGCGACACCGTTGATGACCCACGGGACCAGCGGACAGGTGCCGGGGCCAGAGACTCGAAGAGACGGTTGAAGATGGGCAATGACGAAACGGTGGTGGTGATCGTCGAGGACGACCCGAACATCGCGGACCTCGTCGAGCTGTACCTCCGCCGTGATGGCTTCCGTCCCTACCAGGCCGGCACCGGTGAGCGGGCGCTCGAAGTGATCGCAGAACGCCGACCGAAACTGATCCTGCTCGACATCGGCCTGCCGGGCGATCTCGACGGTCTCGACGTCTGTCGTGCCGTGCGGGCCGACTCCGAGATTCCGATCATCTTCCTGACCGCTCGCGACGACGAGATCGATCGTGTCCTGGGTCTCGAACTCGGTGCCGACGACTATGTGACCAAGCCTTTCTCACCCCGGGAGCTCGTGGCCCGGGTGAAGGCGATCCTGCGGCGAACCGACGGCGCGGCCTCGTCGGATCGACCCGCCATCATCGAACTCGACGACGACATCGTGATCGACCCGGGCCGACGTGAGGTCACCGCCGATGGCGTGGCCGTTCCGCTCGCCACCCGCGAGTTCGACCTCCTGCACTACCTGGGTGAACACCGCGGTCTTGCCCTGTCCCGCCGCCAACTGCTCGACGGCGTGTGGGGCGCGGACTGGGTCGGCGACGACCGCACCGTCGACGTCCACGTCCGCCAACTCCGAAAGAAGCTCGGTGACGCGCTCCGCCTCGAAACGGTGTGGGGCGTCGGCTACCGGCTGGACTGACCGCTCGTGCGCCGTCGGCTCGGGATCGCGCTCGTCGGGATGGTCGTTGCCTCGTTGGTGCTCGCCGGCGTCGGCACCCTGGTCCTCGCCGCCGTGGGCGACCGTGCCGCCACCGAAGAGGACCTCCGCGAACAGGTCGAGGCCTTCAGCGCACTGCTCGAGGAGCTGAGCTTCGCGCCGTCCCAGGACGACGCCGAACCGGTCCGGGACCGACTCCAACGGATCGCCCGAACGATCAGCGTCGAAGGAATCGGGATCGTCGTCCTTCCCCGCAACGGCGGCGCGCCCATCGGCGAACTACCCACCGGGATCCTCACCGACGACCTCGATGTGGCGGCGCTGCAGGACGGTCAGACCATCAGCGGCCAGAAGGGGGACCTCATCTGGGCGGCCGCCGGCTCGACCAATCGGGCCGGGGTGCCCCAGCTCCTGGTGATCACCCGGGACGCCGACCCGATCCTTCTGCCGGCCTTCCGGTGGTTCCTGATCGCGTCGGTGGTCACCATCGGTCTCGCCGTGCTCGTCACGGTCCGTGTCAGTCGACGGCTCACTGATCCGATCCGTGAGGCCAGCTCTACGGCCGCCCAGATCGCGGCCGGCGATCTCTCGAGCAGGGTGGCCGACCGCCATGCGGAGATCGGCGGAGAGGTTGGCGAGCTGGTCACGTCGATCAATGCCATGGCCACGAACCTCGATCGATCCCGTTCACTGGAACGCCAGTTCCTCCTGTCGGTCAGCCACGACCTCCGCACCCCTCTGACCTCGATCCGGGGCTACGCCGAAGCGCTCTCCGACGGGGCGGTCTCCGACCCCGAACACACCGGTTCGATCATCGAGAGCGAGGCGAAACGGCTGGAGCGGCTGGTCGGCGATCTCCTGCTCCTGGCCCGACTCGAATCGACCGGCTTCGAGTACCACATTGCCGAAACGGACGCGGTCGGGCTGGTGCGGGCCACGAGCCTGAGCCTTCAGCGCGAGGCAGAGGCCCGCGGGGTGGCGATGACGGTCCGAGTACCCGACAGCATCTCCCCGATCGCCGTCGACCCGGACCGGTATGCGCAGGTCGTGTCGAACCTCATCGGCAACTCTCTTCGATTCGCGGACTGCACCGCGGTCGTCACGCTCTGGGAAGCGGAAGGTCGAATTCACCTGTCGGTGGGCGACGACGGCCCCGGCATCTCCGACGAGGACCTCCCCTACGTCTTCGAACGCCTCTACGTCGCCCAGAACAGTCCCAAGGCCGAGGAGTCCGGGAGCGGACTCGTGCTGGCCATCGTCCGAGAGCTGGTGGAGGGGATG
>CAYFLT010000078.1:14688-20675 GCA_964344055.1 uncultured Candidatus Nemicrothrix sp.
TCGGGTCTTCGTCTACGGCGCCGTCGCGGCCCGCCGCTCCCCCATCGGCGGCGCGGAGATCGTCGTCAGCTTCCGGCCGGCGGCCAGTGCCGCCTGAGCGGGGCGGGCCGTCACTACGGGTTCAGCGCCAGCGTCACATGGTTTGCGGCGGCCTCTTCGGCGGCTCGCAACGCCACAGGATCGTCGATTCCCGTGGCGAACACCACGAACCAGACCGTGTCGACCAGCACACTGACGTCGGGGAACCGTCCATCGTCGCGGAAGTAGCTCCGGTCGCCGATGGTGAGGTCCTCGGCCACCGTGGCGTGATCTCGATCCGCGAGGAAGAGCTGCTCGGTTGCGTTCGTGGCGCGCACCACGAGTGCGATGGTGATCTCACCTCCACCCTCGATCCCGGCCGACACCCAGACACAGCGACGGGCCGTGGTGGTGGGGTGCGGGTTCATGGCGGTGGCGAGGATCTCCGACGCCTTCACCTGGGACAGGAGGTCGCACGGATGCGGAATCTCGCGCTCCGGAATGGTGGTCGTGGTCGTCGTGGTCTCGGCCACGACGGCGGGCCCATCGTCCCCCTCGGCGCCGAGCACCGGCTCGCCCGCCGACCCGCTGCAACCCGTGGCCAAGACCACGACTGTCATCACCGCGGCGAATTGGAGCTGGAGCGACCTCGACACTGGCGGATCTTCCCACCGCGACGCCGCCCCCGCCACTCGCCGTGGCCGTTTCGGTCTCCGACGGTGACCGGGACTGCTCACTCGACGTCGGGAACGGTCACCGTGGCCGCGACCCCATCGACGAGGACTTCCTCCCCGACGCCTACCCGTCGCAGGACAGGGGCGAGCGCGACGTCGTCGGCCGCGGAGGTGATGGTGCCGACTGTCTCGCCGTCGGCGCACACCGTCGCTCCGACCGCGTAGGGGCCCGAGCCCTTCAGCAGCCGCACCGGCCTCGGCACGTTGCCACCCCGACTGTCGATCCTGGCCACCAGCTCCTGGCCGGTGTAGCAGCCCTTGGTGAAGCTCACCGACGTCTCGATGAGGTGGCGGCCGGCCTCGGCCGGAATCGTCTCGGGGGTCAACTCAGCCCCCATACGTGGAAAGCCCGCGAGGATTCGGGCGCGTTCGTCGTCCGGATCGTCCAGATTGGGCCAACCCAGCGGGACTTCGATCCGCTCGGCGGTCACGGTGAAGTGCACATCCGTTCGCAACTTGAACCGTTCCAGCCGGGCGATCAGTGCGTCGGCGTGACCGGGATCGATGTCGAGCAGGTAGGTGTCCTCGTCTCGCCGGTGGATGCGGAACCAGGCCGCCACCTTGCCGGTGGGCTCGAGCACGAGACTCCAGGTGGTGTCTCCCTCCGAGAGGGTCTCGACGTCCTGGCTGATCTGACCCTGGAGGTAGGTCGTCGCCTCCGAGCCTTCGACGAGCACGGTGTCTCGGGTCACTGCAGTTCTCCTCTGACGGTCGGGGCGGGTCAGCCGCGGTCGTACGAATCGCGTCGGGCGGCCGTCATCCGTCGGGCGGCCGGAACCGCCGCCAGCAGTGCCTTCGCCTTGTTCTGGCACTCGAGATGCTCGTCCTCGGGAACCGAGTCCGCCACAACTCCTGCGCCGGCCTGGATCGACGCCCGGTTGCCGCTGACGAGCATCGTGCGGATGGTGATGGCGGTGTCGATGTTGCCGGAGAAGTCCAGGTAGCCGACGACACCACCGTACGGACCCCGTTTCACAGGCTCCAACTCGTCGATGATCTGCATCGCCCGGACCTTCGGTGCTCCCGAGAGGGTGCCCGCGGGGAGGGTGGCCCGGAGGACGTCGATCGGCGTCTTCCCCTCGGCGAGCGCTCCCGAGACCTGGGACGTGAGATGCATGACGTGGCTGTACCGCTCCAACGTCATCATCTCGTCGATCTCGAGCGAGCCGAATTCGACTACTCGTCCGACGTCGTTGCGGGCCAGGTCGACGAGCATGACGTGCTCGGCGATCTCCTTGGGGTGTTCGACCAGCTCCGCTGCGAGGCGCCGATCGTGTTCTTCGGTCTCACCCCTCTTGCGGGTCCCGGCGATCGGCCGGGAAATCACCCGGTCGTCGAGGAGCTGCACCATCGGCTCCGGTGACCCTCCGACGACCTCGAGGTCGGCATGCCGCAGGAAGTACATGTGCGGACTCGGGTTCACCTGGCGCAGCACCCGATACAGATCGAACGCCTCGGCGTCGAGTTCGAGATCGAAGCGCTGGGACAGCACGACCTGGAAGATGTCACCGGCGTAGATGTACTCCCGGGCTGCCTCCACTGCGGCGCAGAACGAGTCCTTGCCCATCGACGAGGTGACCTTGGGCAACGGATCATCCGGGTCCGGAACCGCCATCAGGGGCTCGCCGATCGATCGGGCACCGTCGGCGGCGAGGATCTCGACGCGGCTGACCGCATCGTCGTAGGCCGTGTCGAGATCGGTCGCGGATGCGTCGTCGGGCACGATGACGTTGGCGATGAGGCTCACCCGTTGACGCCAGTGGTCATAGACCGCCAGCTCACCGATCATCGAGATGACCGCATCCGGGTACCCGAGGTCGTCGACGGGAATGTGCGGGAGCCGCTCGACCTCCCGCACGACGTCGTATCCGAGGTATCCGATCAGCCCTCCGTGGAGCGGTGGAAGCCCGTCGAGGTCTGGCGCCTGGTAGTGGGCGAGGAGCGTCTCGAGCGCCGCGAGCATGCCCTTGTCGGTCGGAACATCCAGGCCGAGGTCACCGATCACCCGCAGTTCGCCGTCCTTGGACACGAGTGTTCCCTGCGGTCGACGACCGATGAACGACCAGCGACTCCAACGGTCACCGTTCTCGACCGACTCGAGCAGGAAGCCCTCACCGTCGCCCACCACCCGGGCGAAGGCCGCCACGGGGGTGGTGAGATCGGCCAGCACCTCGGCCCAGACCGGGACCACCGTGTGCTCGGCACACAGCCGGTGGAACTCCTCGCGAGTGGGGCGGAACTGCATCGGGATCAGCGGAACCGGAGGAGGTCGGGCTCGGTGACGGTGCGGTAGTAGCAGGTCTGGCGGGTGGTGCCGGATTCGTCGGTCGTGTGGCACACGCCCGAGCCGGCCTTGCGGACCCGGTAGAGGAGGCTGTTCTGCTCGCAGTTGACCGACACGTCGACCAGCTCCAGGACGTCGCCGGAGGTCGCTCCCTTGTGCCAGATCTCTTCTCGCGAAGTGCTGTAGAGGACCGCGGAGCCGCGGGCGAGTGTCTCCCGGTACGCCTCTTCGTTCGCGTAGCCGATGAACAGGACCTCACCGCTGTCGGCGTCCTGCAGCACTACGGGGACCACCTGGTGGCCGGCTCGCCCGATCTTCGCCACCTTGTCGAAGTCCAGCTGGACCTCGAGGCCCTCTTCCAAGACGTTGGTCATGGCGATACAGCCTACGGCGCCGACCATTGGGTGGACCCTTGTTTCGGGCTCTACCATCCGCTCCATGCCCGATGAACTCAGTCGCCTCGATGCCGTCGCCCTCGCGGAGTTGATCCGGTCCGGTCAATTGAGCCCGGTCGAGCTGATCGACGACACCATCGATCGGATCGAGCGACTCAATCCGGCGGTGAACGCGGTCATCAGTCCGCAGTTCGAGAAGGCCCGGACCGCCGCGGGCGCAGAACTGCCCGATGGACCGTTCCGGGGCGTCCCGATGCTCATGAAGGACCTCTGGCCGGGAGAGACGGGCGAACCGTTCCACCTGGGCAACCGAGGGCTGAAGTCGGTCGGCTATCGCGCCACCGAGGATGCCAACCTCGTCACCGCGTACCGAGACGCCGGCTTCGTGATCTGCGGACGCACGAACACCCCCGAACTGGGCCTGGCGGCCACCACCGAACCGCTCGCATACGGACCCACCTCCAACCCGTGGGACCTCGAGCGAGGGTCGGGCGGCTCGTCCGGTGGCGCGGCCGCCGCGGTCGCCGCCGGGATGCTCCCGGCCGCGAACGCAAGCGACGGCGGCGGCTCCATCCGAATTCCTGCTGCCATGTGCGGCCTCGTCGGCCTGAAACCGAGCCGGGGCCGCATCTCGATGGGCCCGCTCCAGGACGAGTGGGGCAACAGCGTCCAGCACGTGGTGAGCCACACGGTGCGGGACTCGGCAGCCATCCTCGATGCCACGGCGTACCCGTTCCCGGGAGACGGCGTCATCGCACCGGGCCCGCCCGAGCCGTACGCGAACCTCATCGAGCGCCCACCTGTACCACTGCGGATGGGACTCCTGGACGAAGGCATCCGCGGGCTCACCGTCGATCCCGAGGTCCAGACGGCGGTACGAGCTGCGGCCACGCTGCTGGAGCGACTCGGACACCACATCGAGACGTCATCGCCGGACGCACTCCACGACGACGAGCTGCTGGCCTCGATGATGCCCATCGCGGCCGCCGGGATCGCATCCACCATCGACGGACTCGAGGAGATGATGGGCCGGCCGGTCGTCGAAGACGACGTCGAACCGTGGACGCGGTTCATCGCCGACCGCGGTCGCGCCGTGCCGGGCCCGGCCGTGGTGACGGCTCAGAAGTCGGCCATGGTGTTCCGGCGGCGCATGGCCGGCTGGTGGGCGGGCGGCTTCGATCTCATGCTCGCCCCGACCTGTCTGCGGGCCGCTCCCCTGCTCGGTGAGATGGCGCCAGACAGCGACGATCTGATGGCCGTGCAGAACACCACGGTGCACTACTCGTCGCTCACCCAGCCGTTCAACATCACCGGGCAGCCCGCGATCTCACTGCCCCTGGCCCAGACCGAGTCGGGCCTTCCGATCGGCATCCAGCTCGTCGCCGCCTACGGCAACGAGCACGTGCTGCTCCAGCTGGCCGCCCAGCTGGAAGCAGAGGTCCGTTGGGCCGACACCCGGGCTCCCATTCACCCGTAGGTGGTCGCCGTGACCGGGCTTCCGGTCAGAGGTACAGGCCGGTCGAGCCCTCGTCGAGGCGTTCCGCGGCGACAGCGTGGATGTCGCGTTCGCGCAGGATGATGTAGTCCGTGCCTCGGACCTCGACCTCGTAGCGGTCCTCGGGATTGAAGAGCACCTGGTCACCTGGCTCCATGTTCCGCACGTTCGGGCCCACCGCGACCACGCCGGCCCACGTGAGTCGCTTGCCGACCTGAGCCGTCGCCGGAATGAGGATCCCGCCGGAGCTGCGACGCTCCCCCTCGGCATCGCCGAGCTTCACGAGGATGCGGTCGTTGAGCATCTTGACCGGCAGGCCTTCGTCGTCGGCCAGGTTCGCGGTCGGCTTCGAACTCTCGGTGGTCGTCACGGCGGTCAACGCTACCGGTACCGTCGACACATGGAACCCGTCGACGTGTCAACCGTTCACTTCCCGAGCAGCGACGGGGTGAGGCTGGAGGGGGACCTCCTCGAGCCACCGGCCTCGCGGGGATCGGCGGTCGTGTGCCATCCCCATCCGCTCTACGGGGGGACTCGCCGCGATGCAGTTGTGGCGACGATCTGCCGGGCGCTCGTACAGGCCGGACGGCGGGTTCTCCGTTTCGATTTCCGTGGCGTCGGCGGATCTTCGGGCATCCACAGCGGTGGACCCGCGGAGAAGGACGATCTCCGAGCCGCGATCGAAGCACTCGCCCCCACCGATGGCCTCGTCATCGCCGGCTACAGCTTCGGCGCCGACGTGGCCCTCGACGTCGACGAACCCACGGCTCGCGGGTGGCTCGGAGTGGCGCCACCGCTGAGCGTCTTCAGCAACTACGTCGCGGCCGAGGATCCGCGCCCGAAGGAGCTCCTCGTCGGGTCCCACGACCAGTTTCGTTCGGCCGAGGCACTCCATGCCACGACCGAAGCCTGGGCCGGCACCCACATCACCGCGGTCGATTCGGCCGATCACTTCTTCCTCGGCGCGAACTCGAAGGTCGGAGAACTGATCGTGGCGGCGAGCAGGCGGCTGGGCTGACCGGCTAGTTGTACTTAGCAGTCAGGTTGGTCACATCTGCTGA
>CAYFLT010000079.1:0-1605 GCA_964344055.1 uncultured Candidatus Nemicrothrix sp.
GGCTGTGGGGGCGGCGAAGTGGTCGCGGGGGTCGCCGGCGCGGGTTGTGCGGGGGGAGGGGCCTGCGGGGCGGCGGGCGGTGGGCCGGGGGCCGGAGGGGGTTCAGGCGGGGGCGTGGGTGCCGCGGGCGCGTCATCGCCGCCGGGGACGAACGGCCGGGGCGCGACAGGGTCGTTTTCGTCGCGTTGCGGTCCTGTTGGGTCGGTCATGTTCCACGACTCCTCGTCCGCCCCTCGCGCTGGATCGTAACCCAAGGCTCGGGCGAGGAGAGAAGCAGTGCCGACTCTTGTTACTGTCCTGGCCGGGCGGCCCCTTCCGCGGTGACGAGGATCCCATGTCGAAGCTCATCCGAGTCCTGATCGTGATCGTGTTGTTCGCCGGCGCGTGCAGCGACGATTCCGAGTCCGTCGATCCGGCTCTGCCGGCTGTCGGCGCCGAGGATGCGTCGGTCGAGATCGGGGCGAGGGACCACATCCGGATCGCCACTCACAATTGGGCGAGTCAGCTCGTCGGCGCGGAGATCGTCGCAACGCTGTTGCGGAACGCGGGCTATGAGGTCGAGCTGGTGCCTGCCGACACCGACGCAGTGTTCCAGCAGATGTGCGACGGCGAGATCGACGTCGCTCCGGAGGTGTGGGAGCACCCGTTCGGACTGGCGTTCGAGGCCCAGGTGGACGCGGAGTGTGTGGTCGACCTCGTCACCCACACTGCAACCACCCGGGAGGACTGGTGGTATCCGGTCTATGTGGAGACGGCATGTCCTGGCCTTCCGTCATGGGAGGCGTTGAACGACTGCGCCGCGCTGTTCGCGTCGGAGGCATCGCCCGGGCGAGGTCGTGTGCTCACCGGGCCCCTCGACTGGTTGAAGGGCGACGAGCAGCGGATCGACGCGCTGGCCCTGAACTTCGACGTCGTTCATCTCGAGTCGGGCGCCGCGCTGTGGGCGGAACTCGACTCGGCGATCGCCGCCCAACGACCGGTGGTGGTGTTCAACTGGACGCCGAACTTCGTGGAGTTCATCCACGAAGGCCGTTTCGTCGAGTTCCCCGAGTTCGAACCGGAGTGTCGCACCGATCCGGCGTGGGGCGACAACGCCTCGCTGACCCACGATTGCGGCAATCCGGTCGATGGCTACCTCAAGCTCGGCGTGAGCCAGCAGTTCGTCGACGACTGGCCGGTGGCGGCGGACCTCCTGCGACGGGTGGAGTTCAGTACTCCGATGCTGGCGGGGATGGCCGCGCTGGTCGAGGTCGGTGACCTCCAGCCGGCCGAGGCCGCTCAGGCTTGGATGGACGCCAACCCGGCGATCATCGCCCTCTGGGTCGGCACCGGCTGAGCCACCCTGTCCGACTCAGTCGAATTCGCGTTTGGCGTCGATGAGGGCGTCGAAGAGGTACTGGCCGAACGAGCGGTCGCAGAGGATCCGGTAGGAGCGCACACCGTCGACGTCGTCGCGGAAGAGGTCGCACGAGACCTTCGCCACCGATGCTCCGGTGCACGCACCGTCGGGGGTCATGTGATCGGCGAAGTCGATACTGCACACCTTCTCCATGACCCGGGCGGCGTCGTCGCCGGTGAGCCGGAACATCAGGCGGCTGTGAGTGA
>CAYFLT010000079.1:1615-5330 GCA_964344055.1 uncultured Candidatus Nemicrothrix sp.
GCTGGCGAACCCGGACAGATCGAGCTCGCCGATGTAGCCGGCGACCGCGTCCGTGTCGCCCAGGACCATCCACTCGTCGGGACGGATCCGCACCACGTGCACGGCATCGCGCCGCTCGGCTGAGCCGAAAGCGAGACCCAGTGCCGTCGCGGCAGGGGTGTCGGCGGCTGCCCGGACGCTCGCCTTGGCGGTGGCAGACTCGTCGGTGAGCCTGACCGAGCCGTGTTCGGCGGCCCGGTTGATCGAGGTGACGGGACTCTCGAAGGTCGGGGTGTCAGCCACGGAGCCGCTCTCCTTCCGGATCGAAGTGGGCGTGGTGTTCCATCACCTTCGCGGTGACTCGTTCGCCGCTCACCAGCAGGACGGTGAGGGTGGTGCCCGGTTCGGCGAACTCGGTGGTGACCTGACCGAGACACACCGATCGATCGAGCGTGGGTGAGTATCTCGATGAGGTGATGCGGCCCACGATCTCCTTGGACGCGGCGTCGCGGAGGATCTGGCACGCCTCCTCCGGCACGACGTTCGGGTCGGTCGGCTGGATGGCCACCAACTTCGGGTAGTCGCTTTCGAGCGCCCAGGCGACCTCCGGTTTGCCGGCGAAGTCGTCCTTGTCGAGCTTGAGCAGGGGGACCATTCCGGTGACCGGGGCCTTCGACAGGCCGTCGGTGTCCTGGCCGACGATGAAGTGGCCCTTCTCGAGCCGCATGATCCGCTGGGCCTCCAGCCCGAAGGGGCCCACGCCGAGGTCCTTGCCTTCCTCGAGCAGGCGGTTCCAGACGTGGAGTCCATGGCCGGACGGTACGTGGATCTCGAAGGACAGCTCGCCGGTGAAACCGATGCGCCAGATGATGCAGTCCGAGACGCCGGCGATGGTGCCCGTGCGGACCTGCATGTAGCCGAAGGCGTCCGGGTCGAGATCGATGTCATCGGTGAGGCGCCGCATGAGATCGCGGGAGTTGGGGCCGGCCACGGTGATCGAGGTCAGCCCGGTGGTGACCGGGGTGACGTGCACCTGCCACTCGGGATGCTCGGTCTGCAGCCAGTTCTCGACCCAGTTCCAGACGCCACCGGCACCCGACGAGGTGGTGGTCATCAGGTAGTGGTCGTCGCCCAGACGACCGGTGACCCCGTCGTCGAGCACCACACCGTCCTCGGCGCACATGATGCCGTAGCGGACCCCGCCCACCGGCAGCTGCATCCACTTGTTGGTGTAGAGCTGGCTGAGGAGCAGCGGCACGTCGGGACCCTGCAGGTCGAGCTTGCCGAGTGGGGTCACGTCCGTGATGCCGACATTGGCGCGGGTGTTGCGCACCTCTTCCTGGGGATCCCCGTAGTGCTCGGGCCGGACCCACTGGCCCGCGAGGATCGGTGTGTAGCCGTTCGCCTCGTGCCACGGATGGATCGACGACACCCGCACCGGCTCGAAGACCCGTCCGCCGAGCGCGCCGAGTGCGATCGGCGCGTAGGGCGGGCGCCAGACCGTGGTGCCGACCTCGGCGATCGTCTCACCCTTGGCTTCCGCGAGCACGGCCACGGTGTTGACCGTCTCGAGCTTGCCCTGGGACGGGCCCATGGTGGCGGTGGTGAACCGCTTCAGCAGCTCGACCGAGTCGAATCCCTCGGCCGCGGCCGCGTGGAGGTCCTTCGACGAGACGTCCTCGGAGTAGTCGACCATGCCATGGGTGGTGGACCGGAACATCTCCGGGTGGCCGTCGCGCCCCAGCGGTGACCGGGTGTCGGACGGGTACTCGGGCTCGGCTCCGTCGACCGCGGCCGCTCGGGCGGTGGCGGCCTGGAGGCGATGTCGAGCCACTCCCGCACGGGCCGCGGCCAGTTCACCGGTGGCCCGGCCATGGGCGATCAGCCCGTCCCGGTCGGCGTCGCCGGCGAGACCGCCGGTGACCAGGACGTTGTCAGGAGGCGCGTCCGGGAAGAACCGGGCCGCGCTCGGGTCGTACACCGGTCGATCACCGGCCATGTTCAGCAATGACGTCGGCGCGGTCCAGCCGATCGCGGTGACGAGCAGATCGGCATCCACGCTGGTGCCGTCCGAGCACGTGACGGCCTTGAGCCGCTGCTTCGAGCCCTCGGCCTTCTTCACGGTGTCGCCGGTGCGGGCGTCGATGACCTTGACGATCTCGACGCCCGCCCGCTCGAGGTCGTCGATGGCTGCGTCGCCCGACTCGTTGGCGGTGAGGACCACCGCCTTCTTGCCCGGCTTCACCCCGTAGAGGTTGATCAGCCGTCGGGCCGCCCCCGAGGTCATCACGCCGGGCAGGTCGTTCCCGGCGAAGACATAGGGCCGTTCGATGAGGCCGGCGGCCACTACGAGCACCTTGGCCCGGGCCTTGATCAGGCGTTCCACCGCGATCGGGTGGCTCCGCTGGGCGATCGCGACCCAGTTGTCCTCGTAGCGGCCAGTGATGGTCGAGTTGCGGAGGATCTCCACGCCGGCCGCTTCGGCCTCGGCCCGGAGTCCGCCGGCGGTGTCGGTGTCGTCGTTGGACCCCCACCGGAGGTGACCACCCACCTCGTATTCGTGCTCGACGAGCAGCACCGACGCACCAGCCTTCGCGGCTTCGATCGCGGCGGCGAGGCCCGCTGGGCCCGCGCCCGCGACGACCACGTCGGGATGGGTGTAGCGCTTGTCGTGGTAGCCGTGCGGGGTGTCGATGTCGACCTGCCCACCGGGGGCGAACCGGGCGAGGACCTTCTCGTAGGCCGGCCACAGCTTGGCCGGCTTCATGAAGGTCTTGTAGTAGAAGCCGGCGCTGAGGAACCGGCCGACGAGGCCATTGGCGGCCTTCACGTCGAACTTCAGTGACGGCCACACGTTCTGGGGCGTCACCCGCATCCCGGCCTCGAGGCGGCGATGACCGGCTCGCACGTTCGGCTCGTCACCGATCTGGACAGTGATGTTGGGATCCCAGAAGTCGGCCGTGAGCACGCCGCGCGGCCGGTGGTACTTGAGCGACCGACCGAAGATGTGCTCGCCGTTGGCGAGGATGGCCGAGGCGATGGTGTCGCCCTCGAAGCCGCGCATCTTCTTGCCGTTCCAGGTGAACGTGAGCGGCCGGGTCCGGTCGATGATCTCGTTGGGCTGGACAGGAAGCCTGCTCATGAGTTCGAACCTCCGGCGGTCTTGCGGCCTGGCAGGGGCGGGTTGCGGAGTTCACCGGTGAGCGTGTGGCGCTCCAGCTTGAAGTGCTTGCGGCACCCCGACGAGCAGTACCAGTTCTCCACCAGCCACCCCGACGGGTTGTCCCGGAGGTACAGGTAGGTCCGCCATTCCTCGGGAGTGCAGGTACTGGGATCGGGGCGGGTGTGGGATTCACCGCCGTAGGACATGTCGGCCGCGTTGCTGGGGCAAGGGACGAGCAGCATCGAGATCTCCTCAGGCCTCAGTGGCCGACCGCGGCGGCGCCCTTTTCACCGACGAGGGTTCCCTCGGTGAAGCGGCTCAGGGCGAACGGGGCGATCAGTTCGGGCAGGGCGTTGGCGGCCACACAGGCGGCCATCTGTTCACCAGACACGGGACCGGCCTTGAACCCGTAGGTGCCCCAGCCGACGTCGACGAAGAAGCCGTCGACCGGGGTGGGGCCCATCACGGGCGAATAGTCGGGTGTCATGTCGCACAGGCCGGCCCATTGGCGCATGAGCCGCATCTTCGACACGCCGGGCATCAGCTCCAGCACGTGGCCGGCGAGCTCCTCGG
>CAYFLT010000079.1:5340-18632 GCA_964344055.1 uncultured Candidatus Nemicrothrix sp.
GTGAACTCGAGGGTGCCCTTCATGTCGTAGGTTGCGACCGGGTCGACCGAGGCGCCGAACACGAGTTCACCCCGGTCGGTCTGGCTGACGTAGACGTGGAGCGAGCCGGACACGATCACGGTCGGAAGGAACGGCTTCACCGGTTCGGTCACCGCGGCCTGGAGTGGATGGGTGGTGATCGGGAGCCGGACCCCGGCCATGGTGGCGATGTCGCTGGCCCAGCCGGCGGTGCAGTTGACCACGACGGGCGCGTGCACGTCACCCCGGTTGGTGCGGACGCCGGTGACCTTGCCGCCCGGCCCCTTGCCGTCGGGGCCGTCGCCGCCCTCACAGAGGATGTCGAGCACCTCGGTCTTCTGGTGCAGGTGAGCACCGAGCGCGTCGGCGGCCCTGGCGTAGCCCCACACCACCGCGTCGTGGCGGATCGTTCCGCCGGGCGGGTGGTAGAGGGCGCCGAGAATGGGGTACCGGGTGTTCGGCGACGTGTCGAGACTGGGGGCCAGCTTCTTGATCTCGCCGGGAGTGATGACCGACGAGTTGATGTCCTGGAGCTTGTTCACTTCGGCTCGCCAGTTCATCGTCCGCAGCGCCGAGTCGGTGTGGGCGAGGGTCATGTGACCGCGTTCGCTGAACATGACGTTGATGTTCAGGTCGGTCGACATCGTGTTGTAGAGATCGAGCGAGCGGTCGTAGAGCGCCACGCCCTCGGGGGTGAGGTAGTTCGACCTGACGATCGCGGTGTTGCGTCCCGATCCACCGCTGCCCAGGTAGGCCTTGTCGAGCACGGCCACGTCGGTGATGCCGTGGTTGGCGGCGAGGTAGTAGGCGGTGGCGAGTCCGTGCACGCCTCCCCCGACGATGATCACGTCGTAGTTCTTTTTCAGTTCACGCTCTCGCCAGGCCCTCGGCCAGGGCTTGCTGCGCAGGCCCCGCCAGAAGAGTCCAGCCGCGCTGTACCGAGCGGACGTCTTGGTCTTCCCCATGGCTTGACTCAAGCGCACCGAACGATCGACAAGAAATACTCATTCCGTCCCGATTGATAGTCTTCACTTATGAGTGAACGGACGAGTCTGCGCAGGCTCGAGTACTTCGTCACCGTGGCCGAAGAGCTCCATTTCGGTCGAGCGGCAGAACGTCTTCACGTCGCCCAACCCGCGCTCAGCCAGCAGATCCGCCTGCTCGAGTCGGAGTTGGACCTGACCCTGTTCGAACGGACGACCCGGCGGGTGTCGCTCACGCCGGCCGGGGAGGTCCTGCTCGGGCAGGCCCGCCAGCTATTGGTCACCGCGGATGGTGTGGATCGGGCGGCGCGCGAGCTGCGGGAGGGCGGGAGGGGTGTTCTGCGGGTCGGGTTCGTCGACTCCACGGCCTACGAGATGGTTCCCCGGTTCCTTCGACGGTTTCGCACCGATCGGCCCAACGTCGACTTCGAGCTCCACTCGATGTCGTCGGACGAACAGTTCGACGCTCTCAGGAGTGGAGTGATCGATCTCGGCATCGCTCGGACCGCTGGGGGGCGCGATGATCTCTCGGTCGTCGAGCTCGGCACCGAGCGTCTGGTACTGGCGGTCGACAGCGACAACCCCTTGGCCGGGCGATCCTCGGTCGAGCTGGCGGACCTCCACGACGAGACCTTCGTCGGCTTCGATCGTGACGTGTCGCCGACGCTGCACACCGAGCTGCGACTGATGCTTGCGGCGGCCGGGGTCGGCTACTCGCCGGCCATGGAGGCCACCGAGTACACGACCATCCTCGGGCTCGTCGCCGCAGGCGCCGGGATCGCGCTGGTGCCGAGCAGCGTGCGGACCTTCCAGCCTCCGGGGCTGACATTCCTGGCGATCGACGGTGACGAGGCTCGCGTGTCGATCGTCCTGCTGTCTCGGCGAGCCGAGTCGTTGGGGCTGGTGTCCGCTGCGATCGACGTGCTGACCGAGCTCGTCACACAACCCGTCCGATGACCGAGCGCATCCACGACGAGGAGCTCGACACCTCCGAACCGGTCGTACGGGCGCTGCTCGGGGCGCAGTGTCCCGAGTTGTCCGGGCGGCCCATGACCCGGCTGTCGAACTCAGGAACGACCAATGCGCTCTGGCGGCTTCGTGGCGGGTTCGGCGACGGCGACTGTGTGGTGCGGTTGCCCCGGAAGCCGGACGGTGAACGGAGTGTGTTGATCGAGCACGAACTGTTGCCGGCGCTGGCGATGACCCCTCTGGCCCGGACCGTCGCGGTGCCCACGCTCCTGCACTCGGGTGTGCCTTCGGAAGCGTTTCCTTTGCACTGGGCGGTGACCGATTGGATCGGGGGCGAGGATGCCTGGTCGGCGCGGGACCGGCAGGCGGGGGACCTCGCGGTGGAGCTCGCCCGCGTTGTTCGGACGATCAGGAATCTGGAAGGGCTACCGGCTCCTGCGCGTGCAGCTGGCTCCCGAGGGGGGCCGATGAACGCCCTGCTCGAGCGACTCGGTCGGTGGTTGGATGACCCGAGCTGGTCCGCTCACGATCTGATCGACGTCGCTCTCGTCCGCCGGATCGCCGCCGAGGCGGCGGAGGTCGAGTGGGAGTCACCGTGCTTCGTTCACGGCGATCTGATTCCGGGGAACCTGCTCACACGGGATGGGCGACTCTCTGCGGTGATCGACTGGGGCGGCGCGGGCCATGGCGACCCTGCTCAGGACCTGACGCCGGCGTGGGCCGTTCTGGACGCCGGGGATCGAGCGGTCTTTCGCCGGGAGCTCGAGGTCGATCAGGCGGCGTGGATTCGGGGTCGGACGATCGCTCTCGAACAGGCAGTCGGCGGGGTCCTCTACTACGTCCCTCGAGGGCATGCCCTCGGCGACGTCATGGCGAGGACGCTCGACCGGATCGTGGCGGACCCCCACGACTGAGATTCCTCGACGAACCTGATGGTCTTCGTTGGAAACAGAACGCTCCTCGAATAGAATACGAACATATGTTCGCTATCGACTTAGCCTCTCATGCGGTGGAGAAGATCCGCTCCGGTCTGGCTGAGTAGCGCGAGGCCGGCACCGAGCCGGCGGGCCCGAAAGAGGCGGTGGCGGTGATCGGCGAGTTTGAGTCACTGGCCCGCCAGATCGAGTCGCTGCGGCTCGATGCCCAGGTGGCAATCGAACATCGGGGCCTGCACCGTGAGGATGGTCATGCCTCCGCGAAGGTGATGGTCCGCCACGTCGCCAAACTGCCCAACGGGGAGGCAACGGTCCGCGAGCAGACTGTGCGCATGCGCCGGGATCTATCGGAGATCGCCACCGCCCTCGGGGCCGGCACTCTCGGAGTGGCCCAGGCGCGGCTTCTGGCGAAGGTCCATGCCAACACGCGGGTTCGAGCGGCCATGGTCGACGCGCAACCCTGGTTCCTCTCCCAGGCCGCAGCGCTGTCATTCCACGACTTCCAGCAGGTGGTGCGTACGTGGGAGCGGCTCGTCGACGACGACGGCCCCACCCCACCCAACGAACGCAATCACGAGAACCGCAACGCCTCGATCCGACAGGACCCCGTCGACCTCTCGGTCGATGTCTCGGGGTCGTACGGGTCGATGCAGGGCGTGTCGATGCTGGAGATCTTCGAGCACTACATCGAAGCCGAGCGGCTCGCCGACTGGGAGAAGGCGAGGGCCGAACACGGCGACGACGCCACCGTCACGCATCTCCCGCGGACCGAAGCCCAGCGCCGGGCCGATGCCATGTGGCAGCTGTTTCAGGATGCCGCATCAGCGGAAGCCAGCGCCGTGCCGCCCGATTGGGTCCACAACGTCGTCTGGGGTGAAGACACCTATCAGGTCATGCTGGCCCAACTCGATGGTGCCGAGGTCGAACTCGACCCGTTCGTCGCTCGTTGCGAAACGATCAACGGCCACCCGCTCGACCCCTACGAGGCCGCCGCCCACAGCCTGCTGCACAAGGTTCGGCGGGTCGTGGTCGACGCCATGGGGACGGTCATCGATCAGGGCCAGGCCAGGTGTTTCACCGGGTCGGCCCGCCACGCGGTGAAGCTCACGAGTACTTGCTGCGTCTGGCCGGGATGTCAGGTGGTGGTCGACCAGTGCCAGATCGACCACATCGAGGAGTACACAAGTGGTGGGTTGACCAACCCCGGGAACGGGGCGCCACTGTGTGGCAGACACAACCGGTTGAAGAACAACGGGTACCGCGTGTGGCGCGACCCCGCCGGTGGATGGCACACCTACCGTCCCGACGGCACCGAGATTCTCTGACCCCGCGTCTGGGCGGCCTCAGGGATCGCGCGGCTGCTCCACCGCCCGTTCATCGGCGATCTCCCCGACCAACTCGGCCACGATGTCCTCGATCGTGAGCAACCCCACGGTGGACCCACGTTCGCCCCGAACGATCGCCAGCCAACGGCCGGCGGCCTGCATCCGGCGGAGGAGATCGGAGATCGGTTCGTCGGCGGCGCAGAAGAGCACCGGGGTCATGACCGACTCCACCGTCGGCGGTTCCTCGCCGGTCGCCGCCGCAGCCACATCACGGAGGCGCACGATGCCGGCCACGTGATCGAGGTCGCCGTCGAGGACCGGAAGCCGTCGATGGCCCGCCGCGACGGCACGGGCGAAAGCGTCGGTGACCGACTCGTCGAGCACAACGGCCTCGATCTCTGCCCGCGGGATCATGATGTCGCCGGCCCGCTGGTCGCCGAACTCGAAGGACCGCTCCACCAGCGCCGCGTCCTCGGGTTCGATCTCGCCGACCTCGGCCGACTCGCGAGCCAGCGAGAGGAGTTGGCGCTCGGTGACCGCACCGAAGTCCGGCTGGCCGACCGACTGGAGATCGGCGAGTCGGAGGAGCACGGAGACGGCGGGTCGGGCGGCGATACGAACGACCCGCAGCACCCGGGTGAGGCGCCGGGCGTATCTGAGCGGTGATCGGACGGCCAGTGTCTTCGGGATGGCCTCCCCGTATACGAACAGCACGAACGTCAACACGACCGAACTCGCGGTGACCCCGAGGGCCCCGAACCAGCGGGCGGCGAGGACGCCGCTGATGGTCGCCGCCCCGACTTGCAAGAGGAGCACGACCAGGAGTACCGAGTTCAGAGTGGCGGGAAGATCGTCGAGCAGTCGAAGCAGCGCGGTCGACCGGGTGTCGCCTTCCTCGGCGCTCACCACCACCTCGGCCCGCCGGATGCGGATCAGGGTCACTTCGGCCGCGGCGAGCACCGCGGCGCCCCCGACACAGGCGGCGAGGCCGACCAGGAGGACGATGTCGGTGGAGTTCACGACTCCATCCTGGTCGGTCGAAGCCCTATCCGTCGCTCGGTGGGGTCCAGACCATCCCGTCGATCGTCTCGGCCCCACCGGAAGTGTCGATGCCTCCCCAGATGACGAGCTCGCCTCCCGTCCACACCAAGGAGGGAGCGGCGCCGACGCGAGGGGCGTCCTCGTGGATCACCGTGGTGCCGCTGGCGGCGTGCACCGTGACGGGCGGTTGCCCGGGCGACACGACCACGATCCAGTCACCCGCACCGTGGGCGGTGATGAGGTCGCCGGGGGCCGCGGCAGCCGGGAGGTCGTGCCAGATCCATCCGTCGCGATCCCGCACGGCCAGCGCCAGAACCGGATCACCGTCCAGCTCGAGCTCGACCATCGCGGCGAGCCCGGCGGCGGTGGTGACGATGTGCGAGTCGATCACCGTTCCTTCGGCGGGATCGAGGGCAGGCAGCTCGGCCCACGTCTTCGACCCCGGATCGAACCCGACCCCATTCCCTTCCGGTTTCCAGACGACGATCTCCGAACCGGTCCAGAGGACCGGTTGCTCCACGAACGAGTTGTCTCGGAAGAGCGAGTCGAACTCCGGTCCGCCCTCGAAGTCCGGCCCGGGGATCCAGGTGCCGTCTTCGGGCTCGTAGCGAGCGATTCCGATGCCGGCCGCGTTGTCGCCCCATCCTTCCGGCCCGATGCCCCACACCGCGTCGTCGGCTGCGATCAGCATGGCGAGCACGAATCCGCTCACCGGCGGGAGATCCTCGTCGGTCCCATTCGACGGGTCGATCCGCACGCCGCCTCCTTTGGCCGCGACATAGAACTCGCCCTCGAACCACGTGCCGATCGCGCCCGGATGGCCCCAGCCAGGCACCGGCAGTTGGCGCCAGGTGTCCGAAGCCGGGTCGTACGCTGCGCCATCGGAGTGAGCGAGGTTGCGGTCGAGACTCGAGCCGGCCCAGAACAGCGCCTCTTCACCGGACCAGGCCGAGACGGCATGTGCACGCGTCGAGATCGGTGCCGCCGGGAGCTCCCGCCAGGTGCCGTCACCGGCGGGGACCGCAGTGGTGTCGTCGGTCGCCGGACCGGCGATCGTGGTCTGCTCGTCGCCTCCACACGCCGCCGCGAGGAGGACGAACGCGAGACCGACGATCAGTCGCGTCATGCCGCCGGCGGCGGATCGAAGGGCCTGGGGCGTGTCCATCCAGCCCGTCCTACCCGCCCGGTCGCCCACTGGTTCCACGAACTTCGGCCCAGCCGGAGATCGCCGCGAGATACCCGGACGGCATGGAGAGTCCGGCGCACTCCTCGATGGCGATGAACGCTCCCCTTCGATGCTCATCGCTCACCGTCAGGACCGGGATCTCGATGAGTGGGCGGCATCCGTAGGGCACGATGAGGACGCAGTGGTCGGGGAGGATCGGATACACCCACGGATCCAGAATCTGTTCGACCTCGACCGTGAGACCGGTCTCCTCGCGGATCTCCCGGATCACGCACTCCTCGGGAGTCTCTCCAGTCTCGAGCCGGCCCCCCGGAGGCTCCCACTCGTCACGCTCGTTCTCGAGCAGGAGCACCGAGTCCGCGGCGAGCACGACCCCTTTGATCGACACCGGCCACCGCACCTCGGACATCAGTGGTCGACGTAGCCCTGGTCCCAAGACCGCGCGGGGTCGTGGTTGTGCAGGTCCACCCCGTGGTCGACCCACGCCTTGAGCGGGAGAAGGACGTTCAACCACCCCGGGCTCACTTCCTCCTTCGCCTCCGCGGAGAGACCGTGGTTGCACATCTCGAGGTCGGTGCCGCCCGAACCATCGGGCGCCAGCCGGAACTCGACCGGCGAATCGAAGTAGTCGACCGACCACCGCGTCGGTTCGTCGGTGGCCAGGATCCGGCCCGAGTACCGCATGCCGTTGATGAACTCGAAGTGGATGTGCCCGTCGTGTTCGATGGCCGACTCCGCCCAGAACGACGCTCGTCCTTCATCGGTCGAGAGGGCTCGGTACACGACCTCGGGTGGGGCCGCGAGATGGAGCCGCCAGGTGACGGCGTCCTCGATCGGTTGGGATGCCATGAGGCGATCGTAGGCCCGGCGTTCAGCCCTGGTCGTACGGATCCCACGCCGGTGGCGACGCGCGGAGATGATCGCCGTCGAGGCCGGACTCGCCATCGTGGTCGAGGTGGGGCGTGAGGACCGAAGGCGCGGTGGCTCGCCACGCGGCATCGCCCGGCTCGGCCCGGCCCAGTGCCTCGGCGAGCGGCCGTAGGTCGACTCGGAGTGGCGGCTCGAGGGTGTGGACCTGGACCCACGTCTCGTAGCGGTCGACGTAGAGGAACCGGCCTCGGTGCGCCATGAGGAGACGAGTGCGGTCGGTGGCGTTGTGGACCGCCATCGGGTGGATCGGACCGAGCTGCAGATGGCCGAATCGGTGACCGGACCGCACCGGTTCGGTGTCGTCGATCGCAACGACCGCCAGGTCGAGCCCGCGATCCTCGGTGATGGTGACCCGGCCGCTCTCGATCGCCGCTTCCGACGCGGACAGAGCCTCGTCCTCCTCTGCCCAGAGGTCCCGGTGCGGTGACGGGTCGTGGAGGAGATCGAGAAGCTGGGGCAGAACGATCTCGTAGAGGCGGGCGGTGTCGGTGGTCATGTCGCCCACGAGCTGATCGGCGGCGGGGGAACGCCCGGGATCGGAGAAGGCATTGAGGATCATCGAGACGCGGGCGGCGTTTCGGTGGTGGTACCGGCCGAAGTCGCCGGCGTCGGCCAGGTCCACGAGCAGCTCACGGTGCTGCAGTGCGGCCTCCGGGTCGAGCAAGGCGAACAGACCGGCGGCGCCGTCCTGATCGAAATGGTTGTTGG
This sequence comes from uncultured Candidatus Nemicrothrix sp., assembly GCA_964344055.1. Classification (GTDB taxonomy): domain Bacteria; phylum Actinomycetota; class Acidimicrobiia; order Acidimicrobiales; family Aldehydirespiratoraceae; genus OFTM10. The sequence goes on from CAYFLT010000079.1 coordinate 13,436, forward strand.
TGACGACTTCCGCCGGCTCATGGGCAACCGGCGCGTCGAGGTGGGCGAATGCCATCTCGGTGGAGGTGTCGACCGACGTGCCCGGAGGCTGGATCTGGCCCGGCCAGTGGGTGAGCGTCAGCACGGTTGCCTCGTTGGGGGAGCCGTCGATCACGATGTTGGCGATCGATCGACAGTCCTCGTAGCCCATGAATCGGCGGCGCGTATTCGGCATCGTTGCGAGACTAGGTCCATGATGGCGGCCATGGGGCAACTGGACGGACGGGTTGCGGTCGTCACCGGAGCGGGTGATGGCATCGGCGCCGGTATCGCCCGTGTATTCGCTCGGGAGGGTGCCCGGGTGGTGGTCGCGGAGCTGAACGAGGACTCGGGCCGGGCGGTGGCCGAGTCGCTCGGCGATCACGGCCTGTTCGTGGCGACCGATGTCGGCGACAAGGCCTCTGCCGAGGGCGCGGTGGTGGCAGCGGTCGACCACTGGGGAACGATCGACATCCTCGTCAACAACGCCTGGGGTGGTGGGTCCATCTCCCGGGTCGAACACAAGACACCCGAGCAGGTCCAGGCCGGTCTGGCGGTCGGGTTCCTCGGGCCGTTGTGGGCCATGAACGCCGCGCACGCGGTGATGAAGGCGAACGGGTACGGCCGGATCGTCAACATGTGCTCGCTCAACGGCGTCAACGCGCACATGGGCACTCTCGAGTACAACGCGGCGAAGGAGGCGCTCCGTTCGGCGAGCCGCACCGCCGCCCGGGAATGGGCGTCCACCGGAATCACCGTGAACGTGATCTGCCCGGCCGCCAAGTCGGCGGCCTTCCGGCGCGTGATGGGCGCTCATCCCGAACTCGAGGTGGCAGCCGACGCCTCGAATCCGATGGGTCGCATCGGTGATCCCGACGAGGACATTGCTCCGGTTGCCGTCTTCCTCGCCGGCGAAGGCTCCCGCTACGTGACCGGAAACACGGTGTTCGTGGACGGTGGCGGCCACATCAACGGGTCGGCCTGGGCGCCCGATCTCGGCGACTGAACCGGCGATCGAGCACGCCCTGTGAGCCCCCATCGGCCGACGATCTGGGCGGTCCTGCGTTCCAACATCGCGCCCCTGTATCTCCCGGTCGGGGCGATCATGTTCGGCGCCGGAATCCTCGTTCCGATCATCCCGCTGTACCTGACCGACCAGGGCGTGAGCCTCTCGATGGTCGGCCTGATCACCGCCGCCGCGGGTATCGGTGCCGCGGCCGCCGGCATTCCGGCGAGCGCGTTCGCCGAGCGATACAGCAACGACCTGCTTCTCACGGTGTCGATCTTCCTGGTGGCCCTGGGCTCCCTGCTCTTCGGGTTCACCGACGTGGCGATCGTGCTGCTGATTCTCCGGTTCGTCTGGGGGCTCGGCTTCGGCGGCATGGGTCAGTCCCGTCAGACCTTCATCGCTCGCACGGTGGCCTCGGAGTTCAGGGGCCGAGTGTCGTCGCTCATGGGCGGCACCCACCGGTTGGCGTTCGTCGTGGGACCGGTCGTCGGAGGAGCGGTTTCGGAGACCTGGGGGTTTCGGGCGGCTTTCGTGCTCGGCGCGGCGATCACCTCGGTGGGGCTGGTGTGGATCCGGGTGCCCGGTGCCCGTGAGCCGGTGGTCGGCGACGACTCCCTGCCTCCGTTGAAGGTCGGTCCTGCCCTGTGGACCCATCGACGCCTGCTGGGGAGGGTCGGGATCGGACCGATGCTGATCATGGCGGCCCGAGACGGCCGGTTCGTGATCGTGCCGCTCGTCGCCGACTCGTTGGAGCTCAGTCCGGCGGTCGTCGGTGTGCTGGTGGCGGTCGGCACAGCCGCCGACTTCGCCCTGTTCCCGCTGGCCGGCTACGTGATGGACCGGTTCGGGCGGCTCTACGCGACGGTGCCGGCCTTCTCGTGCATGGCCTGCGGGTTGGTGTTGCTCGGACTGGCGGACACCACCTCGGGGGTGGTCGTCGCCAGCGTGGTGATCGGGCTCGGAAACGGACTGTCGTCGGGGGCGATCCTCACCCTCGGTTCAGATCTCGCCCCGGAGGGGGCTCAAGGGCCGTTCCTCGCCGGCTTCAACCTCTTGACCAACATCGGGATCTTCCTCGGCCCAGCGGTGGTCGGCTGGAGCGCGGACCTGGCCGGACTGGACACGGCCGCGTTCGTGCTGGCCGGCATCCTCGCCGCGGGGCTGGCGTGGGTGGTCTTCGTCATCGGGGAGACCGGGGCTTCGGCGAGACGGGTCAGCGGAAGCGGATGACCGCCAGGTAGCCGTCCGCCACCGTCGGGTCGGTGGGCTCGGACCCGGGCGGCACCGTTCGCGCCACGCACCGATAGCGGTCGGGCCCGATGGCCCGACACACGGCCGTCGCGTGCGGTGCGGCGGTCTCCCACACGTGGCCGCGGGCCCGCTCGGCGAGTTCGGCCGGCCGGCCGTCGAACACGAGTCGACCCTCGTCGAGCACGAGAACCCGGTGGCACACCGCGGCCAGCTCGTCGGCGTGATGGGTGGCGACGAGGATCGTGACCTCGCGGGCGAGTTCGACCAGGAGTCGGGTGACCTCGCCGCGCTGCTCGGCGTCGAGCGACGTGAGTGGTTCATCGAGCACGAGGAGGTCGGGACTGCCGAGGAGCGCCTGGGCGATCGAGAGCCGTCGCTTCATCCCGCCGCTGAGCGTCCTGATCCGATCGTCGCGATGACCGGTGAGCGCGACGCGCTCCAGAACCCAGGCACTCCAGCGCCGGCGGAGGCGGTCGGGCCCGATCTCCTTGAGTGCCCCGACATAGTCGAGGTACTCGTGGACCCGCATCCGCGCCGGCAACCCATCGGCTTGGGCGACATAGCCGAGTCGGCGGCGCACGGCGGTCCGCTCGAGTGGATCGGCGGTATCGAGCGCGTCGCCTCCTTCCTTGGGTACCACCATGATCCGGCCACTCGACGGTTCGGTCACGGTGGCCGCCATCCGCAGCATCGTGCTCTTCCCGCTCCCGTTCGGACCGAGCACGGCGGTCATCCCACCGTCGATCGCGATCGAGGCGAGGTCGAGGGCAGGCTTCGATCCGTAGTCGCGGGTGACCGAGGCGAAGGACAGTGCCGGGCCGGCCATGTCAGCGGACCGAGAGGAGATCGAGGCGCCGCCGCATCCGGAAGAAGAACACGGTCGCGACGACGGCGACGGCGAGGCTCGTCAGCTGGACCACCGGCCCGAACGCGGCCGCCGGATCGGCCGCCTGGCTGACGATGAGGACGATGGTGAGCCATCCGGCCGCCACCGCTCCGGCGGCCGCCCGTGGATCGATCGACGTCGACAGCCCCATCGTCACCGCGGTGGCCGCGAGGGCCGGGAGCAGCCAGGCGATGCGGTATCCGCCTCCCTCCTGGACCAGCAGCGAGGTGAGGAGCAGGATGCCGGTGCTCGCCGAGACGACCGTGAGCGCCCGAACGAGGAAGAGCCGGAAGCCATCCATCGGTGCGGCCACCGCCACCTCGTGGGTGGGATCGACGGCCGGGCCGAACGCGAGGGCCACGCCGAGGAGGGGGACCAGCGGGGCGGCGGTGAGGAAGACGATGATGCGGTCGACGCCGGGGTCAGCGACGCTGGTGCTCGCCGCGTTGAGGGCGAACAGGACCGCGACGATCACTGCGATGAACCACGAGCGGCGGAGGGCCGGCGTGGCGGTGACGAGCGGCACGGTCCGCTCGTCGACACCTACCCGCAGGAGGAATCGGGCGAGGCGGCTCGGCGCCGGCGCGTCGAGTTCGGCCTCGATCGCCGCGAAGTTCGACGCCAACCGGGCCAGATCGGTGCCCAGACCTTCGTCGGGCCCGCCGGCGAGGAAGCGGGGATGATCGCCGGCCCGGGAGAGGGCGGCTTCGAGCGCATTGGTGGGCGAACTGTTCATCCGAGAACCTCCTGGAGGATCTGGCGGGCGCGGGAGAGTCGGCTCTTCACGGTGCCGACCGGCACCCCGAGGAGTGCGGCCGCTTCGGCGTTGGTGAGACCGTCGAGCGCGGTGGCGGCCATGACCGCCTGCAGGTCGGGGTCGAGCCGGGCGAACGCCTGGCCGAGGTCGGTGTGCCCGAGAGCGAGTGGCACCTCGTGGGCGATCACATCGGTGAGCGGGTTGCCGACCTGGGTCACGTCGGCAACCGGCTGGGGCGGGGGCCGCTTGCGGAGCTGGTCGATGAGTCGGCGGACCGCGATCGTCCAGATCCAGGCACCGACCTCCCCGGTCGGCCGGTAGTCCTTCGCCTGCTTCCACACGGCGAGGAAGGTGTCCTGCAGCGCGGTGTCGACCAGATCGGGCTGACCACACCGCCGATGGAGGCGAACCGTGAGCCAGCCGGCATGGCGCTGGTAGAGCGTGGTCAGGGCGTCGCGATCGCCCGCACCGACCCGTCGAACCAGGTCGACGTCGTCGGCGGACGGGCCGGTGCCGGCGGGCACCCGATCGGCGGTCACCAGCGTCATGCTAGAAAGCCGTCACCTTCCGGCGGCGGAAGGGCACGAACCGGCCGAGCCGCCGCAGCCGCTGTCGCCACTCCGGTGGGAAGGGGTATCGCATCCTCGTGTCGGCCCGGAAGGGATACAGCATCTGGCCCGGGACGCTCGGCGGGATCGGATCGTCACAGCCGTAGACCTCGGGCCGGCGGTCCTTGGGCATGAAATAGGTGCCCCAGAGGATGTCCCAGATCGGGAGGAACACCGAGTAGTTGGTGTGGATCGACTCGGGGTAGTTGGCGTGATGCCAGTGGTGGAACTCCGGCGTCATCACGATCCGGTGGAACGGCCGGAAGCGCCATCGGATGTTGGCGTGGGCGAGCAGGCCGAGGATGGCCTGGATGAACGCCACCGCACCGACCACCTCGAGGTCGAAGCCGGCAATCAGCAGGAACACGATCGGCACCACGATGATCAGGCCGTCGAACGGGTGCTGCCGGATGCCGGAGATCCAGTCCATCTTCTTGCTGGAGTGGTGGATCGAGTGGAACCGCCAGAAGAACGGGATCTCGTGGCCGAGGCGGTGGGCCCAGTAGATGAGGACGTCGGTCAGCAGCACCGCTTCGATCGCGAGCAGCCAACCGGGCTGCGACATGACCAGCGGGCGGATGGCGAGCGCCGGGATCACGATCGGCAGTGCGAGCAGGGCCACGGCGATACCCACTACGAGGCCGATGAACTGGATCGCCGGCGCGACG
>CAYFLT010000079.1:18735-20540 GCA_964344055.1 uncultured Candidatus Nemicrothrix sp.
CACGATCCCGCCGGCTCCTTCCAGCCCGAACGCGATCCCGGCCGGGATGGCGACCAGCAGGGCCATGATGTGCATCCACCGCACGATCCGCCACCGGCGGGGGCGCCCCTCGACCCGGTTCAGAAGGTCGGGCCGGGGTGGGGGCGGGGGAAGGGTGGAGACCGGCGGTGGCGGCAGCGAGGACTGTGGGCGGTCGGGAGTCATTGGGGGAACCTCCTTGCACCCCCTATCGAGAAGAGAGAGCCGGATGGTTCGCCTACGCTCGACGAGATGTTGGGTGACGACGACCGCCGGGGTTTGGATGCCGCCATCGACGAGGCCCGGGCCGGGCTGGCCGAGGGCGGGATTCCGATCGGATCGGCGCTGATGATCGACGGTGAGATCGTGGGTCGGGGGCACAACCGCCGGGTCCAGGAGGGTTCGGTGGTGCTCCACGCCGAGATGGACTGCCTCGAACGAGCTGGGCGCATGCCCGCCGCGGCGTACCGGCTGGCCACGCTCTACACGACGCTGTCGCCCTGCGACATGTGCACCGGCGCGGCCCTGCTCTACGGCATCCCGCGGGTGGTCATCGGCGAGAACGAGACCTTCCTCGGCGGCGAGGCACTGCTGGAGGAGCGTGGGGTCGAGCTGGTCCGCGCCGACGACGACGAGTGCAAGCAACTCATGCGCGACTTCATCGCCGCCGAACCCGACCTCTGGAACGAGGACATCGGCGAGTGAGTTGTTTCGCTGGTGCCAGGCACCCGAAACAACTTCAGCGCCAGCCTTCGGCGTAGTACCGCTCGACCGCGAACTCGGGATGCCCGGCGATGATGCCGTCGGCCCCTCGCTCGATGGCTTCCACGTAGTAGTCGGCGTTCTCCTGAGCGGCGACGTCGTTGGGCCAGACCCAGATCTCGAGGCCCGCCTCGTGCACGCGGTCGACGATGTCGGGCACGAGGACCTCGATCTCGCCGAACGTCGGCGGCACCTGGACCACTCGATCGGCCGGCTGCAGCTCACCGGCGCCCAGATACCAGGCCAACATCTCGGACTCGGCCGGGCTGGTCGCGATATCCGGTGCAATGGCTCGGAAGGCTGCCAACACATCGGCGTCGAATGACACGACGATCACCGAGTCCTCACGGCCGAGCTCCGCGATCTCGCGGGCCAGAGTTTCGGCGCCCTCTATGGCGAACGCGAGGTGATCCTCGTCATCGGCATCGCGCGGCACCTTGATCTCGATGTCGAGGACGTGTTCGGGGAAGGCGTCGGCGATGGACCTGAAGGTCTCGACACTAAAGTCGTCGGCCGTGTAGCCCGCCGGAGGCTCGCGGTCGCCGGTACGGATCCCTCGGTAGCTGTAGGCCGACTCGGGTTCGTCGTGGCTCGACCAGCTCTCACTCCACCAGTAGGCGTTGTCGAGGGCCCGCAGATCGTCATAGGTGAGGTCGCGGACCCGACCGGTGGCCCCCGTGGTGCGATCGACGGTGTCGTCGTGTTGGACCACGAGCACGCCGTCGGCGGTCAGCTGGACGTCCATCTCCAGGACGTCCACCCCCGCCTTCGCCGCTTCCCGGAATGCGAACATGGTCGAGTGGGGCCACGACTGGTCGCCCCCGGCATGACCGATCACGACCGGCCTGTCGAGTGCCAGCACCTCGTCGAGGGTCGACACGGCGGGCGCGGGGAACAGTGTGGTCGAGGTCGTTGTGGTCGTGGTGGTTGCCGCCGTCGTGGTTGTGGTGCTGCTCGTCGTGGTGCTGCTGGTGCTCGTGTTGGAGGTGGTGGTGGTCGACGCCGCAGCTGCCGACGTGGTCGTC
>CAYFLT010000080.1:0-5556 GCA_964344055.1 uncultured Candidatus Nemicrothrix sp.
CTGATGGTCGAACACGATTCAGGCCGCCATGTCGATCCCGTCGACTACGAGGCTCGCCTCCACAGTGAGGGATCGCTCGGGGGGCGGGAGACCGCCTGGGTCCGTGACATGTGTGCGGCCACTGCGGCGGAGCACGTCTTCGTGTGGGTCCATCATCCGCCCGGCTGTCCGGTGCCCCGCATGCGCGCGGACGACTACACCGCCGAGTGGGCGGAACTGCTGTCCTCACTGCCCGAGATCCGGGGAATCGGCGCAGGCCACACCCACATTCCCGACACCTATGCGTTCCATGGCCGTGACGTGCACGTGGCGCCGTCGCTGAAGAACAGCTTCGATCTCCACAACGACACGTGGTTGCCACCCGGCTACCGCACCTACCGGTTCGAACCCGACGGATCGGTGACCAGTGCGCTCCACCTCGTCGACGACGAACGTTGGCCCCGCCGCCCGATGGGGCGGGCCATCAAGGCGCTGTTCATGGGTGAACTGAGCTTCGAAGAGCTTCGGGAGATCGCCGCGCGTCGAGCCGCGGCCGGTTGACGGGCCGTCACTCCGGTCGGCGGCCGTGGAGTCGATCCCCTTCGGTGACCCCGGGAAGGGTCGGTTGCACACCGTGGATCCCGGACCATTCGGCGTAGCGGGACATCACGATCTCCTCGACGTCCGCCCAGGTATGAGCACGCGGTGCGGCCATCTCCTGGTTGTAGGGCTGGTCGAAGACGATCACCTCGTTGCCGGCTCTTCGTAGCGCGCCCACGTTGCCAGGAGAGTCGTCGATGTAGAGGTCGGCCTCGACTTGCGGCTTGGCGCCCAGGAAGCAGAGGTCCCGGTAGGGAATATGGGCGTCGTCGAGCCACTCGACCGTGTCGCGGACCGCGACCTGGTGGCCCCAGTTCACGTAGAGCCGGTGGGTGATGATTCGAATCCACACTCCAGCGTCCGACAGCCTCCACAGGCTTTCCGCCGCCTCCTCGATCGGCTCGAGATCGCGGAACATGCGCTTCTCGATCACGGCGTACCGGTGGTGGTCCTCGAACTCTCCGGGTTGGAACCCCCATTCGGCAAAGTCCCAACCCCGCTCCAGGGGAAGGGACTCCTCGGAAACGCCCAGCCGTTCGGCGACGATCCTCCGAAAGCCGATCGTGTGATCGGCACACACCCCATCGAGATCGACTCCGAGGATGAAGGCGTCGATCGTGGTCACTGCGAGTCGTCCGCGGGTTCAGGCCGCGGTGAGGCCACCGTCGGCGCTGAGGATCGAGCCGTGGATGTTGGAGGCCTCGTCGCTGGCGAGAAAGGCGAAGAGGGCGGCAATCTGTTCTGGTGTGCTGGGCGGGCGGAAACCGATGTGGTTCTGCATCAGGGCGAAGTCGACATCGTCGGCCAGCTCGAAGTTGTGGACGAGGGGAGTGTCGACACCGCCCGGCGCGATCGCGTTGACCCGCACCTTCTCCTTCACGAACTCCATTGCCAGGGCACGGGTGAAGTTGACGATGGCGCCCTTCGTGGCGCAGTAGGGGATCGTGTAGGCCTGGCCCATCAGGCCCGCGTTGGACGCGATGTTGATCAGCACGCCGTCGGTTTCGAGGAGGTGGGGCATGCACGCCTGCGCGATGAAGAACGGGCCCTTGAGGTTGACGTCGTTCATCAGATCCCACTCGGCCTCGGTGACGTCGGCGAGGTGGTGTTGCCTCGCGATCCCGGCGATGTTGCCGACGATGTCGATCCGGCCGTGGGCGTCGACGCAGGCCGACACTGCGGCTCGAACCTCTTCGACCGATCCGACGTTGCACGAGCGACCGGACATCTCGCCGCCGGCCTCCCGGACCTCCGTGCTGGTGGCCTCCATCCCCTCGGCGTCGATGTCGAGCCCGAAGACCGAGGCACCCTCTCGACCGAGGCGAAGTGCAGTGGAGCGTCCGACTCCCGACGCCACTCCGGTGAGGAGGGCGACCTTTCCCGTGAACCGTGTCATCCGCGGGATGGTAACGGGACCGGACCCGCCCGGCGATTCGGCGGGTGACGGGCGGGTGGCCTACCTTCCCCCGGATGTCTGACACCGGTCCCGCGACTCCCGAAGGGTTCGTGGAGGCGATCAAGGAGCTGGTGGAGACCGCACGTGTCTCGGATCTCAGCGGTGTCTCGTCGGCCGACCTGGCGTCGCTGGTCGACCGGGTTCGGGCCACCACCTCACGGATGGCGGCGCACGTGGTCGACGGCGTGCGGATGCAGGCAACCCTGGACATGGGGGAGCTGCTCGCTCGGGCCGAGATCGGACACGACCGGTTCGAGCGGGTGACCGAACTGGGCGTGGCCGGGGTGTTTCCCTACAGCCCGTACATCGGGCCCCTGAACCCGCTCAGCCCCGACGCCGACCTCACGATCGTCGCGGGCGATCCGTGGCACGAACTAGTCGGTCGGGCGCGGTTCGGTGACGCCTTCAACGGTCCGCCTGGGAGCGTGCACGGCGGCGTTCTCAGCGGGATCCTCGATGAGATGCTGGGTGCGGTGGCGGTGGTGAACGACGTGGCCGGCTTCACCGGCACGCTCACGGTGCGCTACTCCTCGGTCACGCCGCTGAACGAGGAGATCTCGCTGCGGGCGTGGATCGATCGGGTCGAGGGTCGCAAGACGTTCGCCGGTGGCTCTCTCCATCACGAGGGCCGACTCTGTGTCGAAGCCGAGGGCGTTTTCATCGCGGCCACCGACCTCCAGGCTCCACGCCCGAGGTCCGGCGATCAGGTGTAGGTGGCCAAGGGTTCGGGCCAGGCGTCGATGTCGGGTTCCACGCCCAGACCCGGTCCGTCGGGGATGGGAATTCGTCCGCCGGAGGGACCCACCGCCGGCGTCAGGGTGGCGTAGGACGACGACATGTACGGAGCGGCGATCCAGGTGCCTTCGTGGAACGGCGACGGAACGGTGGCGCCGAAGTGGACCGTGGACGCGGCGGTGATGTCGCCGCCCCACGTGTCGTCCACGGTGAACGGCACCCCCTTGGACACGCAGAGTTCCCGCACCGCCAGGAACGGGGTGAACCCTCCGAGTCGGGAGAGCTTCAGCCCGAATCCCTGTGCGATGCCGTCGTCGATCGCCCGGGCGATGACGGAGAGGTCGGTGGCGGATTCGTCGAGGAACAACGGGTGGGCGAGGCGGGCACCGAGCCCGATGTGTTCGTCGAAGGTGCGGCACGGTTGCTCGATCGAGAGCGGGAGATCCCGGCACGCCGCGCTGAACTCGATCGTGTCGCGTGGTGTCCAGCCTCGATTCGGATCGACGAGGAGTCGGATCGCAGGACCGACGGCATCCGCCACCGCACGAACGGTGGTGATGTCGTCGCTCAGGGGGCGACCACCGGCCTTGATCTGGAGCCGGGTGTAGCCGTCTGCGACGCGTCGCTGGGCATCGGATGCGGTCTCGTCGGGAGTAGCGGGCATCACGCCGTAGTACGACTTGACCGTCGCGTCGTTGGTGCCGCCCATCAGGTCACAGAGCCGCTCCCCGTACGACTTCGCAGTGAGATCCCAGCACGCGACGTCCAGGGCGGACTTCGCGTACGCATGCCCGTTCAGCATCGACTCCATGCGTTCGCGCACCAGCAGGTGGCGGCGGGGATCGGCGCCGATCAACGCCGGTGCAACCTGTTCGATGGCGGCGCGGGCTCCGAGAGCGTGCTGGGGTTGGTACGTGGGGCCGAGGGGCGTGGTCTCGCCGTAGCCGACGAGTCCGGTGTCGGTGACGATCTCCACCACCGTGGAGTCGAGTGCCTCGACCGCCGATATCGACATCTGGTAGCGCCCGCCGGCGACCTCGAGTCGGTGGCGGTAGACACGGATTCCGGTGATCTTCACGCCGGAACTGTGACGCGGTGGAAGTCCCGTGTCCACCAGGAGTCACCGCCATCGTCGGGGACGTGGCGAAAGCTGATGCTCATCCTGGGCGGGGCACTGGCCATCTTCGGCACGCAGTGCTCCCACGCGTGTTGGCACGCACCTCCCATCACGAGGAGGTCGCCGGAGTGCAGTTCGAGGCGGACGGGCCGTCCGTCGCTCTGGCTACCGGCCATCGGCCGGAGCTGGAACCGGCGTGGTCCGCCCAACGACACGAGCGCGATGATCGGGTCGACCTCGTGCACTCCCACGCGGTCCGCGTGCCAGGCGACCGAATCGCTGCCGTCTCGGTAGAAGTTCACGAAGCCGGGGCTCAGACCGGCGCCGTAGCGAGCCTCGAGTACCTCGGTGATGGCGGCCATCGCGTCGGTGACCGTGGCAGTGAGCTTCGGACCTCCCGGGCGGATGGAGGCGTGGAGTCTCGGTTCGTCCACCATCTCGCCGTACATGGGTCGCCGGCCTCCCTTCCACGGGAGGCTCGCCGCCAGTACGTCGAGGAGGTGGTCGGCGCCTTGGAGCCAGCCTCTCGAGAGGTCGATCCAACTCATGTCGTCGAGCCGGTTGCGCTCGATCTCGGCGGTGGGGGAGAGGGCGGGAAGGCCTTGTGCGAAGAGACTGGTCTGGTAGCCCGCCAGCGATGCCATTCTTCAATGTTACCGAACAGATGTTCGTGTGTCGAACCAAACCGTGGAGATCGTCATTCGAGGGCGACCGGGGCGGCGGTTAGCGTGCGGCCATGACTGTGCACATCGACATCGACGGTCCGGTCCACGTCATCACGATCGACCGGCCCGAACGACGAAACGCCGTCGACGGCCCGACCGCCGACCGGCTTCGTGAGGCGTTCGAGGCATTCGAGGAGGACCACGAGGCGAAAGTGGCGATCCTGACCGGCGCCGGCAGCATCTTCTGTGCCGGAGCCGATCTCAAGGCGATCTCGGAGGGTCGGGGCAACCGCGTCGAGCTCGACGGAGCCGGCCCGATGGGTCCGACCCGGTTGGAGCTCTCGAAGCCGACCATCGCTGCGGTGGAGGGTTTCGCGGTGGCCGGAGGCCTGGAACTGGCGGTGTGGTGTGATCTCCGGGTGGCAGCGGCGGACGCGGTGTTCGGCGTCTACTGCCGGCGGTGGGGGGTCCCTCTGGTCGACGGGGGAACCATCCGGTTGCCGCGCCTGATCGGCGCGTCGCACGCTGCGGACCTGATCCTCACCGGGCGTGGAGTGAGTGGCGACGAGGCGAAGAACATCGGCCTCGCCAACCGGCTGTGTGCGCCCGGGGAAGCACTCACGGCTGCCAAGGCGCTGGCACACGATCTGGCGGCGCTGCCCCAGATCTGCATGCGATCGGACCTCCGGTCATCTCGTGATCAATGGTCGTTGTCGCTCCCGGACGCGCTTCGTCACGAGACCGAACTCGGCCGCGAAACCCTGTTCTCGGGCGAGTCGCGTGAGGGCGCCACCCGATTCGCGGAGGGAGCGGGTCGGGGAGGAGCGGCCTCGAGCTGGGCGGACTGAGGCTCAGAGGCCCACCGACTGCCGGAGTTCGACTTCGGTGAGGTAGGAGAGCTCGATCGCCTCGTACGACATGGGTCGGGCGAAGTGGAAGCCCTGGGCCAACTCACATCCGAGTTCCCGGAGGATCGGGATCTGCTGGGTCTGGTCGATGCCTTC
>CAYFLT010000080.1:5566-8726 GCA_964344055.1 uncultured Candidatus Nemicrothrix sp.
GCCGGTGTTCCTCGCCAGCCCGACCAGGGCCGCGATGACAGAGCGGCGTTGGGGATCGTGGACCACGCCGGCCACGAACGAGCGGTCGATCTTGATCTGGTCGATCGGGAACGTGACGAGATGGGTGAGCGAGGAGTAGCCGGTCCCGAAGTCGTCGACTGCGAGGTGGATTCCTGCGTCGGCGAGGGCCGCGAGGCTGGTCGGGATCGTGGAGCGGCTGCGATTGCTGCGTTCCAGCATCTCTCGTTCGGAGATCTCGACGGTGAGGCGAGTGGGGTCGATGCCGCTGCTCCGGAGGGTCTCGGCGATCAGCGAGGGATAGCTGGGACTGGTGATCTCCGCCGCCGAGGCGTTGATCGCGATGCCCGGGGTGGCCCCGGTGACGGTGCGTAGCTTCTGCATGTCGCCGGCGATGCGTGAGAGGACGACTTCGCCGAGTCTGGCGGTCTGGCCGGTCTGTTCGATGACCTCGATGAACTCGTCGGGACGAAGGAGTCCGCGTTCTGGGTGCTCCCAGCGGGCCAACGCTTCCAAGCCGACCCACACACCCGTCGCGAGATTCACGATGGGCTGGTAATGCACGACGAACTCGCCGCCGTCGAGGGCAGTCGAGAGGCGTTCGGCGAGTTCCCGGCGCGCCACGACGGTGCGGTCGTGTCCCGTGCTGCCCCGGTTGTGCTTCTCGGCATACATCGCCGCATCGGCCTCGGCCAGAACGGTGTCGACGTCGGCGCCCGGATCACAGCCGACGACGCCGACGCTGGCAGCGATCTGGACAGTGCCGATCGAGAGCTCGAAGTTCGGGGCGAGCGCGGCATGGAGGCGCTCGGCCAGTGCGCGGGGCCCTGCGTGGCCGTCGATGTCGGCGAGCACGACGAACTCGTCACCACCGAAGCGAGCCACGAGGTCCTCTCGACGCACGGCGTTGCAGAGGCGCTCGGCCACCATCACCAGCAGCTCGTCTCCGGCGTCGTGGCCGTAGAGGTCGTTGACCGGCTTGAACCGGTCGAGGTCGATGAACGCCACGAGTGTCGAGGCCCTCTGGTCCCCGACGGCGAGTCGGTGCGAAAGCTCCTGCACGAGGCGGGAGCGGTTGGCCAGGCCGGTGAGGCCGTCATGGCCCGCGAGATGCTCGAGCTCCTGGCGGGTCCTGCGAAGCTCTGAGATGTCGTGCCCGGTGATGACGAAGCCGCCCACGGTGGGGTCGTCGGTGAGATCCACGATGGTGAACTGGCACGGCACCGGCGCTCGGCCGGACGCGCTCAGGACGACCTCGATCGTCACCTGGTGCTGGTCACCGTTGCGAAGCAGCTCGAAGGCCTGCTCGAGGGCCGCGCGATCTCCGGGAACGACGGCCTCCGAGAGCGGGCGTTCCATGACCTGTTCGACGCCGCGACCGGTCATACGGGTCAGGGCGCCGGATGCGGCCGTCACGATGCCCGTGGCGTTGGTCAACAGCGTGATGCTGGCACCGTTCTGCATCAGCGCCCGGAAGAGTTCCGTGTCGTCGCCGGCCACTTCCCACATGCGGCGATCGGTCAGATCCCGAGCCGACAACACGATGCGTTGTTCCCCGTCGTGGTCATATGGCGTGCCGATGACCTCGACCAGTCGCCAACCGTCCCTGGCCTTGACGCGGAGTTCGATGGCGGTGCCGACGTCCTTGTCCACGACGGTGGTCAACGAGGCGAGCGCCCATTCGAGATCGTCGGGATGGATCAGCTCGAGCAGGGAACGTCCCTGCCATTCTTCGAGTGTCCATCCGAACTGGCGGCTCGCGGTGGCATTGGCGTCGCGCAGCGTCCCCATGCTGTCCACGACCACCACTGCGTCGGGCAGGAGGTCGAACAGGGGACTGGCCGCCGTGTCCACGAGGTCAGGATCGGGTCGGGTTCGGCGCCGACTGAGCGGAAAGGACCCTCGGTCACCCTTCAACGGGCCGTTCGGCCCAGGCGGATCAGGCCAGAGGAGCGGGAAGTGCTTCGGAAGCGACGATCGTGAGCTCCTGGACCGATCGGGTGAGGGCTACATAGAGCAGTCGGAGCCCGTTCGGTTCGTCGGCGAACGCGGCGGGCTCGACCACGACAGTGGCATCGAACTCGAGGCCCTTCGCAGTGGGTGGGTCGACCACGGAAACGACGTGGTCGAGGGCCATGGCCCGGCGCGTGTCCCCTACGTCGAGGTCGGTCTCCGTGAGCGCGGCGAGGACCTCGTCACGGAGCGGGTCGGGGACCACGATCCCGATGCTCGACCAGCTTTCGGCCAGTGTCGTCGCGGCGTCGCGGACGGTGACGGCGATCTGGGCGCGGTCGACCTCGAACATCTCGACCCCGGTGCCTCGTTCTCGAATGGAGCTCGATGGTGTGATCGACGGAGCGGTGACGGGCAGCAGCCGGTTCGCGAAGTCGAGGATCGGCCCCGGGACGCGATAGCCGACGGTGAGCTCACAGGTTCGCAGCGAGTCGACCGCGATGCCCAGACTGTCGGCCACGGCCTCCCATGACGGCTGGGCTGCGACGCCGGTGGCCTGGGCGATGTCGCCGAGGATGGTGAGCGAGCCGTCGGTGGCGCGCCGGCCGGCTGCCCGTAGGGCCATCGCCGACAGGTCCTGGGCCTCGTCGATCACCACGTGGCCGTACCTCCGTCCCACCCCGCTGGTGAGTGCGTTCGCCTCGTCGAGCAGGGCCAGGTCGGCTTCGGTCCACTGCTCGTCACCGATCTTCTTGGCCGAAGGACGCTGGAGGAGCGCCGCCTCCTCGCTGCTCAGGAGATCCCCCACTGCACGCTTGCGGTTCGTGGGGCTGCCGAGGAGGCTCCTCACCAGCTGGGCCCCACTCAGGCTCGGCCAGTGCTTGTCGAGCGCCTTGCGGAACTCGCCGGAGCTGCGGACCGCCGGAACGGCCGTCGCCAGCTCGGTGGGGCCTGCACCCCGTTCGGTCAGCTGGCTACGGACCTCTCGCAGCAGGATCTCGGAGAAGACCGACTTCGCGTCGTTGAGGGGAAGGTTCGCCTCGAGCGCGGTCTTCTGGGCGAGCTCCACGGCGTCGGGGCCCAGGCGAAGGGTCCGCACGCCGATGGGGAGAGCGATCTCCTCCTGCGGTGCACGGATCCGCTGACGGGCGAGCCGGCCGATGATCTGCGCCATCACCGCCCGCCCCTT
>CAYFLT010000080.1:8736-17663 GCA_964344055.1 uncultured Candidatus Nemicrothrix sp.
CTCGGGCGGGTCCTCGCTGCGGACCCGCACCCGCGAACTGAGCAGGGAGGTGTTCGTCGCCTGGGTGACCGCGGTCTCACCGAGCGATGGCAAGACGTTGGCGACGTACTGGAGGAACACGCGGTTCGGGCCGATGACCAGCACGTGGCTCTGGGAGAGCGCCGCTCGATGTTCGAAGAGCAAGAACGCGGCCCGGTGGAGCCCCACGGCGGTCTTGCCGGTGCCCGGACCCCCCTGGACCAGGAGACACTCGCGGATGTCGGCTCTGATGATCTCGTCCTGTTCGGCGGCGATCGTGGCGACGATGTCGCTCATCTCGCCGCTTCGGCCCCGTTCGATCTCCGCCAGCAGCGGGTCGGGGATGCCGGTGGCCGCCATCGAGGACGGGTCGTCGAGGGATTCGTCGAAGATGGCGATCAGCTCATCGCCCTCACACGAGTACCGACGGCGCCGAAGCAGCCCGAACGGGTCCGCCGCGGTGGCTCGGTAGAACGGGATGGCCACCGGCGCTCGCCAGTCGATCACCAGCGGAGCACCACCCGGCTCCTCGATGTGGCGCCGGCCCACGTACCACTGGTCACCGGGAGCGATCGTGGGGTCCTCGTCGATCCGTCCGAAACAGAGGCTGACCTTGCCGACGTCGATCGCGGCGCGCCGGTCGGCCAGGTGGGCACGGACGATCCGGGACTCGACGGTCTGTTCCTCCCGGACCTGCCGATCGCCGAACTCGAGGGTGCGTTCGGCGCGCTCGATCATGGCGTCGAGCGCAGTACGAGCGCGGTGGAGATAGGCCTGTTCCTCGTCGTGTTCGGGGTGACGATCGTCGGCGTCGGATGGGCGCGTCGCCCCGTCGTCGGTCCCCGTCCCCATCATGGTCGACAACCTACCCGGGCCATCATCGAGGGTCGCGGAGATTCGGCCAGGCCGGGGGTACAGTCGGCCGACGGGCGTCGGAGGTCCACCAGCGTTGCTGTTTCCCACGTTCACCTTCGCGGCGTTCTTCGCCGTCGTGTTGCCGGTGAGCTGGGTGCTCCGCGAACGCGTGGTCGCCTGGAAGCTGTTCGTGCTGGCGGCCTCCTACTTCTTCTACGGCTACTGGGACTGGCGCTTCCTCGGCCTGCTGATCGGCATGACGCTCGGCAACGAGATCGCCGCGATCGCAGTGCAACGAACCCTCGATCCTCGGACTCGCAAGGCGATCGTCAGCCTCGCCGTGGCTTTCGACCTCGGCGTGCTCGGATTCTTCAAGTACTGGGGCTTCTTCCTCGACAGCCTCGATCACAATCTCGGGATCTCGGGCCCTGCACTCGACATCGTCTTGCCGGTGGGGATCTCGTTCTTCACCTTCCAGGCCATCAGCTATGTGGTCGATGTGTATCGCCAGGACTGTCCGCCGGCGCCGCTCCTCGACTTCGCGGTCTACCTGTCGTTCTTCCCCCAGCTCGTGGCCGGACCGATCGTGCGGGCCACCGAATTCCTCCCCGAGCTGCGCTCCAAGCGGGTGCCCGACCAGGTCGAGGCCGGTCGGGCGGTCCTCCTGATCGGACGGGGCCTGTTCAAGAAGGTGGTGATCGCCGACTTCCTGGGTCGTGCAGTGGTGGCCGACGGCTTCGGCACGCCGGGGGAGTACGGCGCCCTCGACGTGCTCACGGCCATCTACGGCTACGCCATCCAGATCTACGCCGACTTCTCGGGCTACACCGACATGGCGATCGGTATCGCCCTACTCCTGGGGTTCCGGTTCCCGCAGAACTTCGACCGGCCGTACGCCGCGGTGACCGTGCAGGACTTCTGGCGACGCTGGCACATGACCCTGTCGCGGTGGTTGCGCGACTACCTCTACGTGCCGCTCGGCGGCAACCGCCGTGGGCGAGCGATGAAGTATCGGAACAACCTCATCACCATGGGCCTCGGCGGGCTCTGGCACGGCGCGGCAGGCACCTTCATCGTGTGGGGCCTCTACCAGGGGGTCGGGATGGCGATCGAGCGGATGATCTCCGACGCCCGCGGCGAAGCGGACGCGCCGTTCGATGCAGCCGATGTGAGGATCCGGGAACTGGCTCGACTGCACTCGGGCGCAGAGGTGGACGCCTGGCGAGAGGATCCGACCTCGCCGGTACCCTTCTCGCCGATGGAGGTCCGCAGGCTCTGGCTCGGACGTCTCGTCACGTTCCACTTCGTCTGCGTGGGCTGGGTGGTCTTCTATGCCGGCACCGTGCCGGGGGGCTCCCTGTCCACGGCCTTCGACGTGTTCGCGTCACTGTTCCGCGGTTGGACCGTCGGCCCGGAGCTCCTGAACCCCCTGGTCGCACTCGTGATCATCGGGGCGATCGCCGCCCAATTCCTCCCGCCGCTGCTGACCCGCCAGTGGTCGGCGATGTTCTCGACCTTGCACCCGACTGCGGTCGCGGTCGGTTTCGCGTTCTGGATCATGCTCGTCGTCGCGCTCGGGCCCGAAGGGGTCTCCGAGTTCATCTACTTCCAGTTCTGATGGAACACTCCGACCCCCTCGAGCGCGCCACCCGCCCCCGACGCCAACGGGGTGAGGCCTGGACCGACGAGCAGTTCCGCGAGGCGAGGGAGACCGACCTGCGGGAACGTACCGCCGCGGTCCCGTCGGCGGTGATCGCCACGCTCACCTGTCTGCTGCTCGCCGCCCTGCTCACCTCGGGCAAGATCGTCGAGATCGCCGAGCGTCAGGAGTTCGGCGACGCTCGGGACCGCAACCTCGCCCTGGCCGAGGGCCTCGATCGGGTGGCGAACTTCCTTTCACTCAACCGCCCCTACGACGCGATCCAGTCGCTGCGCGGGGCCGGCGATGACATCGGGGAACGGGTGGACACGATCGAAGAGGTCGCGGCCACGACATCGACGTCGCCTCCCACCACCAGCTCAGAACGGCCCTCGGACAGTTCCACGACGTCGTCGAGCAGCACCACCTCGACCACCACGACCGTGCCGATCGTGCGCACCGTTTCCGATGCTCGCCCGTTGCGGGTACTGGTGGCGGGAGACAGCCAGGCCGAGTATCTCGGCCAGGCGATCACGACCGCGCACCCGGGCTGGGCGCTCGACGTCATCATCGACGACCGCATCTCCACGAGCCTGGCCCGTCCCGACTACTTCAACTGGCCGGCCCACCTGGCGTCCATCGTGGCGAACGATCCTCCCGAGGCCGTCGTGCTCTTCATCGGCGCAAACGATCACCAGGACATGGCCGACGCCGCTGATGTGCGTCTGGTCGAAGGCTCCGATGAATGGCAGGCCGAGTGGGTTCGGCGGCTCGCATTGACGCTCGACCTCTTCGCAACGGAAGAGATCCGGGTCTTCTGGGTCACCCAACCCCCGATGCGAGACGGGGAACTCAGCGACGGCGTGCAGCTCATCAACGACCTCGCGGCTCCAGTGGTGGGGGAGCGGGACTTCGCCCGGGCGATCGACATCTGGGATCTGTTCGGTGGATCGTCGGGGTATCAGGATCGAGTCACCCACGACGGCGAGACCATCGACGCGCGGGTCGACGACGGCATCCATCTCACCCGGTCGGCCGCTTCGTGGGTGGCCGACCTCGTGTTCGAGGAGATGTCGGCGCACTGGTCGTTCCAATAGCCGAACCGATCCCGCTGGTGTGCTTCAGGGGGGCCGGGCTCGCCCCGGAGGAGTGGCGATCAGTTGTGCCAGGGCTCTCGCGGATAGTGGCGGAGCCGACCGAGCTCGCCCGGCTGGCGGTCCAATACTGTCCACCACAGTTCGGCCGGGTCGTCGGTGTGAACGTCTTGGAGCTCGGCGTCGATCACGAACCACGCGTCGTCGACGAGTTCGGCCTCGAGCTGTCCCGGCGCCCAACTGGCATAGCCGGCGAACATCCTGACCTGCTCGACACCGGGCACCTCACTCGGCGGCACCTCGAGGTCGACCGTGCCGAGACGGCCGACGACCTGGTTCCAGTGCGGGCCCGCGTCGTCGAGTTGGACGGTGGCGAGCGCGATCACCGAGGACGGCGACACAGGTCCGCCGACGAAGACCACCTTGGGTTCGGCGGTGAGATCGGACCATTCGTCGATCGTGCCCGCCACCGGCAGCTCACTCGGCCGGTTGAGCACGACCCCGAGTGCTCCTTCCTCGCTGTGTTCGAGCATGAAGAGGACGGTGAGCTCGAAGTTCGGATCGTTCAGCGCCGGGGTGGCCACCAGGTAGCGGCCGCGTGTGGTCATGAGCTTCATCTTCGCGTGTGGCAGCATCTTCGCCGTGTCTTCGTCTGCACCTCCCGTCGTCGCCACGGTGGCGGCCCATGATCCTCTCGGTGGCGCCGGTCTCGCCGCCGACCTCACCACCTTCGCTTCGCTCGGGGTCCACGGGGTGGTGGCCGCCACGGCACTCACCGCCCAGCGCCTGACTTCGGTCGACCAGGTCGCGCCGACGTCACCTGCCTTGGTGGAGGCCCAACTCGGCGGGATCGGCACGGAATTCGCGGTGGCCGCGGCCAAGACCGGATTGCTCGGCTCGGCCGAGATCGTGGAGATCGTGGTCGGCCACATCGAATCGGGCACCCTGCCGGCGCCGGTGGTGGATCCCGTGCTGGTCGATGGGCGAGGGGAGCGTTTCGTGCCGGCTTCGGTCGAATCCGCGTACCGCACCGCCCTGATCCCCCGGGCGCGGGTGCTGACCCCGAATGTCGGTGAGGCCTCCCTCCTGGTCGGCCGGCGGCTCGACTCGGTGGAAGACGTGATCGAGGTGGCCGAGGACCTCGCCGCGCTGGGTGCCGAGACCGTCGTGGTGACCGGCGGCAGCTTCGCCTCCGATCGCGCGGTCGATGTGGTGGTTGGCTCCGATGGGTCGGTCGACCTGCTCGAAGGGCCCCGGCTCGACAGTCCTCATGTGCGTGGTTCGGGCTGTACGTTCGCCGCCGCCACCGCGGCGATGTTGGCCCACGGTGACGCTCCGATCGAGGCGCTGCGGACGGCCAAACGATTCGTCAGCGACCGGATCGCGGCGAGCGCGGCGTGGCAGTTGCGAGAAGGCGTGGCGGGGCCGGTGGCGCACTGGTTCTGACCGCGAGCCTTCTCAGGGCACCTCGTCCCACTCCTCGCCGTAGTGGAAGAGCAGCTCCTCTTCGGCATCGATGTCCCGGAGCGCGTAGAGCTCGGGGCCATCGAACTCGACGTTCGGAGCGGAGCTGTGGTTGAGCCAGCGGAGAATCCCCTCACCGTCGATACCGGCGAACTCCCCGTCGTCGCCCTCGATCCACAGCACGTGGGTACCGTCCACCGTCGTCGGGATCCCCGTGTAGGAGCCGATGTGGGCGCCCTCCACGATCGGCTTGGCGGTGAACACGCCGACGCCATGCACACTCGACTCGCGGGCGACGAGCTCGATGCCCGCGGCGAGATCAGGCATCGTGGGGAAGGTCGACGACGTCCGCTCCGGGTCGGTCGGTCGGCGTCGACCGGTGCCGTCCATCGGAGATCAGAGATCGGCTGATGGCGCGGGCCGCGAGGTCCTCGGCGTCCCCGCGGAGCGGGTCCCGGAGGAACCCGTCGACCGAGGGCGAGTCGGGGAAGCTCATGACGATCACCGCATCGGGCGCACCAGGTCCGCCATCGACCGCGCCGACCCGGCGTTCCACAGCACCTCGGTGGCGGGGCAGCAGGCCTGTGAGATGCTCGACGTACTCCTCGAACGCGTCGGGTGCACCGGTCCCCCAGAGTCGAAACGTCAGCTCGATGCGCGCGCCGTCGGACACGAAACCACGGTAGTGCTCCGCAACCCCCCACCTGGACCGCCCACCGGGTTGAATCGCCACCTGACTCGCTTGGTATCCGGGAACAAGACCGGGTCAGGTTGCGTCGGAGGCTGCCTGGGCCGCGGCCTCGACCTTGGCGACGTAGGCGTCCCAGTCGATCTCGTGATCGGCAGGGAGGCTCGGATCGCCGGTGAACCGACCCGCCTGCCCGTCGATCCCCTCACGGAGCACATCGAGATGACCGGCGTGGCGGGCCGTCTCCACGATCATGTGGACCAGGACGGCGCCGAGGGTCGGGTGACGACGCTCCGGCGGCCACCACGGCACGGTGCCGGTGTCGTCGATGTCGGTGGCGGCGAAGGTCTCCTGTGCATGGCTCCAACTGCGCCGGTAGAAGTCGAGGATCGAGTCGGTGCGCTCGGTCTCGCCGGCGAACAGGTCGTCGTTGATGGCTGAGTCCGGGCCCAGCCACGGCATCGGCTCGGGCCAGGGACGGCCGAACACGTCGCCGAAGTAGCCGGCCTGCACGCTCGCCAGGTGCTTGACGATCCCCAACAGGTTGCTTCCGGTCGGAGTGAGCGGGCGCCGAAGGTCGTACTCGCCGAGTCCGTCGAGCTTGCCCGACACGGCATCGTTCAGCGCC
Organism: uncultured Candidatus Nemicrothrix sp.; assembly: GCA_964344055.1. Lineage (GTDB taxonomy): Bacteria > Actinomycetota > Acidimicrobiia > Acidimicrobiales > Aldehydirespiratoraceae > OFTM10. The sequence continues at coordinate 15,123 of CAYFLT010000080.1, forward strand.
CCGAGCGCCGCGACCAATTGCGCCTTGTGGTCACCCATCGAGGGCACCCTAGACGTCGCTCAGCGCGCGATCCGGGCCAGCACCGCCTTCAGGTAGGCCCCTTCGGGGAAGCCGATCGGATGATCCTCGGGGTGCGCCGTCTGGGCGAGTGGTTCGAACGAGTGGCCACCCGCCGCCGCGGCCGCAGACACCGCCTCGTAGAAGGTGTCTGCAGGGACCCGGCTCGAACACGACGCCTGAAAGAGCAGTCCTCCGGGCTCCACCAGCCCAAGGCCCAGTGCCGTGAGTCTCCCGTACGAGCGGAGTGCTCCCGGAACCGACGCCTGGCGCTGGGCGAAGGAGGGTGGATCGATGATCACCACATCGAAGCGCCGGCCTCGTCGGGTGAACTCCTCCATCACCTCGAATGCATCTCCGACGCTGGATGAGTGGGTTACCCGGGCGACGGCCGGATCGCCGGGGGAGTTGCGCTGCACGTGCTCGATGGAGGTGGCGATCGCATGGGGCGACTGGTCGACGCTGTGCACCGACCGAGCGCCACCCGACGCGGCGTGGACCGAGAAGCCTCCGGCGTAGCTGAACACGTCGAGAACGTCGGCGCCCGCGCTGTGGCGGCGGATGAGGGCCCGGTTGTCCCGCTGGTCGAGGAAGGCCCCCGTCTTCTGGCCGGTGGAGGGATGGGCGGTGAAGACCAGGCCGTTCTCGAGATACTCGACCGGCTCCGGAGGCGCGGCGCCGACGATCGTCGTGCCGTCGCGAAGCCCGAAGGTCTCTCCCGACGCAACGTTTCGGGCGAGGCGCAAGACCAACGATTCCAGTCCGGTGAGCTCCTCGACGAGCGGCAGGATCGTGGCGAGATGGGGGAACCACGCCGGGCTGTAGAGCTTGAGCACGCCGACGGTTCCGTAGCGGTCGAGCACCAGGGAGGGGAGCGCGTCGTTCTCGCCGTGGATGAGTCGGATGCCTGTGGTCGTCCCCGAATCGACGAGGGCCTGTCGCCGCTGGAGCACCATCCGGAGCCGATTGCGCCAGAACTCCTCGTCGATCGGTGTCGGTGATCCTTGGTGGAGGATGCGGAGTGGGATGGGGGAGGAGGGGTCCCAGAGCCCGATCGCGGCGAAGCGGCGTCGTTGGTCGAAGACCACGGCCAGGTCGCCCGCCCGGCCTTCGTGGGAAATCGACTCGATCGAGTTCCCGTACACCCAGGGATGGCCGCCACGGATCTGGCGCATGGCGTCCTTGGTGACCCTCGCCGCCAGTCGGCGTTCTCCGGCGGAGGGGAGGTCGAGCATCCGTCGAGCCTAGGATCTCGCCATGGCTGTGTTCGACGTGGCGGTGATCGGTTGCGGGTTGTTCGGTTCGGCCGCGGTGCGCCATCTCAGCGAACGGGGGGCGACGGTGTGTGCGGTGGGCGCCGGCCCCGGTGATCCGAGCGACGTCTGGCCGGGACAGGTGTTCAGCAGTCACGACGACGAGGCCCGTCTCACCCGCAGGCAGGATCGCGACGAGTTCTGGGCCCCGGTGACCGAGCGGGCGATCTCGAACTACGGCGCACTCGAGGCGGCTTCGGGAATCGACTTCCACGCGCCGGTCGGGTGCCTGATCAGTTCCCGGCTCGGGGGCGACGGGGTGAATCCCGATCCGAGGGAGATGATGCTCGCCCAATCGATCGAGCACGACTATTTCGCGCCGGGAGACCGGAGCTGGAAGTCCCGTTGGCCCGATCTCGAGTTCCCCGACACCCACTATGTGGCATTCGAGCCGGGGCCGGCCGGCCACATCCGCCCGAAACGCCTGATCGCCGCCCAGCGCACGGTCGCGGAGACCGCCGGAGCCGTGTTCGTCGACGACACGGTGGTCGGTGTCGAACACCGGGGCGATCACGAGTTGGTGACCACCCGTTCGGGCCGTGCGATCGAAGCCCGCAAGGTCCTGGTGGCCGCGGGAGCCTTCACCAACGTGCACGGGCTCCTGGAGCGGCCGGTCCCGTTGGAGCTGAAGACCGAGGCGGTGATTCTCGGCGAGGTCGCCCCCGACGAGGGTGAGCGCCTCGCAACGGTCCCCACCGTGAAGTATCTCAACGACATCGACCGGCCACCCTCCGCCGGGCTCGAGGCGATCTACATGATCGGCCCCCTTCGGTACCCGGACGGCCGCTACTACATCAAGATGGGGGCCAACACCGTGCTGGACGAGTATCCGACGACGTTGGAGGAGCTCCAGGCCTGGTTCCACACCGATCCCGACGCCGAGTATCTGCCGTTGTTCCAGCCGGCTCTGGAAGCCCTCTGGCCCGAAGTCGAGTTCCGCTCGTTCACGACCCGGCCGTGCATCATCACCTACACGGCCGATCGGACGCCCCTCATCGAGCAGGTGGGTGCCGGCGTGTATGTGGCCACCGCCGGCAACGGCGGTGGAGCAAAGGGCTCCGACGCCTGGGGTGAGCGCGCCGCGGAGGTCGTGTTCGGTCCATCTCGACATCACTTTACATAACGACGATTTCCGGCGGCCCGTGGGGAAGTGGGTCCGGTCGGATCCAGG
>CAYFLT010000080.1:17673-20113 GCA_964344055.1 uncultured Candidatus Nemicrothrix sp.
ATGCCCTCGTCTCCAGCCGATGCCGGTGTTCCGCCGGTGGTACCCGACCGAGCCCAGATCGATCTGGCCGTGACCCGCCTCCGGGGTCACGTCCGTCACACGCCGGTGCTTCGCTCCGGTGCCGGCGCGTTCGGCGTCGACCACGACCTGGTGCTCAAGCTCGAGTGCCTGCAGCATGCGGGGTCGTTCAAGGCCCGCGGGAGCTTCAACAGCGCCCTCGCCGAGGGTATGCCCGAATCCGGTCTCATCGCGGCGTCGGGCGGGAACCACGGCATTGCGGTTGCGCACGTGGCCCGGGCCTTGGGTGCTCCGGCCGAGATCTTCGTCCCCGGGGTCTCGTCGGCGGTGAAACTCGAACGGATCCGGGCGCTGGGCGCCACGGTCCACGTGGTCGGTGAGCTCTACGACGACGCCCAGGCCGCCTGCGACGAGCGGGCCATGGAGTCCGGTGCCCTCAACATCCATCCCTACGACGCACCACTCACCGTGGCCGGTCAGGCCACTATGGGTGTGGAACTGGTGGCGCAGGTCGAGGCCGTCGACACCGTCGTGGTGGCGGTCGGAGGGGGTGGGCTGGCAGCCGGACTGGCGGCGGCCCTCCCCCGTCGCGTTCGTCTGGTGTGTGTCGAGCCGGAGAACAGTCCCTGCTTCAACGCCGCGATCGGGGCCGGTGAACCGGTGCGGGTCGACGTGTCGGGCGTGGCCGCCGACTCGCTGGGGGCCAAGCAGATCGGAGCGATCCCTTGGGCGCTCCTGCACGACCGCGCCGAGTCGATGCTGGTGACCGACGACGACATCGTCGATGCCAGGCGGCGCCTTTGGGCCGACGCCCGCGTCGCGGCCGAACACGGGGGCGCAACCGCCTTGGCGGCGCTCACATCGGGCAGGTTGGCGCTGGGCAGCCACGAACGGGCGGCGGTGGTCGTCTGCGGCTCGAACACCGATCCTCGCGACCTGATGGACTGACCAGAGGTCCCCGGGTCGCCGCCGGAGCCGTACCCCGATACCGTTTCGGCCGTGGCACGACGGCTTGACATCGAACTCACCTCCTCTCGCGACGACGGCACCTGGACCTGGCGCGCCGCCGGTGCGAAGCAACCGAGGGGGGCGCTCGACGGGTCGCTGCTGCCGGCCGGGGCGTCGGTCGGCGACGTCTTGAAGGTCGAAGCCGACGCTGATCTCGATGGTCTCACCATCACCCAGGTCTTCGCCCCGAAGGCCGCTCGCAAGGAGGCCGAGACCCTCGAGCTGCTGGGCAGCGGTCGTGACGAACCCCTCGTCACCCAGGTGCTCGCCCCCAAGGGGCGCGGCCGCCGCCGCGACGGTGAGGACCGGGGCCGGAGTCGGGGCCGGGGTCGGGATCGTGATCGTGACGGCCGCGGCGAGGGTCGACCGAGAGGCAAAGGCGATGGCCGTGGCCGGGGCGGCGGCGATCGCAGCCGTCAGCGGCGTGAGCGCCCGAAGCCGCCACCGCGTCCGAAGGCGCCACGCCTGCGTCCGGCACGCACCCATCGGCAGGCTGCCCTGAAGGACCTGCCGGAACTGCAGCATTCGCTCGCCGAGGAGGTGCTTCGTGGCGGCGTACCGGGGGTCCGTCAGGCCGTTGAGCGGATGAACGACAAGGCGTCCGCGGAAGGCATGCCGAAGATCAAGACCGAGCCGCTCGTCGCGCTCGCCGAGAAGCTCGCACCCCGACTCAAGGCTGCCGAGTGGCGCGATCGCGCCGAGGCCGCCGTCGCCGGCATGGACGAGGTCGACCTCCGAGACATCCGCAGTGTGGTCGTGGCTGCCGACAATGCCGCGCGGGACGAGGAATCGCGTGCGCTCGCCGACCAGCTCCGCGAGGGGCTGGCCCAGCGGGTCGAGACCGAGCACCGCAAGTGGCTCGACGAGCTCGCCGCGACGATTGCCGACGGTCGTACGGTTCGTGCGCTGCGACTCAGTTCGCGTCCGCCCAAGGCCGGTTCGCCGCTGCCGGTCGACATGGCCGAGAAGCTGGCCACCTCGGCCTCCGAGGGGCTCACCAGTGAGGTCACATCCGAACGGTGGGCCACCGTGCTCGACGCGGTGGCGTTCTCCCCCGTTCGGTCTCAGGTGGTGGCCCAGGGCATCCCGGAGAAGCCGAGCGACGAGCTGTTGAAGACGGTCAAGAAGCTCGCCTCCCGAACCCCGGACATCGCCAAGCTGTTCGGCATCGAGCCGCCCGCACCCCGTCCGAGAGGCCGTGGCAAGGGCAAGGGCAAGGGGAGGCCCACTCCCCCGCCGCCGCCGGCCAAGCCCGCCGCCGAAGCGGCTCCCGCATCCGCACCGGCACCCGCCGAGGCCGTCGCGGCGGGCGCGCCGGCCGAGTCCAGTCCGGAGCCGGACACGACCGTCACGTCCACAGAGCCCGAAGCGGACGTGGAGTCGGCGGCTGAGCCTGAGCCGGCCCCGGAGCCCG
>CAYFLT010000081.1:0-4617 GCA_964344055.1 uncultured Candidatus Nemicrothrix sp.
CCGGCAGTCGATGGGTCTGGGCGGCGGGCGCGGCGACCTGCTCCGCGAAGCCACCGAGGGCACATCGCGAGAGCACGCGATCCCCGGCCGAGAAGCCCTCGACCGAGGCGCCGACCGCATGGGCGGCGGCGGTCACCCGCGCGGTGGCTGCCACGGCGTGACCTACGATCGCTCCGTGGACATCGCAGACCAGCTCAACGCCGCCGAAGCCCGAGTCATCGGCGCCCTCGTCGAAAAGGCAGGCACTACTCCGGACAGCTATCCGCTCAGCAGCAACGCGCTGGTGAATGCCTGCAATCAGAGCACGAGCCGGGACCCCGTGATGGACCTCTCGGAGAGAGAGGTCGATGCGGTGATGCTCGAGCTGCGCCAAAGGGGCCTCGCGCGCACATTGACCGGTGCCGGCCATCGGGTCCCGAAGCATCGCCACGTCGTCGACGAGGCGCTCCGGCTCGACGGCGAGGAGCTCGCGGTACTCGCAGTGCTGTTGTTGCGAGGAGCCCAGACCCTCAACGAGATCACCACCCGCACGGAGCGGTACACCGATGGCCCCGAAGGCGACCACGGACGTGCCGACGCGGCGATCGATCGACTGGCGACCCGAGACGAACCCCTCGTCACCCGACTGGAGCGGCGCCCGGGCGAGCGCGAGCCCCGAATCGATCAACTCTGGGCCCCGAACCGGGCGGGCGACGGGCTCACCCCACCGGCCATCGAGCCGCCCGGACCGGCGCCGTCCCTCGATCCGAGCCCGGAAGCATCGCCGTTCGTGACGGACCCACCACCGTCGCCTGTGCGGACCAACCTCGAGGAGCGGGTCGCTGCCCTCGAAGAGGCGCTGGCCGAGCAGACTCGACGGCTCGACGCTCTCCTCGCCGAACTCGAAGGCTGATGTGGCTCCACCCCTCCGGCTGACGTTTCTTCGGTCCTACACCGACGTCGACGATCTCCCCCACGTGAACGCGGAAGTGGCGCTGATGGGGCGATCCAACGTCGGCAAGTCCTCCCTGATCAATGCCCTCGCCCAGCGCAAGGGTCTCGCCAAGACGTCCAAGACGCCCGGGGCCACGCGGCTCCTGAACGCATTCGAGCTCGCCCCCGAGGGCTCCGGCCGCTGGCTGATGGATCTCCCCGGCTACGGCTTCGCGAAGGTCTCCAAGGCCGAGCAACGCAAGTGGGCCACCATGCTCACCCGATACGTCGAGGAGCGGGAGAACCTGGTCACGGTCCTGCTTCTCATCGATGGGCTGGTCGGACCGACCGACCTCGATCTCCAGACCGTGGAATGGCTCGCCTCCCTGGGCCGACCGGTCAGCTATGTGGCCACGAAGGCCGACAAGGTACGGCCGTCCAAGAGCAAGAAGCGCCGCGCCGAGCTGACCGACCACCTCCGGGTCGAACGTCGCGACGTACTGTGGGTGAGCGCCGAGAAGGGCACCGGGATCCCCGAGCTGCGATCCCACCTCTACGACCTGCTCGGCGCAACTCCGAAACGAGGTTCGTGATGATCCAGACCATGCCCTTCGGCACCACCGGCCACACCAGCACCCGGCTGATCTTCGGGGCCGCAGCCCTCGGAGGAATGTCCCAGGAGCGGGCAGATGCCACCCTCGCCGTCGTACGCGCCGCCGGGATCAACCACATCGACACCGCCGCGACATATGGAGAGTCGGAGCTCCGGCTGACCGACTTCCTGGCCGATCACCGGCGCGAGGTCTTCCTGGCCACCAAGACCGGCGACCGTTCGGGGAGTGACGCGCGAGCGAGCCTGGAACGGAGCCTCGAACGGATGGGAGTCCGCCACGTCGACCTCATCCAGCTCCACAACCTCGTGGAGGAGGACGAGTGGCGTACTGCGTTCTCCCCCGGCGGTGCGGTCGAGGCCCTGTTCAAGGCCCGCGACGAGGGGCTGTGCCGCCATGTCGGGGTGACCGGTCACGGACTCCGGATCGCCGCGATGCACATCCGTTCGCTTGCGGAGGCGCCGTTCGCCTCGGTGCTCTTCCCGTGGAACCACACACTCGCCCGAATTGGGACCTACGCCGCCGACGTCGAGATGCTCCATACGGCCTGCGACAACCATGGGGTGGCTCGCGAGACAATCAAGTCGATCGCGCGGCGTCGGTGGCCCGACGTCGACCAACGGAAGTTCAGCTGGTATCAGCCGGTCGAGAACCCCGGCGTGCTCGAACGGTGCGTCCAGTTCGTGTTGGCCGATCCGCGCGTATTCCTCAACACGTCGAGCGACGCGCGACTCCTCCAGGCGGCCATCGACGCGGCTGACGGATACGACGGAGTTCCGCCCGACGCGGCTCAGCTCGCGACCGACCGCGATGAGCTGGAGATGACACCGCTCTTCGACGGGGATCTGCTCGAGGTGATCTGAACGCTCGAGCGAGAGGTTCAGGTCAGTCGATGACCATCTGCGCCATCAGCGCAGCCTTCTCCTCATCGAAGGTGTCGAGGTCCATCTGGCCGTCGTCATAGCGGCGGTGGAGGTCCGCCACCCGCTCCATGATCTCGTCGTTGGAGAGTTTCGGGCCATCGGAGATCAGCTCTTCGTCCTCTTCTCCGTCCGGAATCGCCTCGCGGTTGAACTTCTGTTCCCGCTTGGCCGCGGCCTTCGCCTTTTTGGCCATGTCGCGCTGGCGTTTCGCGAAGCTGGATCGACCTGTTGCCATGGTTGCACCCTCCTCGACGAGCTCTGCCACCGTTCGTGGCCGACAGTTGAAGGTACCGCCTGACTTCGCCATTGCCCACGTCCAGAAGGCGCGAAGTGCCCCTTGTACTTCCTCACGACCAGACATATGGTCGAAAACAGACGGCGGCCAGCGGGAACGGGGCGCCTTCCAGCCGTCGTCCGCGGCGAGTCACCACTCGTCGGATCGCGAAAGCACACGGAAGGCAGAAACCATGTACGTGACCTCACGAATCCTTCGTGTTTCCAACGGCGGCGCCCAAGCGCAGGCGATCGGATTGGTCAACTACGTCCTCAACCACCTCAACACCGAACACGGCACGGACTTCGGCGCCGGCGTGATGGTGGGCGGAGATCCGGGGGTGATCGGCATCACCGGCCGCTTCGAATCCCTGTCGGACTACCAGCGCACCCAGGAAGCGATGATGGCCGACACCGAGTTCCAGTCGGCCGTGGCCCTCGGGAGCCATCTCTTCGCCGATGCGCAGGACACGCTGTGGCAGGTGCGGATGGCGCCGGGCGAGGCCGACCGATTCAGCACCGTGTCCGAGGTGAACGCCAATCTCCAGCAGCCGGCCGAAGCGATGACCTTCGCGGCGGAGATCGCCAGCACCGTCGGTGAGATCATCGATTCCCAGATCGGTGTCGTCACCGCAGCCACGGGCGACCGTACCCGCCTGCTCTTCGTCGGCTTCTCGGCGAGCCTGGCCGAGGTCGAAGCGAACAACGAAAAGCTCGAGTCGTCCGAGGCGTACCTCGACCTCTTCAAGCGGGCCGAGGGCCCATTCATCGCCGGCCATCTCACCCAGAACCTCTGGGTCCGGGTGACCGAATAGCCGACCCATGTTTTTCTGGACGTCTCCGCGCGCCTGGCGCGCGGAGACGTCCAGAGATTCTTCAGAACCGTTCGATCTCTAGGTCCGTGGGGGCTTGGCCTTCTTCAGGAGGCGGGCCCGTTCTCCCGCGTCCAGGACCGACTTGCGGAGCCGCACCGACGAGGGCGTGACTTCCACGCACTCGTCGTCACCGATCGTCTCCAGCGCCTGCTCCAGGGACAACAGCTTGGGCGGCGTGAGCCGGATCGTGTCGTCAGAGGACTGGGTCCGGATGTTGGTCTGCTTCTTCTCCCGGCAGATGTTGACGTCCATGTCCTCGTTGCGGGAGTTCTCGCCGACGATCATCCCCTCGTAGACCTTGGCGCCAGGGCCCACATACAGCGCAGAGCGCTCCTGGAGCGAAGTGATCGCGTAGCCGGTGCTGTCACCGGTGCGGTCGGCCACGACGCTGCCGTTCTGACGCGTGCGCAGCTCACCGGCCCAGGGCATCCATCCCTCGAACACGTGGTGGAGCAGCCCGGTCCCCCGGGTCTCGGTCATGAAGTCGGTACGGAACCCGATCAGGGCCCGCGCGGGTACGACGTAGTCGAGGCGAACCCAGCCGGTGCCGTGATTGGTCATGTCGTCCATGCGCGCCTTGCGGCTGCCGAGCAACTGGGTGACCGCGCCGACGTGCTCTTCGGGCACGTCGATGGTGAGACGCTCGGTCGGTTCGTGCAGGGTGCCGTCGATCTCGCGGGTGAGCACGGCCGGCTTTCCGACCGTCAACTCGTAGCCCTCCCGTCGCATCGTCTCCACGAGAACCGCCAGCTGGAGCTCGCCGCGACCCTGCACCTCCCACGTGTCGGGCCGCTCGGTCGGGAGGACACGGATCGAGACATTGCCCACCAGTTCGGCGTCGAGGCGGGCCTTGATCAGGCGGGCGGTGAGCTTGGTGCCGTCCCCCCCGGCCAGGGGAGAGGTGTTCACGCCAATCGTCATGGACAGGGTCGGTTCGTCGACCGTGATCGCCGGGAAGGGTCGCGGATCGTCCAGCGACGCAAGGGTTTCCCCGATGGTGACCTCCTCGATCCCCGACACCCC
>CAYFLT010000081.1:4627-6633 GCA_964344055.1 uncultured Candidatus Nemicrothrix sp.
GGTCCCGCCTCATCGACCTCGACCTGGTCGAGGGCCTCGGTGACGGTGAGCGTGCCGATCCGCGCCGGGGTGATGGTGCCGTCGGCTCGACACCACGCCACCGGCTGACCCTTGCGGATGGTGCCGTGCTCGACCCGACAGATCGCGATGCGGCCGACATAGGGCGACGCATCGAGATTGGTCACCCAGGCTCGCATCGGATGGTCAGGGTCGTGGGTGGGGGGCGGCACGGTGTCGAGCAGGACGTCGAAGAGCGCCGCCAGGTCGGTGCCCGGGACGTCGGGATCGAGCGTGGCCAGACCCTCCCGGGCGATCGTGTAGACGATCGGGAAGTCGATCTGATGCTCCTCCGCATCGAGGTCGAGGAACAGCTCGTACACCTCGTCGACGACCGCCGAGATGCGTGCGTCGGGTCGGTCGATCTTGTTGATCACCAGCACCACTGGCAGCTCGAGCTCGAGCGCCTTGCGGAGAACGAAGCGAGTCTGGGGCAGAGGACCTTCCGAGGCGTCGACCAGCAGTACGACGCCGTCCACCATCGTGAGCGCCCGCTCCACCTCACCACCGAAGTCGGCGTGGCCGGGCGTGTCGACGATGTTGATCTTCACGTCGCCGTACCGGATGGCGGTGTTCTTGGCGAGGATCGTGATCCCCTTCTCCCGCTCGAGGTCCATCGAGTCCATGACGCGGTCGGTGAGTTCGGCACCCTCACGAAAGGCGCCCGCCTGGCGGAGCAGGGCGTCCACCAAGGTGGTCTTGCCGTGGTCGACGTGCGCGATCATCGCGACGTTTCGGAGGTCATCACGAGTGATCACCGGCGGAAGGGTACCGAGAGAGGTCGGTTGCGCCTCGTAGGGTGAACCGGTGCGTTCGCGAATCCGCATGGTCGTCACCGGCCTGATCCTGGCCGTGATTGCCGCGGCGTGCTCGCAGATCACACCCGAGGAGCTGGCCGCCCGCTACGAGCAGGAGCCGAACGGTCCGGATGCAGGAGGCGTCAGCCAACTCCCCGACCCGGCTGACGTGACCCCGACCACCACGACCGAACCGTCCGACGGCGATCAGCTCGCCGACGGGGAGCCACTGTCGACCCAGAAGACCACCTGCCCCTTCGACGTCGATTCGGTCCCGGTGAAAGTCGACTGCGGCACCATGCGGATTCCCTCCCCCGACAGCGCCACGACCACACCGATCGACATCGCCTACGCGGTGTTCCAGTCACTCGCCGCAACACCGGACCCCGATCCCGTCATCTATCTCCACGGCGGGCCCGGCGGCGACGTGCTCGCCGCCGCGGACTGGATCTACCTACCCGTCGTCGAGCCCTTCATCGGCGAACGCGACGTCATCTTGTTCGACCAGCGCGAGGCCGGGGAGTCATCCGCCCTTCCCATCTGCCACGAGGCCTACATCCTCGACGACGACTTCTTCGCCAGCGGTCGTCTCCACGGCGACATCGCCGCCGACTACGACGAACTGGTCGCCAGCTGCGGACGGAGGATGAGCCGTAACGACCAGATCGACTTGAGTCAGTACAACAGTGCCACCCACGCCGACGACGTCATCCGTCTCACGCGGGCGCTGGGGATCGAGGAGTACAACCTGTACGGCAACTCCTATGGCACCCGCCTCGCTCAGACGATCATGCGCGACCATCCCGAGCAGGTCCGATCGGTGATCCTGAGTGGGGTGTACCCGGTGGAGGAGAACCTCATCGGATCGGTTCCGGCCAGCTTCGAGGCCGCTCTGGATCGGGTGTTCACCGCCTGCACCGAGAGCGAGATCTGCTCTGAGGCCCTCCCCGATCCGTGGGCCGCGTTCGAGCGGGTCGTCGCCGCGCTCGACGCGGATCCTGTTCCCGTGCAGGTGCCGCTCACCGAGGACCAGTCGTTCGATGCGCTGATCAACGGCGACGACCTTGTCAACGGCTTCCATGCGCTCCTGTACACGGCGCCCGCGGCAGCGATGATCCCCGACACACTCATCGACTTCCTCGACGGCGACGT
>CAYFLT010000081.1:6697-7016 GCA_964344055.1 uncultured Candidatus Nemicrothrix sp.
CTCGCGGGTCCAGCGCATCGGACGCGACGGCATCTACGACACTGGTGACATCGCGGCCTATGTCGCGGTGCAGTGCCGAGAGGAAGCGCCCTTCATCACCGCGGACCAGCGTGACCTCGCCGACGACCGCGACACTCCCTACGAGCGCATCAACCTCGCCCCCGGCCTCGTCGGGATCGACCTCATCAGAGCCTGCGAGAGCTGGAACACCGGCGTGGCCGACCCATTGGAGAACCAGCCGGTCGTCTGGGACGTCCCCACCCTGATCCTGTCGGGTGGGATCGACCCGATCACCCCGCCGTGGTGGGCCGAGGCGGTG
>CAYFLT010000081.1:7026-11206 GCA_964344055.1 uncultured Candidatus Nemicrothrix sp.
AGCGCCTCCCCAACGCCACCCTCATCTCCTCACCCGAGCTGGGGCACGACTCCGATGAGGGACAATGCTCGCCCGACATCATGGCGGCCTTCGTACGTCATCCTGACGAGGAGGTTCGCAACGACTGCGAGGGACTGGTGACTGCGCCGTTCATCGACGACCAGCCGGTTCGCCTGGTCCCCGAACTGGCGCCGGACCTCCTCTCCACGACCTTCGACGCCGAGCTCGGTTCGGGCCGCACAGTGGTGGACATCCAGGTGCCGGACTGGGTCAGCAACGCGATCCCCGACGAGGAAGCATGGTGGCGCGGTCTCGACTGGCTCGACTCGACGGTCGTGGTGGCGCGGGCCGGGCCGATCGACCGTGACGAGCTGTACTGGTACCTCGACGTCGAGGTCGACGGAGCTCCGAAGCGGACCGGCCTTCCCGACGGCTTCCCTCCGGGCTGGCGTCGCCTCGAACTCGAAACCGGTGGGCTCGACCTGATCGTCTACGAACGAACCGAGGGCTTCGAGATGAACGTGGCCCTGATCGGCTACGACGACGAGATGACCCGTCTCGAGATCAACGTCCTCATCCCGATGGTGCGGTCGATCAGCCTTCGAGAAGAGTCTTGAGCCGGGCATAGTCGCCACGCACCGACCGGCGGACCATCGCCCGCATGAGCGGCCCGGCGATCATGAACATCCGCCCTGGATCACCCTTGACCACCGCCACGACTCGGCAGTGCTGCTCATCGAGCGGCTCCACGGAGCGGGTGATGTCGAGCGGGAAGGTCGACTTGGTCGACACGATCCGGATCAGCCGACCGGGTTCGAGCTCCACCACTTCGAAGCTCGTGATGACGTCGCGTCCGAGGAAGGTGGCGACCTGGTCGTAGGTCGAACCGACTCGCATCGGCGGTTCAGAGGTCCACGTGCAGGTGCGCATGCCCTTTTGCCATTCCGGATTGCGTGCCATGTCGGCGACGACCCCGAAGACCTCGTCAGCTGGACACGCGATCTCGACCTGGGAATCGATCTCGATCATGACCGCCGACGCTACTCCCGCTCCCGCGGCGGTGCGGGGGCTTCCGATCGTGTGCGAACCTTGCACCATGACCGAACAGGCCGGAGACGGCGCCATTCCCCCGACTGACTTCATCCCTCCAACCGCTGCCAATCCCCAAGCCGGCTCCGGTCCCCAGACCTCGGTGTCCGACCCCGCCAAGCTCATCCGGCTCGGCACGATGGTCCAGACGCTCATGGCCGAAGTTCGTCAAGCCGACACCGACGAAGACAGCCGGCGGATGCTGGCTCGGATCCACACCGAGACGATGGAGGAACTCGGGACCGTCCTGTCGCCGGACCTGATGGATGAGCTCGCCGAGTTCGCCGCCTGCTGCGACGACGACGGGGTGCCTTCAGAAGCGGAGATCCGCGTCGCTCAGGCCCAGCTCGTCGGCTGGCTGCAGGGCCTACTCCAGGGCCTCCAGGTGTCGATGGCCCAACAGCAGGCCGCCGCAGCAATGCAGCTCAGGGAACTCCAAGCCGCCCGGGGCGGCCCACCCCGACCCGACCAGGGACTACCCGAGCAAACCGGTACCTACCTGTAGCTTGCGGCCCCAGGCTCGCGGAACGACGAGATGCAACGGGGGTCAGACCCCAAGAGCAACGGCGAGGCGGCGGATGGCTTCGGGGAGCTGGTCGGCGTCGACGGTGGCGAAGCTGAGGCGGAGGTGGTCCGACAGGTCGCGGTCGACGGCGAAGGCATCGCCGGGAACGTAGGCAACTCCTTCTTCGAGGGCGCGGGGCAGGCAGGCCGCGCTGTCGGCTCCGGGGAGCCGTAGCCAGCAGAACATGCCGCCGCGTGGTCTCACGAACTGGGCGTCCGGGAGCATCTCGGCCAAGAAGGTCACCATCGAGTCCCGCTGGCGGGCGTACCAGGGTCGGAGCCCGGCGATGTGACCGTCGAGGAAGCCGGGTCGGGTGACCAGTTCGCGAACGATCGCCTGCGAGACCGTCGAGGTGTGGAGATCGACCGCCTGCTTCGCCACCGTCACGGCATCGACCAGCCACGCCGGCCCACTCAGGAATCCGACTCGGAGACCCGGGGCCAACGTCTTGGAGATGGTCCGCAACCGCACCACGTGATCCGAACCGGGCCCGACCGAAGGTGGAACGTCGCCGTCGAAACAGAGCGCCCCGTACGGATCGTCCTCCACGATCACGAAGCCGTGATGCTCGGCGAGTTCGGCGAGTCGGACCCGTCTACGCGCGTCGAGGACCGCCCCACTCGGATTGTCGAAGTTTGCGACCACATAGACGAGCTTCGGACGAAGGCCGGCCTCCAACCGTGCTTCGAGGGCGTCGACCTCGAGACCGTCGCCGTCCACCGGCACGCCCACGAATGAGGGGGCCGCGGTGCCGAGGGCCTGGCGTGCACCCACGTAGCACGGATCCCCGACGACGACCGGATCGCCCGGATCGATGAGGACCCGTGCGAGCAGATCGAGACCCTGCTGGGACCCGGTGGTGACGACGACGTCGGCGGCCGAGGTCGGCGAACCCTGCCCGGAATGCCAGTCGGCGACCCATTCCCGCAGGGCCGGGTCGCCCTCGGTCAGCCCGTACTGAAGTCCCTCTGCACGACCCAGGACATCACCCGCCGCCTCGGCGATCTCGGCCACGGGGAAGCGCGCCGCTGCAGGCAGGCCCCCGGCGAGCGACAGAACCCCAGGAGCCTCCGCATGTCGGAGGAGATCCCGGATCGCGGACGACTCCGCCCCTCGGGCTCGATTGGACAGCAGATCGGAGACGATGGCGGTCATCAGCCAATCGTAGGGAATTGGCCAGTGATGCTTCTGGCCAATTGGTCTCAGACTGCGGTCTGTTCGACCCCCGACATGAGCAGCCCCACCGTCTCGAGGTCGGCGTCGTCGCGGGAGAGATCTCCCATGATGCGCCCCTCGAACAACACCACGACCCGGTCCGAGAGCTGCATGACCTCATCGAGGTCCTCGCTGATCAACAGGATCGCTGCGTGGCCACGTCGTTGCTCGAGCAGCCGCTCGTGGATGTACTCCGCCGCACCGATGTCCACACCGCGGGTCGGCTGGGCCACGACGAGTACTTCGGCATCGGCGCTGAACTCGCGCGCGATGACGACCTTCTGGATGTTGCCACCAGACAGGTGACGGGTCGGTGTGTCCAGCGTGGGTGTCTTCACCGAGTAGCGATCCACCAGATCGGCGCAGCGCTTTCGGATCGCCGGAAAGTTCAGGAGACCACGCCGCGTGTAGGGCGGCCTTTCGTACTCCACGAGCATGAGATTCTCCGCCACGGTGAACTCACTCACCGCGCCGTCGCGCATCCGCTCCTCGGGCACGTACGCCAGACCCATCTGGCGGATGGCCTTGGGGGTGGCCTCCGCGACCACCTTCCCGCCGATCGTGATCTCTCCGGACTCTGCGGCCCGGAGACCGGTGATCGCCTCCGCCAACTCCCGCTGGCCATTGCCCGACACGCCGGCCACACCGACGATCTCACCCGCCCGAACCGAAATGGACACATCGTCGACGGCGACGGTGTCGCGATCCCCCAGCACCGTCAGGTCCCGGATGATCAGCTTCTCCTCGCCGGACTCCAACGGCTCGACGAAACGGTTCAGCTCGACCGGACGCCCGACCATCATCTGGGCGAGTGACTCGCGGGACGACTCGGCCGGCGTGGTGTGGCCCGACACCCGACCGTCCCGGAGCACGGTGATGTCATCGGAGATGTCCATCACCTCGTGGAGCTTGTGGCTGATGAAGATCAGACCCCGGCCATCGGCAGTGAGCTGGCGGAGGGTCACGAACAGGTCGTCCACCTCCGGCGGCGTCAGTACTGCGGTCGGCTCGTCGAGGACGAGGAGGCGTGCGTCGCGGTAGAGCGCCTTGAGGATCTCGGCCCGTTGCCGTTCCCCCACGGCCAGCTGCCAGATGTACGTGTCGGGGTCGACCTGCAGCCCGTATTGCTCCGACACCTCGGCCAGGCGCTTGCGAACCGGGCGCATGTCCGACAGCCCGTTGCGACCGCCGAGCCCGAGAGCCACGTTCTCGGCCACGGTGAGCGTCGGCACGAGCATGAAGTGCTGGTGGATCATGCCGATGCCCCGGGCGATGGCATCGACCGGCGAAGCGATCGAGACCTCCTCCCCG
>CAYFLT010000081.1:11252-20095 GCA_964344055.1 uncultured Candidatus Nemicrothrix sp.
ATGGTGCCCTCGTCAGGCCGGTACAGCCCGTAGAGGATCTTCATGAGGGTGCTCTTCCCGGCACCATTCTCGCCGAGAAGAGTGTGGACCTGACCCGGGAGCACCGTGAGATCGACGTCGGCGTTCGCGACGACACCGGGGAATCGTTTGGTGATCCCCCTCATCTCGAGCATCGGTACTCCCGGGTCGGTCATTGCTCAGGAAACCTGAATCACTCGACGCCGGTGTCGATCGAGCCGTCGGCGATACCCGCCGCGGTGTCCTCGGCCGCCGACTGGATCGCGCCATCGAGCCCATAGGCGCTGTTGTACTCGATCACGATGCCACCGTTGGCGAGGGTGGCGATCATGACCGATCCGGCCTCGCCGGCGTTCATGGCGGCGACGATGTCGTCGAGGATGACCTCCCAGTGGTACACCTGCGAGGCCACCACGATGTCCTCGCCGAGTGCGGTCTGGTTCGACTGGGTGCCGAACCAGGCGGCGCCCTCCTCCTGGGCCACGCCGGTGGCACCGACCACCATCTGGGCCGTGCCGGTCAGCACGTCGGCGCCGTTGGCGATGTGGGCGGTGGCCGCTTCGGCCGCCAGAGCCACGTCGCTGAAGGACTCGATGTAGTTGACGTTGACCTCGATGCCCGGGTCGACCGACGCCACACCGTTCACGAAGCCGTCGACGTAGAGCTTGGCATCGCCGACCTCGATCGGGCCGACCACACCGATCACGCCGGACTCGTTGAGCGCAGCAGCGATGGTGCCGTTGACGAAGCCACCTTCGTCGGAGCGGACGGTGTAGGCGAACACGTTGTCGAGGCCGAAGTTGTCGGCCGCGGTGCCCCATGCGAACGTCGTGTCCGGGAAGTCCGGCGCGATCTCCTGGAGCGGGCCGCCGTACTGGGAGCCGTGGGCGATGACGAGGTCGTAGCCGTCGTCGGCGTAGCCGCGGATCGCCGCGGCCGCTTCGTCGACGATGAACGTGCCGTCGGTGACGGCGACCTCGGCCACGTCGGCGCTCATGTTGGCCACGCCGTCGACCATGCTCTGGGTGAAGGCGAGATCATTGCTGGCACTCGGCGCGACGATCGCGATACGGATGCCGTCACTACCGG
Source organism: uncultured Candidatus Nemicrothrix sp. (assembly GCA_964344055.1). Taxonomy (GTDB): domain Bacteria; phylum Actinomycetota; class Acidimicrobiia; order Acidimicrobiales; family Aldehydirespiratoraceae; genus OFTM10. The sequence goes on from CAYFLT010000081.1 coordinate 12,360, forward strand.
CATCATCGCCACCGTCATCACCGGCGTCGTCGGACGTGCTGGTGTCGCTGTCGTCGCCGCAGCCGGCGGCGAACAACGCGAACACCGCCAGCAGGGCGAGCAACCAGGCCAGTCGCTTCTTCTGCATGTGGAACCCCTCCTCGGGTTGGACTCTGACGAGTTGGTCAGAACAGTGTGATCGATCCGAGCGCGTCATCACGCGGTCCGATCGAACGGGCGGGTGAGCGCGGACGGTTGCCCGATCCGGCGGCTCACCACAACGAGTACGACGATGGTCAGCACCGCGGGCGCCATGGTGGTGAGGCTGGCCAGGCCGCCTTCGACGATGCCGAGTGTCTTCCACTGGAGGACGACGGCGGAGACGATGCCGAAAAGCAGCGACCCGGTCATCACACCGACCGCCCGCCACGCTCCGAAGTAGACGAGGGCGATGGCGATAAACCCTCGGCCCGACGTGAGATTCTGCTGGAAGACGCCGACCTCGAGCGCCAGCGCGGCGCCACCGAGCCCGGCCATGGCATTGCCGATGAGGATCGCGAAGACCCGAGTGCGGTTGACGCTGACACCGAGAGTGTCGGCGGCTTCCGGGGTCTCGCCCACGGCGCGGATGTCGAGGCCGAAGGTGGTGCGGTTGACCACGAACCACACCGCGGGCACCAGAAGGAAGGCCATGTAGATCATCGGGTTGTGCTGGAAGAGCACCTCACCGACGTGGGGGATGTCCGACAGGAGCGGGATGTCGAGGTTGCTGAGCCCGTCGATCGAGACCGGCGTACCGACCTGTTTCTGGAACAGGAGGTCGGTGAATCCGAGCCCGAACAAGAAGATGCCGATCCCGGAGATCCCCTGTTCGGCGTGCATGACGACGGTGATGAACGCATACACCCCACCCATCGCTGCGCCGACGACCAACGCAGCCACGATGCCCGCACCGGCGCTCCCGGTCTCCAGGGCCGTGTAGTACGCCGAGTAGGCGCCGAGCAACATGACGCCCTCGACGCCGAGGTTGAGCACGCCCGACCGCTGGCCGACCGTCTCGCCCAGCGCGGCGAAGAGGAAGGGCGTGGCCAGCCGGATGCCCGACGCGAGAGTCGTGACGATGACCGAGACCGTGAAGAAGTCCCTCATCTCACACTGCTCGCCTTCTGGCGGCCTGCGGCCGCGCCGTGCGGCTCGGTCACGCTCGGCCCTCCCGCTCGACTTCGCCCTCGGCCCAGGTCCGGAGACGGTCCCGCAGCTTGAGACTGCCGACCACGAACACCACCACGACGCCGTTGAGGGCCAGGATCATCGCGGCCGGCACCTGAACCTCGCGCTGCATCTCGAGCCCGCCGGTGAGCATCCCGCCGAAGAAGTACGACGCCGGCACCGTGTACAGCGGATGGAGTCCCCCGAACAGGGCCGCCACGATGCCGTTGAACCCGGCGTTCTGCGTGAATGCGGCGGCACCACCCTCACCGATGAGACGGTGCGATTCACTGCCGAACACGAGGATGGCGCCACCGATGCCGGAACACGCACCCGAGAAGGCGAGCGCCTCGACGACGGAGCGCTTCACCGGCATGCCGGCGTAGCGGGACGCGTGTGGGTTGTGTCCCACCGATCGGAGGCGCACACCGAGAGAACTGCGGAACAACAACAGATACCCGAGGCCGGCCACGATCAGGGCGATGATGAACCCGAGATGCAAGCGAGTACCGCCCGGCAGCAGTGGGAGATCGGCATTCTCCGACAGCCGCTTGGTCTGCTGGATGCGGATCGCGCCCTCTTCGATGAGGAGATCCTGGAGCAGGAAGCTCATGAAGAGCGCCGCGATGATGTTCATCATGATCGTGCTCAGGATCTCGTTGACGTCGGCGTAGGCCTTCAACGCTCCGGGGATGGCACCCCAGATCCCGCCGCCGATCGCTCCGGCCACGAGCACCAGTGGGATCAGGATGATCCCGGGCAGACCGGGTACCGCGAGGGCCACGAGGGTCGACAGGATCGCGCCGGCGATGATCTGTCCCTCGCCACCGATGTTGATGACGCCGGCCCGGAACGCGATGCAGATCCCGACGCCGACGAGCATGAGCGGCATGGCCTTGATCGCCGTGTCGGCGAGTTCGTCACCGCCTCCGAACGCGCCCGCGAACATGGCGCCATAGCCGTCGACGGGATTGGCGCCGAGCGCGAGCAACATCACCGCCCCGACAGCGAGAGCGGCAGCCACCGCCGCGAAGGGAACCGCGAGGCCGACGAGTGGACGAAGCACGCGTAGGTTCAGCTCTCCCCCTCCTCAGGCACTCCCAGGCTTGTACATTCTGTAAAGCCTTACAATTTGTCAAAGACTGCCAGAAGTCTCCCAGGGGCGCCAAGGCGAAAGTGGCTAGGAGACGTCACTTCCGTACATCTCTCCGAGCGGGTCCGCAATCAGCTCCAGCCGCTCGCCGTCCGGTCCGCTGAAGTAGATCGACGACTCGTGTTCGAAGACGATCTCGATCCCGGCATCGCCGAGCTTCCTCCGGAGATGGTCGTGCTTCTCCGGACTCACCGAAATGGCCAGATGGTGGAGGCTGCCGAGGACCTCGGCATACGGCCCGAGATCGAGGCCGGGAAAGTCGAAGAAGGCCAGCAGATTGCCGTTCCCGATGTCGAAGAAGAAGTGCGTCGAGCCCCGGTAGTCGCGGTTCTCGAAGAGCTCGGTCAGCGGGAACTCGAGAACCCCCTGGTAGAAGTCGATCGTTCGCTCCACGTCGGACGAGAGCAGGGCGAGATGGTGCACCCCCTGCGCAGACGACGGCGGCCGCTCGGCATGGAGGTGCCGTCGCCGCATGTCCTCCCATTCATCGGTGCGGTCGGAGTTCTCGCCATGGTCGGTCTGGGCGGTGCGCATGAGTCCAAGTATCACCCATCCCCGCCGCCTACGAGAGGGCGATCACCGAGGGCCGGTCCGGTTGTCCCAGAGACCCTTGCCGGTGGTTCGGTACTTGTGGGCCCACAGTCGATTCCGGAAGCGCTGGTCGGTGCGGGCAACGAGGCCGACGAGCACCCCGAAGGCGAAACCCGCGACGTGCGCCATCCATGCCACCCCACTGCCGACGTCGATCGCGAACTGGCTGGCGAACCACAGCACGAGAAGGATCGCCGCCGGGACGCGGGGGAACAGCGGGATGATGAAGAGAAAGAAGAGGGTTCGCACCCTCGCCCACGGGAACCAGACCAGGTAGGCGCCCATGACGCCGGCCACCGCACCGCTCGCCCCGACCATGGGCACGGTCGAGTCGATCTGGATCAGCACGTGCGCGGCCGTCGCCACCACTCCGGCCGTCAGGTAGAAGACCCAGATAGTGGCCGATTCCCATGTGGTCCTCGATGTTGTTGCCGAAGACCCAGAGGAACACCATGTTTCCGATCAGGTGGATCCAACTGCCGTGTAGGAACATCGAGACCATCACCGCCAGCCAGACGTTCTTGTCCGGGAACGGGGTCAAACCGCTGGGCGAGTGGTTGCAAGCGTTCGCCACCCCGTGGACCTGGGTGGCCGCGATCTCCGGCGTGGTCAGCGGTCGGCCCTGGGTGAGCTCGCAGGGGATGGCCGCGTACTCGTAGGTGAACTCGATGTCTTCGATCACCTCCTGCCGATCGGGCATGTCGAGGCTGCGGGATGCCTCCGGCTGCACGAACACGAACATGCCGACGCAACCGAGGATGAGTGCGATCGTCAGGATGGCCGGGTTGCGGGTCGGGTTCTCATCACGGAGGGGAATCACGTCGCGGCCGGTCTATCGCGTGTTCCGGCGCCGGCCCACGCGGCCCACGCCCGCTGCAGCCGATCGAGTCCATCGGTGAGGGTGGCCGGCTCCACGTCGGTGGCCACCCGTAGGTGTGGATCCGGACCCCGCCCGACCTTGACCGCACCTCCGTGGAGGGTGCCGACGCCGAAGCCACGGGCGTGGTCTGCGAAGAGGGCACTGTCCTCCACAGGAAGGGTCGACCACACCATCGCCGCCCCGTCCGGTCGATGGACGGTCCAATCCGGGAACCGCCGGCGAAGTTCCTTGGCCGCCCGTCGGCCGTTACTAGCGAGAAGGTCGACGCGCTCGGAGAGAAGCCGATCGAGGTGGGGCAACACCTGGAGGGTGAGGAGTTGGGAGGCGATCGAGGTGCCGAGGTCTCGTCTCGCCCTCTGGCGGGCCAGGTCGTCGAACACCGGCCGGGGCGCGGTGAGCCAGCCGACACGGAATCCGCCCCAGATGCTCTTGCTCAGTGAGGTGACCGTGACGATCGTGGCCCGCTCGCAGCGGCCCGCCAACCCGGGTGGCCGCTCGCCATGACAGAGGTCGGCCAGGGCGTCGTCGGCGATGACGGTGGTGCCACGACGGTCCAGCACCTCGGCGATCTCGCTCACCCGCCGTGCCGTGGTCGCTCGACCGGTCGGGCTGTGGACGGTCGGCATGAGCACGACGGCGCTCGGTCGTTCGGTGGCCAGCCTCCGGTCGAGATCGGCGGGATCCACCCCTTCGTCATCCCGATCGACCGCGACCGCGGTGACACCCCGGTCGTCGAGCAGGTCCAGAACGCCACCGAAGGTGTGGCGCTCCACCAGCACCCGATCGCCCGGGCGGGTGAGCCGGCCCACCGCGATCGCCAGTCCATGGTGCGCACCGTTCGTGATGAGCGTTCGTCCGGTGTCGGCCGGGACGCCCTGGGACCTCCACCGCTCCGCGACGGCCGATCGAAGTGCGGGCAAGCCGACCGGGTCGTAGCCGTGGGCCGGCAGCACGGCCTGGAGGTCCGCAGTCGACACCGCCAGTCCGTCGATCTGGGGAAGCGACTGCGGCACCGGAGCCGCGAGGTTCACCGCCGCTGCACCGAGCGCCCGTTCGACGAGGGTCGGGCCGGGCGCCGCGATCTCGAAGGCGGCCACCCGCGTGCCCGAGCCCTGACGGGAGAGCAGTAGACCCTCGCCTCGCAGTTCGTCGAGCGCGGCGGTGACCGTGGGCCGGCTGACGGAGAGCTCGGTGGCCAGTGCCCGTTCGGACGGGAGCACGGTGTGAGCAGGGATCGACCCGTTGGCGATCTCTCTCCGCAGCGCCCGCGCCAGCCGGCGCACCAGCGTGCCGTGGCCTTCGGCCGACCAGTCACCCAGTCGCAAGGAGAGTTCAGGAGCGTCGATGCCAGCTCCAGCGCCGCGCCGCGTCGGCCCCGAAGATCCGGACCGGCGTTCCGGAGGCGGTCATGACCGTGGCCGGCACCTCGTAGTCCTCCTCGTGGGGCGAACGCCGGAGCCGGATCGTCTCCGTCGCGGCGTCGAGCCCGTAATGCTCGGCGCCGTTGCGCGAGACGAAGCCCTCGAGCCGGTCGAGTGCATCCATCGAGTGGAAGAGTTCGGCGACCACCTCGAGGGCATATGGCGCATTGAAGATGCCCGGCTTCGCCTGCGCGGACTCCTTGTGGCTGAGGGGGTGCGGGGCCGAGTCGGTGCCATAGAAGAGGCACGGATCTCCTGACGTAGCCGCCTCGGCCAGTGCGATCCGCTCGTCTCTGCTGTTGATGACCGGCTTGCAGTACAGGTCGGGTCGGAGACCGTTGGCGAGGACGTCGGACCGGTCGCAGGTGAGATGGTGCGGGGTGATCGAGCCACCCACACCGTCGTGGCTCCGCACGAAGTCGAGGCCCGCCCGCGTGGACAGGTGCTCGACCGTCACGGTCAGGCCCGGGACCGCGGCGCACGCCGGCGCGAGCTCGACGTCGAGGAAGGCAGCCTCGCGATCGAAGATGTCGATGTCGGGATCGGTGGACTCGGCATGGACGAGCAGGGGGATTCCGCGTTCCGCCATCACCTCGAGCACCGACCGGTATCCCAGCAGCGACGCTCCACCGGCCTCGGAGTTCGTGGTCGCCCCGGCGGGGTAGTACTTCACCGCGAAGACGACACCGTCGCGGTGGCCGGCGAGGAGATCGTCGACGGCCAGATGATCGTTGAGGTAGAGCCCCATCATCGGCGTGAAGTCGGGGCGGGCGTCCGGCCCCACCGCGTTCAGGATTCGGTCCCGGTAGGCGGCCGCAGCAGCCGTCGAGGTCACGGGCGGCACCAGGTTGGGCATCACCAGAGCGCGGCGGAACACATTGGCGGTGAACGGGGTCACCGCTTCGAGCATGTCGTCGTCGCGGAGATGGACGTGCCAATCGTCCGGCGCGGCGATGTCCAGGAGGAGGGGTTCGATCGCAGCCATCCGGGTCACGCGGCACCGTACTCGGCCCGGTAGGCGTCGATGCGTTCGACGGTCGGGCCGTCGAGGACCACCTTCCCGTCGATCTCCCGGTCGGCCAGATGCTCCACCACCTCGTCGAGGGTGACGATGGCGCGGGTGGGCATCGCGAACTCCTCGGCGATCTCGTCGAGCGCGGACCGCTCACCGGTACCGCGCTCCTGACGATCGACCGAGACGATCAACCCGGCGAGATCGATGTCGGCACTGGCGCGCATGATCGGCACTGTCTCGCGGATGGACGTACCGGCGGTCGTGACGTCCTCGACGATCAGAACGCGGTCGCCGTCGTGGAGCGGCGCGCCGACCAACGAGCCACCCTCCCCGTGGTCCTTGGCCTCCTTGCGATTGAAGCAGTAGCCGAGATCCCGGCCCTGGGCGGCGAGAGCCACCGACGCGGTGGCGACCAGGGGGATGCCCTTGTAGGCAGGCCCGAAGAGCACGTCCACCCGGTCCGGCCAGGTCTGTTGGATGGCCGCCGCATAGAACTCGCCGAGACGGGCCAGCTGCTCACCGGTTCGGTAGCGCCCGGCGTTGATGAAGAATGGAGTGTTGCGCCCGCTCTTGGTGACGAAGTCACCGAAGGTCAACACCTCGGATCTCACCATGAAGTCGATGAAGTCACGCTTGAAGCCGTCCACGGCGGCTGACTCTACTTCCGCGGACGAGGGCTAGGGTCGGCCGGGATATGGGTGGAGAGGCGATGCGGGTGGTGACCTGGAACATCAACTCGATTCGCACCCGAGTCGACCAGGTCGTCGCCTGGGCGGAGGAGAACGAGCCCGACGTGCTCCTCCTGCAGGAGACGAAGTGCGGCGACGCGGACTTTCCGTTCGATGCGTTCGACGTGGCCGGCTACGAGGTCGCCCACCACGGGGTGAACCACTGGAACGGGGTGGCGGTGGTGTCACGGGTCGGGATCGTCGACGTCCAGCGGGGTTTCTCGGGCGCCCAGCGCGAACCGTATGACGAACCTCGGGTGATCGCCGCGACGTGTGGGGGCGTCCGGGTCTGGTCCGTGTACGTCCCGAACGGCCGCGAACTCGACGACCCGCACTACCTCTACAAGCTGGTGTGGCTGGAACGACTCCGGTCCGAGTTGGCACTGACCGGCGCCGCCGACGGCCCCTCGATCGTGGCCGGCGACTTCAACGTCGCTCCCACCGACCTCGACATCTACATGCCGTCGCGCTGGAAGCGCCGTACCCACGCGTCACCCCCGGAGCGGGCCGCGATCACCTCGATGCTCGACGTCGGACTCCGCGATGTCACCCGCGAGCATCTGCCGGACGCCGGTGTCTACACCTGGTGGAACTACCGGGTCGACGGGTTCACGAAGGACCAGGGCCTCCGCATCGATCTCGCCCTGTGCTCCGATGCCGTCGCCGACACACTGTCATCGGTCTGGATCGACCGTGCCGCCCGAGCCCTTCCCACCCCTTCCGACCACGCCCCCCTCGTGCTGGACCTGGGTACGACGGG
>CAYFLT010000082.1:0-1314 GCA_964344055.1 uncultured Candidatus Nemicrothrix sp.
ACGATCACCATGCGTCAGTGGCTGGACCAATACACCGAGAGCGCCGACGTGAAGGGCCTGTTCAACGGCTACACCGCGGCGCTCATGGGGATCGGCATCCATGAGCTGCGGGCCGGCGAGTTCTTTCGCTTCCTCAAGGGCAGCAGCAAGGGCAGCCGGTTCGGGCTGGCCACCGAGGGCAACGGGGCCCTGATGGAGTCGCTGGCCGCGGCGATTGAAGCGAGAGGGTCGACGATCCTTCGGCGGACCACGGTCGACCGGATCCTGGTGGAGAACGAACGGGCGATCGGCGTCGAGCTCGATCCGGCGGATGGGGGTCGGATCAGCGCCGACTACGTCCTGTCGAACGCGGGGCCCGATCGCACGGTCGAGTTGGCCGGCGGTGAATCCGTGTTCGAGGCGAGCTATGTCGAACGGCTTCACACCGACCCCCACGAAGCGGCCATCTTCCATGTGACGTTCACCCTGCCCGAACCACTGATCCCCGACCTGGACGGCAGCCTGGTGGTGGGCAACACCACCAACTTCATCTATCTGGAGATCCCGTCGAACATCTCGCCGATGGTGGCGCCGCCCGGCGTGCACCTCCACACCGCCTACGGCGCGCCCGCCGACTCGACCGACGTCGACTACCGGGGCGAACTCGACAACACCATCGCCGAGTTCGAGCAGCAGTTCCCGGGGGTGGTCGACGAGGCCGACTTCCTCGTGAAGGCCTTCCACCGGGGCCGAGCCCCGGGCATGCATCGGTGGGCCGGATTCACCATGCCGGTCACCACACCCATCCGCGGGCTCTACTCGATCGGTGACGGCTCGGCCGGCCCGGGCACGATCGGCACCGAGGGCGCGGCAACGTCAGCCAAGCTCGCGACCGAACACCTGCTGGCGATCCGATGAGCGAGACCGTGGCTGACCGAGAACGGCGACCGGTCGCCTATGTGTGTTCCGACGGAGTCGCGACCGTGACGATCACAGCGCCGCCGGCCAACCCGTTCTCGATCTCCACGATCGAGGGACTGGATGCAGCGATCGCGAGGGCAATCGACGAGGAGGCTCGCGTGGTCGTGTTCGCTTCCGGCCTCCCCGGCTTCTTCATCGCCGGCGCCGACATCGGTCTCTTCGGGGAGGGCGACGTGGACGCGTTCTCGACCTACTTGGATCAGCTCCGCGCCATGATCGAGTCGATTCCGGCTGCTCCGTTCCTGTCGATTGCTGCGATCGACGGCCATGCCCTCGGCGGCGGCCTGGAGTTCTCGCTCGCGTGCACCCTCCGGGTCGTGGGGGCCGGCGCCGTTCAGCATCGCGGCGTGATGG
>CAYFLT010000082.1:1324-5377 GCA_964344055.1 uncultured Candidatus Nemicrothrix sp.
CCCGGTTGGGCGTGCCCGAGATCAAGCTGGGCCTGCTCCCCGGCGCGGGCGGGACCCAGCGGCTCCCGCGGGCGATCGGTCGCGGCGCCGCGGTTGACCTCCTGCTCACCGGCCGCTCGGTCGGTCCTGAGGAAGCGCTCTCCCTCGGGCTCGCGGAGCGGGCCGGCGACGACGCGCTCCAGGTGGCCACCACCTGGGCGAGGGAGCTGTCGGTCGGGCCGATCGACGCCTACCGGGAGACCATGCGCTGCGTCGAGGCGAGCTACGGCGATCTCGACGACGGTCTCCGCATCGAAGCCGATGCTCTGCACCGGCTCTACCTCACGCCCGACGGGAGAGAAGGGATCGCCGCATTTCTCGAGAAGCGTGCGCCCCGATTCCAGGAGCCTCCGGAATGAACATGCGACCCAACCCTTACATCACGGGGGAGCTGCTGGAACTGGCCGAGATGGCTCGCCGCTTCGCCCAGGAGCGGGTGGCGCCGGGCTACGTCGACCGCGACGCCACCCGTACCCTCGACAGGGCCCTCAGCGAGGAGATGGGAACGCTGGGCCTGATTGCGCCCGAGCTGCCGGAGGCCTCCGGTGGGCAGGGGGCGACTCGGGTGGCGGCTGGGATCATCCACGAACAGGTCGCTGCTGCGGATCTGTCCCTCTCCTACGTGAACCTCCTCGGTTCGCTGAACGCCCAGATTCTCGCCGAGCACGGCGAGTTCGCGGTGGTGGACCCCTGGTTGCACGAGATCACCGCGGGTCGCGCCATCGCCGCCCTCGGTCTGACCGAACCGGGAGGTGGATCCGACGCCGCGGCCCTGAGCCTGCGGATGGTCCGCGACGGCGACGACTACGTGCTCGATGGTGAGAAGACCTCCATCTCCGCGGCCGATCAATCAGCGGTAGCGGTGGTCTTCGGTCGGACCGGCACTGCCGGCGCCCGCGGGATCACCGCCGTCCTGGTGCCGATGGACACGCCCGGGATCTCGACGACGCGCTTCGACTGCCACGGTCAGCGTGCCATCGGCCGGGGTTCGATCTTCTTCGATGACGTGCGGGTCCCGGTCTCTCATCGTCTCGGCGACGAAGGTGGCGGGTTCGTCCAGGTGATGCAGGGCTTCGACTTCTCCCGCGCTCTCATCGGATTGCAGGTCCTCGGTGTCGCCCGCGCCGCGCTCGACGATGCATGGGCGTACTCGACCGAGCGCCAGGCGTTCGGGCAACCTCTGTCGGCCTTCCAGGGTGTGTCCCACCGCCTCGCCGAACTCGACACTCTGGTGGAAGCCGCCCGCCTCCTCTGCTTCCAGGCCCTGTGGGCGGCCGACGAGGGACTGCCCCACACCGCCGAAGCCGCCATGTGCAAGTGGTGGGCGCCGAGGGTGGCCTACGACGTCGTCCACGAGTGCCTGCTGGTCCACGGCCATGCGGGCTACGACCGGGGCGTGATGGAGCAGCGGCTCCGCGATGTGCTCGGCTTCCAGATCGGTGACGGCACCGCCCAGATCATGAAGACGATCATCGCCCGCGACCGGGTCGGTCGGGCCAACGTGCCCTACTGAGACCGGCCCCACACGCCGGAGGACAGGCCGGTCCGGACACGCGCTCAGATCCGGCGGCCGGTGTCGGCCCAGTGGGGATCGCGTAATGCCTTCTTGTCGATCTTGCCGACCGCGGTGCGAGGGAGTTGGAGAACCAGGTCGACTGACTTCGGCGCCATGACCGAGCCGAGGGTCCGCTTGCAGCGGTTGATGATGTCGGCCTCGGTCAGGTCGGCGCCTCGCGAGAGCCGGACCACGGCCTTCACTTCTTCGCCCCACTGGTCGCTGGGAATGCCGATCACTGCGGCCTCGGCGATGCCATCGATGGCGTGAAGGGCCTGCTCGACCTCGGTGGAATAGATGTTGAACCCACCTGAGATGATCATGTCCTTCTTGCGATCGACGATGAAGATGCGGTCGTCGTCGTCCATCACGCCGATGTCGCCGGTGAGGTGCCAGCCGTTCCGGCGGATCTTGGCGGTCTCGTCGGGATTCTCGTAGTAGCCCTCCGACACCATCGGGCCCTTCACCGCGATCTCCCCCCGAGTGCCGGCCGAGACCGGTTCGGCGTCCTCGTCGACGATCGCAACAGTGGAGAGGATCGTCTCCCGGCCCACCGAGCGGAGGGTGTCGTCGTCGAGCAGTTCGCCGGTGACGTCGCTATCGACGAAGTGGTCTTCGGGTTCGGCCCGGGCGATGAACATCGGTGACTCGGTCTGGCCGAACCCGCCGGTCATCACCGGGCCGAACACGTCGAAGGCCTCCCGCAGCCGGGGAATCGACATCGGGGCGGAGCCGTAGGAGAAGTTGCGAAGTGACCTGAAGTCGGTCGACCGGGTGTCAGGGTGGTCGAGCAATGCATAGATCGCAGTCGGTGGGAGGAAGACGTCAGTAACGCGATGCTCCTCGATGGCGGCCAGGACGCCGGCAGGATCGACCGTACCGAGGACGACGAGTTCGACGCCGATGCCCAACGACACGACGGCGGCTCGGCCGGCGACATGGGTCATGGGGGCGGCGCAGAGGGTGACCCGCTGCTGTCCGTCCCAGCGCTCCCTGATGGCCCAGGCGAAGGCGGCGAAGTTGCGATGGCTGAGCATCACGCCCTTGGGCACGCCGGTGGTGCCGCCGGTCTGAGGGAGGCAGAGGGTGTCGGATCCCTGCCGCTCGATCGACGGAGCGACCTCGTCGGTTCCGGCCAGCCACTCCTCGAGTAAGGCCCCGGGGCCGAGGGAATCCGCCGCACCGTTGGCTATCTCCGCCTGGATACCGCCGAGCCGATCGGCGATCTCGGTGGCCGTGTCGGCGTGGTCGGACCGGTAGATCAGGGCGTCGCAGCCGAACCGGACGAGGATCTCGAGATTGGTGGTGGGACTGTTGCGGGGGTTGAGCGGCACCCAGACGCCGCCGGCCCGGACAATGCCGATCGCGGTCACGAAGGCATCGATGCTGTTGCTGCTGTAGACCGCCCCGTGGTCGCCGGGCTCGAAGCCGTCGCGCAGCAAGGCGTTGGCCACCCGTGCGGAGGCGACGTCGACGTCTGCGTAGGTGGCGGTTCTGCCCTCGAACACCGCACACACCCTGTCTGCATGCGACCGCAGGGCATCGTCGAGTACCGGCAGGAACGAGTGGTCCAGGTCGGGGATGGCGACGTCCATGGCTCGGTCAGGCCTGGGCGGCGAGGCGGTCGGCGAACACCGACTCGAGGTGACGGAACGCGGCCGGCGCGTCGAACTCGTCGGGGTCGAGCAGCCACTGATAGCCGACCCCACGGACCCCGGTTACGACGAAGGCGGCCTCGGCGGCAGGGTCGACCCCTGCTCTGACCGAGCCGTCGGTCAGGCCGCGGGTGAGGGCGGCGGTCATGCTTTTGCGCATGCCGCGATGGAACGTGCGGAAGTGGTCCTGGAGGAGTTCGTCGCCGCCGATGGCCTCGAACATGAGCGCATAGAGCACCCGCATGCCGCGGGGGTCGGTCTCCGCCTGCCGGCGGAGCGCGTTGGCGAACGAGGTGACCATCTCGAGCCCGGAGCGCTCCATCGGGTCCTCGAGTTCGCGGTCTCGCCAGTCACCCACGAGTCGGTCGAGCATGGCCTCGACCAGTCCCTGTCTCGAACCGAACCGGGCCGTCACCATCGTGCGGCTGTAGCCGGCCCGTTCGCCGATGGCGGCGAAGGTCATCGCCGAGAACCCGCCGTCGAGCACGAGCTCACCGGCGGCCTGCAGGAGGGCTCGGGTGCTGGTCTCTCGCCGTTCCTGCTGGCGAGTGGGGGGAGCGAGGGTCATGGGGCTGATGCTCTCAGAAAACTAGCTGCTTGACAAGTACTTACTAGTTGAGCGACTATCATCTTCATGACGAAGCACGCTCTCGCCGCCGTCGAGACGCTCCAAGCGCAGATCCTCGACACCGTCCGGACTTTCAGCGAAACCGAGTGGATCGCCTCGTCGGCCTGTGCCGGGTGGCGTGTCCGCGACGTGATCGCCCACCTCGGGGTGGGTGCTCGCAGCATCATCGATCCGAT
>CAYFLT010000082.1:5387-16562 GCA_964344055.1 uncultured Candidatus Nemicrothrix sp.
ACACGACCTCCATGTCGACCTCCGACGGGACTGGACCGTGCAGGAAGTGCTCGCCGAGTTCGAGAAGTTCGGCGCAGAGCGGCTCACCCGCCTGCCCGGGCTCCAGGAGGAGCCGCTGGCGTCGACCGAAATCGAGATCCCCGGGCTTGGCACCTATCCGATGCACGCGGTGGCCAACGCTCTGGCCTTCGACTACTTCTGCCACCTGTACCACGACATCTGTGCCCCGGCCGGACCGATCGAACGCTCCCTGCCCGACCCCACCCACGAGGTGATGCTCCCGGTGGTGGAGTGGATGATGTGGGGGCTGCCCCAGATGCAGGGCCCGGAGCTCGACGACTCGCTCGTCGCCCCTCTCACCCTCCGTCTCACCGGCCCGGGGGAGCGCACGTGGACGATCCGTCGGCCCGACCCCGACGGAGGACTTGTCGTCGACGAAGGCGACGGCGGCGACGTCGTGGTCACCTCCAGTGCTGTCGACTTCGTGTCGTGGGGCACCGCCCGCTCGCCCTGGTCCACCGCCTGCACCGTCGACGGCGACTACGCCGCAGCCGCCTCGTTCCTGTCCACCCTCGACATCGTCTGATCCATCCCCCCCCCCACGGCTTTTCTGACATATCGGGACCGCTATGCGGTCCCGATATGTCAGAAAAGCTGCTCTTCGAAGGGAAGTTCCCATGACCATCAAGCCCGGCGACATCAACCTCGGCAGCAACAACGACATCATGAAGGTCGGCGGTGCGCCCTACGAGTACTTCGAGGTGCTCCGGCGGGAGGCCCCCGTCTTCTGGAACGATCCCCCAGTCGATGGGCTCGGCATCCGCACGATGGAGATCGAGGGACCGGGTAGCTACACCCCGGTCGGGTTCTGGGTGCTGAGCAAGTACGACGATGTCGAACTCGCATCCAAGGACTCCGAGCGATTCACCTCCCGCGACGGTGTCCTGTGGGTGGACCTGACCCAGAACGAGGCGTCGATCGAGGCCCAGCGGTCCCACCTGATGGGCATGGATCCGCCCCAGCACACCCAGTACCGGCGCCTGGTCCAGCCCGGCTTCACGCCTCGGGCGGTTGCAGCGATGGAACCGCACATTCGCGAGGAGGCGGCGAAGGTGATCGGCGAGCTGGCCCAGCGCGACCAGGCGGAGTTCGTGTTCGACGTGGCTGCAGAACTCCCGATGATCCTGCTGTGCGAGATGATGGGCGTGCCACAGGAGCGGAGGGCCGAATACCTCGCGCTCGGTAACGGCACCGCCACCGTCGAGTTCAACGACAACTTCATCGAGGATCAGATCAACCTCTTCCTGCTGCTCGACGACATCGTGAAGTCGCGCGAGGACACCCCCGACGACACCCTGATCTCGAAGTACATCCACGGCGAGGTCGACGGCCGGCGCCTCACCGAGGACGAGGTCACCCAGTTCTTCCAGGTGCTCTCGATCGCGGGGCACGAGACCACCCGCAATACCACGGCCCACTTCGTGCGGCTCATGGACGAATACCCCGATCAGAAGGCGCTTCTGCTCGAGGATCTCGAGGGGCGGCTGCCCAACGCCATCGAGGAGGTCCTCCGCTTCTCGCCACCGGTGATGCAGTTCTGCCGCACCGCCACCGAGGATGTGACGATTCGGGGCGTCGACATCGCCAAGGGCGACAAGGTCTACATGTCGTACCTCTCCGCCAATCGCGACGAGGACGTTTTCGAGGACCCGAACCGGTTCGACATCCTGCGCGACAACGCCGACAAGCACCTCGCCTTCGGCACCGGCGCCCACTTCTGCCTGGGAGCGTCGCTGGCTCGCCTGCAGCTCCGCTGCATCCTCGAGGAGCTCTACACCCAGCTGCCCGACATCTCCCTCGCCGGCGATCCCACCCCGATGTACAGCGTCTGGTTCAACGCCCTCGACGCCATGCCGGTCACCACCTGCCCGGTCGCCCACTGAACCCGGTGAGGTGAGCTCGGTGCACGTCCCCGTACTGATCATCGGCGGGGGTCCCATCGGACTCACCGCGTCGGTCCTGCTCTCCCGGTTCGGGATCGAATCGCTCCTGGTGAACCGACGCCCAGCCACGTCGACGCACCCGCGGGCCCGTTTCATCGACGTGCGGACCACCGAGATCCTGCGCCAGATGGATCTTGCCGACCCCGTGCTGGCCACCGGGCTCCCACCCGAGTGGGTCCAGAGTGTCCGCTACTCCCAGACCTTCGCCGAGCCCGAGGTGTACCGCCTGCCCACCGAGAGCTATCACTCGGCCCCGCGGGCCACGAGCCCCACTGTGCCGATCATGACGGCCCAGGACCTTGTTGAGCCGATCATGCTCGATGCGGCGCGGTCCTACGACGCCGCGGACGTGCGGTTCAACACCGAGCTGACTGCCTTGGACCAGGATGAGGAGACCTGCCGGGCCCGGATCCGGGACCGGGCCACCGGTCAGGAGACCGACCTCACCGCCGATTACGTGATCGGTGCCGACGGCCGGCGCAGCAGCGTCCGATCCCTCCTCGGGGGGGACCTCGACCAGGGTTTCGTCAACCCCATCCAGATCCAGGACGTGCTGTACCACGCCGACATGTCGAAGTGGGTCGGCGAGCGCATCGGCGCCCTGCTGTTCGTGTATCACCCGAGGGGGTATGGCCTGTTCCAGCCGATGGACGGCAAGACCCGCTGGCGGGCCCAGTGCACGACGTTCACCCCGTCTATCCCGTTCGACGAGATCACCGAGGCCGACTGTGTGGCCTGGATCCGCAGCGCTATCGGCGACACCGAGGGTGAGCTCGAACTCGAGGTGGAGAGCATCGCCCCGTGGATGCCCGAGGCTCGCCTGTCCGATGACTTCCGGAGGGGTCGGGTCTTCCTCGCCGGCGACGCCTCCCACATGCTGTATCCGACCGGCGGCTACGGCATGAACCTCGGCTACCACACGGTCCACAACCTGGTCTGGAAGCTCGCCTTCGTGCTGAAGGGTGCGATGTCGGCGGAGATCCTCGACACCTATGAGATCGAGCGCCGGCCTCAGGCCGACCGAACCCGGTTCGCCAGCGTGGAGAACGCCCGTCTCGCCGGGGAGCTGTATCGCACCTTCTTCTCCGGGGGCGACCTCGAGGCGGCCGCGTTCGAGCTCCGCCAGTACGGCAACTTCGAGGGAATGATCCTCGCGCCCGAGTACCAGTCGGCTCTCGTCCGGCCCGATCCCGAACCTGGTCCGGAGGTCGACAACGACCTGGTCGACTTCGTGCCCTGTGTGCGGGCCGGCCGGCGGGCCCCGCACGTCTGGCTCGACGAGCAGGCCGGGCGCTCGGTGCTCGATCTGTTCGGATCGGAGTACGTGTTGCTCACTGACGGCGACGGGGGTGCGCTGGTCGAGCAGGCGACGGCGCTCGCCGCCCGCGGGTTCCCGATCACTGTCGAGCAGCTGCCCGGCGAGGTTCTGGCCGGCGGCCTGTACCGGGGCGACGAGGACGTCCTGGTCCGCCCCGACGGTGTGGTCGCAGCACGAGTCCCCCACGGCGACTCGATCGACCTCTCGGAGCTCGTGGCCGCCGTGGACTAAGTTGCTTGTTGACCGACAATTTTCGGCACAATAGAGTCGAAACTCGAACAGGAGGCAACCCGTGGCCGACCAGATCGATTTCGATTCCTTCCCCGTGGCGAGGAAGGGCAACCAGTACGAAGACTTCAGCGAGGGCCAGGATCTCCCACACCACTGGGGGCGAACGCTGACGGACGGCGACAACGCCCTGTTCTCGACCGCCACGTGCAACTGGAACCCGATGCACCTCAACGCCGAGTACGCCCGGGCGCACGGTCACCCCGACGTGGTACTCAACCCGATGCTCGTACTCTGCACCGTGGTCGGACTGTCGGTCGAGGATCTCAGCGAGATCGGTGGGCCGTTCCTCGGTATGGAGGACGTCACCTTCCACCGGCCCGTCCATCCCGGCGACACCCTCACCGCCTCTTCCACCGTCGTCGACACCCGTGAGTCCGGCAGCCGGCCAAACGTCGGCATCGTCACCTGGCGCACCGAGGCCCACAACCAGCACGGGGAGCTGGTGGTCGACTACCGGCGGACGAACCTCGTGGCCAAGCGCAACGCGGAAAGGATCGTCTGATGGGGGCGCCCACCTTGCCGCCGACGGCCCGCGTGGCCGGGGAACGCAGGAGGAGAGTCTGAGATGCCGCGCCAGATCGTCGACCCCCGTCCCCCGATCCCCGCCGCCTACCGCACCGACGAGCGGGAGGCCATCCAGGAGATGGCCCGCGACTTCGCCATGAACAAGGTGTTCCCGGTGGCCAACGAGCTCGACCCCGAACACGGCATGATCCCCGACGAGCTCCGCAAGGAGATGGGTGAGCTCGGCTTCTTCGGCATCACCATTCCCGAGCAGTACGGCGGCCTGGGTCTCGGTGTGTTCGAGTACGCCTTGATCACCGAGGAACTGGCCCGGGCCTGGATGAGCGTGGCCAGCATCATCGCCCGTTCCGCCATCGCCCGGGGTCTGGATCCGTCCCAGAAGGCGGACATCCTGCCCCGGGCCGCAAGGGGCGAGTGGTTGGGTTCGTTCGCCATGTCCGAGCCCGACGCCGGGTCCGACATCGCCTCGATCCGCACCCGGGCCGACAAGGTCGACGGCGGCTGGCTCATCAACGGCCAGAAGATGTGGTGCACCTTCGCCGACCAGTCCGACGCCATCCTCGTGGTGGCCCGCATCAGCCCTTACGACCCCGAGAACCGCCACCGGGGCATCCGCCGATTCATCATCCACAAGGAGCCCGGCGAGTTCCCCGAGGGCTGCACCGGCAGCCCGATTCGCAAGATCGGCTACCACGGCTGGCACACCTACGACCTGTCGTTCACCGACTGCTTCGTGCCCGACGACGGCCTCATCGGTCACGAGCGCAGCACGAAGCCCGAGAAGGACGGCGACGCGGCCGGATTCCTGGAGACGGCCAAGGGGATGACCGTTCCTCGCATCCACACCGCTGCCCGTTCGATCGGCCTGGCCCGGGGCGCCCTCGAGGACTCGATCGCCTATGTGCAGGAACGCGAGCAGTTCGGCCGTCCGATCGGCGACTTCCAGGTCACCCGGTTCAAGATCGCCAAGATGGCGGCCGAGGTGGAGAGCTGCCGGGCACTGATGTACCAGGTGGCGGCCAACTCCGATCTCGGCGGCTACACCGACACCACCACGCCCGACATGGAAGGTGCCATGGTGAAGTACCTGGCGTCGGAGATGGCCGAGCGGGTGACGTCGGAGGCATTGCAGATCCACGGCGGCGCCGGCTACACCACCGACTTCCCGATCGAGCGCTACTGGCGCGATGCACGGCTCACCAAGATCTTCGAGGGCACCAGCGAGATCATGCTGCGCCTCGTGTCCGACTCCTTGCTCCCGCCCAGCCCCCTGCGCTGACACCCGCCTCAGGAGAACTCCATGACCTTCGCCCGACTCACCGGCACCGGCAACTACTTCGAGGACTTCACCGTCGGGCAGCGCATGCGTCACGCCCGCGCCGCCACCATCGACGAGGTCGAGAACAACTACCTCTCCAAGCAGGTGATGAACACCGCCCAGGCCCATTGGAACGAGGCGATCATGGCCGGCTCACCCCTGGGCGACGGCCGGCTCGTCTTCGGCCTGATCACCGGCTCGATGACCGTCGGGCTCACCAGCCAGGACACCGCCGAGAACGCCTTGGCCGAGGTGGGCCTCGACAAGGTGCGCTTCAAGAAACCGGTACACCACGGCGACACCATCACCGCCTACACCGAGGTGTTGTCGCTCGACGAGTCGCCCGATCATGACGACGTCGGTCTGGTGCGGTTCAAGCACTGGGGCCGCAACCAGCACGGCGACGTGGTCTGCGAGCTCGAGCGGATCGTGCTCGTGAAGCGGCGCAGCCACTGGGCCGGCCGATGACCGTCTTCGACGAGTCGGGGGCTCACCTCACGGCCCACGAGCACGCGGCGCCGATGGCGCCGCAGCGGCAGGGCCCGCTGAGCGACGTCCGGATCATCGATCTCACCCAGGCCCTCGCGGGTCCGTTCTGCACGATGATCCTGGCCGACATGGGGGCCGACGTCATCAAGGTGGAGCCGCCCGACGGAGACGGGCTGCGGCTGATCGGACCCCACACCGAGGCCGACGAGGTCCACTACTACGGCGGCTACTACGCGAGCGGGAACCGGAACAAGCGAAGCATCACCCTCGACCTCAAGCACGAGCCCGACATCGAGGTGTTCCTGCGGCTGGTCGACACCGCCGACATCGTGGTCGAGAACTTCCGGGCCGGCGTGATGGACTCGCTCGGCCTCGAGTACGAGATGCTGCGGGAGCGCAATCCGAAGCTCGTCTACGCGGCGATCCGCGGCTTCGGCGATCCCCGCTCCGGGGAGGGGCCCTACACCTATTGGCCGGCCTACGACGTGGTGGCCCAGTCGATGGGCGGGCTGATCTCCTACACCGGCACCAAGGACGGCCATCTCGTGTCGGCCGGTCCCAGCGTCGGTGATCTGTACCCGGCCACCATGGCTGTCGGCGGCATCCTCGGCGCATTGCACCACGCCACCCGCACCGGAGAGGGCCAGTTCGTCGACCTGGCGATGATGGACTCGATCATGGCGGTCTGTGAGTCGCTCACCTGGCGGTGGACCTACCTGGGCGAGATCCAGCAACCTCGAGGCGCCGAGCACCCGTCGCTGTGCCCGTTCGAGCTCTACGACTGCGCGGACGGCAAGGTGTCGATCGCCGCTCCCACCGAGAAGCACTGGGGGAACCTCTGTCGCATCATCGGCCGCGAGGAGCTGGTGGAGGACGACCGCTACCGCAGTGCTCGGCGCCGGGTCGCGAATCGGGAGGACGTGCGGGACGCGATCACGGCCTGGACGTCCACCATGTCCAGGGCTGAAGTGGTGGAGCGACTGGCGGGGCGGGTGCCGTGTGGGCCGGTCAACACCGCGGCCGACCTCGCAGCCGATCCGCACGTGCGGGCGCGGGAGATGTACGTGGCGGTCGACCACACCGGTTCAGACCGTCCGGTTCTCACGCCCAACACGCCGCTGCGGTTCAGCGAGACACCGGGCGGCGTCTACCGGGCCGCCCCACGACTCGGAGAGCACGCGGTGGAGATCATGACCGAGCTCGAAGCCCTCGAGCGCGAACGAGCCAAGGCCGAGCGCCAGGACGAGCAAGACGAGGGGGACTGACGTGGTGGCACCGACCCAGGTCGACTTCGGAGCGGCGTGCGCCGCGGATCCCGAGCTCCGCCTGGCGAGCCGGCACTGGACAGGTGGGCTCCGGTTCGAGATCGGTGACGACGTGATCGGCTTCTCGGTGAAGGAGGGCGCGGTCGACGCCACGGTGCCGGCACCGGGTGACGGCGTCCTCACTGTCAGCGGGCCGGCCGAGCTCTGGGCGCCGATGACGCTCCCGACGCCGCCGCCGTTCGCCACCCTCGCGGTGATGGTTCAGATGGGGCTCACCCACTCGCCGACCGACGAGCTGTGGTGGCAGTACCTTCCGGCCGTCGAACGGGCCGCCGAAATGCTCCGGGCGCCGGGCGGTGAACGGGCTCCGGTCACCGAGCGAGGGGCGATGCCCCGCCAGGACACGCCGGTCGGCCGCTACGTCCACCTGGAGCTCGACGGGCGCGACCACCGCATCTACTACGAGGAGGCGGGCCAGGGGATCCCGCTGCTGCTGCAGCACACGGCCGGCTGCCACGGCACCCAGTGGCGTCCCCTGTTCGAAGTACCCGAGATCACCGACAACTTCCGCCTGATCGCCTACGACCTTCCCTTCCACGGCAAGTCCATCCCACCGGTCGATGCCCGCTGGTGGGAGCAGGAGTATCGGCTCGAAGGCGGCTTCCTCCGCCAGGTCCCCACCGCCCTCGCCGATGCGCTCGACCTCGTTGACCCGGTCTTCATGGGCTGCTCGGTGGGTGGCCTGCTCGCCCTCGACCTGGCGCTGCACCATCCCGACCGGTTCCGAGCGGTGGTCTCGTTGGAGGGTTCGCTGCACATCGGCGGCGATCTCGACATCCTTCTCGGCTTCTGGCACCCCCAGGTGTCGAACATGACCAAGGCCCGGATGATGGAGGGCCTGTGTGCCCCCGTGTCACCAGAGGCGTACGTGAAGGAGGTCTCCCACGTCTACTCATCGGGTTGGCCACCGGCGTTCATCGGCGACCTCTACTACTACGTGGTCGACTTCGACATCACGGACCGGGCCCACGAGATCGACACCTCCGAGGTGGCGGTGCACATCCTCAACGGCGAATACGACTACACCGGCCACGTGGCCGGCGGGGTGGTGGCCCACGAGGCCATCGCCGGGTCCACCCACACCGAGATGAATGGCGTCGGCCACTTCCCGATGCAGGAGAACCCCGAGGCGTTCATCGGGTACCTCCTCCCGGTGCTCGACCAGATCCGGGGGGCGTAGTGACCGACGTCGAGACCGCGCCGGCGAAGCCGAACCGGCAAAAGGAGCGGACCGAACGGTCCACCAACGCCCTGATCGACGCGGCGTGCGACCTGATCGTCGAGGGTGGCTTCGCGAGCCTGACGTTGGCCACCGTTGGGGAGCGGGCCGGCTACAGCCGCGGGCTGGTCACGGCCCGATTCGGCAGCAAGGACGGCCTGATCGATGCCTTGATCGAGCGGATCGTCACCACCTGGAGCCACAAGAACGTCATCCCCCGCACCCAGGACAGCTCGGGACTCGACGCGGTGACGGGCCTACTCGACGCCATCCGGACCCAGGCCGCCAAGGACCCGCGGGGCCTTCAGGTCCTGTACTCGCTGATGTTCGAGGCGGTGGGCTCCGAGGCCTCGCTGCGCGAGCGTTTCGCCGAGTTCCACGTCGAGATGCGGTCCGACTTCGCGCGGATGGTCCGCCGGGGTCAGCGAGACGGCTCGATCCTGAAGGGCCCGTCCCCGGACCGGGAAGGCGAGCTGATCGTCGCCGGCCTCCGCGGCGTCGGCTTCCAGTGGCTCATCGACCCCGACGACTTCGACCCCGTCAAAGCCCTCACCTATCTCCGAAACACAACCCACACCCGTCTCGGGGGACAGGCACCCGTTTGACCCTCGTTGAGGGGCGCCCTGACCGAGGAAGGGTCAAACGGGTGCCTGTCCCCCAGCGCCCCCAGCGTTTGACCTTCGGCCTGTGTGCGGCCGACACCAGCCAACCGACTCTCTCCAACCCGATCCGAAAGAACCATGAGCAACTACGAACGTCAGAAGTACACCCGCATCCGTCGGTCGGAGCTGTCCACTCCCGGCCACTCCGAAAAGATGATCGTCAAGGCGTCCCTGAGCGACGCCGACATGGTGTTCCTCGATCTCGAGGACGCGGTGGCGCCGTCGGCCAAGGTGCCCTCGCGCAAGAACATCATCGCCGGGCTCAACGAGCTCGACTGGGGCGACAAGATTCGCTCCTTTCGATGCAACAGCGTCGACACCGAGTGGTGCCACGACGACATCGCCGAGGTCGTCACCGGTGCCGGCGCCAACATCGACGTGATCATGGTCCCCAAGATCAAGGGCCCCCGTGAGGTCTGGTTCGTCGACGACCTACTCACCGGGCTCGAGAAGAAACTCGGCCTGGAGGTCGGCCGGATCGGCATCGAGTGCCTGGTGGAGGAGGTCGAGGCGCTGCAGACCGTCGACGAGATCGCCACCTGCTCCCCGCGCCTCGAAGCGCTGACCCTCGGCGTCGGCGACCTGTCCGCAAGCCAGGGCATGCGGCTCGGTCACATCGGCGTCACCGACGGCGATGAGGCGCTCAGGTATCCGGGCGACGTGTGGCACTACGCCCGCAACCGCATGATCGTCGCCTGTCGCTCGGCCGGAATCGACGCGATCGACGGCCCTTACGCCAACTTCGCCAGCCCGGAGGGCTACGAGAAGTCGGCGGCCACCTTCTCGATGCTCGGCGGGGTCGGCAAGTGGTGTATCCACCCGTCCCAGATCGAGATCGCCAACCGGGTGTACGCCCCCACCCCTGAGGAGATCGCCACCGCCCAGGGTGCGATCAACGCCGTCCGCGAAGCCGAGGAGCAGGGGCTCGGAGCAGCGAACTTCGGCGGCATGATGATCGACGCCGCCACCACCCGGCTCTTCCAGGTCACCCTCGACCGTGCCCGCGCCTGCGGGCTGATCGACTGAGGCCAACTCGATGGCGAAGCGATACGGACACTGGATCAACGGCGAGTCGTTCGCCCCGGCCGCCGACCGCTGGCTTGCCTCACTCGAGCCGGGCGGCGCCACTGTGGTGTGCGAGATCGCCGAAGGATCGGCTGACGACGTCAACGCCGCCGTCAACGCTGCCGCGGCGGCGACCGCCGAGTGGCGAGACCGCAAGCCCATCGAGCGGGGCCGGCTCCTGATGGCGTTGTCGAACGCCCTTCGGGAGCGGGCCGACGAGTTCGGCGCCCTGGAGAATCGGGAAGCCGGCAAGGCGGCGTTCATGGGGCCGATCGAGGTCGGCGGCTCGGCCGACTACTTCGAGTTCTACGCCGGTCTCGTCAACCTCGAGGCCGGTGAGGTTCTCGACCTCGGGCCCGGCTTCCACAGCTACACCCGGCGAGAGCCCTTCGGTGTGGTCGGCATCATCACCCCGTGGAACGCACCGCTGAACCAGGCCGCTCGGGCCACCGCCCCCGCGCTGGCCGCGGGGAACACCGTGGTGGTGAAGCCCTCGGAGATGACGTCGGCCACCACCCTGGAACTCGCCGAGCTCACCAAGGAGGTGGGGCTCCCCGACGGCGTGTTCAACGTCGTCACCGGCACCGGACCGACGGTCGGCCAACCGATCGTGGAGCACCCGCTGGTGCGCAAGGTCGCCTTCACCGGCTCGCTCCGCGCCGGCAAGGACGTGGGCCGGATCGCCGGTGAGCGCATCATCCCGGTCACCCTCGAGCTCGGGGGCAAGTCTGCCAACATCGTGTTCGACGACGCCGACATCCCGGCCGCGGTCCAGGGGTCGCTTCGGGCCTTCGTGATCAACACCGGCCAGATCTGTTCGAACGGCACGCGGCTGTTCGTTCATCAGGACATCCACGACTCTTTCGTCGATGCCCTCGTCGGTGCAGCCGAGCACGCCGGCGCGTTGATGGGCCAGCTCACCACCGAGGCCCAGTTCGAGAAGGTGCAGGAGTACTTCGC
>CAYFLT010000082.1:16606-19971 GCA_964344055.1 uncultured Candidatus Nemicrothrix sp.
GAACAGGAGGGTGCGGTGGCCGCCGCCGGTGGGCGCGTCGCCGCGGGCTGGCAACCGGAGGCGACGATCTACACCGGCGCCACCAACGACATGCGCATCGCCCGCGAGGAGATCTTCGGCCCGGTCGTGACGGTGATCCCGTTCGGCGATGAAGCCGAGGCGATCAAGCTCGCCAACGACTCTGAGTTCGGCCTCGCTGCCGGCCTGTGGACCCGCGACATCTCACGTGCGCATCGCGTGGCCGCCCAACTCGAGGCGGGTCAGGTGTTCGTCAACACCTGGGGCACCGGGATCGAGACCCCGTTCGGGGGGTACAAGCACAGCGGCATCGGCCGGGAGAAGGGGATCGAAGCGTTGCACCACTACACCCAGCTGAAGTCCGTGACGGTGGCGCTGTGAGTGGCGCCATCACAGGACGGCCGGTCGTGGTGACCGGCGGCGGCAACGGCATCGGCGCCGCTCTCGCTGTCGAAGCGGCGAATCGAGGCGCCTCCGCAGTCGCGGTCGTGGATGTAGACGTCGATGCAGCCGCCGAGACCGTCGACCGAATCGGGGCGCTCGGCCTGGCTGCCACCGCCCATCGATGCGACGTGTCCGATGCCGAGGCGGTCGAGACGTTGGCCGACGAGCTCGTCTCGACCCATGGCCTTCCCGGTCTGGTGTGCGCGAACGCAGGGGTGATGGTGCCGACCTCGCCCCTGCTCGACATGGCACCGGGTGACATCGAGTGGCTGGTCGGCGTCAACATCCGCGGGGTGGTTCACACCATCCAGAGCTTCGGGCGACGGATGGTGGCCAACGAGGCCGGCGGACGGCTGCTGGTGACCGGCTCCGAACACTCGCTCGGGGTGCCCCACCTGATGGGGGCGCCCTATACGGCGTCGAAGCACGCCGTGCTCGGGTTGTGCGACGTCCTACGCGGCGAGCTCCCCGACCACGTCGAGGTGAGTGTGCTGATGCCGGGGCTCACGTCGAGCCGGTTGTGGAACGCCATGTCCACTCGGCCGGACCGCTTCGGCGGCAGGCGCGACGGTGATCCCCAGTCCGGTGCGTTCATGGACGCGACCGGAATGGCCGCGGACACCGTCGCGGCACGCGCGCTCGACGGAGTCGACGCGGATCATTTCATGATCCCCACCCACTACAACGCCCGGGCCTATGCCGAAGCCCGGTTCGCCGAGGCGAGTGAGGCGTTCGACCGCCTCGCCGAGATCGACACGACCGACTACGACGTCAACACCCTCGTCGCCGAGCTCATGGCCCAGCTCGAGGCCGCCGGCGAGGAGTCTGACCAATGATCAATCGTTTTGACCAGAACCGGGTGATCGTCACCGGCGCCGCGGCCGGCTTCGGTGAGGCCATCGCCCGAGCCTTTGCCGCCGAGGGTGCACGGGTGATGGTGAGTGACATCGATCGAGCCGGCGCGGAGGCGGTGGCCTCCGAACTCGACGGCGCGATCGCGTTCCAGCTCGACGTCACCGACGAGGCCCGAACCGCGGACATGGCCGAGGCTGCGGTCGACGCCTGGGGTGGAATCGACACCGTCGTCTGCAACGCCGGACTTCCGCATCGGGCGGCGCCGATGATCGA
Organism: uncultured Candidatus Nemicrothrix sp.; assembly: GCA_964344055.1. Taxonomy (GTDB): domain Bacteria; phylum Actinomycetota; class Acidimicrobiia; order Acidimicrobiales; family Aldehydirespiratoraceae; genus OFTM10. Next base: position 18,197 of record CAYFLT010000082.1, read on the forward strand.
GCTGTCCACCGACGATTTCGACCGGATGTGGACGATCAACGTACGCAGCATCTTCTTCGCGGCCAAGTACTGCGTGCCGCACATGTCGGCGGGGAGCTCGATCGTGTCGGTGGCTTCGATCGGTGGCCGTCGGCCCCGGCCCGGCCTCACGCCCTACAACGCGTCGAAGGGTGCGGTCATCACGCTCACCAAGGGGCTCGCCGGCGAGCTGGCGCCCGACATCCGGGTCAATTGTGTGAACCCGGTGTCGTCACCAACCGGCTTCGACAAGAACGCGATAGGTCTCGACGAAATGCCCGAGGCCGTCGAGGCGGCGGTGGTGTCCGGCATCCCGATGGGCCGGCGAGCGATGCCGGGTGATGTCGCCGGTGCGGTGCTCTTCCTCGCCTCCGACGACGCCGGCTTCTTGACGGGAGTGGGCCTCGACGTCGACGGTGGACGCAGCATCGGCTGAGGAGGAATCTTGAGTGAACTCACCGACCGGCTCTGGGACCGTTTCGGGTCGGTGACGTTCGGCGACTTGCCCTACCACGTCGCCACCGTCCCCGGGCATTGCATCCACGACTGGTTCGGCTGCGCTCTCGCCGGCAGCCGCGAGCCGCTCTCGGCCATCCTGCGCGACGAGCTCGCTGCCGACGACGGCCCGTGCAGCATCATCGGCACCGACCGCCGGGCCGATCCACTACGCGCCGCAATGATCAACGGTGCGGCCGGCCACGCACTGGACTTCGACGACACGTCGCCGGTGATGGGTGGCCACGGCACCGTGCCTCTCCTCCCCGCAGTCCTGGCGCTGGCGGAGGAGCAGGGTCGCAGCGGCGCCGACGTCCTCACCGCCTACGTGGTCGGCATGGAGGTGCAGTCCCGCATCGGCACATCGATCGGGCCCGAGCACTACTTCGACGGTTGGCACACCACGTCGACCATCGGCGTCTTCGGTGCGGCGGCGGCAGCCTGCCGGCTCCTCGGCCTCGACACCGGGGGATTCGGTATCGCGATGGGCCTTGCCGCGAGCAGTGCGTCGGGAGTGAAGGCCAACTTCGGCACGATGGCCAAGCCGCTCCACCCGGGTCAGGCCGCCGAGAGGGGCCTCCTGGCGGCCCGGCTCGCAGCCCGTGGCTATACGGCGAACAGCAAAGCGCTCGACGGAAACCAGGGCTTCGCTCACGCGGCCGGCACCGGCACCCTCGACCGGACCCGGATCGACGCTCTCGACGACGGCTGGGCCACCCCGAAGACCCTCTTCAAGTTCCACGCGGCCTGCCATCTCACCCACGCCGGGATCGAGGCCACCAGCTCCCTGCTGGCCGAGGGGGTCCGACCCGACGAGATCGACCTGATCACGCTGACCGTGAACCCCACCATCCTCGACGTCTGCGGCATCCCCGAACCCAGCACGGGGCTGGAGGCGAAGTTCAGCCTCCGCGGCACCCAGGCCCTGTTGGTCAACGGAGTCGACACCGCGGCGGTCGAGAGCTTCACCGACGAACCCATAAACCGGCCCGAGGTGCAGGCGTTCATCCCACACGTCACGATCGAGACCGACGACGGACTCGCCAACATGACCACCGCCGTCGAGATTCAGACCGGAGTCGCTCGTCATCGGGAGACCCATGGCGTCAACCGGCCTGCCGACGACCTCCACGCCCAGGGCCGAAGGCTCCAAGCCAAGCTCGAGACCCTGGCCGCGCCGGTCCTCGGCGTCGAGCCGGCGCAGCGACTAGGTGTACTCGGCGGAGAGGTTGGTGACGGGTCCCTGAACAGGTGAAGACCTC
>CAYFLT010000083.1:0-9058 GCA_964344055.1 uncultured Candidatus Nemicrothrix sp.
GATGCCCCGACGCCAGCTCGACCGAGGACACCCGGCGGCCGTCGTGCTCGATGCCGACGACCTCGCCGGACACGTACTCGACCCCGTTCTCGCGGGCCTTGCGGCGGCACCACTTGAACATCGTGTCGGAGTCGAAGTAGCCCTCGTTCACCAGGTTGTGGCTGCCACAGATGATCCCGTCGAGGTTGTAGAACGGGTACGCGGCGGCGAGTTCGTCGGGCGACCAGATCTTCGTGCTTGCGCCGAAGGTGGCCTGAATCTCCTGATTCCGTCTGAGGGTGGCGGCGAAGGCCTCGTTGTCGGCGAGGTACAGGTACCCGAAGAGGTGGGTGGCGATGTCGGGTACTTCGGGGTCGTCGCCGAGGTGGTTCCGGAAGTTGTCGATGAACTCGAACCCGAACTGGGAGATCCGGACGTTGATCTCGTTCGAGAACTGCTGGCGGATACAGCTGTTGGTACGGGCGGTGGAGGTGAACTCGTACGACGAGTCGCGCTCGACCACCAGCACCGATCCGTCGAAATCGGGGTTGGCCGAGAGCCACCACGCCACCGACGACCCCATCACCGCGCCGCCCACGATGACGACGTCGTAGCGATCCTGGCGGGGATCGTCGATGATCGGTTGCAGCGCCATCGGATCCCCTACAGGTCGTCGACCGACGGGAAGGTGTCGGGGTGGACGATGTCGACAGTGGCGCTGCGCTGCTGGGCGAGCATGCCGCCATCGACCTTGATCACGTCTCCGGTGACGTAGCCGGCATCGTCCGACGCGAGGAACAGCGCCGGGCCGGTCATGTCGAATGGATCGCCGATCCGCCCCGCCGGAATGTTGACCCCGCGGTACTTCCGCGCCTCGTCGTCCATGCCGGCCGTGTCGATCGACCCGGGCATGAGCGCATTGACCCGGATGTTGTACGGGCCGAGATCCAGTGCCATCGCCCGAGTGAGAGCCTCGATCCCGCCTTTCGACGCGTCGTAGGCGGTGAAGCTGCGGTGGGCCCGAGTGGCGCCACCGGAACTCATGTTGATGATCGAGCCGCCGCCTTGTTTGGCCATGATGCGAGCGGCGCGGTGGCAGCAGAGAAAGTGGCCGGTGAGGTTGACGTCGATGATCCGGCGCCACCAGTCCTCGTCGGCGTCGAAGAAGTGCAGCATCGGCGACACGAGGCCCGCGTTGTTGATCAGTACGTCGACCGTGCCGAACTCCTCGATCGCCGCGTCGAACATGGCATCGACCTGGGCGCTGTCGCTGACGTCGGCCGGCGCCGCGATCGCGGTGCCGCCGGCGGCCTTGATCGACTCGGCGACGCTGATGGCGGACTCCGCGTCCACGTCGTTGACGACAACGGACGAGCCGACCGATCCGAAGCGTTCGGCGATCGCCTCGCCGATTCCCTTGCCGGCGCCGGTGACGACGACGACCTTCCCGGCCAGATCAGGATGTGCGGTCATGGTGGTTCCTCAGAGGGTGTCGATCCGGCGTTTCAAGGCGGTGATGGCCGCCTCGTCACGCCGGTAGTAGGTCCAGCCCTTGCGGGGCGTGGGGATGATGAGTCCGGCGTCGGCGAGCACCTTGAGGTGTCGTGACGCCGCCGGCTGGCTGACGCCGAGCTTGTCGGCGATGAATTGGTTGCAGGCACCGTGCTCGATCGGATCGCCGTGCACCTGCGGGGGGAAGTGCTCGGTGGGGTCCTTCAACCATTCCAGGATCTGGAGGCGGCGTTCGCTCGCAAGCGCCTTCAACACGCTTTCGAGATCGATGGCTGCCGCCTCCGTGATCGCCATAACCGTTTAACTAATCGGTTATGAGGCTGAGGTCAAGGCTTGCCTCCCAGACACTACGGTCGGAGCGCGATCGAAGGGAGGAGCATGCGGTCGGTCGTGAGGATGGCGGTACTCGGGTTGGCATTGGTGGGATGCGGCCGGCATCTCTTCGGCGTGGATGCGGAACGGCTCGCCGAGGCCCGGATGGAGTGGGAGGCAAACGCGCCGGACGTCTACCAGATCTGGTACGAGGGTGAGTACGAGGGGACGGAGCGGTCCGAGCTGGTCACGGTCGATCGAGAGAACCAGTCGCTCGACAACGATGATCCGTTCGCGGTCGATCAGCTCTTCGTGATCCTCGCTGAGCGGCTCGAGTCCGGCGCCGCGCTGAACGCGAGGTTCGACTTGGAGCACGGTTACCCGACCGAGGTGGAGTCCGAGGGGATCGACCTGGAGGCGAAAGCCTTCCGCGGCGCTCGACGGGTCGACGGCTGTGCGGGTGTGGAACCTGGCGGCCCCCTCGACGTCTCGGTCGAGCCGTTCGAGCGTGTCATCAATGCCGAGCTCTACGGGCGGTGGACCGACGAGTCCGGCTGCCCCGTGCGCACCGACGTGCTCACCACCATCGCCGGCGATCCCCACTGCGCTTGGGAGTCGATCGAATACGTGATCGTCGGCGGGCCGCTCGGCGATGGCGAGGAGCGCTGGTTCATCCGCGATCCCCGACATCGGCTCGGCGACTTCGACACCGTTGAGCGATCGGAAGTGGGCGAGGTGATGTTGTTGCCGCCCGCGGTGGCGGACACGGGCTACCGGCAGGGCGACCGTGAGCTCTGGATCGCCCCAGGCGATGTCGACCTTGCCTACGTGGTCACGGGCACGCTCGCATTCGAGTACGTCCGGGACCGAGAGTTCGCCATCGTGTGCAGTTGAGCCGGGCGGTAGCTCGACGTGGCATGCTCCCGCAATGGCATGGATCGAAACGGTTCCCGACGATCAGTGGGAGGGCCCACTGGCAGAGCATTACGACGCCGTCGTCGACAAGGCGCTCGGCCGCGTCGACCACATCATGGCGATCCACTCGCTCAATCCGAAGGGGCTCGGTGCCCACAACGCGCTCTACAGCTCGGCGATGTCCGGGACCGCCACGCTGCGGAAGGTCGAACGGGAGCTGATCGCCTACGTGGTCAGTGCAGTGAACGAATGCCACTATTGACTCACGCATCACCGGCGCGGTCTGCGCCGGCTCCTCAAGGACGATGAGTTGCTGGGTCGGGTCGACGTCGATTGGCGCAGCGCCGGCCTGGACGAGAAGCGCACTGCGATGCTGACCTACGCCGTGAAGCTCACCGAGGCGCCGGGGGAGATGACCGAGTCTGACGTGGTGGCGCTTCGCGAGGCCGGCTTCAGTGACCGGGACATCCTCGACATCTGTGAGGTGGTGGCCTACTACGCCTACGCCAACCGGATCGCGGACGGGCTCGGGATCGGGATCGAGGACTGGTACCCCGAGGAGGACGAATGAGGGCGCTCGACGACGATCAGGTGGCAGCGGCGCTTCCCTGGGGCGAACTGATCGAGGCGATCGAACGGGTGATGGTCGAGCCGGCGGCGGTCGCCCCCGCGCGCACCGCCCACGTCGTACCCGACGCAAACGGCAACGACGCCACCTTCTTGATGAAACCCGGGTGGATCACGGGTGAGCTGATCGCGGTGAAGTGCGTGACGGTCTTCCCCGACAACGGGGCAATCGACCTGCCGATGGTCCAGGCCGGAGTGCTCCTCTTCGATGGCCGCACCGGCTCGGTCGTCGGCGCGTGCGAGGCGAACGAGCTCACGACCCGCCGAACTGCTGCGGCGTCCGCGGTGGCGGCGAAGCGACTCGCCCGTCCCGACTCCCGTCACCTGCTGGTGGTGGGCTCCGGCGCACTCGCCTCCAAGGCCGTGCTCGCCCACGCCTTCGTGCGCGACTACTCGACGGTCGAGGTGTGGGGGCGCGACCCGGACAAGGCATCGGTGGTCGTCGACCAGGTGGCTTCGGAGGGCGTGGCTGCCTCGGTCAGCGCGGACCTCGACACCAGTGTCGAGGCGGCCGACGTGATCAGCTGCGTCACGGGTGCCACCACACCACTCGTGAAGGGCGAACTGCTCACTCCGGGTTCCCACCTCGACCTGGTGGGCGGATTCAACTTCGACACCCGCGAGTCAGACGACGATGCGGTGCTGCGCAGCACCGTCTTCGTCGACACCCACGAGGACGCGGTGCTCGCGGGTGACCTCGCCCAGCCGCTCGCCGATGGTGTCATCTCCACCTCCGACATCGCCGGGGATCTCGCCGACCTGGTCGCCGGTCGTCATCCCGGCCGGACCGCGGACGACGAGATCACCCTCTTCAAGTCGGCGGGAACCGCGCTCGAGGACGTTGCGGCAGCCCAGCTGGTGTTCGGGATCGATCAGTAGGTCAGCTCACCGCCGGGGCCGATCGTCACCCGATCGGCCCGGACCACCGCGGCGTAGGTGTCGTCGTCCACTACGACGATCGGCACGCGGATGCCGTAGAGCTCGTCGGCCACGATGGCGCCGAGGGCCACGATCTCGTCGGGCTCCCGCATGATGATCGCCGAGGGCCCGGTACCGAGATGGATGGCTTCGGCGAGCACGGTCGAAGCCGACGACGACCCGCGGCCGGTCGGCATCACCAACACCTGGTCGGTGATCGAGGCTCCGACTTCCGGGTGTGATTGGTCGATGATCGTGCCGGACTCGGCATCGAAGCCGCCCCAGAACGAGAGCGGCTCGCTCAGCGCGAGCACTCTTCCCGACGCTTCACCGGCGACCACGACCGTTGGCGGTTCAGCCATCGTGTCCCGTCCACATCGCGTCGTCACGCCGGACCTGCCCGGCCACGGCCGACTCCACGCAGTCCTCGATGCTTCCGAAGACGACATCGACTCCGATGTTCCCGGGTGCGTAGTACGCCCATTTCGCCGAGTCCGTCATCGTGACCCCGTGAACATCGTCCATCACCGGAGTGATGTAGGTGCAGGTGTCGGTGACGATCTGGACGCCGGCCTCGTCGAGCAGGCGCTCCCAACCGCGCAGACGGATCTCGTTGAGCACGTCTCGGCCGGTGTTCACGTACAGGCGCACCGACGGCTGGACCGATCGACCGTCGAGCAGCCGGACCAGACCGCCGAACTCGGCGACGGAGTAGTGGGGCGTGCCGAGACTGATTGCCCCGAGCCGTCGGTGGTCGCGGGTGGTGGTCAGCTGGTCGCGGGCCACGACCAGATCCTCGACACTCATGGCGATGGTCGAAGCCTCGAGGCCGCCGAGTGCGGCATCGAGGGTCGGGGCTTCGGGGGTGGAGCCGACCACGTGGAACATCGGGAGCGCACCGGAGGACGACCCGGCGGCGCCGAGTGCCTTGAGCCGGTCTTCCGACGTTCCCTCCGGCAGCCCCACGATCGCAGGTACCTGCGAGCCGACCAGCCGCCCGACATGGTGGCCGATCAACGGATAGGCGACGTCTCGGGCGAGCAGTGCCGCGGGGATCGGTGACACGTCGACCACGACCGTGGCCCGCCGGGCGTCATCGAGATGGAGACCCGCAGCCGGGGCGCGTCCGGTGACCGCACAGCAGATGTCGATGAAGTCGCCGTAGCGGTGCGTCCGGGCGCCCATCACCGCGTTGGCGAAGGAGATCGCGTTCGACTCGGCCCACGCGATGTGCTCACCAAAACGAGGTCGGTCCTCCAGTTGGTAGGGGGCACATGTCCAGGTCGGACGGCAACCCATCTCCTCGTAGGCCGCCATGAGGGCGCGGGCCGCGGTGCGGGTGGCGTCGTCTCCCCGGTAGAGCTCTGGGTGAATGAGGTCGAGCGAGGACACGTTCAACGTGGTCGGCACCGTCACCCGGGCGCCGTCGTCGGCCAGCCGGCGGGCGAAGTCGAGACCGACCTGGCCGTGGTAGAGGCAGGAGTCGATGTGGGCGCCGCTGATGTCGAGGAGCCGTTCGGCCCCCATGGACGCCGCGACTCGGGTGATCACCCTCATGGCCAGCGCGACAGCGGGTCCCTCCTCGCCACCGAGCATGGCCTGATCACGGTCGCTCAGATCCAGGGCCACGTCGCCACCGTAGTCTTGGCTCGTGATCGAGCCGGCCCTCGAGGACGACGAACGGCAACTCTCGGCCCTGGCCGATGAGCTCTGCGACGCGATCCTCGTGGCGATCCCCGCGTGGGTCCGTCGGACGATCACGGAGCGGGCTGCGGCGGAGGACGTCGTCGTCGGACCGGACTCGATCGAGGCGGTCATTGCGGCGATTGCGCCCGAGCTGGGACCCGAGCTCCGACGGATCCTCCAGGCTGATGTCGACTCCGGCGCCGGCAGCCCACTGGCCGCCGTTCGGGCCGCCACAGGGCCGATCACAGCCCTGCTCGAGGAGGCTGGAGTCCCCAAGTCGCGGCGCGACGAATTCTCGGCGGCGGCCTTCCCGCTCGACCTCTACGAGGTCGGACCTGCGACCTTCGCCGACATCGACCCATCGCTCCACGAGCCCGGCTTGATGTGGGGAGCGGCGCGTGCTCACGTGCATCTCCGCCGACGGCGCCGGCATGGGACGCCACTAGGCTCGCCGCCGATGTCCGATCGACCACCCTTCCCCGATGTGTTGGCAATGGTCGCCGACGTCGAGGGCTGGATGACCGACGGTCAGGCCCGCCTGCTGTACGACCGAGGGTCGGACCTCGGCGAGGGGACGCGGGCAGTGGAGATCGGGAGCTTTCGGGGCCGGTCGATGATCGTCCTCGCGTCGGCCGCCGGACCGGGCGTCGAGCTGGTCGCGATCGATCCGCATGGTGGCGGTGATCGAGGCCCTCAAGAGATCGCCCCCGATCAGGCCAAGGGTGACGCAGACTTCGACGTGTTCCACGACAACCTCGTGCGTGCGGGAGTCGCCGACCGGGTTCGTCACGTCCGCAGGACGAGCAACGATGCCCACGCTGATGTCGATGGCGACGTCGACCTGCTCTACATCGATGGTGCGCATCGATTCGGACCGGCCCGAGCCGACATCGTCGAGTGGGGGAATCGGGTGAGCGGCGGTGGCACCCTTCTGATCCACGACTCGTTCAGCTCGATCGGGGTCACCCTTGCGCTGCTAACGACCACGTTCATCGATGGTCGTTGGCGCTACATCGGCCGGTCACGCTCCATGGCGGAGTACGAGCGCGCCAACCTCAGGACAGGGGAACGGATTCGCAATGGCCTGCGTCAGGCACTGCAGCTTCCCTGGTTCATCCGGAATGTGCTGATCAAGGTCCTGTTGGTGGCGAAGCTCGGGCCGCTCACCCGAGTACTCGGCCACCGGACCAACGACTGGCCCTACTGACGAGGTCAGCCCAGGCCACAGCTTCCCGGGTCGAGGTGGAACCACCGGCTGTTCGTCTTGCGGAACAGCCGCATTCCGACGACGACGCCGGCCAACGTGACGAGGCCGGGTACGTAGCCGGTGGCCACCTGGACGATCGGAATCGCGGGACAACCGCCGGTGAGGGCCCATCCGGCGCCGAAGAGGACGGCACCGGGCACGATGCCCTTGTGGAAGGGCAGATTCGGTCCGCGGTCGTGGCGGGCGAAGGTGGTGAACAGGACGGCGGCCATGCTCACCCCGCCGGCGAAGGACAGGAACATGCGCCAGTCCTGGAAGGTGAACATGGCGTTGAGTTCGGCGAAATCACCGAATCCGATCATTCCGAGGGAGAAGCCGAGGAAGGCGCCGAAGATGCCGACCCAGACGACCGTGCCGTTGGTCGACGTGGTGTGAACGGTGCGGGTGGTGGTAGCAGCCATCTCAGATCACCTTCCAGAGCAGGAACGACACGGCCACGCCGGTTCCGAAGAACACCGCGGTGGCGACAATGCTCCGGGGCTGGAGGCGGCCCACGCCGCTCAGGCCGTGTCCGGAGCTGCAGCCGCCACACATGCGGGTGCCGAAGCCGACGGCGATGCCACCGATGAACAGGACCGGCCACATCATCGGGCCGTCCACCACGATTTCGCTGAAGGCCTCGCCCATGTCGGCCCGGAGTTCGAAGCGGCCGTTGACGACCGCGGCGAGGAGTGCGCCGAGGAAGATCGAGCTGAGCAGCACCGCCTGGGTCACGACCGGCAGCGGCCCCCGAGCCACTGGGGTCGAGGGTGGCTCGGAGGGGGCGGCCACCATCGTGTCGCCGAACTCGTCCGCGGTGGCGGCAGCCAGGGCCGCCTCGAACGAAGAGGAATCGAAGGAATGGTTGAGCCGCTCGGTGTCCCGCTCGGTCCTCCAGTTGAAGACCCGATCCCAGGCGCCGGAGACGCCGATCGTCGTACCCAGCGCGAGCCAGTAGCCGAAGGCCACCGTTCCGAGGGCGAGCGCGCCGGCCCACCAGGGCCAGTAGTCCATCATGCGTGCATCTTCTCTTCCGCGGCCTTGCGCCCGAACATCCGCTTCCACCACGACACCGGCACCGCTTCGGTGAGTTCGGTGTCGTCGTGGGCTGCGGGCACGTCCTGGGCCGGATCGTTTTCGAGCATCTGGATCACCCGGCCGTTGGGGAGGAGCGACAGGGGTACCGGATCACCCTTGAGACTGCGCTCGTAGCGGGCGCACTGGTTCCAGCCCGCCTCCGAGTCGCAATAGGAGGATCGCCATCCCGCAAGGCTCGCCTTCAGGTGCGGGAACAGTGGGCAGGAGGTCGCGTGGGAGCACGCCATTGGTCAACGCCTCTCGTCGAGATCACCCGTTCCATCGACCCGAACGCCCCGGACTTGAATCCTCGCCTGCGGACTGGGAGGTAACACGGGCATCAGCGTGCCGAAACAATCCGGAAACAACGGATTCGTAGGTTCCTCGCATCGGCTCGAGGTTCGTGGGCCGGTGGTGCTCGCTCGCTCCGACGGGCCGAACAGGGAGGTAACCGATGGAAGGCGCGGATCTCGCGTGGATGCTGATCTCGACAGCCCTCGTGCTGTTCATGATCCCCGGCCTGGCCTTGTTCTACGGCGGCATGGTCCGGTCGAAGAACGTGCTGAACATGCTGATGATGAACATGTACTGCGTCGGTGTGATCAGCATCATCTGGGTGCTGTTCGGCTACAGCCTCGCGGTGGCGGAGACCGGTGACGGCGGCGGGTTCGTCGGCAGCCTGACCGAATTCTGGGGTCTGAAGGGGATCAAGTCGGCCGGCGATCTCGTTTCGGTGTTCTTCCTGATGACCTTCGCCAGCATCACGCCTGCGTTGATCTCGGGTGC
>CAYFLT010000083.1:9068-9806 GCA_964344055.1 uncultured Candidatus Nemicrothrix sp.
TCGTCTTCGTCCCGGTGTGGTCGGTCGTCGTGTACTGCCCGGTCTTCTACTGGGTCTACAGCGGCTGGATGCACAGCTGGGGCGTGCTCGACTTCGCGGGCGGGACCGCGATCCACATCAACGCCGGCGTTGCGGCCCTGGCGCTGGTCCTGGTGCTCGGCAAGCGGCGGGGCTGGCCGCAGCAGGCGATGTTCCCCCACAACCTCGTGCTCGTGACGATCGGCGCCGGGATCCTGTGGTTCGGCTGGTTCGGCTTCAACGGCGGTTCCGCATTGGGAGCTGACGAATTCGCGGCTCGTGCGGTGCTCAACACGTTCGTGGCCGGCGGCGCCGGAATGCTCGGCTGGCTGGCGGTGGAGAAGGTGCGCGACGGTCACGGCATCCGGCGTCGTCGCGGGCCTGGTGGCGATCACGCCGGCGGCCGGATTCGTCGGTGGCCTCAGCCCGATCATCTTCGGGCTGGTGGCCGGCGTCGTCTGCTATCTCGCCATCCAGCTCAAGACGAAGTTCGGCTACGACGACAGCCTCGACGTCGTCGGTGTACACATGGTGGGCGGGTTGATCGGCGGACTCCTCCTCGGCCTGTTCGCGGACGTCGACGCCTTCACCCCGGAGGCGGGAGCCGACTTCCAGGAGGGGGCCCTCTTCGGTGGCGGATGGGGCGGCGGAGCGCTCATCTGGGACCAGATCGTGTCCATGGGTGCCGTGCTCGCCTACTCGTTCGGCATCACGTTCCTG
>CAYFLT010000083.1:9816-19282 GCA_964344055.1 uncultured Candidatus Nemicrothrix sp.
ACCATCGGTCTCCGGGTGGACGAGGAGTCCGAGCGCATCGGTCTCGACGTCACCCAGCACGCGGAGTCTGCCTACGTCGACTGAGGCAGGGCCTCGCGGGCGGTACCCTCGACCCGGTGAACACCATCCCGGCCACGTCTGCGGTCATCGCCGACTCGTCGCTGGTCGGCACCGCGCTGTCGCGTGCCTACACCGCCGAGGTCGATGCCTGGCTCCAGTCGGTGGTGGCCGGGGTCGGCGAGGTCAGGGGAGTCGCGCTCGCGGCGGTCGGCGGCTATGGCCGTGGCGATCTGAGTCTCGGCAGTGATCTCGACCTCCTCCTGATCCACGACGGCACGGGCGCAGTGGCCGAGGTCGCGGAGCGGATCTGGTACCCGATCTGGGACACCGGTATGAAGCTCGGTCATGCGGTACGCACGGTCGAGGAGGCCCTGGAGCTGGCGTCGGACGATCTCGACACCGCCACCTCGCTGCTCGACATCCGGCTGATCGGCGGCTCGTCCCGCCTGGTCGACGAGCTCGCCCGACGCTCAGAGGAGCAGTGGCGGTCCAACATCGACAAGATGCTGCCGCGAATCGTCGAGTCCACTCGCGATCGGCACGAGTCGGCAGGTGAGGTCGCGTTCCTCCTCGAGCCGGACCTCAAGCTGGCTCGCGGTGGTTTGAGAGATGTGCACACGCTCCACTGGATCGATCGGGCCGACTCCGAGCTCGTCGACGACTCCGAGCGGAGCGGGCTCGCCGGGCCCCACGACACCCTCCTGTCCACCCGAATGGAGCTGCACCGGCTCACCGGGCGTCCCAGCAACCTGTTGTTGTTGCAGGAGCAGGACGAGGTGGCGGCCGTGCTGGGTCACCGCGATGCCGATGACCTGATGGCGGAGGTCGCGGCGGCCGGCCGGACCGTCGGCTGGATCCAGGATGCGGTGATGCACCGGATCCACATCCGAGGCACCCGGCGTCGTTGGCGCCAGAAGACCCGCGATCTCGGCAACGGCATCCAGATCGTCGACGAAACCGTGAGGCTGCTGGACGACGCGCCGGTCGGAACCGATCCGGTGATGCCGTTGCGGGTTGCGCTGGTGGCCGCCCGCAACGACGCGTTCGTGGAACGAGACGTGCTCGACCGACTGGCCGACGAGAGCCCTCACCTACCCGACCCCTGGCCCGACGTGGCCCGGGAACTGTTCGTCGACCTCCTCCTCGAGGGGCAGGAGGCGATCAGAGTCCTCGAAGCACTCGACCAGGTCGACTTGATCACGAGGATCGTGCCCGAGTGGTCGCCGAACCGAAGCCGTCCCCAGCGCAACGCCTACCACCGCTTCACCGTGGACCGACACTTGTTCGAGGCTGCGGCCGAGGCCGCCAAGCTGGTGGACCGAGTCGAGCGTCCGGACCTTCTCGTGGTTGGCGCCTTCTTTCACGACATCGGCAAGGGCTACCCGGGTGACCACAGTGAAGTGGGGGTCGGTCTGGTTCGGCGCATCGCGGTACGGATGGGCTATCCACCCGCGGATGTCGAGGTGCTCGCGTCGCTCGTACGGCACCATCTCCTGCTCCCGGATGTGGCCAGCCGGCGTGATCTCGAGGATGAACGGACGATCCGGTTCGTGGCGGAGGAGATCGATTCGGTCGTCACACTCGAGCTTCTGGCCGCCTTGACCGAGGCCGACTCGATCGCCACCAGCCCCTCGGCGTGGGGTGGGTGGAAGGCCGAACTCGTGGGGGAGCTCACCCGGCGGGCCACGCACTACCTCCAGAGCGGCGGAGTCGAGGCGCTCCAGTCCGCGTTCCCCTCCGACGAACAGCGGTCTCTGCTCGAGTTGGGTGAGGAGGTGGTCAGGATCGATGGCCATCTGATCACGGTCGTCACCAGCAACCGGATCGGCACGTTCAGCCGGGTGGCCGGCGCGCTCGCGCTCCACGGAGTGGAGATCCTGGAATCGAACCTCTACACGTCGGGCGACATGGCGTTGCAGGAGATCCGAATCGGCGGCGGGATCGGCCTGGAGGAGCGGCCGGACCGGGTGATCGCCGACGTCCGTCTCGCGATCCAGCGCAAGCTCGCCATCACCGCGAGACTGCTGCGCCGGGCGCGGACCTACCGTTACCAGCGGGTCACGACTGCTCGTCCGGCAGAGCCGCAGATCGTCGTCGACAACGAGGCGTCCACGACGTCGACCGTCCTGGAGGTGCGGGGGCCGGATTCGATCGGTTTCCTGTTCCGCGTCACCCGCGCCATGGTGGAGCTCGATCTCGACATCGTGTCCGCAAAGGTGCAGACGCTCGGCGACGATGTGATCGACAGCTTCTACGTGCGCGGCCCCGATGGCGGCAAGATCCTGGATCCCGACTACCTCGCCGAGATCGAGCTCGCCGTCCTCTCCGCAATCGGAAGCGACGCCTAGTTGTTTCGCTGGTGCCAGGCACCCGAAACACCTCCGATCCGACCTCCGGCCCTAGCCTGCTGCCGGATCCGGACGCGATGCTGCGGTTGACAACCCCCTCGGAAGGAGCGCGGATGAGACGCGTCTTGGCCGTCGCGATCGTCCTCGCGGTCGCCACTGCCTGCGGTGCGGAGTCCGACGATGCCGGGCCGGCCGACCCGACCACGACAACCACCCCGGAGTCGCCCGCCACGTCCACGAGTTCGGCGCCGCCGTCCACCTCCTCGACCACGACCAGCACGGCTGCGCCGGGGACGACTGCCACTCCAACGACTACCGCTGCACCGGCCACCACCGCCGCTCCCGCCACGACGGTGAGCCCGACCACCTCGACAGCCCCGAGCGGGTTCGTGTACCCCGGTGCGGGCTTCTTCCCGGACGTGCTCGGAGGGCCCGACGACCCGCACGGTTCGGGCTGCGCGCCGGGTGCCGGGACCCTGCCCGATGGGATCTGGTTCGTATTCCCGACCAGCTGGTCGGTCACGGAGATCGAGTTCGATCTCGCCTGCTTCTACAGCGGTGATGCGGCCACGGCGCAGGCCACGGCCCGTGGTGAGGAGTCCCCGCCCCCGAACGACTACATCATCACCAACGACAATCCGGCGCTGCGGACGATGCCCGTCGCATCCGGAGCGCTCGCTCACCGACTCGGTCTCGACATCGCCACCCATCCGGTGACGTTTGCGGATTTCCTCGCCGATCCGGGGGAATTCCAGGACTGCTTCGACTTCTGCCTGATGTGGATCTACGTGAACGGCGGAGAGATCACCGAGATCGTGAGCCAGTACGTGCCCTAGCTGCTCGCTAGGGTGCAGCCCATGCTGACGAGGTGTCAGGTGTGACCGAGGGTCCCGCGACCGAAAAGGAGTTGCTCCGCTGGGCGGAGTCGCTTTCGGCGATCGCCCGCACGGGGCTGGGTTTCACCGACAACCTCTACGAGCGGGAGCGGTTCGAGGAGATCCTCGCGGTGGCGGCGGACATTCGATCCCATGTCGCCACCGGGATCGACCCTGCCCGTCAAGTGTCGGAGTGGTACGACCTCATCGGTTCGGGAGTGGCGGGCTACGTGACCCCGAAGGTCACCGTCGGTGCGATGGTGGGCAACGACGACGGTGAGCTGCTGATGATTCAGCGCGCCGACTCCGGAGTCTGGCTGTTCCCGACCGGGTGGGCCGACGTCGGCTACTCGCCGGCCGAGGTCGTCGTGAAGGAGGTGCGTGAAGAGACGGGGATCGACTGCGAGATCGTCCGGCCGATCGCGATCCTCGACGGTCAGCGCCGTGGCTTCACTCGGATCCCGCTCGTGTCGATCGTCTTCCACTGTCGTGTCATCGGCGGGGCGATCACCCCCCACCCACTCGAGGTCACCGACGCCGGGTTCTTCGCCGAGGACGACCTTCCGCACCCCACCGTCAACGCCGACATCTGGGCCGAGCACGCCTTCCGCGCCATCCGTGGCGAGGAGGTCTCCGTCGACTTCGACTGGCCCCGGGATCCCGTCTGGAGAGGCGACCCCCACCACTGACCGTTGCTCTTGGGGTCTGACCCCGTTGCTTCCTGGAGACCGAATGCCTTCGACAACTGACCACGGCACGACCCGAGACGGCCTCATCCAGCTGCGCCGTCGCTGGGAACCCACCGGCGCGGCCCGGGCGGCCGTCCTGCTGTTGCACGGGATCTCCGAGCACTCCGGCCGCTACGAGCACGTCGGCGACCGGCTGGCCGATGCTGGATTCGACGTCATCGGAATCGACCATCGGGGGTACGGCCAATCGGGTGGCACTCGCGCGTACCTCGACAACTGGAACGACTTCCTCGACGACGTGGAGGATCAGCTGGCGGAAGTCCGCCGGCTGGGTCTCCCCACGGTGATGCTGGGGCACTCGATGGGCGGCCTGATGACGGTCAGCTACTGCCTTGACGGCCGTCCTCTCCCGGACCTCGCCGTGCTCTCCGGGCCGGCTCTCGGAGTCGAGCTCGACCCACGGCGCGAGATGATGCGGCGGGTCGGTCGCTTTGTACGCCGCCTGTCGCCGACCTACGAATTCCGCGAGCCGTTCGATCCCACCATCTACGCGTCCGATGTCTCGGTGGGAGAGAAGTTCCGTGACGATCCGCTGCGGGCCGACTTCGTCACCGTGTCGATCGCGATGGAACTCTTCGATGCGATCGACGTCGCGAACGCCCGGCTCGATTCGTTGACCGTGCCGACCCTCTGCCTCCACGGTGCGGAGGACAAGCTGGTCCCGGCCGAGTCATCGGCGCCGCTGGAGCGGATCGATGTCGCCGATCGGATCGTCTACGACGGCCTCGGCCACGAGATATTCAACGAGCCCACCGGGCTCGACATCGTCGACGAGACGATCCGCTGGATCGACGCCCGGCTTGCATGACCGCCGCCTGACGGCGCGGAGCCTCACTGCTGCGTCAGGATCTCACGTATGCGGGCCCGATCGCGTGCGAAGACCTCATGTGGGTCGAGTACGTCGGTGATCTCACATCGCAGTTCCGAGAACAGTCCGGTGAAGGGGAACGGGCCCTCGTAGTCCGGGCAGATCGCCGAGCCGGCGTCCCGGCCGACGTCCATGCCCGACGTGTTGATCATGCGGAGTACCCAGGGCACCCGACCGGTCACCTGCTCCCCGCCGACGATGCCGATGCTCGTGGCGGCACCCTCGTCGTCGCGGTCGAATCTGACTTCGACCTCCGCGGGGCCGACCGGCGCCGGCGTTCGCACGACATGGTGTTCGCCGAACAGGTTGTAGTCGAACACGAGGTCCCCGTCCTTGACGTACCAACTGAGACCGGTGTTGGCGGTGCCGAACGCCACCAGCACGCCGTCTTCGTCGCCGTTCGGTCGATCGATGTCGGCGGTCATGCGCCAACTCCGGCCCGCGATGGCCGGCGCGGCCTCGGTCGGAATCCGAGAGAGGGGCGGGAGGTAGCGGTAGTCCCTGGTGGCGTGGGTGGTGCCGGCCCGTTCAGGCTGGAACGCGATGCCGACCACGTTGTCGTCCAGCGGGAGTACGCCGTGCCTCTCGGCCTCCGACCACCACAGCGCCTTCATCTCCTCGAGCTTCTCGGGCATCTCCTCGGCGAGGTCGACACATTCGGAGAAGTCTTCGTCCAGCCGGTAGAGCTCCCACACGTCCTCCTCGAACGAGTGGCCGAGGCGATGCCGGGTGACCGCCTTCCAGCCTTCGGACCAGATACCTCGGTGGCCGAACATCTCGAAGTACTGCGCCCGCTTCGTCGTCGGCGCGTCGGGCTCCTCGATCGTGTAGGTCATCGGGACTCCGGCCACCGGCAGCTGATCCCGCCCGTTGAACACAGCCGGCTGCTCGATGCCGACCAGATCGAGAATCGTGGGCGTCAGGTCGGTCACGTGGTGGAACTGGCCTCTGATTCCGCCCGCGTCCTGGATTCGATCGGGCCAGTGGATGACGAGTGGGTCACGGATACCGCCGCCGTGGGTGTTCTGCTTGTACCACTTCAATGGGGTGTTGCCGACCTGGGCCCAACCCCACGGATAGTTGGAATGGCTGTTTGGTCCACCGATGTCGTCGAGCCGGGAGACCGCGGTCTCGGCCGGTTCGGGGACCCCGTTGAAGAAGCGCATCTCGTCTACGACCCCGGCGGCGAATCCCTCCTGGCTCGCACCGTTGTCGGACGTCACGACGAAGATCGTGTTGTCGAGTTCGCCGATCGACTCGAGGTAGTCGACGAGGCGACCGATCTGGTCGTCGGTGTGATCGAGAAACGCCGCGAACGCCTCCTGCAGCCGGGCGGCAAGCTTCTGCTCGGCGTCGGTGAGTTCCTCCCAGGGCTGTACTCCTCGGTTCCGGGGTGCCAGCTCTGTGTCCTCCGGGATGATGCCGAGCTCGAGTTGTTGCTCGTAGTAGCGCCGGCGGACGACGTCCCACCCCTCGTCGTAGCGGCCGCGGTACTTGTCGAGGTAGGCCTGCGGGGCCTGGTGCGGAGAGTGGGTGGCCCCCCAGGCGATGTAGCTGAAGAACGGTACGTCGGGTCGAATCGACTTCGTCTCGCGGATGAAATCGATCGCCTTGTCGGTGAGATCCTCGCTCAGGTGGTAGCCGTCCTCCGCGCCCGAAGGCGGGTCGATGTGATGGTTGTCGTAGGTGAGCTCGGGGTGGAACTGGTCCGTCTCGCCCTGGAGGAACCCGTAGAAGCGGTCGAATCCCCGCTGGAGCGGCCAGTCGTGGAACGGCCCCGCCATCGATGTCTCGTTCATCGGGCAGAGGTGCCACTTGCCGATCGCGTGGGTCATGTAGCCGGCCGCGTTCAGCACCTCTGCGAGCGTGGCGGCATTGTGGCTGATCCGGCCCCGTTGATGGGGATAACCGGTGTCGAAGTTCGACACTGCCCGCATGCCGACCGTGTGATGATTCCGGCCGGTCAGCAAAGCGGCCCGGGTGGGGGAGCAGAGGGCGGTGGTGTGGAAGTTGTTGTAGCGGATACCACCTGCCGCGAGTCGGTCGATGTTCGGTGTGTCGATGTCCGAGCCGTAGCAGCCGAAGTGGGCGAACCCGGTGTCATCGAAGAGGATGAGCACCACATTCGGCTTGCCGTCGAGGTCTGGCGGATCGGGCCACCACGGCGTCGAGTCGTTTGCGGTGCGGCCGATCACGCCGCCGAAATCCCCCGGGTCGGTCATGGCGGCGGATCGTAGGCGTCGGATTCCTGCCGTGCAGGTCGAGAGCCCGGGCTACTCGTTGTCGCGGAGGAACTCCTCGACCTCGGCGACCAGCAGTTCCGGGTCGTCGTCGAGGTCGTCCTCTTCCGCGGCGTCCCAGGCTTCTTCGAGGTCCGCGACATAGGCCGCGGTCTCGTCATCCTCGGCGACGAGTTCGTTCACCTGGCGCTCGTAGGTGGCGGCCGCGATTTCGAGGTCGGTGACGTAGACCGAAGTGCCGAGCGTGTCGCAGACCCGGTGGAGTAGGGCGAGCGCAGCCTTGGGTGACGGCGCGCCCGGCACGTAGGAGGGCACGGCTGCCCAGAACGACGCGGTGGCGAACCCTGCGTTGCGGCAGTGCCCCGACAACACCCCGACGATGCCGGTGGGTCCCTCGTAGCTCGAGGGCGCGAGGTTGAGTTCGGTCATGAGGTCGGGGTCGTCGGTGGAGCCGTAGACCTCGACGTCGCGAGTGTGGGGAACGTCGGCGAGGAGAGCGCCCAAGGTGATGACCTGGGAGACGCCGAGACGGAGTGCCGCCGCTTCGACGAGCTCGCAGAACGAACGCCAGCGGAGCTGGGGCTCGAGGCCGACGAGCACGACGACGTCGCGGGCTGCGGCCGAGACCCGTGCAGCTCGAATGGTGTTGGCCGGCCAAGTGATCGACCGGCGGCGGGCGTCGTCGAGCTGGACCAACGGTCGAGTGGTGCTGAAGTCGTAGAACGGTTCGGGATCGATTTCGGCGACCGTGGTGGCGTCGAGACGGTCGGCGAGATGGGTGGCCGCGATGCTGGCCGCGTCGCCGGCGTCGTTCCAGCCCTCGAACGCCGCGATCAGAACGGGGCTGCGGAGATCGTTCTCGTCACCGAGCCAGCGGAGCTGCTCTGGGCCAGATGTCGCAGACACGTTGGCCACGCTATCGGCGACCGGAGGGTCAGCGTCCTCTGGTGATGCGGTACGTGCCGTCGGCGTTGCGGCTCGCGACGGATCCGGGGTTCTCCTGGCGCAGGCGGTCCGCTTCCTCGCGGTCGTAGCCGTTGGGGGCTCGCTTGGTTTCCACCGATGACGCTCCTTGGTGGCATCCGGGATTGGGGGGAGTGGATGCAACCGTCCCGCAGGGCGAAAGCATAGAGCCTGGCCACCGGCCAATTCCGTCATCGAACTGACATATTTGCGAAATATTCGGATCTCGGTGGGAGATACGCCGGTGAAGAGGGTCACCGCCTCCGCTCCGTGGTGTGGTGACCTCGGTCAGCGGGTCAGCCAGCCGCCGTCGACCGGGAGGTGGACGCCCGTGATCCAGGCCGCGTCCTCCGAGAGGAGGAAGGAGATCGCCGCGGCGACGTCGTCGGGCCGCCCCACCCGGGGAATCACCAGCCGGGTCGACAGGTACTCCCAGGCCTCGTCGGAGGTGATTCCCTCCAACGACACGAAATCAGTGGCGATCGGTCCGGGGGCGACGGCGTTCACACGAATGCCCCTCCGGCCCATCTCGATCGCCAGGGCTTTCGTCAGCATCTTCACTCCGCCCTTGGAGGCGTTGTAGTGGACCTGGCAGGTGCCGCGGCTCGAGACGACCACCTCGCCCTCGACGGTGCCGAGGTTGACCACAGCGGGGCGGGTGGCCGCGGCGAGCGTCTCCGTGAACTCCTGGGCGACCAACCAGGGTCCCTTCAGGTTGATGTCGAGCACGCGGTCCCAGGAATCCTCGGTCAGCTCGTCGAGGCTCTCCATGGTGACCACGCCCGCGTTGTTGACCAGTGAGCTGACGGTGCCGAAGTGCTCGACCGCGTCGTCCCGCGCGGGGGCGATCGAGGGTCGGCTGCGGACTACGCAGACCACCGCGAGCGCGACTCCGCCGGCCTGTTCGACGAGCGCAACGGTTTCGGCCGCTCCCGTCGGGTCGATGTCGGCGACGATGATCGACGCCCCCTCCGTCGCGAGTCTGATCGCCGTCGCCCGTCCGATGCCGGAACCGGCTCCGGTGATGAACACCACACGATCGTGGTGATCGTGGCTCATGCGGTCGCAGAAGCCGCCTCGACCAGCCAGCGGAAGATCGGGTCGGTGTCTCGGGTGGCCATCATCTCCGGGTGCCACTGCACCGAGACGACCGGCAGGGTCCGGTGCTCGAGCCCCTCGATGACACCGTCGTCGGCACGGGCGGTGACCCGGAGGTCGTCCGCCACCGTGTCGATGGTCTGATGGTGCAGCGAGTTCACCCGGCTCGATGGGCCGTAGAGGTTTCGGAGGATTGAGTCCGGCTCGATCTCGATCGTGTGGAGCTCGGTGGTGACTGGTTGGTCGAACCCGGCATGGGGAGGGA
>CAYFLT010000084.1:0-18603 GCA_964344055.1 uncultured Candidatus Nemicrothrix sp.
GTAGCGAACGGATCATCCCCGACCGGGAAGCATCCTGTCGAGTAGGCGCCGGAACCTGGGTGTCGAACACGGCAGTTGAGTTGATCGACGGGCACCACGCCGACTACGACAGGAACTCTGTCCGCCCCGCTGCTTCCGACGGTTCCCGGCGCGGTGGTGAAACGGCTCGCCACCAGCCGGTTCATGGTCCTCGCTCAGGTCGTCACGGTGACGCTCGCCCTCGTACAGATCGCGGCAGGGCCGATCTACGCCGATGCGGTGACCCTGGCCGCGCTCCAGCGCAGCCTGGTCGACGCTCCTGCGAACGACACTTCGGTGACCGTCGACATTCGCTCGTCCCCGGACCGCTACACCGAGGTCGACGCGATCGTCGGTTCCCGCTTGGCACCCGTCGTCCAGTCGGCCGGATCTCGGGTCGTTAGAACCGCGAGCTCCGAGTCCTTCCGGCTCGGAGGCGGCGATGCCAGTGACGATCCCGACGGGCCGACGGAATTGGCCCGTTTCGAGTACCGGGAGGGAATCGAAGCCCATGCCACCCTCGTCGCCGGCACTTGGCCGTCGGCTGCAGGAGTGCCGTATCCCGTGGCAGTCGACGGGCGGGCGGCCGAACGGCTCGGGATCAGTGTGGGCGAAGTCCTCGAGGTCTCCGCGAGTCGTCCACCGGCCTTGGAGCTCTCCATCGAGATCGTGGGTATCTTCCGGATCGACGACGTCGACGATGACTATTGGGCGGGCAATCCGCTCATCGCCGATGGAGTGACGGAGTCGGATGCATTCCGCACGCACGGTCCCTTCGTGGTGACACCCGATGCGCTGTTGCAGGGGTTCACCCGGCGGATCGACGCGTCCTGGCGAGCGGAACCCGCGTTCAGCGGGCTCGACATCGAGGGAGCGATCGAACTTCGACGCCGCGTGGGACGAATCGACGATGGACTCCGGACGTCGCTGGGTGAGATCCCTGACCTCGCGGTCGGAGAACTCTCGGATCCGTCGGTGGTCACCGGGCTGCCCCCGTTGCTGGCCGGCGTCGACCGTTCACTGACCGTCACCCGAGCCGGGGTCCTCGCAGTCACGGCGGAGCTCGCCATCATCGCGGGGTACGCGTTGGTGATGCTCGCCGGCCTCGTGGCCGAGAGCCGCCGCCCCGAGACCGAGCTTCTGGCGTCACGGGGTGCGAGCACCCGTCAACTCCTCGCGCTCGCAAGCACCGAGATCGCCATCCTCACCGTCCCCGCGGCGTTCGTGGCCCCATGGCTGGCGGCCTGGCTCGTCGATGGCACCGACGGATTCGGCCCGCTGGGCTCGATCGGGCTCGAGTTGGAGCCGCGTGTGAGCACGACATCGGTCCTGGCCGTCTGGGGAGCCGCGCTTCTCGCCGGCCTGCTCATGGCGTGGCCCGCGCTCCGGTCGGCGCGGCAATCGATCCCCGGTGGCGAGCGCCAGGAACGAGCCAGCCGCCGCTCGGTCGTCCAACGCGGCGGCGTCGATGTGGCACTGGTGATGCTGGCCGCTCTGGCCTGGTGGCAGCTCCGTGACCTCGGGTCACGTCGCGTTGCGGAAGTCGACGGCCGCCTCGGTGTCGACCCGCTCGTCATCGCCGGGCCGGCACTCGGCCTCCTGGCTGGCGCGATCATCGCCCTGAGGGTGGTGCCGGCGCTCGCTCGACTCGCCGAGCGCGTCGCCGCCAAGGGTGCAGGAGCCGTGCCCGCGTTGATGAGCTGGCAGCTCTCTCGTCGGCCGACCCGGTACGCCCGATCGGCACTCCTTCTCATACTCGCCACCGGCCTCGCCTTCTTCGCGGCGGCGTACACGGTGACCTGGGACGACGCCCAGGTCGATCAGGCCGCCCAGCAGGTCGGCGCCGATCTGCGGGTCGAGCCCAACCGCCGCACGAACGACTCGATCTCCGACCTTCAGTTGACCGCGGTGCATGAGGCGATGGACGGAATCCTCGAGTCGATGCCGGTCATCCGCGGGTCCGGACCGGTCTTCGGCTCGGAACGAACCGGGCAGTTCCTCTTCCTCGATGCGTCGCTCGCACCCACGACCGTCGACATCCGAAATGACATGGCCCCCGAATTCGATTCCCTCATGGCCCAGCTGGTGGCCGAGCGTCCGACGCTCGCGTCGATCCCGCTACCCGGCGAGCCCGAGCGGATGAGCATCGACGTCGCCGTGACCGAGGAGGAAGTGCTGGATCGGGACGGCGAGCCGCTCGATCCGGCGGGCTCGGTCGGACTGACACTCGTCTTGCAGGACGGGAACGGACTTCTCCATCGGCTCGGTCTCGGAACTGCGAAGTCGGCCGAGGACCCGTGGGTGTTCGAGGTCGACCTCTCGGTTCAGCTGGACGAGGCATCGGCGGTGACGCCCGTTGCGCCGCTGACCCTCGTCGGGATCGAGCTCGCGGTCGCCATCCCCTCCCCACCAGCCCGAAACCTCGAGGTTGAGCTCGGGCCTCTCGTCCTGACCGACCGCGAGGGAACCTCCACCAACCTCCCGGTCGACGCTGACGGACTCGTGACCGAGCTCGCTCCCGTCTTCGGGGTGATCGAGAACCCGGTCATCCGACGAGCAACCCCCGATCGGGCCGGCGCCCTCCTGTACGAGATCGGCACCGGTGCCGGATTCAACCGACCCCCCGCGGTGTTCGGCCTCCGGCCCCCGGGAACAATCCTCCCCGAAACCTTCCCGATCGTGGTCACTCGGGCATGGCTCGAGGAGACCCAGAACGAGATCGGGGAAGTCGTCCGGCTGCCGTCTCTCCAGCTCGCCAGGGACCGGGCCCACATCCTCGGGGTCATCGAAGGCTTCCCCACCGTGGATCCACTCCGCACCGACGTGTTCCTGGTCGACCTCCCTACCGCCATGATCATGGACACCGAGCTTGGCCGTCCGGTGGAGACCGTCGACGAGTACTGGCTCATTGCGCCGGACCAGCGTCCGGCCGGCGCTGGGCTGCTCGCCGATCCCATCGACAGCTTCGAGGTGGTGTCACAGGACGAGCTCCTCGACGGGATGCGGCGCGACCCCGTGGCGCTGGGGACCGTCGGAGCGTTCTGGTTCGGGCTGTTCGCGGCCGCAGTGTTCGCTGTGGTGGGATTCGTGGTGAACGCGGCCGTATCGGCTCGCGAGCGGGCTCCCGAATTCGCCATGGTGCGTGCGCTCGGATTGTCGTCGCGGCAACTCGCAACCCTGCTCGCCGCCGAGCTCACGGTGTTGGTGGTCGTCAGCCTGGTGCTCGGAACGGGCCTGGGATTCGTGCTCGCGGCGGTGATCCTCCCGCTGATCACCGTGACCCGGACCGGCGCGGATCCGGTTCCCGAGCTGATCGTGCGTTACCCCTGGGAGACAGTGGCCGCGCTCGATGCCGCGGTGGTCGGCGCCCTCGCGGTCACCGTCGGGCTCGTAGTACTCACCTTGACCCGGAGAGGGGTCGACGATCTGGCCCGACTCGGAGCGGAACAGTGAGCGCGAGACGGCTACCCCGGGGGAGAGCCATCTGGTGGCGCCAGCTCGTGGCCGAACGATTCGTCGTGGGGACCGTCATCGGTACTGTTCTGCTGACTGCGTTCCTCGCGTCGCTCGCCCCGCGGGTACTGGACCGGGCATCGACCGAGCAGCTACGGACGACGCTGCTCGACGCTCGGCCCGAGCAGAGAAACGTTCGGATCGAACACGACGGACGGATCCGGTTCGGGTCCGAGGAGACACCACTCGGCTTCGTTCGGGACCGAGGCGAGTACTACCGCAGCGACCACATGCCGGCGTCGGTACAGGAAGCGACCTCGACGCCGCGGTTCGTGATCGACAGCCCCCAGTTCCGTGTGGCCTCCTTCCCCGATGACGAGACCGGCCCCTTCCCGACCTTCCTCGTGCTGCGGCATCAGGAGCAGGTCGAGGACCACTTCGAGTTGGTCGATGGTGACCTCCCGCGCCTTCGCGAGCCGATCCCGGCGCTGGTGGGTCCGGACTGCCCCGACGATCGGTTCGACCCTGAGGGCTTCGAGCCCGAGGAGGAGCAGATCTGTGCGGTGAGCGAACTCGACCACTTCGAGGTCGCCGTCACCGCCCAGACGGCGAGCGACATGATGGTCGAAGCCGGAGATGCGCTCCTGGTCCGGCCCGACGCCGGCGATCTGGCCTGGGGGCCCGCTTGGGGTGTGGTGCGCGATCTCGAGATGGTCGTGACGGTCTCCGGCATCATCGAGCTGACCAGCGCAGACGAGGGCTTCTGGTTTGGCGACGACTCGCTGCACCGGCCCCGCATCATCGAGAATCCGGATTTCCGGATCGTGCACGCCAGGGCGTTGATGCTTCCGGAGAGCTACCGGCCGCTCTTCGGCGCCATCCCGCTCGTTCACAGCGAGTACACGTGGCGATACGACCTGGACGTCGGCGCGGTGGAGCAGCTGGATCTCGACGAGCTCAGGGCGGATGTGGCGAGGATGGCTCCCGTCGATGCAGAAGTGGTCACGCACGTGCCGCGGCTGATCGATGAGTTTCACGATCGGCGAGCGCTGGCGGTGCGGCTGCTCTCGACTGCGGTGGGCGGGCTGGTGATCGTCGCGTTCGCCGTTCTCGCCACGCTGGGCCTGCTCCTCCGGGACCGCCAGTACGCGGTGACGAGCCTCATGGCCGACCGGGGGGCGTCGAGGCTGCGACTCTTCGGGCTGGCGGTACGAAGGGCGCTGGCGGGGGTGGTTCCACCGGTGGTGGTCGCCGGGATCGTCGCACCCTCGGCGATCGACGCCGGAGCGGCCGGCGATTCGCAGAGGATGCTCGTCGCGGTCGCGGTCGGTGCGGTCGTCGTCGTCGCCTGGTCTGGGACACATCGTTCGGCCCGACGGTTCGTTGGGGCGGGTCGACGCTCGAGTGCCGGGCCTCGGCTCCTCCGCCCTTCGACGGTTGCGGAGCTCACGACATTCCTGGTCGCCGTGGCCTCGGTTGCCCTGCTCCGGCGGCGCGGGGAGATCGACGAGGTCGCGGCCGAGCAAGGCGTCGACCTCCTGCTCGCGACTGCTCCGGCCCTGCTCGGCTTGGCCATCGGCCTCCTGTTGGTGCGGATCCTCGGCCCCCTGCTCGGGGTGCTGGCCCGAGCGGGGGCGCGGACCCGCGGTCCTGTCGTCTGTTTCGGGCTGCGCCGTCTGGCCGGAGTGAGCCGAGCCGGGCGCGTGTCGGTGGTGATCGTGGTGATGGCGGTCGGTGTTTCGGTGTTCACGTCGGTCGCTCGTACCTCGTTGACCGTCGCGCAGGCGAACCATGCGTGGCAGGAGGTGGGGGCCGAACACCGGATCACTTCCGTCATCCCCGGCACGACGCTCCTGACCGCGACCATCGAGGGGTTCGACGATGGTTCCGTTCGTGTTGCTCGCGGTTTCGAGGCGCCGGGGACCCCTGTACTCCGCTGGCCGGGCTCACCTCGTGTGCGCCTGATCGCGCTCGACAGCGCGGCGTATCGAGACGTCCTTCTCGATGCCGTTCGACTCCAGGGCCGAGGTGAGTTGGTGACGCACCTCGACGCCCTGACGATCGCCGACGACCTCGAGGGTGCCATCCCCGCAATCGTCTCGACACGGTTCGGAGGCCCACAGAAGCCGGTGATCGGCGACGCGTTGCTGATCGACCTCGGCGACCTCGATCCGACCGTCTCGATCGTCGCGATCGCCGAACGGTTCCCCGGAGTTCCCGCGGGTGAGCCGTTCCTCGTGGTCGACCGATCGGTGCTCCAGACACTCGATGGTGCGCCGGTGATCCCGACCACCGTGCTGTTGGTCGGTGAGGAGCTGTCGTCCGACGAGCTCGCCCGGCGTCTCGATGATGCCGCGCCGACCACCGTCGTGGCGTCGCGTGGGGATGTCCTCGCCACGCTGGCGGATGAACCGCTCACCGTCTGGACCGATCGGGTCTTCCTGGCGATTCTCGCCTCGACCCTCCTGTTCGCGGCGATCACTGCTGCCGGCGCGGTGGCACTGACCGAGGCTGACCGCGCTCGTGACCTCACCTACCTCCGCACCCTCGGACTCCGTCGGTCCCAGGCGACGGTGATCACCGCGATCGAACAGGTGCCGCCCCTGCTGATCGCGGTCGGGGTGGGGTTGATGACCGGCCTCGGTGGCGCCCACGCGCTCGCGCCAGCAGTCGATCTCGCGATCTTCGCCGACCAGACCGACGCCCTGCCGATGGTGACCGATCGCGGTGCAGTCCTCCTCATCGTCGCAGCGTTCGCAGCCGTGCTCGTGCTCGCGCTGGCCATTTCGATTCTCGTCGGACGACGACGATCCGAGGTCCACATGTTGCGGCTGGCTCACGACGTCGAGAGGAGTCCATGATGCCGAGAGGAAGAGCATCCGAGATGACCGTTCACAACGACACCGACGACTCGCGGACGAGCGCGGCTTCCGAACCGGATGGATTCGGCGGCAATGCCCTGGTCGTCTGCGACAACTTGGTCAAGATCTTCCAGGTGGCCGACATCGAGGCGGTGGCTCTCCAGGGGCTCGACCTCATCGTCGAGGAACGTGAGTTCATCGCGATCGTCGGAGCTTCCGGCAGCGGGAAGTCGACCCTGCTCGCGGTGCTCGGCGGCCTGGAGGTGCCCTCCGCCGGCGCGGCCCGGGTCGCCGGCCACGACCTTCTCCGCATGACGGCGGCGGATCGGATCCGCTATCGGCGCACCGTCGTCGGTTTCGTCCGCCAGCAGACCGCGCGGAACCTGGTTCCCTACCTGAGCGCGCTCGAGAACGTGATGTTCCCGATGGCGCTCGACGGTGTCTCGCTGCGGGAGCGTCGCACCCGTGCCCTGACGCTCCTCCAACAGGTTGGGCTGGGACAGCGACTGCGGCATCGTCCGGCCGAGCTCTCTGGTGGAGAACAGCAGCGAGTGGCGATCGCGGTGGCCATGGCGAACCGTCCGGCGGTCATCCTCGCCGACGAACCCACCGGAGAGCTCGACACCGCGACGGCCGGCGAGGTGATCGACCTCTTCGGCGAGATGAACGAGGCCCATGGAGTGACCATCATCGTCGTCACCCACGATCCACTTCTGGCCGGCCACGTGCGCCGAACCGTCGCCATCCGGGACGGCCGAACGAGCAGCGAGTTCCTCCGGCGCGGCGACAGCGATGCCGGCTCGGCTGCGGAGGAATTCGTCGTGCTCGACCGGGCCGGCCGACTCCAGCTTCCTCACGAGTACGTGGATGCGCTGGAGCTCGAGCGCCGGGTCCGGCTCACCCTGGACCCGGACCACATCAAGGTGTGGCGCGACGAGGCTCCGGAGAACGACGATGACTGATCAGCACGGGTCGGTCGTGACCACCCAGCCGGCCGTCGAGGCGAGATGGCTCCGGCGGGTCTACTCGACCGGTCCCGAACCGGTGATCGCCATCGACGGCGTCGATCTCGTGGTCGAGCCGCAGTCGCTGGTGGTGGTGAAGGGCCGGTCCGGTAGCGGCAAGACCACCCTGCTCAACCTGCTCGGTGGGCTCGACCGACCGACGGAAGGTTCGGTGTGCGTGAGCGGTGATCGGCTGGCCGACCTGGGCGACTCCGGTCTCGCCGACCTGCGCCGCAACCGGATCGGATTCATCTTCCAGGCCTTCGGCCTCATCCCGATCCTCACCGCGGAGGAGAACGTCGAGATCCCACTGCGACTCGTCCACACCGATCCGGTCGAGCGTCGGGAGCGGAGCCGTGAGCTCCTCGATCGGGTCGGTCTCGCCAATCGGATGCGGCACCGGCCGGCCGAGCTGTCCGGCGGGGAACAGCAGCGGGTTGCCGTGGCGAGGGCCCTGGCCAACCGGCCCCATCTCCTGCTCGCCGACGAACCGACCGGCCAACTGGACTCGCGGACCGGTGCTTCCATCGTCGACCTGATCGCCGGGCTGGTCGACGACGAGGGGCTTGCTGCGGTGGTGGTCACCCACGACCCCATGCCGGCCGCTCGGGCGGATCGTGTCTACGAATTGGCCGACGGGCGATTCGTGGACGAGCGGGTGATCTAGGTACCCACCCGTCGTCGTTCTCACCGTTTCGTGCTGGTCGTGCCCGAGTCGTACGGTGGACGGCATGCGCACCCCCATCTGTGACCGCCTCGACATCGAGTTCCCGATCTTCGCGTTCTCCCACTGCCGCGACGTCGTCGCCGCCGTCACGAATGCGGGTGGTTACGGGGTTTTGGGGGCACTCGCGTACGAGCCGGAGCGACTCGAGATCGAGCTGGACTGGATCGACGATCACGTCGGCGGGAAGCCGTACGGCGTCGACTTCGCCATGCCGGCCAAGTACGAGGGTCAGGGGGGTGGCGAGAAGGCCACGCCGGAATACCTGGCTTCCCTGATCCCCGAGAAGCACCGTGAGTTCGCCGAACAGATCCTGGCCGAGCACGGGGTGCCGCCTCTTCCCGATGACGGCGAGGAGCGGGCGCCGAAGGCGGCCGGTCTCAACGTCGACCTCGAGGGTCCCGGCCAGGTCGAGATCACGCTCTCCCACGACAACGTGTCGATGGTGATCAATGCGCTGGGCCCGCCACCGAAGTACGTCGTCGACCACTGCAAGGAACGGGGTGTGCTGGTCGGCGGCCTCGTCGGTTCACGCCAGCACGCCGAGCGTCAGGTGGCGATCGGTACCGACGTGATCATCGCCCAGGGAACCGAGGCCGGCGGACACTGCGGCGACATCTCCACCATGGTGCTGGTCCCTCAGGTGGTGGACGCGGTCGGTCCCGACGTACCGGTGCTCGCGGCAGGCGGGATCGCGGACGGGCGCCAGATGGCGGCCGGCATGGCGCTCGGTGCGCAGGGTGTGTGGACCGGCTCCATGTGGCTGCTGGCGGCGGAGGCCGACATGCAACCCGAGGTGACTGAGAACCTGCTCGACGCCTCCTCGACCGAGTTCGTGCGCTCCCGCTCGATGACCGGCAAACCGGCCCGGCAGTTCCGATCGGCCTGGGTCGAGGCATGGGAGCGCGAAGACGCTCCCGACGCGCTTCCGATGCCGATCCAGGGCCTGCTCTTTGGCGAATGCGCCCGCCGCTGGACCAGGGTGCA
This sequence comes from uncultured Candidatus Nemicrothrix sp., assembly GCA_964344055.1. Lineage (GTDB taxonomy): Bacteria > Actinomycetota > Acidimicrobiia > Acidimicrobiales > Aldehydirespiratoraceae > OFTM10. The sequence continues at coordinate 9,048 of CAYFLT010000084.1, forward strand.
CAACAAGGCGCTCGGCGGGCATCCGGCCGGCCAGATCCTCGGAAGCATCGAGAAGGTCCGCCCCGCGCGCGACATGGTGCTCGAAATGGTCGAGGGGTGGATCGAAGTGGCCGAGGGATTCGCCGCCCAGCTCGAAGCGGTCCGCTGAGGTCCGGTCGGTCAGCAGATCCGCGGGAGTTGCTCGACCAGCGGCCGGGTGACGATGCGTTGGCTTCCCAGCGCGGTTCGGGCCGAGACGACGCCGGGCCGGGCAGCGGTCACCTCACCGATCTTCCTCGCCTCGGCGCCGTGCCGATCTGATCGCATCGCGGCGAGTACCCGGTCGGCGTGGTCGGGGTCCACGAAGGCCACCAGTGTGCCCTCGTTGGCGACATGGATCGGATCGAGTCCGAGGAAACCGCAGGCGGCTTCGACCGCGGCCGGCACCGGGATCGACACTTCGTCGACGGTGATCTCGACGCGTGCGTCGTTGGCGATTTCACAGAGGGCCGCAGCGAGCCCACCGCGTGTGAGATCGCGAAGGACATGGATGTCGGCGCCGGTGGCGAGCATGCCGGCGACCAGGCCGTTCAGCGGCGCGCAGTCGGATTCGATCTCGGTTCCGAACTCGAGGCCCTCGCGCACGCTGAGCACGGCCGTGCCGTGGCGTCCGATCGGGCCGCTCACGATCACTACGTCGCCGGGCCGAGCCCGCCCCGACGCGATCTCGACGTCGGGTGGGACGAGGCCGACGCCCGCGGTGGTGATGTACATGCCGTCGGCCAAGCCGGCGTCGACCACCTTCGTGTCCCCGGTGATCAGCCGCACTCCGGCCTCGGTGGCGGCTTCACCCATGGACGCCGCGATCCGCGCGACCGTCTCGAGTTCGACACCTTCTTCCAGCACGAACGCGGCGGACAGGGCGAGCGGGGTGGCGCCGACCATCGCGAGGTCGTTGACGGTGCCATGGACCGCCAGCCGGCCGATGTCTCCGCCGGGGAAGAACAGTGGCCGCACCACATAGCTGTCGGTGCTGAACGCCACCCGCTGGCCGTTCACGTCGACGACTGCCGCGTCGTCCGGGGTGGCATCGGCCGCAGCCGCTCCGAAGCCCGGGAGGAATAGGTGGCGGACGAGATCGTCGGTCAGCTGACCACCGCCGCCGTGGCCGATGGTGACCCGGTCGTAGTCCCGCAACGGGGTGGGGCAACTCCACTCGAAGCTCACCGGGCCTCCACCTCAGCGGTGACCGGCGCGCCTCGGTAGTGGAAATAGGCGGCACACGCCCCTTCGCTCGAGACCATCGTGGCACCGAGCGGATGCTGGGGCGTGCACACGGTGCCGAAGGCGGGGCACTGGTCGGGTCGCAACACACCGCGGAGGACATCGCCCGAACGGCATTGCGGATTCTCCTCCACGTCGAGATCGGCGACCGCGAAACGCTGCGCCGCGTCGAACCGGCGGTAGTCGGGTGTGAGCTGCCAGCCGCTGTCGGGAATGGCGCCGATGCCACGCCACTTCCGGTCGGTGGTCTCGAACACCTCTTCGAGCATCCGGCGGGCGTACTCGTTCCCCGGTGCTCGTACCGCCCGGGCGTACGCATTCTCGACCTCGGCCCGCCCGTCCTCGAGTTGGTGTACGGCCCGCCGGATCCCGTCGAGCACGTCGAGTGGTTCGAAGCCGGTGACCACGATCGGCACGCCGAAGTCGTCGGCCAGCCGTTCGTACTCCGTGGTACCCATCACCGTGCACACGTGGCCGGCTGCGAGGAACGCGTCGACCAGAGACTCGGGAGCCCTCACGATGGCTTCGATTGCCGGCGGGACGAGGACGTGGCTCACGAGGATCGAGAAGTTCTCGATGCCGCGCGCACGCGCCTGGTGCACGGCCATGGCGTTGGCGGGGGCGGTCGTCTCGAAACCGACGGCGAAGAACACCACTTCGCGGTCGGGTTCGGCCTCGGCGACGGCGACTGCGTCCAGCGGCGAGTAGACGACCCGCACGTCGCCGCCGGCCGCCCGTACCGAGTAGAGGTCGCCGGTCGATCCCGGCACACGGAGCATGTCGCCGAACGAACAGAACACGACTTCAGGGCGGGCCGCGATCGCCAGGGCCCGATCGATGATCTCGAGTGGCGTGACACACACGGGGCACCCCGGGCCGTGGATCAGGCGGACCTCGGCCGGAAGTAGCGTGTCGATGCCATGGCGGATGATGGAGTGGGTCTGTCCGCCGCAGACCTCCATGATTGACCAGGGTCGGGTGACCGTGGCAGCGATCTCGTCGAGGAGGCGTCGAGCCAGGTCGGGGTCCGAGAACCGCGAGATGTCGGTCATGACGCCGACTGGTCCTGGTCGGCCCGGGATGCATCGACGATGCCGATCTCTGCGAAGAGGTCGAGGGACGCCTGGGCGGCGGCTTCGTCCAACGCCGCGATGGCGAATCCGGCGTGGACGATCACGTGGGTGCCGACCTCGGCGTCCGGGGTGTAGGCGAGGCAGACGTCCTTGAGGGCACCTCCGAAGTCGACCGTGGCCATCGGCGTGCCCCTGTCGTCTCGGGTATCGATGATCCTGCCCGGTACCCCTAGGCACATGGTGAGCTCCCCGCTGTCGCCGCCGAGATCATGACCTGTCCGAGGGCGATCCCTCCATCGTTCGGCGGCACGAGCCGGTGGATCAACACGTCGAAGTCGTCGGTCCGGAGCTGGCGCGCGACGAGTTCGGTGAGAAGAGCGTTCTGGAAGACACCACCGCTGAGACCGACCGCTCCGATGCCGCGCTCCTCCCTCACTCGCCGAGCCGCGTCGAGCATCACCGAAGCGAGTCCTTCGTGGAACCCCCGTGCGAGGGCGGCCGGATCGGTGCCGGCGCGGCGCGCGGCCACCGTCGCCCGGATCGCGGGCGTCGGATCGATGCAGCCGGAGGGGTCGAGGAAGAGGGGTACCGGGTGAGTGTCGGTCGCTTCTGTGGCCAGTACCTCCAGCTCGGCGGCCGCCTCCGCCTCGTACACGATTCGGTGCCGAAGGCCGAGCAGGGAGGCGACCGCGTCGAACAGCCGACCCATGCTCGTGCTGTCGATCGAGAGCCGATCCGAGCCGAGCTGACTTGCGAGCACGGTGCGCTCGTCGGTGCTTGTGGCGGCAACGGGGGCCAGGTCGTCGGCCCACGCGATTCCGGCCGCGCGGAGATGGGCCAGAGCGGACCGGCACGGATTGGACGGGGCGCTGTCACCGCCGGGGAGGCGGACCTCACCCAGATGGCCCCAGCGCTCGAAGCCGGTGTACCCGCCGAGCAGGATCTCCCCACCCCACGACCCGCCGTCGAGGCCGAGGCCGGTGCCGTCGAAGACGAAGCCGAGAATCGGCCGTCCGTCGACGATCCCGTGTTCGGCCATGAGTGCGGCGAGGTGGGCGTGGTGATGCTGGACGGTCACGAACTCGGCGTCGGCCGTGTTCTGGAGGGCCCAGCGGTGAGTGTGGTACCCGGGGTGGGTATCGGCGATCAGGCGTCTCGGTTCGACCCGGCATGCTCCTGTGAACAGCTCGACGGCGGTTTCAAAGGCGTCGAGAGTCTCTCGGTGACCCATGTCGCCGAGGTGCTGGCTGAGCCAGGCCGTCTCACCTCGAGCCACCGCGAAGGTGTTCTTGAGATCGCCGCCGACGGCCAGCGAAGGCGTCGTTCGTCCCGGGAGCCGGATCGGCAGCGGCGCGTAGCCGCGGCTTCGTCGGATCGGCATCACCTGCTCGTCGACCACTCGGACGACCGAGTCGTCACAGGGCGCATGGATCGGCCGGTCGTGGGAGCAGAAGCTGTCGGCCATGGCGCCGAGACGACGCTGGGCGTCGGCATCGTCGGTGCAGATCGGCTCCTCGCTCAGGTTGCCGCTCGTCATCACCAGCGCCGAAGGCACCGGCCCCGGCCGTCCGGGCACCGGAGCGAAGAGAAGGTGGTGCAGGGGGGTGCTGGGCAGCATCAGTCCGATCAGGGAACTGCCGGGTGCCACGGCAGCCGCGACCTCGGACGGACGGGCCCGCAAAAGCACGATCGGGTTGGCTGCCGAGTCGAGTGCCTCGAGTTCGGTGGGTGAGATGTGGGCCAGCCGTCCGGCGGTCTCGACGTCGGGCACCATCACCGCAAAAGGCTTCCCGCCGCGGCCCTTGCGTTCGCGCAGCCGCATGACGGCTTCTTCGTCGGTGGCATCGGCCGCCAGGTGATATCCACCCAGCCCTTTCACCGCCACGATCCACCCTGCCCCCAGGTCCTCCTGCACCTGCCACATGACCGAATCCGAGGAACGGTCTCGCAACATCTTGTGACCGTCGCGACTTTCGTAGCTGAGGGTGGGGCCGCAGTCGGGGCACGCCAAGGGTTGGGCGTGGTGGCGGCGATCGGTCGGATCGTGGTATTCGGTGCGGCACCGGTCGCACATGGGGAACCCGGCCATGGTGGTGTTGGGCCGGTCGTAGGGCATGGCCGTGACGATCGTGAATCGCGGGCCGCAGTTGGTGCACGTGATGAACGGGTGCCGGAACCGCCGATCGGTGGGGTCGAAGAGCTCCCTTCGGCAGTCCGGGCAGACGGCGACGTCCGGCGGGACGACGATCGCCGCTCCCTCTGCAGCGGCGCTCGCGGCGATGGAGAACTCCGCATCGTCTCTCCGGTCGACTGTTGCGCTCGTGACGTCGTCGACTCGGGCGAGCGGCGGCGCATCCACACGCAGCCGGTGCTCGAATCGTTCCACCGACGCGGGCGGCCCCTCGACCTCGATGTGCACGTAGCCGGTGTCGTTGCGGACGAACCCGACCAGTCCGGACTCACGGGCGAGACGGTGCACGAAGGGTCGGAAGCCGACCCCCTGGACCACCCCGGTCACCCGGAGCCGATGCCGCACGGCCGTCACCGGACGGCCAACTCCTGATCGATGTGTCGCAGCAGATCGTCGACGGCCGCCTCGACCGCCGGCGACAGCCCTTCGCCGAAGGAGACGTTGTCGGCCTCGATCCCGAACACGACGAGTCGCCCGGGGAGTGCGTCCAGGGCGCGGGCCAACTCGACTGCCTCGGCCAGCCCGGCACCGTGGGAACTGGCGGCCGGTGGAGGAGCGGGGATCGGGTCGGTGGCCACGTCGATGCGATGGATGGTTCCGACCGCCGAGTCGGAGGTGACGGCGTCGACGACGATCGCCCGGTCGCGCCCGGACCAGGCGTCGAGCAGCCGGGTCGGCTCGCCGTCGAGGGTCACCAGGTCGGCATCGACTGATCGAGCGTGCAGCTCGGCGATCACCGCGGGGCCGACACCGTCGTCGCGGCGCATCGGGTTGCCGACGCCGATGATCACGGGGCGCTTCCGCGGCGCGGGCGGGCTCAACGGCGCTCCACCGTGAGATCCAGGAAGTGGGTCGCACAACTGATGCACGGATCGTGGTTCCGGATCGTCACCTCGGCTCGCCTGCGGAGGTCCTCGTCGTCGAGGTCGAGGTTGCGCTCGACGAAGTGCCAGAGGTCGTGCTCGATGGTCGCCTGGTTCTGGGAGGTCGGGGGCGTGATCACCGCGTCGGCGATGAGGCCGTCGTCGTCGATCGCGTAGCGGTGGTAGAGCAGTCCTCGGGGCGCTTCGGTGACACCGTGGCCCACGCCCACCCGTGGTTCGACGTCGACCGCCGGCCGATCGGGCTGCTCGTAGCCATCGATCAGATCGAGGGCGATCTCGAAGGCGTGGACCACCTCGACGGCCCGCACGACGATGCTGCGGAAGGGATTGCGGCACGTCGCTTCGAGCCCCGCAGCCGTGGCCGCGGCGGACGCGCCCGGCGACAGCTTCCCGGAGTGCAGGCTGTAGCGGGCCAGAGGGCCGACGAGGTATTCGCCTCGCTCGAGGATGCGGGCGTGGAGTGCCGTCGAGTGTTCGACCTGGTGTTCCTCGACGTGGTCGAGGAAGTCGGCCACGCCGATGTCGAGACCTCGGTCCGAGGTGATCCGGGTCCCGAGCACGGGGTACTCGTCGGGATGGCTCACGGAGACCAACTCGTAGTCCATCTCCTGGTCCGGGAAGTCGAAAGTCGAGACCAGGTCCACCACCTCCACAGCCAACTCCCGACCCCGTTCGAGTTTGGCCCGTAGTGGCCGCAGCTCCCGGGGTTCGGGCACCCGGTAGAAGCCGCCGACTCGCACGTTGATCGGATGGATGGCCCGTCCGCCGATCTGTTCGAGGATCTCGTTGCCGATCTTCTTGACCTCGAGCGCCCGCTCCACGGCCGCACGATGGTCGACCGCCATCTCGACCGCGCTGTCGTAGCCGAGGAAGTCGGGGGCGTGCAGGAAGTGGATGTGCAGGGTGTGGCTCTCGATCCATTCGCCGCAGTAGAGGAGGCGGCGCAGGTCCCGGAGCGGTCCGTCGACGGTGACGCCGAGGGCGTCCTCGATCGCGGCGCAGGCGCTCATCTGGTAGGCGACCGGGCAGATGCCACAGATCCGGGCGGTGATGTCGGCCGGCTCGTTGAAGCCACGCCCTCGCAGGAATCCCTCGAAGAAGCGGGGTGGCTCGTAGATGTTCAGCTGGACGTCGACCAGTTCGCCGTCCTCGATGAGGACCTTCATCGCGCCTTCGCCCTCGACCCGGGCCAGAGCGTCGGTGCGCAGCGCCCGGCTGTTGCCGGCCTTGTGGGTCATGACTGCCTCCGGCTGGGAGCGACGACGGGCACCGGGGCCGAGCGGAACGGCTCGGACCAGGCGTTGAAGGTGTGGAAGAGGCGATCGATCTCCTCGTCGGTCAGGCCCCTTTCGGAGAGTGCGCCGGCCATTGCCTCGATGTTGGGCGTTTCGGACGGGCCGAAGCAGCCGAAACAACCGCGGGCGAAGGTCGGGCAGAGCGCGCCACACCCGGCGTGGGTGGCCGGCCCGAGGCACGGAGTGCCGTGGGCGACGGTGACGCAGACGTTGCCGGCGAGCTTGCACTCCACGCAGACGCTGTGGCTCGGGATGTTCGGTGTGCGTCCGGCCAGGTAGGCGGAGATCACCTCGAGCAGCTGGCCTTTGTCGATCGGACAGCCACGCAGTTCGAGGTCGACCGGCACGTGGTCGGAGATGGGGGTGGACGTGTCGAGGGTGGAGAGGAACGACGGCGTGGCGTACACGACCCGGAGGAGTTCCTCGACGTCGGTGAAGTTGCGCAGGGCCTGGATCCCCCCGGCCGTGGCACATGCGCCGATGGTGATGAGGGCACCGGACTGTCGGCGGACCTCCTTGATGCGCTCGGCATCTTCGGCGGTGGTGATCGATCCCTCGACCAGCGACACGTCGTAGGGGCCGGGCACCGTGGCGCTCGACGCTTCGAGGAAGTAGGCGATCTCCAGTTCGTCGGCCACCGCCAGCAACTCGTCTTCGCAGTCGAGCAGAGTGAGTTGGCAGCCGTCGCAGCTGGCGAACTTCCAGACGGCCAGCGACGGCTTCCGGTCGCGGCTCATCGTTCCCTCACCTTCAACAGGGGCTCGACCCTCGGCCAGGCCAGCACCGGACCGTCCTTGCACACGAAGAGCGAATCGAGTTGGCAGTGCCCACAGTGACCGACCGCACAGTGCATGTTCCGTTCGAGGGACACGAACACCTCGGCGGGGTCGACACCCAGGTCGATGAGGGAGGCCGCTCCGAATCGCATCATGACCTCGGGACCGCACACGAACGCCGTGGCGTTGGCGGTGTCGATCGGAACCCGACCGACCAGTCGGGTGACCACGCCCACATCACCGCGCCAGGAGGGTGGGGCGCTGTCCACCGTGACCTCGACATCGAGGTCCAGATGGGACCGCCACTCCTCGATCTCGTCCCGGTAGAGGAGGGCGTCCGGGGTGCGGGCCCCGACCAGCAGCACGGCCCGGCCGAACTCCTCTCGGCGCGCCACCAGATCGATGATGATCGGCCGCACCGGCGCCAATCCGAGCCCGCCGGCCATGACGACCACGTCGCGCCCGACGGCCCGGTCGAGATCCCAGACCGTTCCGAACGGGCCCCGCATGCCGATCTCGTCTCCGGGTTGGGCGGCACACAGCGCCGCGGTCACCCCGCCCACCCGGCGGATGGTGTGGAGGATCGTGTGGCCCTCGACGCCCGCCACCGAGATGGGTGCCTCGCCGATGCCGAACGCCCACAACATGTTGAACTGGCCGCTGGCGGGGGTCCGGATCGGTGGGTCGACCGGATCGAGGGCGAGGGTGACCGTATCGTCGAGGTCGTCGCGTCGCCATCGGACGAGGTACCGCGACGGCGTCATCGGACCCTTCGCGGGCATGGTGGTGAGGTCAGGGAGCGCCATTGCCGTACAGGTCCAGAAGTTGGAGTCGGGTGGCCTGGAGCCGGTCGCGCACGAGGCCGGCAAACCGCTTGTACATCTCGTAGCCGAGGGCGGGATCGTCGTCGCACTTGCCCCGCAGACAGGCGGCGTCCAGCACCACGGCCTTGGTCGGCTCGACGGCCCGGGCATCGAAGGTCGACCGGTAGGGCGGGAGCAGCCACGACACCCCGAGCAGCTCGCCGGTGCCGATCGTCTGGATCACGAGCGGACCGTGCCGGGGGTCGTCGACCTCCAGCGCCACCCGGCCCGAGCGGAGCACCCAGAAACGATCGGCCGGGTCGTTCTCGGCCATGATCCGTTCGTCGGGCGTGAAGCGCACGTTCCGGCCACAACCGGCGATCAGCTCGATCGTGTCGGCGGGGAGCCCGGCGAAGACCGGGTGCTCGGTCAGGAGATCGGCGATGGACTTCATGACTCCTCCGGGCCGGCAAGGGCCGCCACTTCTGCGGTGAGGTCGATCCCCACCGGGCACCAGGTGATGCAGCGGCCACAGCCCACGCAGCCCGATGACCCGAACTGGTCGTGCCAGGTGACGAGCTTGTGGAGGAGCCACTGCCGGTAGCGCGATGTCGTCGATGTGCGGACCGAGCCGCCGTGCAGGTGGGAGAAATCGAGGGTGAAGCAGGAGTCCCACACCCGCCAGCGTTCGCTTTCGGTGCCGGTGAGATCGGTGTGGTCCTCGGTGGTGCTGCAGAAACAGGTGGGGCACGACATGGTGCAGTTGCCGCAGGCGAGGCACCGTTCGGCCACGTCGTCCCAGCGCGGGTGGTCCAGGTGGGCCGCGGCGAGAGGCGGGTGCTCGGGTCGGAGCGAGCGGCCCATCGCCGCCACGGCGTGCTCGTGGAGATCGGCCGCTCGATCGGTGTCGGCGACCTCCGCGGCCCGACCGTCCAGCCGGCCCAGCACCGTCGTGCCCTGGTCGCTGCCCGCATCGATCAGATATTCGACGGTGCCGTCGCCCGCGAGTTCGCGAATCGAGAGGTCGTAGTCGGATCGGGGCGTCGGACCGGTGTCCATCGAGGCACAGAAGCAGGTGGCCGCCGGGGAGTTGCAGGCGGCGGCGACGATGAACACGTCGGATCGGCGAGCTGCATATGTCGGGTCGGTGGCGTCCGGGTCGAGGAAGACCCGGTCGAGGATGCCGAGCGAGGCGAGATCACAGGCACGGATCCCGAAGAAGGCAAAGCGGGGCAGCTCGATGGGCCCGGTCGACATCTCGATCGCGCCGT
>CAYFLT010000085.1:0-1088 GCA_964344055.1 uncultured Candidatus Nemicrothrix sp.
ACGATGAACCTCAACGGCGACTACCTCTCCGACGCGCTGGCCGCCCAGGTGGGGGGCATCGGCATCGCGCCGGGTGCGAACATCAACTACGTGACCGGCCATGGCGTGTTCGAAGCCACCCACGGCACCGCCCCCAAGTACGCAGGCCAGGACAAGGTGAACCCCTCGTCGGTGCTGCTGTCGGGCGTGATGATGTTCGAGCATCTCGGATGGCAAGACGCCGCCGACGACATCATCAGAGCAGTCGAGGCCACCATCGGTGACAAGGTCGTGACCTACGATTTCGCTCGCCTGATGGACGGCGCAACCGAGGTCAGCTGCTCGGAGTTCGCCGCCGCCATCGTGGACCGTCTCTGACGATCCCGCTGCGGCGGCCACTGTCGGTCCCGCAAAACTGAAACTGGTTCTCGGTGCGACGGGGGCGCCGATAGCGTGCCTCTGATGCGGGGTGTACCGGTTGAGCACATGTGGCGGCGAGGAGCTCGGCTCATCATGCGCTCCCTTCGGGCGCATCCGTTCCTGCACGCGAGCGCCATGGGGGGTGCGTTCCTGTACGTCTTCGCGTCGATCGGCGGCGCATGGGTGCTGGGCCGGATCACCGACGAGCTCGTGATCCCGGCCTTCGAGGACGGGTCGATCGACTCCGGCGACGTCTGGGTCGCGATGGGCCTGGTCGTAGGCGTCTCGGCGGCGCGTGGCCTCAGCGTCATCATGCGGCGCTGGTTCCTGATGATGGCCGAGCTCCGCACCCAGCGCGAGTGGCGGCGCGGACTGCTCCATCACTATCTCGACGTGCCCCTCCGGTTCCACCGCGCCCGCCCCGCCGGCGAACTCCTGGCGCACGCCGATCTCGATCTCACCAACGCCACCATGGTCCTGCGACCCCTGGCATTCTCGGCCAGCGCCCTGCTCCTCGTGCTCGTCGCCCTCATCGCGCTCCTGATCATCCACCCGACCCTGGCCCTTCTCGGCGTGGTCCTCTTCCCCCTCCTCGTGGTGCTCAGCCAGATCTACACCCAGCGGGTCGAGGCACCGTCCGCTCGCGCCCAGCAGGCGGTGGGTGACGTCTCGTCTGTCGCTCACGAGAG
>CAYFLT010000085.1:1135-3922 GCA_964344055.1 uncultured Candidatus Nemicrothrix sp.
CCAGGCCGAGGAGGTCGAGCGGATGCGCCAGGCCTCGGATCGGCTCCGCGACGAACGGCTCGCGGTCGGTCGTCTGCGCGCCGGGTTCGAGCCCGCGATCGAGTCGCTCCCCAACATCGGCATCGTCGTTCTCTTGCTGGTCGGTTCCTGGCTGGTCTCGAGAGGATCGGCCACCCCGGGCGACCTGGTCCTCGCGTCGACCATGTTCGGCCTGCTCGCGACGCCGCTCCGGGTCCTCGGCTTCTTCCTCGAGGAGATGCCGAGATCGGTCGTCTCGCTGGAGCGGGTCGACCGGGTGGTGGGCACCGCGGTCGAGCGGCGAGAGGGACGGGAATCGGTTCCCGCCGGTCCACTCGAACTCCAGGTCCAGGGTCTGGCTGTCGTGCACGACGGTCACGAGGTCCTGTCCGACGTCGACCTGTGCGTCGCTCCCGGTGAGACCGTGGCGCTCGTCGGACCGACCGGGGCGGGCAAGAGCACCCTCCTCGAGACGGTCGCCGGTCTGCTGGACCGGTCGCGCGGCGACGTCGCGCTCAACGGGGTCTCGGTGGACGACGCGTCGGCCGACGACTGGACGAGTGCGGTTGCAGTCGCCTTCCAGGAGTCGTTCCTGTTCGCCGACAGCGTGCGGGAGAACGTCGGCCTGGGGGTGAGCGACGAGCACTCGGTCTCGGAGGCACTGCGCACCGCACAAGCGTCAAAATTCGTCGGCGAGTTGCCGGCCGGGGCCGACACCGTGGTGGGCGAGCGCGGCACCACCCTCTCGGGCGGGCAGCGACAGCGGGTGGCGCTCGCCCGGGCCATCGCTCGCCGGCCCCGCCTTCTCCTCCTCGACGACGCCACCTCGGCGGTCGATCCGGTGGTCGAGGCCGAGATCCTCGATGGTCTCCGCCACGACCTCGACATGTCGCTGCTCGTAGTGGCTCACCGCATCAGCACGATCCTTCTCGCCGACCGGGTCGTCTACATCGACGACGGACGGGTGATTGCCGAAGGCACGCACGAGGAGCTTCTCCAGAATCCCGACTACCTGGCACTGGTCAGCGCGTACGAACAGGGTGACGAACCGTGAGCGGCGTCGACGAGACCCCGATCGCCACACTTCTGGATGACGACAACGATCCCGAGGTGGGCGCCTGGCAGGTGCTGCGCCGCGGGATCGCGATCTCGCCGGAGCTGAGAGCCGGCCTGTTCGTGACTGCCCTGATGGCCCTCACCGCGGCCATCGGTCGCTTGGTGATCCCGATCCTCGTCCAGCAGATTCTCGATCACGGCGTGCTCGGCGACGCGGGCTATGACGCCGCCTTCGTGTGGAAGGCCTCACTCGTCGCTCTCGGTGTCGTTGCTGTCGTCACCATCGCCAGCCGGGCCGCACTGCTCCGGCTGGTGAAGATGGCCGAGGCGGTCCTGCTCGGACTCCGGGTGCGTGTGTTCGATCACATCCATGCCCTCAGCCTCGCCGACCACACCGAGGCGAGGCGTGGCGTGCTCGTGGCTCGGGTGACCTCCGACATCGAGACGCTCGCCCGGTTCACCCAGTGGGGGCTGATCGCGTGGATCACCGACAGTGCGATCATCATCGGCACGGTCACGGTGATGGCGGTGTATTCGTGGCAGCTCACGCTGGTGGTGCTCGCCGTCCACATCCCGCTGCTGCCGTTCCTCCGGTGGGTTCAGAAGCGGCAGTTCGCCGCCGACACGCTCGGTCACACGTCGGAAGCAGTTTCTGGCGCGTCGGTGATCCGGGCGTACGGCTACGACGGGCCGGTGCGGGCCCGTCTCGACCGCTCGATCGATCGTCAGTACGATCAGCAGCTCCGGAGCGCGATCTGGTTCGCCGGGATGCTCCCGGTCGTGGACTTCGTGTCGTCGGTCTCTCTCGGTGTGGCCGTCGGCGTCGGCGTGTGGTGGCGAGACGACCTCAACCTCGAGGTGGGCGGCCTGGTTGCGTTCATCTTCCTGGTGAACCTCCTGTTGCAGCCGATCACCCAGCTGGGCGAGATCCTCGACCAGACCCAGACGGCGCTGGCCGGGTGGTGGAAGATCCTGCGGGTACTCGACGTCCCCGTCGACGTGGAGGAGCCCGCGGACGGTGTCGCGCTCCCGAAGGGGCCTCTGTCGGTGGAACTCGACGGGGTCGGGTTCGCCTACCGCACCGGACCTCCCGTTCTACGCGACGTCTCGGTCGTCATCCCGGCGGAGAGCACGGTGGCGGTGGTGGGCGAGACCGGCTCCGGCAAGACCACTTGTGCCCGCCTGTTCACCCGGCTGGCCGACCCACTCGAGGGAGTGGTCCGGGTGGGGGGGCTCGACCTGCGCACCATCGATCCGGACTCGCGGCACGCCAGCATCCGAATGGTGCCCCAGGACGGCTTCCTCTTCGACACGACGATTCGTGACAACGTCCGGTTCGGTCGTCCCGACGCCACCGACGACGACGTCGAACATGCGATCGGTGAACTCGGCCTCCGCGAGTGGATCGACAGCCTCCCGGACGGAATCGACACGGTGGTCGGCGAGCGCGGCTCCCGGCTGTCGGTGGGGGAACGCCAGCTGGTCGCCCTCGCCCGCGCCGAAGTCGCCGACCCCGGGCTCCTCCTCCTCGACGAAGCCACGTCGGCCGTCGATCCCGAGACCGAGGAGGCCCTGGCGGCTGCCCTCGCTCGCCTCGCCGCGGGGCGCACGACGATCTCGATCGCCCATCGACTCTCCACCGCGGAGCGGGCGGACCTGGTGCTCGTCTTCGACGCAGGCCGAATCGTCCAGCAGGGTCACCACAGTGAGCTG
>CAYFLT010000085.1:3932-8464 GCA_964344055.1 uncultured Candidatus Nemicrothrix sp.
TACCGCGACCTCTACGAGTCCTGGATCGGCAACACCAGGTCGGGTCTGTCCGGCCCCTGAGCGCCGACTCGATGACGTTCGGCTGCCCGGAGCCCGAGGCCGAAGACAGCCAGGACCACGAAGACCAGAGGGCTGGCGCCGAGCGATTCCTTGGCCAGCTGCAGGAGGCAGGCCGCCCAGAGGACCATCCCGATCCGCCAGTCGAGCAGCTGGCGGTCGAGGAGGAACAGCACGGCCAGGACTGCGATGCCGGTGTCGTAGTAGATGGTGTGTGGGCCGATCAACATCAGGCCGGCTGTGGTGAGCATGTACCGGGTGTCGAGGTCGAATCGCCCGGTCCACCAGATCAGAGCCAGCGTGAGTGCCACGGCGACCGAGACGAGACCGCCGGCGACGAGGGCGATCGCAGAGTCCGTGCCGAGGACGGCGTGGCCGAAACCGATCGGAGCGATCTCGTTGAGCGCGTTGATCTCGGCGTCGGCCTCCAGGAGGGGTTGCACCTGGCGTAGCCAGCTGGTCAGCCAGTCTGTGCCGAACAGGGCGGCGTTGATCGACCAGACGATCGCGGTGCCGGCCAGGGCCGTACCCACCGCTCGCCAGTGGCGGCCGAGCAGCAACAGCCCGAGGATGGGGAGGGCGTACTGCGGTCGAAACATCAGAACCGCGACGGTCACACCGGCGAACCCGTCGCGGTCGTCGTGAAGCAGCCGCCACGTGGCCGCCAACAGCAGGAGGGTGAGGGCGGTGTTCTGACCACCCGTCGTCCCTACGAAGATCGGGTAGGTGGCGACACACGCGCCGAGCACCGTCGAGAACCAGCGGTCGACGAGGGGGATCATCGGCCGGATGAGTGCGAGCGCCGCAACGAGCGCCCCGACCATGAGCATGGTGTGGATCACATAGGCGAGGCGGTATGGCATCGAGGAGAATGCCGAGTAGGCGGCCGCGACGTGGGGTGCGTAGGGAAACATTATGAATCCGTCCTCGTCGCCGAGGAGATGCTCTTGTGCCGCGGCCTGGGTCGCCGGGTCGTAGAGCTGGTCGATGTGACCGTCGGCGACGATCGTGCCGGCCGAGTAGAACGCGGGAAAGTCACCCCCGACCCTTCCGCTGGCGGTGTTCGAGCCGTCGCCGGCCATGATCACGATCACGAAGGCCACGGCCACGGTGCCGAGGAGCAGCCGCGGGTAGAGGGTCAGCCGTCGGGTCCAGTCCGCGTCGAGTGAGATCGTGGTCGCCACAGTTCTCAATCGGCGGACGATGCCGTGGAGATGAGGCTCAGAGGATGCGGGCCCGCGCCTGTTGACGATGACGGACCTTCTTCACCGCGTACATCGCGTCGTCGGCGGTGGCCAGGAGCCGGTTCGCGGTCGGATGATCGCCGGTGGTGGCGGAGCCGATGCTGACGTCGACCTCGACCACTTCGTCCGCGGCGATGATCGGCTCGCAGAGCGCGGCGCGGATTCGGCTGGAGATCTCGGCCGCGATGTCGGAGTTGGCCCGCTGGAGCACGACGACGAACTCGTCGCCACCCAACCGCCCGACCAGGTCGCCTGGACGAATCGAGCGCTCGATGCGACGCGCCACCTCGATGAGGACCTGGTCGCCGGCGGCGTGCCCCACTCGGTCGTTCACCGCCTTGAAGCCGTCGAGATCGCAGAACAGCACGACGATCTCGTGCTGGTAGCCGTCGCTGACGACGGCGTCGAGCTGGCTCAGGAGCGCTCGGCGGCTCATCAGCCCCGTGAGCGCGTCATGGTCGGCCATGTGACGCAGGGCCTGCTGGGTCGTCTTTAGGTCGGTGATGTCGGTGCCGCTCAGCACGTAGCCACCCACGAGTGGATCGGCGCGGAGATCGGTGATGGACACGTCGAGGTGGACGACGGTGCCGTCCGGCCGGTCGAAGCGCAGTTCGACCCGGGCAGCCTCTTCCATCCCGCTGATGGCCTCGCGGTACGTGGCCCGATCGCCCGGATGTACGAGTGCTGCGAACTCGTGGCCCTTGACGATCGCGAGGTCGTGCTGGAGCAGGCGGGTGAGCTCACCATTGGCCGTGACGATCCGACCCTCGGGGTCGAGCATCATCAGCAGAGCCGTGGCGTGGTGAACGAGGGAGCGAAGCAGCTCGGTGTCACCGGCGCCGAGTTCGAGCTGGCGGCGATCGGCGATGTCTCGGAAGACGATCGCGATACACGTCTCGCCGTCCGGAGTGTTCGGCTCGATCACCTTCCCCCGGACCTCACAAGGCCGCCAGAGGCCGAGCCCGTCCCGGATCCGCACGTCGATCAGGCTGCCGACGTCCTGGTCCACCACCGTGTCGAACGCGGCGAGGGCGATGGCGTGATCGTCGGGATGCAGTAGCTCGAAGACCGAGTGTCCGAGCCAGTCGGCCGGGTCCATTCCGGCGAAGGCCACCGCGGCTTCATTGACCCACAGGATCGACCCAACGGGGTCGACCACGACGACGGGGTCGGCGAGCATCTCCAGGACGCGATCGAAGGCGGGGAGGCGGGGGGTCATCTTCCTGACACATCGGCAGCAGACCCGCAATGGATCAGGAAAATGGGTCAGGATGCCCAGCCGGGCGATCCAGGTCACGTCGGTGATCGAACCAGGCCCGGCTGCACCCCCACCGGAGGCGCGCTGGTAGCGTTCTCAGCGGTTCAAGACTCCCTTCCAACCCGGAGAATCCCATGAACACCCCCGTTCGCGTTGCCGTCACCGGCGCTGCCGGTCAGATCGGCTACAGCCTCCTCTTCCGTATCGCCAGCGGCTCGATGCTCGGCCCCGATCAGCCGGTCATCCTCCAGCTCCTCGAGATCCCTCCCGCGATGGGGGCCCTCGAGGGGGTGGCGATGGAGCTCGACGACTGCGCCTTCCCCCTGCTCGCCGGCATCACCCAGAGCGACGACCCCAACCAGGCCTTCGACGGCGCCAACATCGCCATGCTGGTCGGCTCCCGTCCCCGCACCAAGGGCATGGAGCGCAAGGACCTCCTCGAGGCCAACGGTGCGATCTTCACAGTCCAGGGCAAGGCCATCAACGACAATGCGGCCGACGACATCCGTGTGCTGGTGGTCGGCAACCCGGCCAACACCAACTCGCTGATCGCGATGAACAACGCCCCCGACGTTCCCGACGCCCGTTTCACCGCAATGACCCGCCTGGACCACAACCGGGCCAAGGCCCAGCTGGCCCAGAAGCTCGACGTCACCGTGAACGACATCACGAAGATGACGATCTGGGGCAACCACTCGGCCACCCAGTATCCCGATCTGTTCCACTGTGAGGTCAACGGTGCGAACGCGGCCGAATCGGTCGGCGATCAGGACTGGCTCGAGAACACGTTCATCCCCACCGTGCAACAGCGAGGTGCCGCGATCATCGAGGCCCGCGGCCTCTCCTCCGCCGCGTCGGCCGCATCGGCCGCGGTCGACCACGTGCATGACTGGGTGCTCGGTACCGATGACGGCGACTGGGTGTCCATGGCGATCCCGTCGGACGGCAGCTACGGCGTGCCGGAGGGCCTGATGTCGTCGTTCCCGGTCACCTGCTCGGGCGGCGAGTACTCGGTCGTCCAGGGCCTCGATATTGGCGAGTTCTCCCAGGGCCGGATCGACGCCACCGTCGCCGAACTCGCGGAAGAACGCGACACGGTGGCGGGTCTCGGCCTGATCTGAGCCCCCAACCGGCGACGCCGATGTAGGGCACGAGCCACAGGTTGACCTCGACCGGTCAGGTCCTTCCCGACGACCCATTGCTGCCTCGGCGGCCGCCTGCGACACTCGACAGTGGGAGAGTGGCGATGGGGGCCGAACCAGCGAACCCGGAGCGAATCGATGGGTCGAGCCGAACCATCGGCCGGGTCGTCTGGACGGTGTGGCTCGTCGCTGTCGTCGTGGTGGCAGCCGTGCAGTTCTACGACCACGGACTCGATCCTGGAGTGCGCGAGGAGAGCCGGGTGGGTCTGACCCGCTCTGAATGCCTCGAACGATTCGCCGATTCGGACGACGTCGACTGGGAGCGCACTCCACCAAGAGGGAACTTCGAGTCGAGCACGTCGTGTCTCGCGAGGTATCCGAGGGAGGGGACTGCGAGGCACGCTCTGGTGTGGCTCGGTTGGGCTGTCGGATTGACCCTTCTCGGCTGGCTGGTCGTCGGCCCTGGCCGCGGCTACCTCGGACGGCGGCGGGATCGTCCGGCACGGCGAGCGCGGTGACTGGTTCTACGATCTCAACGAGTTCTCGCGGCGTCACTTCCGCGCCCTGCTCGCCGTCTTCGCGGTCGGGTTCGTTCTGTCGCCTATTGCCGTCCGTTGGGGTTCTGACTCACTCTGGTTCGGCGGCGTCGAGTTCGTGTTGATCGCCGCGATGGGGGTTCCCTTCTCCCTCTACTTCTTCGTGACCCTCGGCGATCCTGCAGTCGCCGACCGCGAGATGAGGCGACTCGAATCTGAGATCAACGGAGACCTGACCGCGCTCGGGCATCGGTTGGAGAGCGGTGAGGTCCTGATCAGGCCACTCAGCGAAGGT
>CAYFLT010000085.1:8474-18588 GCA_964344055.1 uncultured Candidatus Nemicrothrix sp.
GGACGGGTGTATCACCGATGGGCCGCCCTGATGACGCCAGCGGAAGCCCAGAACCGCGGCCTCATGTCCGCCAACCGACGGTGCTCCGGGTCCTACGACATCCCCGTGGCCGAACCGTCGCCGCCGTCTCCGGTGAGCAGAGCATTCGAATTGGTGGTCGCCGCGACGGGACTGGCCATGGTGGTTGCCGGCCTCGCGATCGGGACCGTTCGATGGAGCGACGGCGGCGATACGAGGTCCCTGCTGATCCCTGCTGCACCGCTGGTGTTCTGGGGTCTGATCCTGATGCCGCGCATACGTCGACCCGGTGGCAGACGCGACTCCTCGAACTTCGAGACATCCGAGAACTAGCCTCGGCGGCGTGCCGGAGCTGCCCGAGATCAGGGCCCACGCCGAACGGTTGGCCGACAACTGGATGGGGGCGGAGCTCGCCGCGTTCCGTCCACTCCACCTCACCGCGCTCAAGACCTACGCCCCCCAGCCCAAGGAGGCCTACGGGCGTACCCTGACTGGCACCGGTCATCGAGGCAAGTACCTCTACCTGCACTTCGAGGACCTCACTTTCGTGCTGCACCTCATGCAGGGCGGTCGGCTCCGGCCCGACCCGAAGAAGGCGAAGAAGCCGAGGGGTGGGATGGCCCGATGGGAGTTCGCCGACGGTGGAGCCCTACTGCTGACCGAAGCCGGCACCGAGCACAAGGCCGGAGTGTGGCTCGTCGAGGGCGAACCGGCCGGTCAGGAGCCGGTCGACCATCTCGGTCCCGACGCCCACACGCTCACGAGGGACGAACTCGTCGTCGCGCTCGTAGCCGAGAACACCCGAGTCCACGGGTGCCTTCGGGATCAGCGACGGATTGCGGGGCTCGGGCGTCTCCTGTCCAACGAGATCCTCCACACCGCCAAACTCTCGCCGTTCGCGATGACGACGAAGCTGGGTGAGGAGGAGATCGACCGGCTCCTCGGTGCCATCCGTTCGGTGGTCGAGGAGCACCTCGCGTATGAGCGCACGCTCGACGACATCGGAAAGTCGGCTGACCGCCCCAACCACGTCCACCATCGGGTGGGCTTCCCGTGCGACGAATGCGGCGACGAGGTGCGGTCGGTGGAGTACCGGCGCTACATCGTGGCGTACTGCCCCAACTGCCAGACGGGGGGCAAGGTGCTGGCGGACAACACCACCAGCAAGTTCCTCAAGTGACGCCGAGGAGCGGAGCGAGGGCACCCAGCGTCTCGCGATGTGCGATGAGCGCTTGGATGTCACCGCCGATCTGAAGCCGGCCCTCGAGGAAGGCCCGTTGAGCCGAGAGGGTTCCGCCCCGAATCCCCTCCGCCGTCTCGTGGTCGCTGAGCAGCCGGATGTCGGGTGCTGCATGGTGGTCACGAATCACCGAGATCGACCCGCCCGAGATGACGAGGTGCCACACCCCCGAGGAGCTGCCGTGAACGGCCTGTTCGATCACCAGCGACAGATCGTCGGGTGTGGTGGCGGTCGCGGCTGCGTCGGCCAGCTCGGCGAACCAGGCGTCGGAAAGGAACTCGGCCACGGCGGCAGGCTACGGGGCGGCACTAGCCTCGGACACCTTGCGGGAGGACGAGTTGACGCCGGCACCGTTGGGCCTTCGGCTCGGGGCTCGAGTGGGCGACATCGTCACCCTGGTGTGGCTCGCCGGATTCGTGCTCATCGAGATCGACCAGCGGCTGCTCGGGGGTGACCCGTTCGGGTTGCGGCCCGAGCGTATCGACCTCACGCGAGCCCGGACCATGCTCCTGCTGTTCGCGGTGATCGGCGCGTACGAGGTGGTGCCGTCGGTTACCCGGGGAGTGACGCTCGGCAAGGCCCTCTTCGGGCTCAGGGTCTGTCGGGCCGACGGCGCGCCCCTCGGGCCGGCCTACGCGCTGGTACGAACGATCATGCTCTACGGTCCGACCCTCTTCCTCGGCGCGATCGGTGCCGCGTTCGATCTGGTGCTTCTGATCAGCGTCGTTATCCCCGCGTCGGGTCGTGGCCTCCACGATCGGGTGGCGGCGTCGATCGTGGTCAGCCGCGATCAGCCGCCTGAGTAGCCTCGCCGACCCTCGCCACTCCCATCACCACGATGCCGGCCACGATGGCCAGGCCCAGTGGGGCCCACAGGTCGGACGGGGCCGGCCACTCGAGCCCGGTGCCGTCGATGACCTCGCTCTGGTCCTCGCTGATCACGCCCACACCATTCGGCCATGGCCACAGCACCCGAAGCGAGCCCAGCATCAGCCCGATCAGCGCGGCCATGACGAGCTCGAACGCCTTCTCGAGAACCCAACCGAGGACAGAGGAGAAGAGGGCGAGACCGACCACCGCACCGACGGCGGTCATGGCCAGCTCGGTCCAGGCTCGCTCATCGACGGCGCTGATCACCGCGGCGTACATCCCGATCATCAAGAGGATGAAGGAGCCCGAGATGCCGGGGAGGATCATCGCGCAGATGGCGAGGGCCCCGGCTCCGAGGAACACCACAGGTGCAGGGTCGGCCACTGGGCCTGATTGGAATCCGAGGAGGACGAACACGACGACGCCGACGAAGAGAATCACTCCGAGCTGGGCCGGCGTTCGGGAACGCAACATGCCCCACGCGACCAGCACCGAGGCGGCGACCAGGCCGAAGAAGAGGCCGGCCATCTCCTCGGGGTTGTCGTGGAGCTGGGTCTCGATCAACGACGCCAGAGATCCGACCGCGAGAAGCACGCCGGCGAGCAGGGGGACGAGGAACAGGAAGTCGAGCCCGGTGACCTGGCGCCAGAATCCACCCAGATCGCCGCGGACGAGTCGGCCGAGGGCGCGGGAACCATCGCGGATCGTGTCGATCAGCTTCTGGTAGATGCCGAGGACGAGGGCGATCGTCCCGCCGGAAACGCCGGGAACGACGTCGGCCGCCCCCATCGCGAATCCACGGGCGATCTGGGCGACAATCTTGGGGATCACGAGGGCCGAGGGTACCGTCGCACCCAATGACGAACGCGGCACACGACGCAGCTCGAGGCGAGGCCGTCACGTTGGGCGACGTGGAGCTCTGGGTGGACGTCCAGGGCCCAGCGACGGGGAGCCGGTCGTCTTGTTGACCGGTGCTGACTCGCCGGGGTTTCGCTGGTCGCCGGTGATCGTTCATCCGCTGGTGACGTCCGGCCACCGCGTCGTTCGCTTCGATCACCGCGACTGTGGACGCTCGACCCGATTCTCCACGTCGGACGCATACCTCCTGTCCGATCTCGCCGACGACGTCGTGGCGCTGCTGGATCACCTGCGCATCGATCGGGGGCATCTCGTGGGTCGGTCGATGGGTGGAATGGTGGCGCAGCTGTTGGCCCTCGACCATCCGACCCGCGTCACGTCGCTCACCCTGATCGGCACCAGCCCGGGAGTCGACGATGCACGGCTGCCGGGTCCCGACGAGGCGTTAGTGGAGAAGATGACCGAGCGGCTCTTCGCTGGACCGCCTACTGGCCCGGTCGCCCAGGTCGAATGGATCGTGGAGCTCGCCGAGCTGATGAACGGGCCGCTCTACCCGATCGATCGCGAGCTCGAAGCGGAGCGGGCAGCGGCCGAGGTTGACACAGGATGGGCGGCCGAGACGGGTCATGGCGTGGCGGTGTTTTCCTCTCCCTCGCGGTTCGACCGGCTCGGCGAGATCCAGGCGCCGACGCTGGTCATCCATGGGACGGCGGATCCGGTCCTCCCGATCGAGCACGGCCGAGCACTTGCCGAGGGAATCGGTGGGGCCGTCTACATCGAGGTGGACGGGCTCGGCCACGAGACGCCCGATGCGTTCCTGGCCGATCTGTGGCCCGTGCTCCGGCACCACCTCGAGGCCGCCGGATCGTGGGAGGGCTGAACGCGAGGCGAGGCGCCCCGGGGCGGGGACGCCTCGCTCGCGAAGGCAGGCTGCATTTTCCACGTCGGTCGTTCGTCTGAGCTTCGTCCTCTTGAACGCTTCTCCGGATGCCTCTCAGGCATTTCGGGCGCGAGAAGTTCGTGGGGACCGTCTCGACCACGGCGGGCGTGGTGCCTATGGCGGTGCAGTTCTGCAGGCTTCCCGACGGTCGGTCTGCCTGCGGTCGTCCGTGCCATCCTCCCTTCGGTCACCGTCCGGTGGGGAGTCGAGGCGAGTGCATCGAGCGGGTGATCCCCCACTGATGGATGGTGATCGATTCCACCGTCGCGCCGGGGGCGGAGGTGGTCAAGAGTCGATCGCGTGACGTGGTGGCTTGTGAAGAGAAGTACGAGCTACTGGCTGGCGAGTGACCGATTCTTGATCTTCGACTTCACGTAGTCGCGGTTCATGAAGGCGATGAAGTCGAGGCTGATCTCCTTCGGGCAGGCCTCGGCGCATTCGCCATGGTTGGTGCACGCCCCGAAGAACTCCTCCATCGTCTCGACCATCGCCTCGGTGCGGGCCCACCGCTCGGGCTGACCCTGGGGCAACACGTTGAGGTGGTGGAGCTTGGCCGAGGTGAACAGCTGGCCGGCCGAGTTGGGGCACGCCGCGATGCAGGCGCCGCATCCGATGCAGGCGGCCGCGTCCATCGAGGTGTCGGCCACCTCCTTGGGGATCAGGATCTCGTTGGCCTCGGGCACCGTGCCGGTCGGGGCAGAAATGAATCCGCCCGCCTCCACGATGCGGTCGAGGGCCCGACGGTCGACCATGAGGTCCTTCAGCACCGGGAAGGACACGGCCCGCCAGGGCTCGATGACGATCTCGTCGCCGTCGTTGAACTTCCGCATGTGGAGCTGGCAGGTGGCGGTGGCGGCCTCCGGGCCGTGGGCCTTGCCGTTGATCATCACGCCACAGGTGCCGCAGATTCCTTCACGGCAGTCGTGGGCGAAGGTGACCGGCTCGATGTCGTCCGCGATCAACCGCTCGTTGACCACATCGAGCATCTCGAGGAACGAGGCGTCCTCGGGGATGTCGTGGGCGTCGACTTCGAGGAACGCACCCTGGGCATCGGCACCGTTCTGGCGCCAGATCTTCAACTTGAGGTTCAGCATCTTGCTCATCGTTCACGCCCTCACTTGTAGGAGCGCTGGGTGAGCGCCACGTTCTCGAACTTGAGGTGTTCCTTGTGCAGGGTGGGTTCGCTGTCCTCACCCGTCCACTCCCAGGCGCCCACGTAGGCGAAGTTCTCGTCGTCGCGCAGCGCTTCGCCTTCGGGGGTCTGGGACTCCTCGCGGAAGTGACCGCCGCAGCTCTCGCGGCGGTGGAGCGCGTCGCGCACCTTGAGCTCGGCCATCTCCATGAAGTCGTCGACCCGGTTCACCTTCTCGAGCATCGTGTTGATGCCATCGGGGCTGCCGAGCACCTTGACGTTCTTGCGGAACTCGTCGCGCAGGGCGGGGATCTCCGAGAGCGCCTTCTGAAGCCCGGCCTCGTTGCGGGCCATGCCGCAGTACTCCCACACGATCTTGCCGAGCTCGCGGTGGTAGTGCTCGACGCCGTGGGTGCCCTTGACGTCCATCCACCGACGGGTGCGGTTGTCGACCGCGGAGACCGCCTCGGTGAAGGCGGGGTCGTCGGTGGGCACCGGGGTGTCGCCGAGCTTGGGAGCGAGGTAGTCGCCGATCGTGTACGGCAGCACGAAGTAGCCGTCGGCCAGGCCCTGCATGAGCGCCGACGCACCCAGCCGGTTGGCGCCGTGGTCGGAGAAGTTGCACTCCCCGAGGGCGTAGAGCCCGGGCACGGTGGTCATCAGGTTGTAGTCCACCCAGAGGCCACCCATCGTGTAGTGGGTGGCGGGGTAGATGCGCATCGGCACCGTGTAGGGGTCTTCGCCGGTGATCCGCTCGTACATGTCGAACAGGTTCCCGTAGCGCTCTCGCACCGCCTCGATGCCGTCGCGCTCGATGGCGGCAGCGAAGTCGAGGTAGACGCCGTTCTTGAGGTCGCCGACCCCGCGGCCCTCGTCGACCACGGTCTTGGCGTTGCGGCTGGCCACGTCGCGGGGGACGAGGTTTCCGAACGACGGGTACTTCTCCTCGAGGAAGTAGTACCGCTCGTCCTCGGGAACCTGGTCGGCCGACCGGCTCTCGTCCATGCCTCGCGGCACCCAGATGCGGCCGTCGTTGCGCAGCGACTCCGACATGAGGGTGAGCTTCGACTGGAACTCGTCGGCCGCCGGGATGCACGTGGGGTGGATCTGGGTGTAGCAGGGGTTGGCGAACAGGGCGCCCTTGCGATGGGCCCGCCAGCTGGCCGACACGTTGCACATCATGGCGTTGGTCGACAGGTAGTAGACGTTGCCGTAGCCACCGGTGGCGAGCACCACGGCGTGGGCGGAGTGGCCGCTGACCTCGCCGGTGAGCATGTCGCGGGTGACGATGCCGCAGGCCTCACCGTCCTTCTTGACGATGTCGAGCACGTCGGAGCGGTTGTAGAGGGTGACCTTGCCGGCCGCGATCTGGGAGGCGAGCGCCTGGTAGGCGCCGATCAGCAGCTGCTGGCCGGTCTGACCCCGGGCGTAGAAGGTGCGGCTGACCTGGGCACCGCCGAAGGAGCGGTTGGCGAGCAGGCCGCCGTACTCACGGGCGAACGGAACGCCCTGGGCGACGCACTGGTCGATGATGTTCCCCGACACCTGGGCCAGGCGGTAGACGTTGGCCTCGCGGGACCGGTAGTCGCCGCCCTTGACGGTGTCGTAGAACAGACGCCAGACCGAGTCGCCGTCGTTTCGGTAGTTCTTTGAAGCGTTGATGCCGCCCTGGGCGGCGATGGAGTGCGCCCGGCGGGGCGAGTCGTGGTAGGTGAAGACCTTCACGTTGTAGCCGAGCTCGGCCAGTGAGGCGGCGGCCGAGGCGCCGGCGAGGCCGCTGCCCACGACGATGATGTCGAACTTGCGCTTGTTGGCCGGGTTGACCAGCTTCACCGAGAACTTGTGGTTGTCCCACTTCTCGGCGATCGGGCCTTCCGGGATCTTCGCGTCGAGCGTGACCATCAGCCCTCCTCCCCCTCGTCGTCGTGATGCTCGTCGTGCATTTCCTCGGCCCCGTGCTCGGCGAACTCGCCGACCGGCACGCTGCGGTTGTCCTCGTTGATGAACCCGGTCTGCACAGCGATCGGGAAGCTGAGGTTGCCGATCAGGATCAGGCCGGCGATGCCGCGGGCGAAATTGCGGCGGGCGTTGTTGTAGGTCGGGTTGTTGATGCCGAGGCTCTGGAACATCGACCAGGCGCCGTGGTAGATGTGCACCGCGAGCACCACGTTGGCGACCACGTAGATGATCGCAACCGGCAGCGAGCTCATCGATTCGTACACGTTGTGGTAGATGTCGCCGCGCACGTAGCCGTCGAACCGGGTGCCCCAGGTGAGATCGGCGAGGTGGAAGAGCAGGTACCAGAGGATGATCGGGCCGGTCCAGCGCATGGTGCGGCTGGCGAAGTTGGCGGCGATGTAGTTCCGCTTGCCCTCATAGGACGAGTCGGCCTTGATGCTCATCCGGCTGAGCGACCAGGCGCTGTGGATGTGGAGGGCGAACATAGCGATCAGGCCGATGCGCATCACCCACAGCAGGAAGGTGCGGGGGACGAGGTGGCCGCCGATGTCTCGCAGCGCCTCTCCGTACTCGTGGACCTGGACCGGGCCCTCGTAGAGGTGGAGATTGCCGATCATGTGCACCACGACGAAGCCGAGGAGGCCGATGCCGGTGAGTGCCATGACGTACTTCTTGCCAACCGCCGTCTGGTAGAGGTTGAGCGGCCAGGGGAGCTGGCTCTTTCGACGGCGAATCGGCGGCACCGAATGGTCGGAGCCGCGCGAGATGGTCTGCGCCATGAGTTGAATCCTTTTGGGACGAACGTCGGGTTCCAACGCTACTGGCCGGGATCAGCACCGGCCCACTTCTGCCACGGCGCTGGCGGTTCAGCCGTTCGGCGCGCGGTACTGGTTCGAGACGAGGAGATCGTCGGCTTCGAGTTCGAGGTCGACGACGAGATCGCCGGCACCGCTGGCCACGGTGATCTCGACCTGACCGACCAATACGCACTCGTCGGCGGGGATCTGTCCGCCCCACTCGGTGGACGTGCTCGTCCCGTCGGGTTGGGTGACGGTGGCGCGGACCCGGGCAGCGGCCACGTCGTCGCGCCGATCGGAAACGACATGGACCGGCAGGGTCAGCGTCTGGGCCGGACGAACGGTCGGCGGGAGGGGATCGGCGACGACGATCACCGGCCGACAGGCGTCCACCAGGGCTCGCCACGCCGGCTTCGCTCGCCGATCGGAGTCGAGCATCCCGAAGCCGCCCGCCCGTGTCGGGTCGGCGAGGTAGAAGGCGGCGAACCCTCCGGTCGGCCGGTACTTGAGCCGGCGCAGGGTCTCGATCGTGATCTTGACCACCTCGGCCTGGGCGAGCTGGGTGAGGTGGGCCCACGTCGGCCCGTCCCCGACAGGCGCGGGCGGCACCAGGTGGTGCAGGGAGTCGGTTCGGGCACCGATGGCGCCGGCGATGGCATCCCAGTTGAGGGCGGGCCATCGGGGGCTCGACAGCTCGGGCAGCTCCGGGTCGACACTCGCCGCGCCGAATGCACTGACGAAGCGACCCATTCTCGGCACGCGTGCGAGTGACTGCGCCAGATCCGCAGCCCGGCCCCCGTGCCAGCCGAACCAGAAGTGGCTGGTGGTGCCGTCGAGTTGGGGAACGTGGGGCGGAACGGCCGTATGGGCGACGATTGGTCGGGACCCGTCGGTGCGCTGCAGCACCCGCCGGATCGACGTGTCGAGAACCGCCCGATTCCACGAGGGCTTCTGCTGGCCGACGATCGGCGGCGTCGGAGAGGGGGTGATGGGGCGCTTGAACGGCTCGTCGTGGGCGCACCAGACCACGAGCGACGGGTGGTGCCCGAGGAGGTCGACGGCCTCTCGGGCCTGGCGGACCGCCTGATTCCGTACCCCGCGCGCCATCAGGCCGCGAAGGGGAAGGTCCTGCCAGAGCAACAGCCCCTGCTCGTCGGCGGTGGCGTAGACCTCGGGCCGCGCGATGTGGGCGACGAGGCGAACGAGGTCGAGCCCTGCGTCGCGGGCCGCTTTCACGTCGGCGGCGACCTCCAGCGGGGAGGCGTCACCCGGTCGCGGTCGAGTGGGAAGCTTCCCGACGCCCTTGGCGAAGATGCGTTCGCCGTTCACCGACAGGATCCACTTGTGCATTCGCACGGTGCGAAAGCCGGTGCGGCACTCCCGACTGTCGTGGACCGCACCATCGACGACCAGCTCGCACCGCACGTCGTGGAGCGGCTGATCACCGAGCTGATGGGGCCACCACAGGGCCGGCTCGGGGACGTCGATCGTCCACTCGACCCGGTTCTCGCCGACTGCTGCCGGGTGGCGGAGTTCGTGGTCGTGGTCGCCGATCGTGGTCCGCAACAGAACCGGGCCGCCGTCGGGGTGGTCGAACACGCATCTCATCGAGAGCCGGGCCCGCGCGGTGTTGGTGTCGACGCAGACGACGCGGAAGTACTGGATCGCGCTCGTGCCCGTCTCGTAGAGGTGGACCGGCTGCCATATGCCACCCGGGTTGGCTCCGGCGGCACCACTGAGTTCGGGGTCCTGGATCGCTCCCATCAACGACGAGCGAGCGTCCGGATCGCCGAAGCGACTGCAGTTCACGTCGATGGCCAGGACGTGTTCGCGGCGCTCAGAGATCAGATCGCTGACCTCGAAGAGGTGTGGCACGAAGTAGCCGTCGGTGTCGCCGACGTAGGCGCCGTCCAGCCACACGTCACCCTGCTGAGCGATGCCGGCGAGTCGGAGCCAGATCCGCCGGTCGGGTCCGGAGGGGGTGAAGTCGAACGCCCTGCGATGGAGGACGCTCCGCTCACCCGCGAAGCCGGGTGTGGCCGCCCAGTGGCCCGGTACCTCGACGTCCGCCCAGTCCCGATCGTCGAGATCGGGCTCGTGGAAGGTCCGCCGGAGCTCCTCGTGAGCCGGTGCGGCCCGCCACGGGCCCGACAAGTCCATGCCGTGACGCTACCGGCGAGGTCCCCGCCGTCGTGGTCTGTGACTGGCCGGGGGCTCCGTGTAGGGTCCCGGCCATGATCGGCCTGGAGCGAAGCCAGAAGGCGAAGGTGAGCCCATGAGCCGCACGGAGCGAAGCCAGA
>CAYFLT010000086.1:0-3764 GCA_964344055.1 uncultured Candidatus Nemicrothrix sp.
GACACCACCGCGAAATTCAGTGAGCGCAGAACGCGACTACCGGCGAGCGCTCACACTCATCACCTCTACCCACGCACGATGACCCCGCATTCATACAGCGTGATTCGAAAGCCGCTAAGAACGGCACATCGCGAGGGGCTCGAGCGCGGCGCTGGCCCGGGGCTATAGCCGCAGGACTGTGGTCGCTTGGGCGTCAGGCTTCACTGCAGCCGAGTGCGTCTCGGTACGACTCCTCGATGGTCAGGACTCGGCCGCCTACGACCGTGCCGTCACCGTTGACGGCATCGGCGTACTGCCACACGACCATCGGGTAGCCGCCCTGGCTCTCTAGTTCGACCAGGATCGGCCACGACCGGGAGGTTGCGAGTGCGTCGGCGGCTTGCTTAGCCGCTTGTTCGTCGTTCGCGGCGGTTGCTTTGATCCACACTTCGATCCAGGCACATGCGACGTGTCCCGCGACGCTCACTCCGACGTGGTAGCGATCCCCGGTCTTTGACAGTGCCGAGGTGTCGAACCCCTCTGGTAGCGGAACGTCGGCGAGCATGTCGGCAATGTCGTCGGCGAGAGAGTCAGTGGTCACCGACCCCGGTGGCATGGCCGACTCGAAGGTGGCGAGGTCGACGAACCGGAGCTGCTCGATCGCGGCATCGACGGCCGGGTCATTCAGCCCGCTGACGCCGGGAAGCTGCAGGTCGATCTCGACGAGGAATCCGCCGGCTCCACCAACGATGAAGAACCGACCTCCACTGTGGTCAGCAATGATCACGGGCACGCCATCGACTGCGGAGTCACGAACCGCAATGGCTTCAACCGCGCGGGAGAACGCTTGCTCGCTGATGTCAGTTTCGGTTGCCGACCACGTCCGAGTCTCAGCGTTCGCCCCGCCCGCTCCCTCAAAGACCGCCTCGCGGTGCGTCACCGGGCCCGTGAGCGACTCGTGGAACCCGAGTTCCTCGAACCCATCGAGGGGCGTCACCACCGCACCGTCTGTCAGGCGAATCGACGCTGCCATCTCGACGAACGCGGCACGGTCGGGGCTCGACATCGTGAGCACGACCGTCTCGCCCGTGTCGAACTCGATCAACCCGGCCGAGCCGTTGGGGAGAATGTCTTCGGCCATCAGCCAGAGCACTCCCCTATCGAGCTGAACGGACTCCGCATCGCTGCCGACACTCCAGTTGATGGCCTCGCCCGCGCCGTAGACACCGACCGACAACATCGGTGAGCTGAGGTCCGGGCCAGCACGAAACAGCCGACGCAAACCACCAGGGCTGTCACGAGGGATGTAGGACTCCTCGAAGTAGTGGGCCATTGTCCACCCCTCGACCTCGAACATGAGATGCGGAGGGCTTTCTAGGGTGGGGTCCGGTGAAGGGTTCGGGGACTGCCGGTCGTCGCTGGTTGCGGGGACGGTGCTGCCGAACTCAGATCCGGCGGCAGAGTCATCACCGGTTGCTTCGTGTTCGCTCATCACCGCATCCTCCGAGGCGGCTTCTTCCGGCTCGGTGGTCGCCACGGTGGATGGAGTCCGATCGCCGCGGCTGATGACTGTGAACGTCAGGAGAGCAATCACGACGGCCGCGACGCCGCCCAAGGCGATTCGCCCGCCGTTAGGCCGACGGCGCTGCACGGGGTCAACTGCACGTCGTTCCCGCGACCGGGCCTCGGCACCAGCCAGGACACGATCGGAACCACGGGGCCTTCCTCGCTCGGCTCGCCGCGAGAGTTCCTGCAATCCAGTCATGAGTCCTCCACAATTCGCTCGCGTAGGCGCCTACGGCCACGCGAGGCGCGAAGCCGGGCCGCTACCGGCGTGATTCCGATGATGACGGCGATCTCTCCGAATCGGAGTCCTTCGACATCGGCGAGATACACGACCGCTCTCTCGACCGGTGCCAGCCACTCGAGGTCGCCAAGATCGGAGGGGTACGGGTCGGACGTCCTGGGGTCCGGCGCGACTCGAAGGTGGCGGCGTTCGCGCGCGATGTCGGCTCGTGTGTTGTCGACCACCAGATTCGAGATCGCCCGCCGCAGGTACGCCGTCGGGTTGTCCAACTCGGCAAGTGACACACGCGTGAGTACCCGAGCGACCGCTTCTTGCACCAGGTCGTCGGGGTCGTCGCTGAGCGATCCCACGACCGCCGCGTATCGCCGCAGCGCTGGATACAGAGCCCGGAATAGCTCGGCGTCAGACGACACCTGGTTCTCACCGGCCGGTAGCGATCCCATCCCTCTCATCACATCTACGACGGAGCATCGCACCGGATCGTGTCAAAGGAATGTGCGGGCTCGGGAACCTTCTGTGAGTGGCTGTGGTTGGGTCGCTGCGATGACTCACATTGTCGGTGCCTTGTGCGCCTGGCAGGGGGTCCAGGAGCGCTCGGCTCGACTGGCAAGGGGCTCCTTCTCTTCCAGCGTGAGATCTAACCGGTGCGGTCAGCTGAGCCGGCGGGAGATGACCGGGCGCCCCGAGCGGAACAGTATGGCGATGAGTGTCCCGACCGCGAGGG
The DNA here is from genome assembly GCA_964344055.1 of uncultured Candidatus Nemicrothrix sp. GTDB lineage: Bacteria > Actinomycetota > Acidimicrobiia > Acidimicrobiales > Aldehydirespiratoraceae > OFTM10. Next base: position 2,511 of record CAYFLT010000086.1, read on the forward strand.
GGATCGCGATGACGATCGCGGTGATCATCGTTGTGGGGATCGTGACGTGGTTGCGCCAGTCGTCGCCGGTGATGGCAGCCCAGTACATGAGCACGGCGAGCGGCGCGCCGAGGAGCGCTGCAACGAAGACGTGGTAGCTGGACTGCAGGCCGAGGAATCGGCGCCGGATGCTCGGCGCCGCGCCGATGGCGACCATGGTTCCGAGTTCGCGGTCGAGTTCAACAGCGGCGAGCGCGGCTGCTGCCATTGCGATGAGTAGGGCGAGGCCGGCTGCTGCGATGGCGACTCGGTTGGCGACCTGTTGGGGGGTGAGCCCGCTGGGGTCTGATCCGAAGAAGATGTCGCTGATCGGTGGCTGGAATTGCGACGGTGAATCCGCGTCGAGGATCTGCCATTGCGCTCGGGCCAGGTCCAGTTGGGCGGCTCGGCGCTCGGCGAGCGACGGGGCGGGGTCCAGAACGAACAGTCGGGTGAGAGTGTGGTTGATTTCGAAGTCGCGGCGGGTGATCTCGTCGGCGGAGAGAAACGCGACCGGAACGCTCCATCCGTTGGTGTCGACGTCTGCATGGTGGATCGCGCCGGTGGCGAACGTCTCGCGCGGGTAGGGCGTCGATTCGAGGCGGGGCGAGCCTGAGGTGTAGGTGGTGACGAGTTCGCCGCGAGCGAGCGCCGCCCTGGTCTCGTCGTCGAAGTCCAGGGCGTCGATGAGGTCTAGGGTCGCGACCCCGACGGGGCTGGTGAAGAAGTCGAAGCCTGACTCGAACACGATCTCGACGTCGCTGACAGTGTTGATGCCGGCTTCCGCGGTGATGGTGAGGCGGTCGTGAAGTGTCGCTGCAGCGACCTCGATGAGCGCTTCTTGTGTTGCTGGGTCTTCGAGCCTGCTGGCGATCTCGTCGCCGTAGACGTCGCGGTAGTAGTTGGAGAGGCCGGGGTGGTCCTCGACGCTGACGGCGCCGGGCAGGACGGCGAATCGGGGGTCCAGGGTCGGGCAGCAACTGATGGCCGGGTCCGAGGCCGCCATCGTGGCGACGAAGACCGGGATGGCGGTGACGGCGATCAGGGCGGCGACGGTGGCGCCGGATCGGACCCTCTGTCTGCCGCTGTCGCGGATGACGAGCCGGGCGGTCGCCGTCACGTGAGGGGCCTCGACGCCGGCCAGACCGAGGATCGGGGCGGCGCATGCGGCGGTTCCGAGGAACATGAGGGCCACTCCGCCGACGAGAACCACCGCCTCCATCTCGTTGTCGCCTC
>CAYFLT010000086.1:3774-15498 GCA_964344055.1 uncultured Candidatus Nemicrothrix sp.
CACCGATACGACAGCGAACGTGCCGAGCACGAGCGCCGCGATGCCTGCTGGGATCAGCCGGCGTGGAAACGTCGCGGTGGGGATCCGGCCAGCGAGCGCGGTGGTTGCTGGTATGCGGCTGACGCGGCGCGCTGGTAGCCAGGCCGCGATCAACGCGGCGGCGATGCCGACGAGCATCGGGCCGATCAGGTCAGTTGGCGCCCATTCGACCGAGTCGATGAAGCGGTCGGTGGTGAAGTCGAGCCAACCTCGCCTCACGGCGATCGCGAACCCGAAGAGTCCTGTTATTGCGCCGAGGAGTGCCCCTGCGACTCCCAAGGCGGCGGCTTCGATCATGACGAGGCGGCGGAGCTGGCGGGGGTCAGCGCCGAGGGTCGCGAGTTGCCCGAATTCGACGATGCGGCGCCGGGTTCCCACCGCGAAAGCTGCAGCGGCGACGAAGGCCACCTCGAGCATGAGGGCGGTGCTGGCAACGGTCGACAGCCGGCCGGGCCGATCAAGGTCGAAGACGATGTCTTCTTCGTAGAACGCCCAGATGCGGTTCTGGGTCATGGCGAACGGCGTGTCGGACTCGAGACGACTCTCAGCAATGACGTGAGCCTTGTCTTCGGATGCGGCCGCGACCAGGATCGTCCGACTGGCGGTCTCATGGCCGATCTGTTCGGTGAGGTCGGTCTCGGTGAGCACGATGGTGTTGCGATGACGGTTCGTCTCGTGGCGCACCTCACCCACGAGGGTCCACGTCCCCTCCAGTTCGGGCAGCGGCACCTGGTCACCGATCGACGCGCCGAGCTCGCCAAGGAGCGCCGTCGACACCGCCGCCTCTCGCGGCTGATCAGGCGCCGTGCCGGCGTGGAGGTCGACGATGCCTGACGTGAGCTGGTCGTTGAGGTCGATCGAGCTGATCGCGAGCTCGCAAGTGCGCACCGAGCAGCGGTTGCTGCGGAACTCGAGGAACTCAACAACGGTCGCATCGGGTGCGACCGCGGCGATGCCTGCGAGCAACGGGCCGGTCTCGGCGGTGGCGCTGCCGACGAACCCGACGTCGGCCTGCCCGATCGCCGCGTCGACGCGGTCGGCGTTGGAGATGCGTCCCATCCTGTTTCCTGCCGCGACGGTGGCACCGGCTGCGACCGGAATCGCCACGAGCACGACCACGAGGAGGCTCCGTAGTCGGTTGCGGCCGATCGCGCGTCTGGCGATCCGGGCCAGGGCCCTGAACTCAGCCATCGGCGCTGAGGGTTCGCAGGTCGGGGGCGACTGAGGAGCGTTCGCTGATCGTGTCGATCCTGCCATCGCGGAGCCGGATGACCCGGTCGGCCCAGGCGGCCTGCGACGGGTCGTGAGTCACGAGCAGCACCGCCGTGCCTTCATCGCAGCGGTGCCGCAGAAGCTTCAGCATCGCCTCGGCGGTGACTTCGTCGAGCGCGCCGGTCGGTTCGTCAGCCAACAGAAGCGATCGGGAGCCGACCAAGCCTCGAGCAACGGCCACTCGCTGCCGTTCACCACCACTAAGTTCATCTGGGAACCGGTCCGCGAGATGACCGATCTCGACCCCGTCGAGCCCTGCCGCGGCGGCGCGTCGAGCATCAGCCGTGTTCCAGCCATCGAGTTCCAGCGGCAGGGCGACGTTCTCCGCGGCGTTGAGCGTCGGGAGAAGGTTGAGGTCCTGGAACACATAGCCGACCGACCGGCGACGCAGAGCCGACACTTCTCGCTTCGAGAGGCCGTCGAGGGCGATGCCGTCGACTTCGACCCGTCCACTGGTTGGCTCGACGAGCCCGCCGGCGACATTGAGCAGGCTCGACTTGCCGGACCCCGAGCGACCGGTGACGGCCACGAGTTCACCAGCACCTACCTCCAGATCGATGTCGACGAGGGCGTGGGTCCGCCGAGGCCCAGCTCCGATCGTGAGGTGGATCTGTCGCATCGACAGTCTGATGTCGTCGTTCACGTCGTTCCCTCCGCCAGGGTGTTGTCGGTTCTCGGTGCGCGCGTTTCTGATTGCCCTGCAGATGCGGGACCTGAGTCGTCGGGTTGCGAGAGGCGTTCCTCGGCCAAATCAAGCCACCGGATCTCAGCTTCGATTCGCAGCACCATGCGATCGACCTGCAGCCGGCGGGCAAGGTTCAGATCGCCCTCGGACTTGAGGATCGTCAGGTCCTGCAGTGTCTTCATCGCAGCTGTCCGTTCGTTGCCGATCAACTCGACCGTCGGGGCCACGTCGGTGGCAACCGCGAGCATCACCTTCATCGACAACTCGTCACGCGCGGCGAGGGCCTGCTCAGCGGGCTGCTCGAACCAGCGCCGCACTGCAATCTCGCCGTCCTCGGTCAGCGCGTATCGCTGGCGGCCCTCCGAGTCGGGATCCCCATCGGTTACAACCAGCCCATCACGTTCCAACCGCTGCAGCGTGCTGTACACCTGACCGACATTGAGCGGCCAAACCCCTCCCGTCGCAGCGTCGAAATCGGCCTTTAGCTGATAGCCGTGACTCGGCGCCGCCAACAGAAGCGCAAGAAGAGCGTCTTTGACCGCCATAGATAACGAGTATGCATACCGAGTATGTGATCGTCAAGTCGCATCCTTAGATGCAGCTGGAACAGCGACGCTTGGGCAATCGAGAACGGCGCCTCTCGCGGGCTATCTGACGGCCCCGTCGTGGGCCATGTGCGGGCTCTGGTGCATCTATCCTCAGGGCCGTGCAGGCGGATCATGCGCTCGACATCGAATACCGGGAGCATCATGACGGGCACGTTTGGATGCGCTCTGTGGCGTTCCTCGTCAGCGGGGTCGAGCCGCTCTCTGGCCTTGGCGCAGGTGGGTATGTCGGCCTGGATCCAGCGGAGCTGGTTGCGCAGGAGGCTCTGGTTGAGCCAGCGGCTTCACCTCGGGAGGTCACTCTCTACCGCTGCGAGTGCGGCGAACTCGGCTGCGGCGCGGTGGTCGCCCGCTGCTACCGACTCGATGATCACGTCGTGTGGGATCAGTTCGGCGCCGGGAATCCGCCTCCCCGGGATGTGAATGCCCCGCAGCCGCTATCAGATGCCCTGAGCTTCGATGCCGAGCACTACAGGGCGGCGATGAGTCGCCTAAACGAGCTGGCCGCCCGCCACCCCTGACCCAGAACCGGCCCAGCAAACCCGCTCGTTATCAGCGCCTACTCGAGCGGGGGTTCCGCTCCCGTCGTGTTGGATCGAGGCATGGGCGCGGCAGTCAGTACGGACGACCGCGACAGAATGGGCCGCGTGACTCGACACTTGCGGGAAGTGGTCGCATGCCTCACGCTGCTACTCGCGACGGCTCCCGCGTGTAGCTCTACGACCAGTCCGACTGGGCCAGCCTCCTCGACGAGCGCGTCGCTGGGCCCGCCGACCGGAGCCGATTCGGGCGTAGGGCTGCCAGACGAGCTCGACGTGAAGCCCAGCCTCAGCCTCGGCTGCGAAGGCATCGCGTTGCCGGCACCACCTGAGAACTTCGAGGTGGTGTCGGACGTGGTCGCGCTTCCATCGAGCCCGGACCACCCCGCCCTTCAGACCTCACGCCGGGAAGCGTCGGACGGGACGACGTACTTCTTTGCGAAGACTGGACTCATCTGGAAGAAGGGGACCTCGTTCATGTTGGTTGTGCCGGACTCGCTCAGGTCTCGAATGGCCATCGGCTGGGGCGGACCAGCTCCGCACGGGCATTCGGTGGAGGTCAGCTGCGACGTCGATGGCGAGGCGCTGTGGGTTGGGCTTCCAGGCGGCTATTGGGTGACGGAACCGCTCTGCGCCGACCTCCTGGTGCGCACCGAAACAGAAGAAATCTCGATCCAAGTAGGTATCGGCTTGCCGTGCGCCAGTCAGCAATCGCCGCACGGACCCAGCGACAGCTGACCATTCCGCACTGCTCCGCCGCGCTCGGAATCGCATCCTGCGGCGCCGCGCCGAGCAGCGCGGATCGGCACCTCGCGAGCGATTGAGACCGTTAGCCGGCCCGATCTCTCGAGGGAGTGCTGAACAGCCCGCTGTGTGCGCATCGATCAACTCGGCTTCATCGGTGTCGATTGATTGACGTGCGGCGCGTCCTCCTTCTTGTATTGCTCATCGGGGCCGTCGTGGCTGGCTGCTCGCCGGCTGATGAGGCAGATGTCCGTCGTACCAACGCCCTCGCTCAGGACCCGCTCTTCGACGCGCTCGCTCAGGAATGGGAGCCGACCAGCGACATGCGCCTACGGCCGGGACAGCCGGCGCCGGCCACCCCTTTCAACTCCGTGCTGCAGATCTACCGGGTCAGCGATGCCCCAGACATCGAGACCCTCACCTGGATCGCCCAAACCATGACCGACAGTGGCTGGTCTGACTTGTTCGCCAACTGCGAGGCCAGAGGCGTCTCCGGCCGGCGATTGGACGACTTCGGGCCGGTCGCAGCCTCGGTCCAGCTCTATGCCGGAGACGGCGAGCCTCAAGCGATCGTGGAACTCACCGCCACCATGGTCGAGGAGGGAATCACCGAACTCACCCCCCGCAACCTAGGCACACCTTGTCTCGACACTGACTGAGCCAGGCACGACCCTCCGTGCGAATCGGGCCCTCCCTCACCGCCCGGCCCGCTCGTGGAACATACGAGCCTCTCCAGCGTTCACGAGCCGCGCCAGAACGAAGCCTCTTTGTGTCAAGGCCGGATTTTGGGGTGTGCTGGGGCGCGCCAGTCGGGGCTCCTGGCGTGAGGGGCGGGCGGGGTCGTAGCGTGTTGTTCGGGTCCGGGAAGTGACTTCGTCCGAAGAGCCGGTGTTCAGGATGTTGAGCCGGTCACGCTGGACTACAGAGTCGTTCCTGGGTGTCCTCCCGGGCCCACCTTTGTCAGCTGGTTGCTCGTCGGGCGTCGGCGACGAGGTGCTGGTAGACGCGATCTGAGATCCGTCGTTTCAGCGCTCGGATGGCCTCCTTGGAGGTCTTGCCTTCGGCGATCTTGCGGTCGTAGTAGACGCGACCTTCGGAGTCGTAGCGAAGCTGGCTGATCGCGGCGATGTGGATCGCGTGGTTGAGCCGGCGGTTCCCTCTCGGGTTCAACCGGTGCTTGGTCCTCGGGCCTGACGAGGCTTCGATCGGGGCGGTGGCGTTGTAGGTGGCGAAGTGGCCCTTGGTCGCGAACCGGCCGACATCGCCGGTGTGGCCGATGATGATGGCAGCACAGATCGGCCCGATCCCCACGATGTCGGTGAGCGTCGTGCCAGCCGCCGCTACGGCGGCGGTGATCCGCTTCTTCGACGCCTTCAACGCGGTGTCGAGTCGGGCGATGTCGTCGATGAGCTCGCCAGCGATCAACACCCGGTGCCGGGTCACCTGATCGCAAACCGCGACACGATCGAGCAGTGCATTTGCCTTGGCTACGGTGATCTCTGAGCCGATCCCGCCTGGCTCGAGTTCGAGCAGCAGAGCATGCAGCCGGGTGCAGTGCTTGTTGCGGAGCCGGGCCATATCGCGGTGACGTTTCGCGAGCAGCCGCAGAACCCGAGCGTGGTCATCAGCAGCGACAACACCAAGGCGATCCGAACGCAGCGCGGCGATCGCGATCGATCGGGCATCGTTCGGGTCGTTCTTCTGGGATCGGCCCGATCCCATGAGCCTCACCCGCGACGCCAACACAGGCGGAACGTCGAACACGGTCTCACCGGCAGCAACCAGCTGCTGGGCGACGAGATAGCCGAGCCCGTTGGCGGACTCGATCGCCCACTCGCGTTTGTCGAAGGCGTCGGCCCACTCGCACAGTCGCTCTGCCTGGGCGGTCGAGGCTCGAAGCTCGAACTCGGCGAGCACGTTCTCGTCGCCGTCGACGGCCACCGCCGTGTGGGTGGCCTTGTGTGGATCGATGCCGATCATCGTCATCGTGTGATGCCTTCCTCGTTGATGGTGAACCGAGGTGGGCACTCCTGATTCGAGTTGATGCGCTCGCGCCTCTTTCGAGCCACACCACGGCAAGGGACACCGGCCGGCAGACAATTCGTTAGAAAGCCAACCCGCAGGCGACAGGCACTTCGAGAGCCCACCAACCGGATCCCCCAGAAGCTACGAAACGACCGCAACCCCTACCCGACATCATCAATCAGGCACATCTGGTTGGGTCTCCCGCCGACCCATCACTGCTCGCGATGGAGCCGACCGATCGCCAAGGCGCTCACGCGCGCTCCGGCCATCGAGAGAGCATCGGAGGCGCTGAGCAGCGACGCTCCGGAGACGGATGCGTCGTCGACCACGAGCACGCGGGGCCAGGCAGCCGATGGCGCTACCGAGAACGCCGTCGGGTCGTGCTCACGGTGAAGTGGATGTCGCATGGCCAGTAGTCGCCGGTGCCGGGCTGCCAGTCTGGGGACCGCGTCGACGATCGCTTCCGGTGCGCATCGGTTCATCGATGGCACGCAGGTGACGACATCGATGTCGGCCAGGACGTCCGGTCGTCTCGCCAGCCAGCTCGCGAGGTCCGCCGCCAATCCGATGGTGAGCTCCCGACGGGCTCCAGCATCGTCGGCGTCCTTGTACCACCGAAGCCGCTCAGCGTCAGCGGACCCGATCGCGGCACGCAGGACCACTTCGACGACCAGCGGGGCCAGGCCACGCTCTCGCCGCCAACGAAGCGACGCAGCACAGACCCGACAGTGTGACCATCGGTCGTCCACGTCAACACCGCATCCGGAGCAGGCGGCGCCACCGGACCGGCCGGGGTCCATCGGCGCAGTCGAGAGCGTTTCGTGTCTCATGGCCGGGGACGGTACGACAGACCTACGACAGTGAGTGCCGCCACCCAATCCTTGGCCGCTGCGACAATGGAATCTGTCGCCGGGAGGGGCCCGCCGCCCATTGCGTCCGGCGACTCGCTGGGTCGGTCGACAACCCGCCAAGTCGGCCGACCCAGCGGAGGACCTCGATCGGTGCCGGCGGGACCGGCGTTGAGGGTGACTCGCGATGGTGCCAGGGCGCGATCTGTCCGCCGATCTCGACCCGAACCGCGATACGTACCAGATCGAGAGGCCGGAGCGTCGCGATCGAGTGCTCGGCGACACAGGCGGGCGGCCCGCCGCCGCAGGTCACCTGCCCGGCACTGACCTTCCTAGGACCGCCCATCTATCGAAGGGATCGACTCGATCAGCTTCTCGAGTTCGCCGGGCTCGAGCGGCTCAGAGACGGCCAGCGCCCAGCTCCAGCCCTCCCGTGACCACTGGTGGAGATGCATCGGAGGCGAACGGTGCGAGAGTGCTTCCGGTGTCGGCGTTCCTGGTGGCCAACGGGCGAGCAAGGCCGAGTCAGGCGGGACTTCCAGGAGACCGACGAATGCGCCGGTGTCGAAGTCGGCGTCAAGCAGGTGCAGCGGGACTCCTCGCGGCCAGTAGCGGGGAGTGGGCCACTGCATCTCTCGACCGCGTTCCTGTATCTCCTCTCGCCTGCGTCGCTCGTCGGCCCAGTCGGTCGCAACCGGGCCGTCGTAGGTGAAGATGCTGTCGTCGATCGCCCCGTCGGGTTCGAAGTCGGTCAGCGTTGTGAAGGCGTCGATGCCGGTCGAGCGAATCTCGAGCAGTGCCCCGGTCTGGTCGTCGACAACGAGGGCAAGGGGATGCTCCTTGTGCGGCGGCGGCTCAAGAACGAACCGCCACGCCCGCCGGCCCAGCATCTCGATCTCTTCGGCCGGCCCGTGGGGAACCGAGTAGTCGTTGCGCCTCGTGTACATCTTCAGGACCTGACGGCCTCCGAAGAGCTGACGCGGATCGCCCTGCCCGCCACCGGCAGCCGCTCCCACTTCCTGCATCCGGCCGTCGATGTCTCGCACCAGCCCCGACCGCCCGGCCGTGAGAACCCGCAGCCCGAATTCGTCGTCGAGCCGCAGGGAGTCGGGTTGGCGGTACCAGAACCTCACCGCTCCCGCTTGATCGGAGTCATCCTTGTCAGGATCTCGCCATGCCAAGGTGCCGGTGGCGGTTCGAAACGACACCGCGGCCATCCGTCCGAGCATCTCTGTCCATGTTGGCGGGTCAGCCATGCCGACAGCCTCGCGCGGTCCTCACCGGCAGACCTCGGAGATCTCGGAGCGGTCAGGCAGAACCAGGTAGGCGGTGTCGCCGTCGTTGTTCCACACGTTCTGACGCTTCCACAAGATGAACCCGTCGCCGGTCGCGGCGTCCTCGCCGGTGGTCACCGTCACCGTCTCGCCGGGCCCGAGCCGAGTCCCTCCGGGGAAGGTGAAGGAGTGCTTGTCTCCCTCGTCGTGGAGCCGGTAGCCGCCCAGGTCGAGATCGGCGGCGCCGTCGTTGATGATGGTCACGGTCTCGTCGCGGCGACGACACGACACGATCCGCGCCTCCGCATCGCCTTCCGGGACAACCGTGGTCGTGGTGGTGTCGTCACCGGCGCGATCACCACAGCAAACGCGGCCGGCGGTTCGATCTGATCGGCCCGTAGTGGCAGCGAGTCCGGCTCGTCGCAGGTGGCCAGCAGCTCGGCGATCGCATCGCGCTCGGCTTCGGACTCGAGCCCGAGCCCCCATCGCACCTTGCCGTGGACCCAGTCGACGCCGTACCGGCACCATGCGGCCCGATCCGGTGGCCGCCACGATGCCGGCGAGCTGTCGGCCTTGGACTGGTTGACCGCTGCCCCTACCACCGCCAACGCCCCCTCGTGACCGAGATCGGCCGCGAACGCTTGGCGGCTGGCATCGTCCCATCGATCGGCACCCACCCGGTGGGCATGGCCGAGCGGGATGACATGATCGATCGTCACCTCCGAGGCGGACGTCCAGACCGTCCCGTCATAGGGGTCGATCCAACGGCCGGTCTCCACGAAACACCCCGAGCCGTCATAGACCACAGGCTCAGTCGACTCAGCCGCCAGCACCTCGTGGCGGTCGTTTTGGCAGTCACCATCGGAGTCGGGCCAACCGGCAGGCTGGTACGAATCCCGCTCATAGGGCTCGACGGGCGAGCCAGCCACCACCACCATCGCAACCAGCAGGCCCAGCTCGGTCTGCGCAGCCACCGGATCGGCCTTCACCGTGGTGGTTGTCGATGTCGTGGAGGTCGTGGACCGTGCCGCCTCGGTTGTCGTCGTCGATGTCGTCGTCTCGATCGGCGGCTCGTCCCCGTCATCCGATCTCGTCGTGGTCGCGAACGCCTCGCCGTCGGCCGAGGGTTCGTCGTCGGGATCCCCGCTAAGAGCACCGATGATCACGAGCGCGGCAAACACGGCGCCGGTGATCTGGACCCATCGTCGTTTCCACCACGGCGACTTGCCTCGCTCCTCTGCGCCATCGCCGAGCGCTCCGCCCTCCGGTGGGAGCGGCCGTCCTCCAGCGGCTGACTCCGGCGGGTACCACTTGCCGTCAGAGGCCAGCCACCAACCGTCTCCCTGAGACGTATCCGCCATCGATCGTCCGCCTTCCGCCTGCCCGCGTCATGTCGGTTCTACCACCGCACCGTTCTCTGGCTCCAGCAGCGACCGTAGCGCCAAGATGGCGGCCGTCCAGCCGCGGGCTACCCGGCCGGATCGGGGTTGGTCACCCGGCCCAGGAACAGGACCTGTCCGGTGACGTCGTCTTGTATGTAGAACAGGAAAGGCCGGTCGAACACGATGGTCGGGCCGTGTGATAGCGCCATATCGGTGCCTGTCGCAGCGGCGGCCTCGGTGCCTTCCTCATCGATCTGCACGAACGCCCCGTGCTGGATCGACGCAATGAACAGCCCGCGTTCACCGGTCATCGCCGAGAAGTCGGCGTCGCCTTCGAAGGGCTCGCTCAAACCGAGCTCGCCCAGCGGTCCGATGAGGTCATGGTGGGAGCTGATCTCGAACTTCGGAAGCGAGAGGTGGATCCCGCTGTCCGACAGCCCCGCATCGACGGCGTCGAAGAACGCGGCGCCCAGGCCGGACTCGAGTCCGGCCAATGGACCAGTCGGCAGGACCGCCACCATCGACATCTGCTGACCCTCATACGGCAGTCGCACCGCCTGGTAGTCCGCGGTCTCGACCAGCGGGAGGAACTCGTGGAACTTCATCATCTCGACGTTGACCCGCGACCCATCGGCGGTGAGGAACGGTTCGAGGCGGGTGAGTTCGGGGTTGAACGGGTAATGCCAGTTGGCGTCGAGATGGATGGCGTTGACCAACACAAGCCGGGTGTTCGAACTGATCGATCCGGTCGGGAACAGGTCGGTGATGCGGTCGTTGGTGCGCTCCGCGGTCCAGTCGTTGATCGCCGCCCGGGCCAACTCGGCGTCTGCGGCGAAGTCCACCGTGGCCAGCGGCGCGTCGTAGAACGCACTCTCGGCGGCGAGGAATCGATCGAGGAACCCGTAACCGGCCTGACCGAACAACCGGTTGGCGATCGCCATCGACACGCCGTCGTTCTGCCGGTCGAGCAATTCCTGGCGCAGGGTGTGGAACCCTCGATGCTGCGTGTCGCCCGGCAACACGTAGCCCAGCACCCCGGCCATCTGATCCGCCGTCGACCCGCTGGCCCCAACGAAGGGCAGGGCCAACCCTGACGAGATGCTCCAGGTCCCCAACGCCAGGTTGTCGCCGCTGTCGTCGGCCAGTTTCCGATACAGCTCCGCGGCGAAGTCGTTGTTGGCCCGGATCAGAGTCTCCAGCTCGGCAGCAGTGACCGGCTCCACCACGGTGATCGGCGCTTCGGTCGAGGTTGGCGGTACCGATACGCCCTCGATGACCGGATCCGCCGCCGGTTCGAGTCGACCGCCCGCGTCGGTCCCAGAGTCACCGCACGCGGCTGCCGCCAGCGCCAGTCCAGCCAAGACCGCCATCAGCCGTGCCATGCCGCACACCTCCGTCGTCGCATCCGATGTTAGGACGAACCCGTCGAGCCGGCGGTTCCCGTCAGCGACACGACACATCACCATGCCGTCACGTCAACGCATTGCGGTTGGCGCGACCACAACCGGTGGCCAGTTGTGCGCCGTCGAGCCACGAGATAGCGTCGGATGCAATGGCAGACAGCGGAACTTCCGACAGCATCACCTGGCTGAGTACTCCCGCCGCCGCGGAGCGTCTCGGCATCACGCCGCGCACCCTGTACCGGTTCATCGATGAGGGGCAGTTGCCGGCCTACAAGTTCGGTCGGGTGATCCGGCTCAAGCAGGCCGATGTGGACGCCTACATCGAGACCTGCAAGGTCGAGCCCGGCACCATGAGCCACCTGTACCCCGAGACCCAGGGCTCCAAGACCGACGACAGCTGAGCCGCCGGGTCAACATCGCACCGTTCGAGCTGCGCCTCGGACCCCGGCTCCGGACGATGAGCCTGCCCCGAGGATCCCTAGCCGCGGCCGGGGGCGGTGGAGGCGGCGAGCAGGAGGCCGGCGAACTGGCCGGCGAGGGTCGACACATCAGGGCCATCGGGGGCCAGTTGGGACTGGAGGGCCATCCCGTTGGCGGCGGCGATGAGCAGTGACGCCATCGCCTCGGGCTCGACCCACGCTGGGATCACGCCTTGTTGTTTCAGGTGGGAGATGACGTCACTCAGCTCCTCTTCGAGGTGTCGAAGCATCGCGCCGGAGCGTTCGGCGAAGGGCCCGGGCTCGGTGGCGAGCATCAAGGCGTGCAGGTAGACGGGGACGTCGTCAGCGGAACGTTCGAACTCTGCGACCAGCCCCTGGACGACGCCCAGGAGCCGAGTTTCGGCCGGCTCGTCGTGGCCCTCGAGCAGCTCGACGACCGGGTCGAGTCGGGTGGTGAGCTCGCCGAAG
>CAYFLT010000086.1:15508-18112 GCA_964344055.1 uncultured Candidatus Nemicrothrix sp.
TCGGCGATCAGCTCGTCCTTGCCTCCGGAGTAGTAGGTGATCGCGCCGAGGTTCGCGTCGGCGGCGCTGGCGATGAGGCGGCTGGTGGTGTTCGCGACGCCGTGTTCTCTCACACACCCTCGGGCCGCCGCCAACAAGGCCCCCGCGGTGCCCGAGTCCGTGGCACTGCCAGCTCTTCGCTGACCCTTCGATCTTTCATTCATACGTATGTATGATAGTCGTATGACTTCGACCGTTCAACCACCGTCCTTGCCCACCGGCATCTGCCCGGTGCACGTCGAGCGAGCCTCGATGATCCACCGCTGGGACCTGCTCACCTTCCTGCACTGGAGCTATGAGCCCGCAGCGGTCCAGCGGCTGCTGCCCGAGGGCCTCACCATCGAGACCTACCACGACCGCGCTTGGGTCGGCCTCGTCCCGTTCATGATGGAGGTACGCCTTCCACGAGGTCCGGCGCTGCCGTGGATCTCTCACTTCTGTGAAACCAACGTCCGCACCTATGTCCGCGGCCCGGACGGCACCCGCGGCGTCTGGTTCCTCTCCCTCGACGCCGCCCGCCTCGGCGCTGTCATCGCCGGCCGGGCCGCCTACCGGTTGCGCTACTTCTGGTCCACCATGGGACTCGATCGCGCCGCCGACATCTACACCTACACGTGCCGCCGACGGTGGCCGGCACCCCGCGGCGCCCGATCCCGGGTCAAGATTCGCGTCGGCGAACCCTACGACGACGCCGAGCTCAGCGACTTCGATCACTTCCTCACCGCCCGCTGGCGTCTCTACAGCGCACACACCGACGGTCTGCGCTCCGCACTCGCCGAACACGACCCCTGGCCGCTGCACCGCGCCGAAGTCCTCGACCTCGATGACCAACTCATCTCTGCCGCCGGGCTCGCACAACCCGACAGTGAACCCATCGTCCACTGGTCACCGGGCACCGAAGTCCGCATCGGCTACCCCCACAAGCTGGTCACACCGTGAGACCACCCGACCACTACGCCCGAACCCTTCCGCCCATCGGCCCCACCAGAGCCAACCCATGACCACCACCGGCACACAACCCAGGACCTCACTCGCCCGATGGCTCAACCTCATCGCGGTCGTGTTGGCTCTGGCTGCCGCGATCGTGGTGGTGTTCGCCCCCCTGGGATCATCCGTGTCAGGGGCAGATCTGGTCGACGCGGCCGGGACCAGGCTCAACGCTGAGGCGACGTATCGCCACTCGTTGCTGTCGACCGAGGGCCCTCGGATCCTGGTGATCGTCGCTCTCCCAGTCGTGATCAGTGCCGTCCCTCTCGTGGCGTCTTCTCGTTCCCGGCAACGTCACGCCCGAATGGCGAACGCAGCTGCACTCACCGTCATGGTCTTGCTCGGTGCCGCTTCCATCGGATTCATCCTCCTTCCTGCCCTGGCCGCGATGATCGCCTCCGCTGCGGTCACGCCCACAACCACTCACCGCGCGTTCACTTAGTTGTTGTTCCGTTGTGGTCGAAGATGAAGCCTGGCGGGGTCGCACGATCCCTTCCCGCCAGAGTTCGGGCGGCCCCGCCTCACTGACCGTCGGCCACCAAGCGCCGTATCGGGCGAGGCGAGAGCATGATCTCATGCGTTGTGCCATCTACACCCGGATCTCCAAGGCCGCCGACGGCGACCAGTCCTCCACTGATCGCCAGGAAGATGCATGTCGAAAGCTGATCGAGCTCCGAGGTTGGATCCACGCCGCTACGTTCACCGATCTCGACACCTCGGCCTACGCGCCCGACACCCACCGGCCCGGTCTGGAGACCCTGCTCGACGCGGTCACCGACGGCGACGTCGACGCGATCGTGGTCTGGCGTCTGGACCGGCTCACCCGGCGATCGGTCGACTTCGAACGCATCTGGGCCATCTGTGAACACCACGACACCGCGATCGTGTCGGTCACCGAGCTCCTCGACAGTTCCACCCCGGTCGGCATCACCGTCGGTCGCATGCTGGTCGTCTTCGCCGGCCTCGAATCCACCGTTCGCTCCGAACGCCTGGCCGCCCGCTTCGCCTCCGACGCCCGCAACGGCCGACCCCCACCCGGCGCCGCCCCCTTCGGCTACACCGCCGACTACCAGATCATCGAAGAAGAAGCCGAACTCATCCGTGAAGCCGCCGACCGGGTCCTGGCGGACGAACCCGTCGCCGACATCGCCCGAGACTGGCAACTCCGCGGCATCGAGAGCCGCCGCGACCGGCCCTGGTCCCCGTCGGGCATCCGCAACATGTTGTGCGCACCCCGCCTGCATGGTGCCCGCACCTACCACGGCGAGATCGTCGCCACCGACTGCTGGCCCAAGATCCTCGACGACCTCACCGCTGCCCGGCTCCGCATCGAACTACGAGCCCACCCTGGCAAACGCCGCCCCGGCACACCGTCGCTCCTGCACCCGATCCTCGAATGCGGCCTCTGTGGCCGACCCCTGGTGCATACCACCGCCCACCAGGTCCGCCGCTACCGATGCCCGTCGCGTGACGGATGCGGCCGGGTCTCGGTTGCCGCCCAGCCCCTCGAGGACTGGCTCGTCAAACTGGTCGCCGATCACATCCGCACCACCCGACCCGCCAACAGCCGCCGCCCCC
>CAYFLT010000087.1:0-13962 GCA_964344055.1 uncultured Candidatus Nemicrothrix sp.
CGGTGGCGCCGGGCCCAGAGGATGGCCACACCCGCCAGAACGATCAGAAGTCCACCCCCGAGCAGGTCCCTTCGGGCCGCGGCTCGAGGTTCGGTCTCTTCGTTGACCGGGTCACCCACCTCGAGCGGTGCGACCGGGTCCACCCCTGAGCCGGCGAGGGGCTCGCCGGGTCGTACCGACAGGGCCAAGGCGACGAAGAGGCCCACGACCAGCAGTGCGTAGACGGCCGCCTTTCCCGGGCGCTTCGCGTCCTCGTCGAACTTTCCGCTACCGAGGCTCCAGACGAGGATGACGAGGCCGAGCAGCGCAAGCACGAGGATCACGAGCGCGAGCGCGGCCTCGATCGCCGGCAGCCCGACCCAGCTGTCGTCGTCGGGCCGCGGTCCGAGGCCGACGACGATGAGGAGGGTCCACGACAGCACCCCGATCGCGGCGGCGAACGTCCGCCGATCGATGCGCGCGGTCAGCCGGCGCAGGAGACGGGGCGCACCGGTGGCCGCTTCGGGTGGGACGTCGATGTCGGGATTCTAGAACCGCTTCACCCGGGCGTGCGTGGCGCGACGATCGTGCAGGTGCCCTGCGCCGCGGCCACCAGGCGTCCTTCGTTCTCCACATCGATTCTCACGACGGCCAGCCGCTTGCTCATCGAGATGACCTCAGCCGTGGCCACACACGTTCCTCCGGTGACGGGGGCCAACAGGTTGATCTTGAACTCGGTGGTGGCGGCCCAGGAACCCTTCGGCATCACCGGATACATCACCACCCCCAGCACGTGGTCGCAGAAGGCGGACAGACAGCCACCGTGCATGTTGCCCATCACGGTGAGGAGTTCGTCGGTCACCGGCATCCGGGCCACGAGTCGGCCGGCATCGAACTCGGTCACCTCGATTCCCAGGTAGGCGTCGATTCCCTTGGGCGACACGATCCCGGTCATCCGGTCGGCAACCGTCGCGTTGAAGTGTTCGAAGTTCGGGCGCGTCATGACTACTCCTGGTCGGTCGGGCCGGCCGAAGGGGAGAAGACCCCGTGGACCGGAGGGATACCGTCTCGCTCGCCGGCCATCAATTCGATGAGCGCCGGAAGCTCCTGGAACCCGGCGATGGTCCTGGGCAGCTCGGCGAACGGGTACGTGCCGGCGGCCAGGAGTTCGAGGGCTCGTCGATAGGCGCCGACATCGACACCGAGCGCACCGAGGATGCGGAGCTCCTTGTAGACGATGTGATCCGGATCGAATCCAGGCGTCTCGGTCGAGCCTCGGACGCCCGCCAGGACGACGGTGCCACCCGGTCGGGCGAGACTGACAGCCTGGCCGAGCGCAGCCGGTGCCTTGGCCGTCACGTCCACGACGACGTCGGCCTTGCCCCCGGTTGCGGCGCGGAGCACCCGACCCGGATCGGCGTCGGCGACATCGACGGTGAGATCGGCACCGAATGCGGGCGCGAGGGCGAGCCGTTCGGCGTCGCGGGGTCCGAGGCCGGTCACCACGACGAAGCCTGCCCCGGCCTCTTTTGCAGCAGCTGCCGCGCAGAGTCCGCGGACACCAGGGCCGAGAACGGCGACGACGTCGCCGGGCGACGTCCCGGGAAGATCCACCCCCCAGCGGATACCCGCGCCGAGCGGATTGAAGAGGGAGGCGGTCGTGGGATCGAGTCCTTCGGGTACCGGGAGGAGCATCGCGTCCGAGCCGAGGTGGAGATGGGTCGCGTAGCCGCCCTGCAGCCCGGGTGGCTCGTCGACATCGGCAAAGCCGATCATCGTCGCCATGCCGTTCTTCTCGCAGTACCGGTAGTCGCCGGCGCGGCACGGTGGACAGTCGCGACACGACTGGAACACCTCCACCGCGACACGCGCACCCGCCTCGATGCCGAAGCGGTGGCTGGCCTCTTCACCGATGGCCTCCACCACGCCCACCACCTCATGGCCGGGTATGAGGGCGTGGCTGCTCGGCAGGAGACCGGTGTACTGCTCGTGGTCGGTTCCGCAGAGTCCGCAGGCTTCGATCCGGAGGAGTCCGGTGGAGTCGGTGACCTCGGGAAGCTCGAAGGTACGCGTCTCGAACGATCTCGGCTCGGTGAGCACCAGGGCGGTGGCTTGCCTCATGGGCTGCGGCTCCTCAGGACAGCAGCCGTACGGTGCCGTTGGCTGCGTCGATTTCGACCCGGTCACCCGAGGAGATGTGGTCCAGGCAGTCGGCGACGCCGATCACGGCGGGCAGACCGAGTTCGCGTGAAAGTACTGCGGCATGACTCATCGGGCCCCCGTCCGCGGTGATCAACCCTCCCGCCATCGTGAGGACGAGGTTGAACGCCGGCGACGTGGCGCGGGTCACGAGGATCTCACCGGGTTGGAGGTCGGCGATGGCTTCGTCGGCGGTGGCAGCGGTTCGGGCGACGCCGGTGAAGACCTCTTCACCGATGCCGGTGCCCCGCATCGAGCCATGGTCGTCGGCCCCGTAGGCACCGAGGGCGCCCACCACGGACATGACCATGTCCATCATCTCGCCCATCGCCGGAGGCAGGAGTGACAGATCGGGGGGCGGGCTCTCCGGGCCGAGAGATGCAGGAGGGTCCAGGAGTCGGGCGGCGGCGCGATCGGCCGCTCGTGCCGTGACCTCGTCGATCGACGGCCCCGGGCCGCCCCCGACCATCGCCACCACCTCGTCTCCGCCCAGTTCGAAGACGTGTTGCGGGTCCGCGATGCGCCCGACGGCGGCGAGCCTCCGTCCTGCCTCGAGCAGTCCGAGCCGAACGAGTCCGGCCGGCCACTCGACGGTGATGGGGCCGTTGTCGTCGCGCATGTCCATCGCCTCGCGGGCTTCGTCGAGCCGGACGTCGAACTCGGCTCGGTCGGCCTGCGGCACCCGCTCGCGGAGAGTCGAGGCGACGGCGCGTGCGTCGTCGATCCGTTCCCCGGGCCGACGGGCCTGCAGGATGGTCTGCAGGACGACTTCGGGTCGCTCCGCCAGGGTCGGGGAGTCGATGTCGTAGGAGGAGAAGAGAACCGCACCATGACGGGCCAGGTAGCCGTCCAGCAGGGCTGCGGCCTGTCTCGACACATCCCGAACCTCTTCGAGGCTGGCGGGAGTGACCCCGGCGGCATCGAGTTCCTCCCGGATGGCCACGAGCTGCTCCAGCGGCTCGGTGGTCGATGGGCTGGCCCCCGCGAGGGCTTCCAGGACCTCTTCGGCGCCGATGTCCCACGGTCGGCACGTGACCACGAGACGCCCGATGGGGCCGAGGTCGTCTCCGTGGAGTCGGTGATGCTCCTCGTAGGTGGCCCTCAGATGAGCGAGCAACTCGGCGATGTGCTGGGAGAGTGCCGCATCGTCGAGTTGCTCACGGGCGACCTCCTGGAGCTCCCGGTTCCTGGCAATGAGGCGTGGGCGGATCTCGGCGCGCCATCGGTCGACCGAGGTGCGGAAGTCGAGGCCCGACAACGCGGCCGCGGCGCGCTTCTCGCGCCTTCGGAACTCCGGATGGAGCCGGACCAGGACCCTGACGACCCAATCGGGAGGGGGCTTGGAGGGTGAGCGGTCCGAGCCGACCAGCGGACGGATCCGGGAGTACAGGAAGCCGTTGACCGTCTGCATCTCGATGCCGTCGGCGGGCATGCCGCGATCCGCGAACAGCTTCCGGTACGCGGCCAACGTGGCCTCGCCCATGATCTTCGCGCTGATCGGCGTGGCGCCAGAGTCGTAGTGGCTGCGGTCGAGTTCCCAGTATCCGGGACCCGGAGCCTCGAAGCCGGCTGTCCTCATTCAGACCCACCGAGCCCAGTCGTCGACGGGCATCCGCTCGGACTCGAGCGAGTTGATCGGGTGATTCGGGTCGGCATGGCCGATGGCCATACCGCAGAAGAGCATCTCCTCGGGTGGCGCCCCGACGAACTCCTGGACCGTCTCGGCATAGTTCGCCCATGCCTCCTGCGGGCAGGTGTCCAGGCCGGCCTCCACCGCGAGCAGCATGAACGTCTGAAGGAACATCCCGAGGTCCGACCACTGCGGAGGTCCCATTCTCCGGTCGACGAAGCAGAAGAAGGCCGCGGGAGCATCGAAGAATCGGTAGTTGCGAGCCATGTGGGCGAGTCGGGCGGCCCTGTCTTCACGCGGGATGTCGATCGTCGCGTACATGGCCTCGCCGAGCGCGAAACGATTGGTGCGATAGGGCTCCCACAACTTCGGTGGGTAGATGTCGTACTCGGCCGGCTCCAAGGTCCGGTCGGTCACCAGGTCGACGAACTCCCGAAGCCGGTCGCCATTGAGGACATACACGCGCCAGGGTTGGACGTTGCCGCCGGAGGGTGCCCGAGCCGCCTTGGCCAACAGCGTCCGGATCACGCCGTCGTCCAC
This sequence comes from uncultured Candidatus Nemicrothrix sp., assembly GCA_964344055.1. Classification (GTDB taxonomy): domain Bacteria; phylum Actinomycetota; class Acidimicrobiia; order Acidimicrobiales; family Aldehydirespiratoraceae; genus OFTM10. The sequence continues at coordinate 4,349 of CAYFLT010000087.1, forward strand.
GGGCGTATCGAGAAAGGCTCGGACCGACTTTCGCTTCGCGACCGACTCGGTGACGTCCATGGGGTCCCTGTTCGTCGTTGATGCTCGCCCAGGACGATGCAAGACCGGCGCGATCCATGCAAGTCGACCGGATGACCGTCGTGTGGCACGCTCCGTGCCATGGAGGCGGCGTGAGGCACATCAGCGACGCCGACCGGCGGGCGCGGCTGGCGACACGACATTTCCTCGCTCCGTCGGCGCGTGGTCGAACCGTGCCCGAGGTCGCCGAGTCCGTGGTGGCGTTGCACTCGTCGGATCCGGTCACCGTGTACTTGTCGGCGTCCCTTCGAACTGTCGAGCCGTCGCTGGAGAACGTCGAACGATCGCTGTACGAGGATCGTGATCTGATCCGTCACCACGCCATGCGGCGGACCCTGTGGGTGATGACCCGGCCGGTGGCGCAGGCCGCGAATGCGGCCTTCAGCCGGGGCGTCGCGGCAGCCGAGCGCTCGAGGACCGCGAAGTTCTTCGGCCACGACGAATCGTGGGTGGACGCATCGATCGATCGACTGGTGGAGATCGTCGCCGCCGCTGCCGGCCCGATCTCGACCCGCGAGGTAGGGGAGTTCGCACCGGATCTCTCCCAAGCGGTACCGGTCAACCAGGGGAGGAACTACGAGGGACGGATCGCACCCCACACCCGCCTCCTGCTCGTGGCAGCCATGGAGGGTCGGATCTCCCGGAACCGTCCGGCGGGAAGCTGGATCGGGTCCCAGTACGCATGGACGGTGAACGAAGAGTGGATGGCGATGGACTGGAGCGTGCCCGACGAGGCGACCGGTCTCGTCGAGATCGTCGGCCGTTGGCTCCACCGCTTCGGGCCCGGCACCCTCGAGGACGTCGTGTGGTGGACCGGCGCCGGCAAGAGGGTCGTCCGTCAGGCGATCCTCGATCTCGAAGCGGAGGCCGTAGCGCTGTCCACGGGCGAGGCATTCGTCGCTCGCGGGATCGAGGATCCCGGTCCGTGGGTGGCCATGTTGCCGGGCCTGGATCCCACCCCGATGGGCTGGAAACAGCGCCACTGGTACCTCAGTCCGGAGATGGGCCGGAGTGTGACCGATCGCAACGGCAACATCGGGCCCACGGTGTGGGTCGACGGACGAGTGGTCGGAAGCTGGGTACAGCGCGGCGACGGCACCATCGCCCACGATGTCGACCCTGACGGCCTCTCGTCCCTGCACCGCCGGCAGCTGGACGAGGAGACCGAGCGGATCCGGGCAGTGGTGGGGGAGCGCCGGTTCACCGTTCGATTCCCTACGCCGAGTCAGAAACAGTTGCTCGCCGAGTGACCGGTCGGCCCCTACTCTTGGCCGCGGGGAAGGGCTGGTCGTGAGGCCGGCCCTGATTCGCTGCCACCCCGATGCAGGGAGGAACTGTGGGTTCGATCGTCCTGGCCGCAAAGGTGACCCATGTTCCGTCGATGTTCATCTCCGAGATGCCCGGCCCGCATCACGGTTGCCGCGAGTCGGCGATCGAAGGGCACCGTGAGATCGGTCGTCGAGCCCGAGAGGCCGGCGCAGACACCTTCGTGGTGATCGACACGCACTGGCTGGTGAACAGCGGATTCCACGTCAACGCCAACCCCCGTCACGAGGGCACCTACACCAGCAACGAGTTCCCACACTTCATCCGGGAACTGGCATTCGACTATCCGGGCGCGACCGATCTCGGCCACGCAATCGCCGAGGCGGCCAGCCGCCGCGGGGTCTTGACAAGAGCCCACGACGATGTCCCGTCACTCGGACTCGAGTACGGCACCCTCGTTCCCATGAAGTACCAGAATGCCGATGCGCCTCAGCTCGACGTGCTGTCGATCGCGGGCTGGATGTATGACGCGACCTTCGAGGAATCGCGTCTGGTGGGCGAGGCGATTCGTGAGGCGATCGAGGCGTCGAACCGCAGGGTCGCCCTCCTCGCATCCGGCTCCCTCTCGCACCGGATCTGGCCGAACCGAGACGTCGGCGACGGGATGTTCGAGATCAGCCGCACCTTCAATCGCCTCGTGGACCAGATGGTCTTGGACCTCTGGACAGAAGGCCGGGTCGCAGAGTTCGTCGAGATGTTGCCCGACTATGCCAACCACTGTTCGGGGGAGGGGAATATGCACGACACGGCGATGCTCCTCGGCGCGCTCGGCTGGAACGACTACGACGCGAAGGCCGAGATCGTCACCGACTGGTTCCCGTCATCGGGTACCGGACAGTGCAATGTCGTGTTCCCCGTGCCCGTGGTTTCCTCGGGAACCGAGGCCTGACAGAGTGGACGTGAGCCGACGTCGTTGGGAGCCTCGGAGATGAACGATCTCGACTATCACCAGATCCGAACGGCCGCTGCCGCTCCGCCGGCCGGCTGCCCGATCGACCACTCGTTCACCCCGCTGATGGACCAGTACGTGGCCGACCCCTACCCGATCGCCAATCGGATGCGCGACGAGGCACCCGTCGTCTTCGCCGAGGAGATGGGCTTCGTGGTGGTGTCACGCATGGATCACGTGACCGAGGTCTTCCTCGATCCCGAGGTCTACTCGTCGGAAAACGTCCAGGACCCGGTGTGGCCGATCTGTGAGGAAGCCGCTGCCATCCTCGCGAACCCCGCGTTCGACCCCGTCGCCGTGATGTCCAATCGCCAAGAGCCCGACCACGGCCGGATTCGGCAGTTCACCAAGAAGGGGTTCACCAACCGCCGGAACAAGGTGCTGGAGCCGTACATCCGGCGGCGAGCCGAGGAACTGGTCGACGAGATGCTCGCGTCGGGGTCACCAGCGGACTTCATCGGCGCGGTCGCGCTTCCCTTGCCCGGCGAGGTCGTCTTCCGTTTCATGGGCTTCCCGGAGGCCGACTACCCGCAGCTGAAGGAGTGGTGCGGCAACCGGCTCGCCTTCTCCTGGGGCCGTCCGACGCCCGAGGAACAGGTCGAGATCGCCGAGAAGATGGTCGCGTACTGGAACTACGTCCGTGAGTTCACGGCCGTCAAGAAGGGCGATCCGGCCGACGACTTCGCCTCCGAGCTACTCGCCGATCACGAGGCGCACCCCGATGAACTGCTCTATCGGGAGGTGGAGTCGATTCTCTACGGGCTTTCGTTCGCCGGCCATGAGCCGGTCACCCTTCTCCTCGGCAACGCCCTGTCGACGCTCCTTCCACGCCGTGATGACTGGGATGCTCTGTGCGCCGATCCCGAGCTGATCCCGAACGCGCTGGAGGAGGTCATCCGGCTCGACTCGCCCCAGATCGGCTGGCGCCGGATCACCACCCGCGACACCACGCTCGGTGGGGTCGACATCCCGGCCGGTACCCAGGTGTACCTGAACCTCGGCGCGGCGAATCACGACCCCGACGAATTCCCCGAGCCGGAGGAGTTCGACATCCACCGACCGGATGCCCGCAATGCCATCTCCTTCGGCAAGGGCAACCACTACTGCCTCGGTGTTCGCTTCGCGAAGTTCGAGGCTCGCGTGGTCCTCCAGACGTTGACCGAGAAGGTGCCGTCGCTTCGTCTCGCCGGTGGCCACGAATTCGAGACCTTCCCCAACATCAGCTTCCGGGGGCCGAGCCGCCTCGACGTCGCCTGGGACGCCTGATCAGAGGTTCTCGACTTCGATTCCGGCCTCCCGTCGTCGCCCGTGGCGGCAAAAGATCGGACATTTGGTCGTGAACGTGGTTCAGCATCTCATCGCGGGTGCGAATCCTCCGACTCTAGAGGGGTGGAGCGGACTGGTCCTTTCGACGGTGCCGACCCGGCAAGGGTCCTGGCGACCTGTCGCGACATCGCAGCACGCTGCGACGCGATCGATGACGATGACGCACCCGCCCCGAACGGCGAGATGCTGGCCAGCCTCGGCGAGGCTCTCGGTCTCCGAGCGCTGGCGGCCCTCGTCGGCGAGTACGCGTTCTGGTGGCGGGCCGAGGATGAAGCTGAGTCCGACTGGATCGAAGAGGTAGATCTCCTGATCGCCGGAGCCCAACGGCGAGGCGGCCTCCAGATTCTCGGAGAGGTGCAGGGCCAGAGCGTCATCCTGGTGGTCGATCCGCACGATCCGACGGGCGGCTCGGCTGTCGCCGCGGTCACGACGGCCGGGACGGTCGATGAGGTGACCACCGAGGCTCTCCTGACCGGGGCCGGTCTGATCAGCCAGGTTCGCCGCCGCCTGCAGGCCAAAGCCCGGATCGACCGTGCTCGCCGAGTCGACGAATTGGTCGACCGGATCACTGACTTCGAACCACCTCGTCACCGGGCCGACGAACGGCGCGGGTACCAGGCGGTCGTGACGGCCATCGTCGGCCACTTCGAAGGCTGCCGGGGCTCCGCCTGGCAGCGGGTTCCTGGCGGGCTGACTCGTCGATTCGCGATCGAGGCAGATGGCGCGGTGATCAGCGCCCCTGCCCTCGTCACGCTCGAAGAGGCCGAGGCCGCGGCGCTCACCGCTGACGGCTGGTGCCTTCGCAGCCGACAGTGGGCCGACGACGAGTCCACATCGCCGAAGAGCTTCGATCTGGTCTTGTCGATCTGGCCACCGGACGTCCGGGCCCTGCTCGTCCTCTCCGCCAGTACTCCCTGGACACCCGAGCTGATCGACGAGGCCCGCCGGCTGGCCGCGGCGCTGCAGCACGCCGGTTCCCGAGTCATCGCCGAGCGCTCGGCGCGCATCGGACTGGCACGCGACGAGTTCAGCGCCGAGCTGGTCGGGATCGCCTTCGACGCGAACCCGAGCAACGTCGACGAGCGGGTGGCCCAGATGCTCGAGCTCGCTGCAGAGTTCTTCTCGGCTCACGAGGTCGCGATCTGGAAGGAGGACGGCGGAGCCCTCCGCCGCAGTATCGCGGTGACCGCAGACGGATCGGTGAGCGACGAAGCCCTCGAGCTCCAGCTCGGGACCGAGCGATTGAGGATGGAGGACTTCGAAGGGCTGCGGAGGGTCGGTCACGGCTTCATGCCGCGGTCGGTCCTCCAGGGCCATCTGGGTACCGACGCCGTGGAGGATCTCGGGAGCGCGGTGCTCGTCGTTCCGTTCACCCGGCCGAGAGGGATCGACGGGATCATCGCCGTCTCGGACCGCGAACGACGCTGGTGGGCCGAGCACGAGATCGATGGCGCGAAGGGTCTTGCCCGCGTGCTCGCCCAGCTCGACGCGCGGATCTACGCCGAACAAGCGCTCAGGCAGCAACTGGAACTCCAGGACCTCATCGGCGACATCTCGTCGACCCTCGTCGACACCACCGCCCACAAGGCGCCCGAGGTGATGCGGGGTGTGGTCGAGCGTGTCCGCAACCACTTCGAGGTCGCGTCAGTCGGCATCTGGCACATCGATCAGGAATCGGGGGTGCTGAGTCCGCGAGTGGCGGCCAACCATCCCAACTGTGAATTCGAGCGATCGGTGAGGGACCGTCCGATCGACGACCAATTCGTCGCCAGGCTCAGGTCGCTCCAGCATCCCGAGGTGATCCGCCTCGGCGACATCGAGCGCGACGGCGAATGGCCGAGGCCCTCCGTGCGCCTCGTCGTGGTACCGGGCGGCACGGCGAGCGACACCATGTGGCTGACCCTCGTCGACCCGGCCGGCCGCGATTGGGATGCGGACGCGCGCGGTGCACTCACCGCGGTCCTGGGCGTCGTCGCCCAGCTCTGCCGTCGCGTCGGCGCCGAGTCGCGAGCGGAGTGGCGTCGTCATGTGGACAGCCTTCTCGGTGCGGTCGCGTCCGAGCTGGTGGATCGCAATCCGACGAACACCGATGGCTCGCCACTCGCCGGGATCGTGGAATTGATCGGGCCCGCACTGGGGGCGCGTGTGGTCGGCATCTGGCAACGTGACGGTGGGGCGGGCGTGGTACGACGGATCCACACGTGGCACGACGCTGACCAGGCCGTCTTGGCTGGCGACGAGGTCGACCTGCTCCCGGTCGGGCCCTCGTCGCTGACCCCGGGTGCCCTCGACCACGCCCACTCGATGTTCATCCCGCCCGAAGTCGTCAGCCGGCTCTTCCCGGAGGAGCGCGCCGGCGACGCAATCGCCGTGGTGCCGATCGCGGATCGGGCCATGGGCCTTTCACTCACGTTCTCGTCGATGCCCTCCGCGGAGGGCGACGAGATCATCAGCGTCGGAGAGTCGCTGGCGTCGGTGATCGATCAGTATCTCGACCGGATCTCGGCCCAGCAGTCCGTGCTCGACAAGCTCGGCCAAGAGGCGCTGCTTCGGCAGATGTCGAGCGACCTCCTGGACGGAGAATCCGAGGATCCGTCGTTCACTCTCGCCCCTCTGCGAACCCATCTCGGCCTGCTCCATGCATCTCTCTGGCGCGGCCGCTTCGCCGACGGTCAGATCCGTCTCAGCTGGTTGGGTGAGTCCGCCGAGGACCATCAGACCTCGAGCCCGGGCTGGCTCCGCCGGGCCGATCACGTGGTTGCGCCGAAGCCCTTCAGCCAGATCCCCTTGAACGGTGCTGCCGAGCTCGACCTGGATGGATCCTGGAGTGGTGTTCTCGGCGGGATCCGCGATCTCGCGGGATCCCGACCGGCGAGGTTCCTGCTCGCCAGTCGTGGCACCCCGGAGGACTGGCTCTCCGTGCTCGCAGTCGTCGAAGGCACCGAGCCCCCCGGCCAAGACGTTCTCGACCTGCTGGACTCGGTGTGTTCGCTCCAGCTGGAAACCCGCCGCCGCTCGGAAGCGGAACGGAAGTTCATCCGAGCGTTCGAGTCCGCACCGAACTCGATCCTGCTGTGCAACCCGAACGGCAGGATCATTGCGGGCAACCGGGCGCTCAGCCAGCTCCTCGGCCGGCCGGAGAGCTCGACCCAGGGCGAGCGGCTTGACGCACTGCTCCTCGACGGCGCGACGGCCTCGGAGGTCCTGGAGGTCGACGAGCAGCCTCGGGAGATCGGATTCTCGCGGGCGGATGGATCCATCGTGTGGGGCCGCGTCCGAGCGACCGAGCTCGATCTGCCCGGCTCCGACGATGGCATCGTGCTCGTGCACATCGAAGACGTGACCGAGGTGCGTCGCCAGCGAGAGTTGCTCTTGCACCAGGCCAACCACGACGAGCTCACCGGTCTACCCAACCGGCGAGCGTTCGTGGGCGCGATGGAAGAGGAGATGCGAGGGGGCGCGCCATTCGCGGTCCTCGTCATCGATCTCGACCGGTTCAAGCTGGTGAACGACTCGATGGGCCATGTCGTGGGTGACCAGATGCTGGTCGCGTGCGCCGACCTCCTCCGGTCGGCGATTCGACCCTGGGACCTCCTCGCCCGCTTCGGTGGAGACGAGTTCTGTGTCCTCCTCCGGTCGCCAGTAGATGCTCCGGAAGGGCCCGCAGTCGCGACACGTCTTCTGGAGGTGCTGGCGGAGCCACTGCGGTTCGACGGGGCTGACGTGTTCCCTGGCGCAAGCATCGGCATCGCCAACTCGGGTGAGCCTCAGCGTCCCGGGTACGTCGATCCTCTCAGGGCCGCGGACACCGCGATGTACCAGGCGAAGGCGGCCGGCGGTGGGCGATTCGCCGTGTTCGACGACTCGATGCGGGAAGAGGCGACCGAGCGCATGCGCATCGACGCCGAACTCCGCCGGGCGATCGAACTCGACCAGCTGGTCGTGCACTATCAGCCGGAGTACTGGCTCGACTCCCGTGAGATCATCGGCGTCGAAGCTCTGGTCCGCTGGAACCACCCGAGCCGGGGTCTCCTCGGGCCGGGGGCGTTCATGGCCCACGCGGAGGAGACCGGCGTGATCAACGAGGTCGGCCGATGGGTGCTCGACGTGGCTGTCCGCCAAGGCGCTCGCTGGCGTGATGCCGGCCACGACCTGATGATGCGCGTGAACCTCTCGGCCCGCCAGATCCGGCCGGCCGTCGTCGCCGAGGTCGTCGAGGCGTTGGACAGCAGCGGGCTTCCGCGTGATCGCCTCTGCCTGGAGGTGACCGAGACCGCGGTGATGAAGGATCTCGATGAAGGCATCGAGGTGCTGGAGGCCCTCCGAGCGCTGGGCGTGGAGATCGCCGTCGACGACTTCGGTACGGGATTCTCCTCGCTCGCGTACCTGAAGCGGCTGCCGGCCCAGATCGTGAAGATCGACCGTGCGTTCGTTGACGGGGTGGGCCACGACCCCGACGACACGAGCATCGTCGCGTCCATCATCGGCATGGCGGAGGGGCTGAGCCTCGACGTGGTGGCCGAGGGCATCGAGACCGAAGACCAGATCGGTGAGCTGCTCCGCCTCGGCTGCCGCCGGGGTCAGGGTTTCCATCTGGCCAAGCCCCAGCCGGCCGCCCAAGTCGAACGGCTGTTGCAGCTGGCGAGGTCGGCGGTTCGCTGAGTTCCGTCTCGCTTGAGGTCAGGTGTCACCCGGGGCCATGTAGAACCAGATCGGCTGCTTGACCTCACCGGAGTCGCGCATGGCGCGGCGTGCCGCGAGGATCGTCTGCCCCGCTTCGGTCCGCTCGTGGAACCAGCGGGCGCCCGCCCACGCGGGGGGTGCATGGTCGACCATGGCGAGCGCTGCGGTCTCGTAGTAGCCCCGGATGTCCTGTACGACTCTGGCCGGGACTCCGGGGATCCCGGCTTCCTTCCACGGGGTGCCGTCGGCGACCCGCGCGAAGGACTCGATCGCCGCGGGGACCGAGTCGGCGTCGACCGTGCGGCCAGCGCCGACCCGATTGCCGAATTGGGCGATTGCCCGGTCGTAGGCGGGCCGCAATCCACGGGCTTCGTCGACCGCAGGGTGGGCGTCGGGATCATGACGGGCCGGCATCGGGCAGGCCAGCATCTCGTCGCCGTCATCCGGGATCGCCTCGTCGAATACCGAGAAGACGGGTTCATCGGACTCGAGGAGGGCGAACGCCGCGGCGATCACACGGTGCTGGAACTCGGGATCGCCGGGCTTGCCGAGAGGTCGACCCAGTGGGAAGTCGCACCACAGGCCCCGAGGCGGGGCGGTGTTCTCGATCTGTTTGCGCATCGAACCGAGTGCGACGGTGGCGATTCCTTCGGCCTCGAAGACGTGGGCGAGCGTACTCACGGTACGCGTGCACAACGGTCAAACGGGGGTGAGCAGGACCACGTCGACCCCCTGCTCCTTGAGCCACCTGCCGCCGGCCGGACCGGAGTCCATCCGGATTCCGCTCAGATCGAACTGGTTGCCCGCGTACGCCATGTGCTGATCCGCCACCTTCCCGATCACGCCCCGGGCCGCGAGCTCGTCGAGCCGGTCGAGCGGGAAGACGGTGTTCATGTCGTAGGCGAAACCAGCCGCATCGAAGTTCGGGCTCCAGTGGCCGGTGACGTAGTCGCGACGGCTGCCGTCGAGAATCCGGTAGCCGATGTCAGCTCCGGCGAAGTCCTCTTGTTCGGGGTGGTGCAGCGATGCCGTGGTCACCAATGCGACGGTGGCCTCCGACAGCGGTGGCGGCGTCGTGAACGCCGTGCTGTCGAACACCGGCGTCTCGATCTCGTCGGTCAGCGCTTTGACGTCCTTGTCGGCCATCGAGTCCTCCTTCTCGGGCAGTGGTCGGAGGTTAGGGGAAGCCGAGCGTCGGGCCGAAAACGGCTAATCTCCGCAAGATGCCGCGATCCGCCACCGTCGGACGGGC
>CAYFLT010000087.1:13972-17992 GCA_964344055.1 uncultured Candidatus Nemicrothrix sp.
CCGCCCGGATGCCGTCGCCGAAGCCGTCGGGCTGCTCCACGAACTCGACGACGCCAAGGTCCTCGCGGGTGGCCAGAGCCTCGTGCCGCTCATGAACTACCGCTTCGCGGTTCCCGAGCACGTGATCGAGGTGTCGCACCTGCCCGAGCTCGACCGCATCGAAGTCACCGAGACGGCAGTCCATGTGGGCGCGGCCGTCACCCATACGGCGGTTCTCGAGAATTCGACCATCCGGGACTCGCTGGACCTGCTGGTCGAGGCGGAGCGGTTTGTGGCCCACGAGGCAGTCCGCAACCGGGGCACGGTGTGTGGTTCGCTCGCGCACGCCGACCCCTCGGCCGAACTCACCGGTGTTCTGGCCCTGCTCGGCGGCCGCGTCAAGGCCGTCTCCGAGCGGGGTGAGCGAGAGATTCCGGCCGAGGCCTTCTTCGAGGGGTGGCTGCAATCTTCGCTCTCCGAAGACGAGCTGATCGTGGAAGCGGTCTTCCCAAGACCCACAGGACTCACCACCACGGCGTTTCGCGAGGTCGTCCGCCGCCACGGCGACTATGCGCTGTGTGGTGTAGCGATGGCACTGGACCGAGACGGCGATGGCCCCGTCGAGGGCGCCACCGCCGCGTTCATCTCGGTGGCTCCCGTGCCGCTCGTGCTCGACCTCGGACCGGTGGTCGCGGGGTCGGCGCCCGATGCAATCGACCTGCGGGCCGTCTACGACTTCGTCTCGGACTCGGTCGACCCGCCCGACAACCTCCACGCCTCCTCGGAGTACCGGCGTCACCTCGCCGGGGTCCTGGCAGGCCAAGCACTGGCGGCGTGCCTGTGAGTGCGTCCGGCGCGGCTGAGACCCGGCACACCGTCGAATTCACGGTGAATGGTCGGGCCCTGGCGGTCGAGGTCCCGGCCCGCCGCCTGCTGACCGACACCCTGCGGGACGATCTAGGACTGACCGGCACCCACGTCGGATGCGAGCACGGCGTGTGCGGTTGCTGCACCGTGATCATCGATGGCGCGCCGATGCGTTCGTGTCTGATGCTCACCGTCTCTGTATCGGGGCGAGCAGTCCGAACGGTCGAAGGTCTCGCCGAGCCCGGGCAACCGCTGAGCCCCGTGCAGGAGGCGTTCCGCGAGTGCCACGGCCTGCAGTGTGGCTTCTGCACGCCTGGATTCCTGATGACCGCGACCTCCTTGCTCGAACGGAATCCCGATCCGAGCGACGACGAGATCACCGAGGCCATCTCCGGCAACCTGTGCCGCTGCACCGGCTATCAGAACATCCGGGTCGCGGTCCGCCGGGCGGCTGAGACGATGCAGGAGCGTGACGGGTGACCACCGCGGCGTTCGGCGCGCCGATCCGGCGCAACGAAGACGACCGGCTCCTCCGCGGGATGGGTTCCTTCACCGACGACGTCGGGGCCCACGCCTGGTCGCTGGTGATCGTCCGGTCCAGCTATGCGAATGCTCGGATCCTGTCCATCGACACCAGCGAGGCCGAAGCGCTCGACGGCGTGATCGGGGTGTGGACCCACGCCGACCTTCCCGGTCGGCTTCAGGAGCCTCTGCCCCTCCTGATCCCGCACCCGTCCCTGATCGCTCCCCGCACCCAGCCGATCCTGGCGCGGGACCAGGTGCACCACGCCGGCCAGGCTGTGGTGGCAATCCTCGCGGTCGATCGGTACGTGGGCGAGGATGCCGCCGACCTGGTCATCGTCGACTACGACCCGCTCGACGCGGTGGTCGGGATCGATGCCGCGCTCGGCTCGCAAGCGGTGCATCCCGACATGGCCGACAATGTCGCCGCCCACCATCGAGAGCACGTCGGCGACGTCGATGCCGCGCTGGCATGGGCAGCTCATGTGATCGAGGTCGACCTCGACATCGAGCGAAGCACGGGCAGCCCGCTCGAAGGGAGGGCCTGCTACGCCCGCTGGGCCAACATCCTGGAGATCCCCGATGAGCAGGTCGAGGTGGCGGCGATCGACGTGGGCGGCGGGTTCGGCACCAAGATCATCCACCCGTGGCCCGAAGACATCCTGGTCGGCTGGGCCGCGAAGCACTTCGAGCACGAAGTGAAGTTCACCGAAGACCGCACCGAGCACTTCATCTCCACCACCCACGAGCGGGCGCAACGACACCATGTTCAGGTCGGGTTCGACGACGACGGCCGGATCCTCGGTCTCGACGTCGACTTCGTCCACGACAACGGTGCCTTCACGCCCTACGGCATGATCTCACCGCTCATCACCGCCACCCAGTTGCCGGGCCCGTATCGGTTGCCGAACTACCGGGTGGAGTTCCGCAGCGTCTACACCAACACGGTCCAGGTCACGCCCTACCGAGGGGCCGGCCGCCCCCAGGCCGTGTTCACCATGGAGCGGACCATCGACGCCATCGCCGCCCACCTCGGGATCGATCGGGCCGAAGTCCGCCGCCGCAACTTCATCCAACCCGACGAGTTCCCCTACGACCTCGGGATGATCTTCCAGGACGGTCGCCCGGCGATCTACGACTCGGGCGACTACCCAGCCATGCTCGAGCGAGCTCTGGACATGATCGATTGGGGCGGCTTCGAAGAGCGACGGGCCGATGCCGCCGCAGCGGGCCGGCGGCGGGGGATCGGGGTGGCCTGCTACGTGGAAGGCACTGGCGTCGGCCCCTATGAGGGTGCGCACGTGAGGGTGGAAACCGGCGGCAAGGTGCAGGTGTCGACCGGGCTGGCCTCCAGCGGTCAGGGCCATCTCACCTCCTTCGCCCAGATCGCGGCTGACGAACTCGGGGTGCCGTTCGAGGATGTGGAGGTCGTCACCGGCGACACCCGACGATTCCAGTACGCGGTCGGCACGTTCGCCTCGCGGGCGGCAGTCATGAGCGGGAACGCGGTGGCCGACGCGGCGGGAAAGGTCCGGACCAAGGCGATCCGGATCGCCGCCGAGGCGCTCGAGGCGAACCCGGACGACCTCGAGGTCGTCGACGGCGTGGTGCAGGTGAGAGGCACGCCGGCGAAGTCCATCCCCCTCACCCAGGTGGCGGTCCTGGCCAATCCCCTGCGGTACTCCTTCAGCAAGGCGGCCCAGGCGGCCACCCAGTTCGCCGGCGCGGGCAGCATGGACGAGCCGCCGGTTCGGCCCGGTGACGACCCCGGCCTGGAGGCCACCGGCTGGTACTCACCCATCCGCTCCACCTTCGCCAGCGGCACCCATGCCGTCGAGGTCGAGGTCGATCCGCTCACCGCCGAGGTCGAGATCCTCCGCTACTGCGTCGTGCACGACTGTGGCCGGCTGATCAACCCGATGATCGTGGAGGGCCAGATCCATGGTGGAGTGGCCCAGGGGGTGGGAGGCGCCTTGTACGAGCGGATGGCCTACGACGAGGATGGCAACCTCCAGAACGCCTCGTTCATGGACTTCCTGATCCCGTACTGCACCGAGATCCCCACGGTGGAGACCGACCACATCGAAACGCCGAGCCCGCTCAACCCCTTGGGCATCAAGGGCGCGGGGGAGGCAGGTGTGATTCCGACAGCTGCCGCGATCGCATCGGCGATCGAGGACGCCGAGGGGTTCTCGATCACCCGGATGCCTCTGGATCCACACGAGATCCACGAGATGCGCATCGCGCACGGGATGACTGTCCGTCCATCCGGCCCGCTGGGCTGAAACCCGATTTCGAGAGAGCCTGAAGAGAGAAGAGAGAGTCATGGCGTTCGCCGCACACAAGGTCGTGATCGAGAGCGTCTCCGACGCCTCCGGCCTGGCCCGGCTGATCGATGCCACCCGGCCCTGGTTCGATTTCGGGCCCGATGACGTCTGGACCCTGTTCCACTCCCCCGCCTTCGATTTCTCGGTCTGGGAGATCTGGGGGCCGCTCGCGACCGGCGGCCGGCTGGTGATCGTCGATCACGATCAGGCCCGCGATCCGGCCGGCTTCCATCGCCTGCTGGCGCGTGAAAGCGTGACCGTGCTGAACCAGACGCCGAGTGCCTTCGCGGCGCTCGACGCCGCCGATGCCCTGGCCGGGGACGTC
>CAYFLT010000088.1:0-17973 GCA_964344055.1 uncultured Candidatus Nemicrothrix sp.
GACACCACCGCGAAATTCAGTGAGCGCAGAACGCGACTACCGGCGAGCGCTCACAGCATCCAACATTCCATCCAACATTTTGGACGAAACAGGCCATCACAGGCCGTCACTCGCCGGACAGGATTCCGCGTGTTTCCGGCGTAGACGGACCTCGACGGACATGTTTGGACCCTCCTGGCCGCACTCATAATCGCTCGGTCGCGGTTCGATCCCCGGCAGGCCCACCCTTCTTCTGCCTGGCTGCGGGGCACAGCTAGATGTTGGTTCGCCGTCGCGCTCGGAAGTCCGCGGTGTGGGTCCGGCTGGCACACCGGGGATCGGAGCAGAAGCGGCGGGAGTTGTTGCGGGTGCTGTCGTAGAAGAGGTGTGAGCAGTCAGCAGCTCCGCAGCGCCCGAAGCGGTCGGTCCCGTTGTCGCACAGCTCCTGGGCCAGGGCCATGAGGACGTCGGACATGACCTGGTCGTCGAATCGGGCTGTGGTCGGAGTCCAGTGGATGTGAGGTCCGACATCGTCGTGTTTGGTGATGGACGGCGAGATGGGGAGCTCGGTGAGCTCCTCGTTGACCATCGTCGCGGCTTCAGCCGGGTCGAGATCGGGGTCGGGGAGTCGGTTGAACAAGGGACTCAGCGTCCGCATGCGAGAGGCGAGTCGGCCCAGCGACGCCTCGGACGCCTGTGGCGCTCGACCGAACCCGGACTCGCTGAGCAGGGTGCGCAGGTCGGGTCCGCCATCGTTGAGCTGGTTGAGGGCATCCATCGCCACCTCGAGCGTGGCGCGAATCTCCGACTGGGTCGCTGATGCCAGATACATGGCCGCAGCCTATCCCCGAAAACACGTTGTGCAAGGAGTAAACGCCCGATAGAACCTTACGACTCCGAAAGGAGCGAAACGCCCGTAACCCCTTACTGAGTCTCGGAGGTAGGAATGGGACCGCTGCTGTTGCCCTTCGTGATGCTCGCCAACGTCCTTGGCGTCGGGATGGTCGTCCCACAAGCCGTTCGCCTTCACCGGGCGCAGGTGGCGGATGGTGTCTCGGCCGCATGGGTGGGGGTGAGTCTCGCCACCAACGCCTGGTGGCTCAGCTACGGGATCCAGGGCCGTCTCTGGGGGCTCCTACCGGTGTCAGTGGGTGCGCTGGCCGTCTACGCATTCATTGCCCGCCAGCTCCGATCCCTGGCTGGACCACAGGCCTTCGGTTCGCTCATCGGAAGCGCGGGCGGACTCTCGCTCGTGGTGCTGGCCGCTCTGGCGATGGCGGGCTGGTCGGCGGTGGGGCTCACCCTGGGCCTGGCCTACGGCCTTCAGTTCGCACCGGCGGTCGTCAGTGCCATGCGTTCAGCCACAGTGGCGGGCGTCTCGCTCGCCACCTGGATCATGGCCACAGCCGAGGCGGCCATCTGGATCGTCTACGGGCTCGCCGTGTCCGATCCTGCCCTGGTCATCGGTGGTGTGGCAGGCACTCTGATGGCCTCCGTGGTCGTGGCTCGCCTCTCCGCCTTTCGAATCGAGTCGGTCTTCGTCGGGAGTGTCTGAGGCGGGATCGCTCATGCGCTGCGCAGGTGGGTCGCACGAAGATCTGGTGCGGAACCCTTCACGATCTCGGCCAGATCGGCGAGCGCAACAGGCCGGGCGATGTGGAACCCCTGGGCATAGTCGCAGCCGTGCGCGCCGAGGAACTCGAGAGCGGTACGGTCCTCGACTCCCTCCGCGACCACGGTCAGGCCAAGAGAGTGGACGAGCTCGATCAAGGACCGAAGAACGATGCGATCGGTCTCGTCCCGAGACGAGCCCTGAACGAACGATCGATCGATCTTCACCCCGTCGACCGGGAGCGAGCGCAGGCGGGCGAAGGATGAGTGGCCGGTGCCGAAGTCGTCGATCCACACGCGGACGCCGAGGTCCCGGAGCCCGCCGAGCACCTCGCGTGCCGTCCGAGGGTCCTCCATGATCGTGGTCTCGGTGATCTCGAGCGCCAAGCGGTGAGGGGCCACATCGACTCGGAGCAGTGTGGACTCGAGCCAGCTCGTCAGATCCGGCTCGTAGAGATTGCGAATCGAGAGGTTGCAGGAAGTGCTCAGTCCACTGCCGAGTTCGCCGAGTTGGGCCAGGTCCGAGAGGGCTTGGCGAATCACCCAACGGGTGAGCGATCGCATCTGACCCGACACCTCCGCGAGTTCGATGAACTCCGCGGGCGGGATCAAGCCGCGTCGGGGATGTTTCCAGCGCACGAGTGACTCGGAGCCGACGATGGATCCGGTTGCGACCTCGATCAACGGCTGATGGTGGAGCACGAGCTGGTCCTCGAGAATTGCGGCCTCGAGTTCGCTCACGAGGGTGACCCGCTCGATCCCGAACGGGTCGGAGCACGCGTCGTACAGCTGGTGCCCGATTCGCCGACTCTTGGCCTGGTACATGGCGACATCGGCCCGTCGCATCAACTCGACCGGGTCGACAGCGTCCTCGGGGAAGCCGGCGACTCCCACACTTGCGCGGACTCGCAGCTGGAGATCGCCGATCATCACCGGCTGGCAGATCAGGGCGATGAGCTCCTCGGCCCGGCGGGCGCCTTCGGTTGCATCCACTTCGGCGAGAACCACGGCGAACTCGTCGCCTCCGAGTCGAGCAAGGACATTCGGGGCGTCGAAGCTCGCCCGCATCCGGTCGGCGATGGAGCAGAGCAGCTGGTCGCCGGTCTCGTGACCGAGCGAGTCATTGATCTCCTTGAAGTCGTCGAGATCGATCATCAGGATCGTCGTTGGTGTCCCCGTGCGACTTCCTGACGTGATCTGCGACTCGAGTGCCTCGACGAAGTAGCGCCGGTTGGGAAGGCCGGTCAGGTCGTCCCGCAGTGCCTGCTCCTCCAGCAAGCGGGCCGCCTCGACCCGTTCGGTCATGTCGATGAAGTCGATGCTGCAGATGTGATCGCTCATCCGTCGAGCGGTCGCCTGATACGACCGGTCGTTCGGGGAGCGGAACTCGATCGTGGCGGGAATTCCATCCTCGGCGCCGTGGAGCAGGGTGACGAGCTCCAGCAGCGGCCGGGGCCCACCTTCCCGCTCGAGGACCTCTTCGAAGCGCTGGCCGGTGGAGTCCTCACCTCCGCAGATCAGTTGCCGGCAGGCATCGTTGGCCGCCTCGATGACGGGCCCGTCTTCGCCACAGGCCAAGAGCAGGTGGCCGATCGGGGACGACGCAACCACTCCGCCGAAGAGTTCGGCGTCACCCCGAGCCTCGATCTCCTGGGTTCGGTCGGTGAGCGAACCCACGAACAGGACGTGTTTGCCGCCCCGGTCGCGGACACTGCTCACCTGGTTCTCCATCCACCGATACGAACCGTCGGCGTGGCGGACCCGGCAGGTGAACGTGTGATCTCGTTGGGCGATGGCGGCGTGCACGACCTCGTCGCGAACCCGTTTGAAGTCGTCTGGATGGAGCACCGACCAGCAGAAACCGGATTCCTCCCAAGCGGTTGCTGGATAGCCCAGGACCCGTTCGGCTGCCGCGGAAACGCGCATCGCGACATCGTCGGCCGGTACCTGCTCCCAGAGGATCGCCTCTACGCCGTCGGCGACGCGGCGTTGTTGCTGGCTCGCGCGGCGGGCCGCGATGTTGAACCGGATCGACCGCACGGTGAAGACCATCGCGAGGACACAGAATGCGCCGGTCGCGGTCGCCCCGGAGACGCGGGCGTCGCCCAGGTTGTACGCCGCGAGTACCGCGACCATCACTCCGGCGTAGGAAGCGATTGCCGGTGCCGGCCGGAAGGAAGCAGCCCATCCGAGGGTCGCAACACCCAACAGGAAGACGAGCAGGGGAGACAAACCCGCCAATGCGAAGCCGATCAGTGCGAGCGCGATGGTCACCGTCGCTATCGAGGCCCACTGCGGAATCCGACGAACGATGACGTGGCCGACGACGTCGATCGAGAGGGCGGCGACCACGAGCGTCTCTCCGCTGCCGACTCGGCCATCCAGTAGGGCAGCTACCAAGGCGACGGCGAGGACCATGTGGCGGAACCACCACATCATCACGCACAGCTCGAGCTGTAGTTCGTGATCCTCGCTCTCGCCGGTGGCCTGGTCGTACGCCAGGTCGGCGATCAGCTCGCGGATCGGATCTATGGACAGGGAGAGTCGACGGCGCATACGCATTGAGGATCGGTGAAAGGTCCGGACAATATGAGCGCACAGGTTCGGGCGGCCTACTCGAAGATGACCATTGACGCAGGTCAGCTGTCAGATGACGGCGCTGTGCTCGTCAAGCGCTGTGCTCGTCAAGGGCTGTACTCGTCAAGCGCTGTGGGTCACAAACCTGCTGCTGCGCCCGGGCCGGCCGAGGCGGTGAGGATGACCTGGCCTCTACCGGTCGCCTTCGCCTCGTACATGGCTGCATCGGCCATGCGCATGAGCTCGTCGGTGTTCCGCCTCGCATGATCTCGGTCGAGTGCCACCCCGACACTGGCCTCGATGTACTCGACTTCGCCATCGAGATCGTACGCACCGGCGACCGCCCGCCGGATTCGGTGGGCGACCGCACCTGCCTGTGACTCCGCCAGATTCGGCGACACGACGACGAACTCGTCACCGCCGAAGCGAGCGACGAGGTCACCCTCCCGAGCACAACCGCTCAGCCGCTCGGCAACGGCCCGCAACAACAGGTCGCCAACCCCATGGCCGCGACGGTCGTTCACGCCCTTGAACCCGTCGAGGTCTATGAAGAACACGGCCACGGTTCCAGCCGTGTGCTCGATCGCCGCGAGACGTTCCTCCGCGGCCCGTCGGTTTGGGAGCTTCGTGAGTGGATCCAACCGGGCAGACGCCCGGAGACGGTTTTGAAGCATGTCAGCGTCGTGCAGCGCCTGACCGAGTCGCACGGCGACGATGCCGACCATCGCTCCTGATCCGACCCCAAGCACCGCGTGATTCGGAGTGAAATCGAGCCATGCCGCGGCGAGCAGGGTCGCAGGGACGATGCCGAGACTCACCGAGATGAGCACGATCCGCTCCCGATCGAGAAAACCGCCTTCGCGGGCGATGCCGCCCTCCAGCCACATTCGGCGATCGGTTGCGGCGAGTGCGGTCGCGATAACCGTCAGACCGTAGAGCCCGCGGATCTGTCGTCGGTCGAGATCGGTCGCGAGATCCACGATCGCCGAAGTCAAGTCAACGAGGAGCGTGGCCGCCATCATGAGGACCAACCAACGGGCGACAGAACTCCGCCGGTCCAGCAGCATCAAGGGAAGGATCCAGAGGGACAGAATCAACATGCTCATCAGCGGGAACACCCCGACGGCCAGTACCTCGCTCGAGAAGTGCCCTCCGACGAACGGTTCGAAGACCAGGGACCATGTGAGCAACACCCCGGCGATCCCGATCAGTGCTCCATCGAGGGCAGCCTGCCGTTGAGCGCGTCTCGGCGCGTGAAGGGTTCGCCGGAGTATCGCGAGCCCGACGAAGGTGAGCGGCACGCCGAGCAACTCCACTCCGCTGTAGGCCTGGCCCGAGACCGGACCGAAGATCTGGGGGATTACCGAGGCGGCGAACACGAGTAGGCCGGCTGAGATCCACGCCCAGCCTCGGGCCCGTTCGGGATCCTGGTTGCGGCGCTGGTGGGCCGTGATCCCCACGATCGCTGCGGAGCCGGCAACTCCGACGAAGTGACCGACGCCGGAGATCAGCGGGTGGCCGAACGCGCCGATGACAACGAGGGTGAGAGTCAGCCCGACGAGCGCGACGACCGACAGGCCCACAGAGCGATCGAACCGTTGCGTCATCACAAGACAAGAGTCGCCTGCCAGAGGAGACAGCCGCATGGGTCGTTCGACCCGCTGATAGCCGAGAACCCTGTTCAGTTCCCGGCTGTGCGCGCGGATTGCCGGCGAGCGGGACCTTCGCCGGTAGCCACTCGGCGTCTCGAGAGAGACGCTGTGGGTAGAGAAGGAGGTCGACATGACCACCACCACCCGTGTCGGCTGCTATTCGGGTCCCGCGCTGGTGCATGGCCACGATGTCATGGTCGAGCTGGTCGCGCACCGAGATCCGGCCGGCGGCGATGGCCTCGTCACATGGGACGGTTTCGCGCTGATCGTCGACGAGGAGGACGCTCGTGACCTGGTCGGACAGCATGTGATCCTCAAGGTCGCGGGAGCGGACGCAGAGGTCGTCGCTTGCGGCGACTACCAGCTGCTCGAGGGCATCCACGAGGTCCGCCTGGTCGGCGTCGGTGAACCGCCGTTCGTCTACAAAGAGTGACCCGGCAGTCTGACAGTGTCCTTGGGTGACCGCGGCGGAGTAGTGTTCGCTCGCTGCCCGGACCTGGAGACGGAATGAACGAGGGCGACATCGTCGACGACTTCGAGCTCCTCGACCAGGAGGGTGCTGCGGTCCGGCTCTCGGATCTCGTCAGCTCCGGCCCGGTGGTGCTGTTCTTCTACCCGAAGGCGATGAGCCCTGGTTGAACGCGGGAGGCCTGCCACTTCCGTGACCTTGCCGCCGAGTTCGAGGCGCTCGGGGCGAAGCGGGTGGGGGTGAGCGCCGATCAGGTGGATCGGCAACAGGAATTCGACGACCGCAATTCGCTGGACTTTCCCTTGCTGAGCGATCCCGACCGTGAGGTCCACAAGGCGTTCGGCACGCGGCGGTTCGGCCCGCTCCCTGGGAAGCGGGCGACCTTCGTGATCGACTCTGACCGTCGCGTGGTCCGGATCGTCAGGAGCGAGACGAACATGCAGACCCACGCCGACGAGGCTCTGGCCGCGCTCCGCGAGCTCAGCTGAGGTTCTCGTCGAGCCAAACCGGAGCTCGGTCGAGAAGGAATTCGGCCACCGCTCCGCAGCGATCGAGCACGTCGCAGAGCACCTCTTGACCCAGGTAGATCCGGGCGAGGATGACTTCGACGCGAGCCACGATGGCGATGGCCCGTTCGGCTGCGTCGGTAACGGCTGCAAAGCTGTCGACCGCGCTCACCTCGAGGGGCAGATCAGTGCCTCCGATGCCGGCGAGGTCGGTGGCCAGCACCAGTAGGTCAGGCCCGGACGGCAGGGGCGGAAGGGCGAAGCTGATGGTGACCGGTGCGGTGATCTCGCTGCTGGGCTCGCCCTCCTCACCGACGCGGGTGACCTCGTCCTCGAACCCGATCAGGGTGCGCGGGTCGATCTCGAGCGCCACGTGCATGTCGAGAGGACCGTCGCACGCCCGATCGGGGTGGAGGTCGATCTCCCAGGTCTGGCGATTCGTGTAGGTCTCGATGAAATGGCGTTCGTCGTGGACGTGGAAGCCGTGCTCGGCCACGTGGTCCTTCAGATCAGCGACGAAGCCCTGGAGGTCGATCACTGCCATCGCCCTCCAGCCTGCCATGATTTGCGGCCGGAGCGTCGCGACAGCGCCAAGACCGCTGGGTCCGTGGAATCCGTCTGCTGGCGTGGTTCACTGCCGCGGTGGATCACGACGACCTTCTGGCGCTCCTGCACGAAGCAGTCGATGCCGTGGTCGACGTGTTCGAGTCCCATGACGACTGGGGCCGATCGGGCCTGCGGGATGGTCAATACACCAGTGATCTCGCCGCTGACGAGGCCGCCGTCGCCGTTCTCGAATCCGCCGGGATCGGGATCCTCAGCGAGGAGAGCGGGATCCGGGTCGGCAACGGATTGGTGGCAGTTCTCGACCCGCTCGACGGATCGACCAATGCCTCCCGCCCTTTGCCGTGGTTCGCCACCAGCATCTGCGTGGTGGACGAGCAACCCCTGGTCGCGGTGGTTCACGATCATGGCTCCGGCGTCCGCCACGACGCGATCCGAGGTGGAGGCGCGCGGGTGGACGGCGCCGAACTGCCGCAGCGAGAGTCGATGGAGTTGTCGGACGCCCTCGTTGCGGTCAATGGCCTTCCGCCTCGAAACCCGGGATGGGATCAGTTTCGCTGCTTCGGGGCCGCGGCGCTCGATCTCTGCGCGGTCGCCGACGGCCGCTTCGATGCGTTCGTCGACTACGACCACGACGCGCTCGGCCCGTGGGACTACCTCGGGGGTCTCCTCGTGTGTCAGGAGGCAGGAGTGGAGGTCGTCGACGCTCGCGGACGGGATCTGGTGACGCTCGCCCACACCGATCGGAGGACACCGGTGGCCGCAGTGCCCGGCGTTCTCGGTCCTCTGCTGGCGGCCCGGCAGGAAGGCCTTTCGTGAGTTCCCCGGCGACCGGTCCCAAAGCCAAGGTTCAGCGGTTCGCGCTCCGGACGTTCGGGCTCCTCCCGAAGCCGATCCGGCGCTTTCTCGTCCGCCTCCTGACCCCCACCTGGACTGCGGGCGCGGTTGGGATCATCACCCGTGATGACGGACGGTGGCTGTTGGTGAGGCCTGTCTATCGCAAGTCCTGGGCGGTGCCCGGTGGTCTCATCAACCGCGGCGAACGCCCCGAGGACACTGTGCATCGTGAGCTCGACGAGGAACTCGGTATCCAGGTCGTGCTCGAGGACGAACCGTGGGTCATCTACGACAGCGACTTCCGTCGCCTGGACGCGGTGTTCCGAGGTCGACTGGCCGATGGCATCGATCCTGACGGCATCGAAGTCTGCACCCCCGAACTGCTCGACGTCGGCTGGTTCGATCCGGATGATCCGCCGCGCCTCGAGCAGGAGGCGAAGGACGTGATGCTGCTGCGTCAACGGGTGCTCGAGGGCGGCACCCGCATCCTGCTCCGCTGATCCATCGCTCGGCGGGTGACACCACCAGCCGAGTCCGACGCGGTACCTTCATCGCCCATGACATCTGAGACGGGAATTGGCCGCATGCGGGCGGTCGGCCTGTCAACGATCATCGCCCTCGCTGCCACGCTGCTGAGTGCTTCGCCGACATCGGCGGCGCTCGCGGACGAGTACCAGCCCGGTCCCTGTATCACGAACGCGATCGCACCAACGCCGTTCGTGGACGTGCCCCTGGGCGCCTTCTTCACGAACGCGGTCGGCTGGGCCAACCTCAACGAGATCACCCAGGGCACCGACGACACTCACTTCTCGCCCTACGACGTGGTCACGCGAGCCCAGTTCGCCACCCTTCTGCATCGGATGCTGTGCGAGCCCGTACCCGCCGGCGATGCGCCGTTCCTGGATCTCATCGCCGGGGCCTTCTACGAGACCGCCGTCGACTGGTTGTACGGCGAGTCGCTCACGTTCGGGAAGACCGACACCGAATTCGGACCGCACGACGGACTGACGAGAGGCCAGTTCGCCACCTTCCTCTATCGCCTGGTCGGGGAGCCGACCGGTGCCCCGGTCAACCCATTCCTCGACGTCCCGCGGGCGGCCTTCTACGCCGAGGCCGTCGATTGGTTCCATTGGCGCGAGATCACCACCGGGACGAGCCCCACCACCTTCTCGCCCGACCGCATCGTCACCCGCGCCGAAGTGGTGACCTTCCTCTACCGCTTGAACATCAAGTCGGTCGGGCTCATCGATCCGGCCGACATCGACCTCGGCTTCTCGACCGTGCTGAGCGGGCTCTCGAGCCCGGTGACCGCCGCGACTGATCCCATCACCGGGGACGTGTTCATCGCCGGCCAGAGCGGCCTTCTGTACCGAGTGCCGGTCAAGGGTGACGGTTCGCCGGATTGGGCCGCCGGTGCCACGGTGGTGCTCGACATCACTGGAGACGTCCGCACGGGCGGCGAACAGGGCCTTCTGGGCGTGGCAGTGTCGCCTGACGGCGCCAAGATCTACGTCTCGTTCTCCGGGCATCCCCCGCCGAACAGCGGCAGCATCCTGAACTTCAGTGTGATCTGGGAGTACGACCTGGTGGCCGGAGTGCCGACCGGCGTGCCCGACGAGATCATCCGCGAGCCCCAGTTCGAGACCAATCACAACGGCGGAAACATCCTGTTCGGACCCGACGGGTACCTCTACGTCGGTCTGGGTGACGGTGGCGGGGGAGGTGACCCGCTCGAACATGGCCAGAACACCAGCACCCTGCTCGGTTCGATCCTCCGCCTCGACCCGTCGATTGCGAGCGGCTACAGCATCCCGGCCTCCAACCCGTTCGTCGGAGAGTCCGGTGCGGACCAGATCTACCTCTACGGCGTCCGCAACCCGTGGAAGTTCTCCTTCGATCGATCCACCGGCGACCTGTGGGTTGCCGATGTCGGCCAATCGTCTCGCGAAGAGATCAACCGGATGCGTGCGTCCGATGGCGCCGGACTCGGCGCGAACCTCGGCTGGAACACCTACGAAGGCAGCATCCGATTCGACACCGGCGACCCCGACATCCCTGACCGGGTCGACCCGGTCTACGAATACGTCAACGGCGGACCCGAAGGACGGTCAGTCACCGGCGGCTACGTGTACCGAGGCACGGCCATCGACGGCCTGGCCGGCACCTACATCTGGGCCGACTTCCTCGAGCCCGCCCTCCGAGGCTTCAACGACACCTTCGGCAGCGGTCCCATCAACTACGGCGTCGACGTCCCTGGTGCTGCGGTCGCCGGTTTCCTCGAGGACAAGAACGGCGAGCTGTACGCCATCAGCCGCACCGGCACCATCTCCCAGATCGTGGAGGTCGGCGGCTGACCGACTCGGTAGCCTCTAGCCCTCCGGGCGTTTAGCTCAGCTGGCTAGAGCACCTCCCTTACAAGGAGGGGGTCGGGGGTTCGAGTCCCTCAACGCCCACAGCGAACACATGTTCGACAGGGTGTCAAGGTTGTGGTGTCGAGCGCTCGGCGAATGGCTACTTCCAGAAGTAGCCGACGTCGGCTGTCCGAAACGCCCGGTTGACGACCACCCGGCCGGCGTGGGGACCAGCCCATGTCGACGCCTCGAGAGCGCCGCTGTTGGCAGCCATCGCGACGACGAACACGTCGCCTACGCGCATCTCAGGGCGACGGCGGTCGACTTGTGTCACTGTCATCGCCCCGATTACTACAGCTTCGTTCGCTTCGAGGACCTCAGCAGCTCGCGCTCGGGATGACTCGATGAAGGCGTGCCTCGCCGCGTCATCGGGAAACGCAAAGCCGAGAACGCTCAGTTCGTGCCCGCTCGACGGGAGAGACGGGTCTCTGGGGGTCCAGCATCCCCAGTCTGAGACCTCAGCCAGCCAAGCCATTGCGACCCGGCGCTTCGTCATCTGCCGTGCGGTCATCTCGTTCATGAGCGCGTCGTGGGCCTGGCGAGCCATATGGCGCCGAAGCGCGTCTTCGCCGCCCGCGTAGCGTTCGAAGATGAGGACTTGGTTCGGTTGATCGAGGGCAACGGCCGCGCCGTACGAAGGGGTGTAGTCCTCGTGGTCCAGTGCATCGGTGGCCCGCACGCCCCAGACGCGCAGCCATTCATCACGAGAGACCGTTTCGTGATCTACTTCGAACTCGGGAATCAACACGAGGACATCGCTACTCACGACGCGGACTGTAGCGGCGCGAGGTTCGGGCCGGGGATGCGGCCACTTGCGTCAGGTGGGGTGGTCAGTCAACTCTGGTCAGATGCCAACGTGTCCCGGCTTGAGGGTTCGAAAGCTGTCCTACAAGGCCCACTGCGAACAGATGTTCGACAAGTTGTCAAAATCATGCTCCGGTTCGGCGACCATCCGCACAGCGGCTCCGATGACGCAGTCACGGTGCGAGGCGCCGATCGGTGAGAGCATGAGCCATGCATGTAACGGCTGTGCGCGTGTATCACGTTGCGATTCCGCTGAAGCGTCCGATGATCTATCCCCATCGCACGTACACGGAACTCTCTGACACGATCGTTTGTCTTGAGACCGAGACGGGCGCTCTCGGGTGGGGGGAAGTGTGCCCGCTCTCGTCGACATATCAAGCTGAGACGGCCGAAGGGGTGCGTGCAGCGATCGCTCATCTCGCGCTCGTGGTGCTCGGGTGTGACCCGACGCAGATCGATGTCGTCAACGACAAGATGAACGCGGCGATGCTCGGTGAACGCTACGCCAAGTCGGTGTTCGACATCGCTTGCTGGGACCTCGCGGGCAAGGCCTATGGGCGCCCGACCTACCACTTGCTTGGGGGAAGGAGACAAACGCGAGCGAAGGGCTACGTCGACATCTACGTCGGGGAGGACGACTCGACCATTCCCGTGGAGATGGATGAGTATCGTCGGGCCGGGTTCTCGCACTTTCAGCTCAAGGTCGGCAAGGGGACGTCGGTGGAGCGGGACATCGACCGAATCCGTATTGCTGACTCGGAGCGTCGCCCGGGCGAGGTGCTGGTGGTTGACGCCAACAAGCACTGGCAGACCCACGAAGCGCTCCGGGTATTGCGAGCAACCGAGGCCGTCGACTTCTACGTCGAGCAGCCGTGCAGTACGTACGAGGAGTGTCTGTCGATACGCCAGCAGGTGCGTCAGCCCATGTTGCTCGACGAGTCGATGACTGATCTCCCGTTGCTTCTACGAGGCCTTGCCGACAACTGCTTCGAAGGGATCGGCTGCAAGATCACCCGGGTCGGCGGCATCTCTGCGATGCGACAAATCCGCGACGTCTGTCATGCGGCTCACAAGATCATGACCGTTGACGACGCATGGGGGTCAGATCTGTCCGCTGCTGCGCAGGCCCACCTCAGCGCATCGACTCACCCGTCGACGTTCTTCGGCACCTACATATCGACGTACTTCTCCTCACTTCGGTACGACACCGATTCTCCGATTATCCAGGACGGATTCATCGCACCCTCGGACAAGCCTGGACTCGGCGTCGATCCGGATCCGATCACCATCGGCGAACCGATCGTGATCGTGGGCTGAGCACCGCTGGATTCGGCCCAGATCGGGGTTCGAGAGCTGTCCCATGAGGACCACTCGTTGTGACATTGACAACGTTCTGCAAGCAGGTAGGGAGCCGAGCACGGATCAGTCGGCCAGAAACCCTGCGACGACGTCGGCGAACAGGTCGGGGCGCTGCCCGGCTGCGCCGTGCCCGGTGAGGGGCAGCACCTCGAGCCGTCCGTCGACGAGTCCGCCCAGTGCCCGACGGCTTGACGCGAGGTTCGGGTCGAGCTCGCCGGTCGCGATGAGGGTCGGGGCGCGGACCCGTTCGATGAATGGCATCAGGTCGGGATGTTGGTGTGTCGCCGCGATTGCCTGGTGAGCGGTTTCGTCGTCGAGGTGTGCGTTCCAGCCCTCTGGCCGCTCGAATGCCTTGATCCCTGCATCTGCGCGCGCCTGTTTGGCCCGGATTGCGCCGTCTCGTTGCGCATCAGGATCGGCCGGATCGATGCCGAGGTCGGTGAGCACGAGCCGGTGGACGAGATCGGGGTGAACGGCGGCCAGAACCAGCGCCACCCGCGCCCCCCACGCGGATCCACACAGGTTGGCTCGTTCGATGCCGAGAGCACGACACACCGCGACCAGGTCGTGGGCGTATTGCTCGAACCGGTACGAACCGTCGGGACCTCCCGTGCTGTGGCCCGTTCCGCGCACATCGTGACGCACGAGGAGGAAGCGGTCCGTCAACCGCTCGACCACGCGGTCCCACGATCTCACCGTGTTGAACGCAGCGTTGACGAGCAGGAGCGGGGGTGAGCCGTCGTGCCCGGTGACCTCCACATGGAGCGAGACACCGTCGGCCATCTCGATGCGTTCGTCGTGGTGCTGCATTTCGGCGCGACCCTACCGGAGCTAACGCGGGCGAGGTCCGATCTGGCACACTCCGGGCCATGCGAGCGTTGAGCGAATCCACCGTTGTCATCACAGGAGCCGGGAACGGGATCGGTCGTGCCCTGGCGCAAGGCTTCCTCGCCGACGGCGCGCGGGTCGTCGGCACCGATGTCGACGAGGAAGGGCTCGAGGTAATCGCGGCCGAGGGTGCGATCACGGAGCGAACCGACGTCAGCTCCGATGCCGACGTACGGGCGATGATCGAGCGAGCACACGACGAGACCGGCCGTGTCGATGTGGTGATCAACAACGCGGGCTACGGCAGCAACTGCCTGCTCGAGGACCATGCCGATGGCGATTTCGAGCAGCTTGTTGCCGTGCACCTTTTCGGAACCTTCTACTCGATGCGTGCTGCGATCCCCATCATGCGCGAACAGTCCCATGGTCGGTTCATCAACGTGGTCTCGCGTGCCGCCGAGACCGGGGGCAAGTGGGTCTCGGCCTATGCGGCGGCCAAGGCGTCGATGTGGGCCGCCAGTCGTAGCGCCGCCAGCGAGCTGGAGGGCACTGGCATCCTCGTGAACATGTTGTTCCCCGGCCCGACGAACACCGCGATCTGGGGCCGCGACATGCCGGGCATGCAGACACCCGACGTCGTGTATCCCACCGCGAAGATGATCGCGACGCTTCCCGACGACGGTCCGACGGGCGAAGTGTTCTACCGCGAGGCGTTGTACCAGATGTTCGACCCATCCAACGAGGAGCGGTTGGCCGCAGAGTTCGAAGAGATCCGCCGCCGACGCAGCGAAGAAGCGGCCGCCGCTGAAGGCTCGGGCTGATCGAGCTCAGATCGCGGTGAAACCGCCGTCGACCATGACTGACGTTCCGGTCATGAACGACGCCTCTTCCGACAAAAGGAATGCGATCACGGCAGCCTGCTCGTTAGGGTGAGACATCCGCGGGATCGGTGGCCTCGCGACGCTTCGGGGAAGATGACCGCCCTCGGGGATCGGAGTCGAGTGCGACCGCAGATCTTCGCCGACATGACGAGCCAAGCCGGTCTTGACCCCACCCGGGCATACGCAGTTGGCACGGATGCGTTGCTCTCCGTAGTCGACCGCGATCTGCTTCGTGAGCTGAAGGACACCGCCTTTCGATGCCGCGTAGCTGGCGGCGGAACCGGCGGGCCCGACGATGTGCGATGCGACGGAACCGACCGTCACGACCGATCCGCCACCCGCTTCGATCAGGTGCGGGATCGTGTGCTTCGCCGTCAGGAACACGCCGGTGAGGTTCACCCTCAGCACGGCCTCCCAGTCGGCCAGCTCTGTTTCGTGGATCCATCCGGAGGCGGACGTGCCGGCGTTCGCGACCACCGCGTCGAGCCCGCCGAACTCGTCTGCGGCTCGCTCAACCGCGTCGGCAACCTGCGCCTCGTTCCCGATATCGACCGGGAGCGTAAGCGCCCGGCCCCCGGCAGCCGTGATCTCCTCGACGGTCTGCTCGGCGAGTTCCGCGCGCAGGTCGGCGGCGCCCACCACCGCTCCCTCGGAAGCAGCTCGGATCGCCACCGAGCGGCCGATGCCGCTGCCTGCGCCAGTGACGAAGGCGCGGCGACCGGCCAATCGTGTCGAGTCAACCATCACGTACTCCTCACGAATACCGGCACGAGCTCGCGCTCGGCGAACCGCCACCCGGCTCGGGTGCGGACGAACTTGTCGCGGTACTCAGCCACCGCGCTCGGACCACTGATCTCGACGGCGCCTTCGACGTCGTCCTCGACGAGACGGCGGTACAGCGTCAGATAAACCACGCCCACCGCGTGATCTCCGTCGATCACGTCGCACAAGAACGTGCTGCAAACATGCCGCGACCGGAGGTTGTCGCGACCCTGGCGGGCAGTGAGTCCCTCGGTGAGTTCGTCGCGCCCGGCCATGCGAAATCCGGGCCCGGTCCAGACGCCGTCATCGCTGAACAGGTCGGGTATTTGCGCTGCTTCACCGTGGTCGACCAGGTGGCAGTACCGCATCACGAGCCGCTCGCACTCTCGTTGGATCAGCAGTCGTTGAAGGTCGTCCATCCGCGCCAAGCTAGACCCGAGGCGAGGCATTCGGGGTTTGAAAGCTGTCCTACAACGCCCACGGCTTCCTCGCTTCGCTCGTTGCCGTGTGCGTTTCGGGACAGTGTCCCTCGCGGTGTCTTGCCTTTCAGGCGGACCGTTCAGACGCCACGGAGGCTTACCGGTCGCTTCGCTCCCTCCGTGGGCGCAACGCCACAGTGTCCTTGCCTCTCAGGCGGACCGTTCAGAGGCCACGGAGGCTCGCCGCGATGGCGTAGTACCGTGCCGCTCGGGGCGGACGAACTCGAAGGGGGTGGTGCGGAGTGACGGTTGAGGTCGAAGAGGGAGTCGTGGAGGGCTATCTGCTCCTCGCCGACATCTCCGGGTACACCGAGTTCCTGACCGGCACCGAGCTCGAGCACTCCCACGCGATCGTGACCGAGCTGACCCGGCTCATTCGTTCGGTGCTCAACCCGCCGATGCAGTTCGTGAAGCTCGAGGGCGACGCGGTGTTCTGCTTTGCGCCGCGTGAGGCGTTCCCGAACGGTGAGCTGCTCCTGGAGCTCGTCGAGTCGTGCTACTTCGATTTCAGCAGCCGCCTCTTGAACATGGTGCGGTCGACGACCTGCCCGTGCGACGCATGCCGCGAGATCGGGAGCCTCGACCTCAAGTTCGTCGCCCACTTCGGGACGTTCATCGTCGATCGCGACGAGGACGGGCGCGTCGACCTCGCGGGTCCCGACGTCATTCTCGTTCACCGGCTGCTGAAGAACACGGTCATCGAGAGTGGGGGACCGAGCTCGTATGGCTTCTTCACCGACCCGTGTGCCAAGTGCGGCTCGGCCCGGCTCCCGCTTCCTGCACACACCGAGTCGTACGACCACTTCGGTGAGGTGGTCGGCGTCGTCCAGGACCTCGCCGGCGTTGCCCGTCGGCGCCGCGAGTCCGAGCGCGTCCGTATCACCGACGACGACGCCGACTGGGTCTCGTCGTACATCGTGGATGCTCCGCCCTCTGTCTGCTGGCAGTACTTCGTCGACCCGGCCAAGCGGCTTCGTCACTTGGGCGCCGTCGAGACCGGCGTGGAGTTTCATCCGAATGCCGAGGGTCGTGTGGCGACTGGGGCGTCGAGCCACTGCGCGCACGGTGACGGAGGCGATGCCCTCCGCGAGTACCTCGACTGGCGTCCGTACGAGTACTTCACGTGCCGGCTGACCCCGCTCGAGACCGAGGGTGTCGACGAGCCGATCACCGTCGAGATGTTCGAGACCTACGAGTTCAACCTGCTCGACGACGGGAGGACCGAACACCGTTGGCTGGTGCGTGTCATCGACCGCAGTCCGGAGGGACGACAGGAGTTCGAGAAGGCGACAGCGCTCATTCGCGAGTTCGCAACCCAACCGTGGTGGGGCGACCAGTTGCGCGGACCGATCGCCGAAGACAGTGGCATGTACGGCCTGAACGAGCCCCCGAATCCGCAGCTGTCCTAGTGCTCGGTGCTACTCCATTTCGAGGGTTCGAAATCCGTCCCATAGCCACCACATCGTTGTAATTACAACAACGGAGTTTGCCAGGTTGCTTCCTGACTGCCCCGTCTCTCGGCTTTTGTCGATCCTGGCCCGGAATGAGTCATCGATCATGAGCAACTCCTTCGATGGGCTCTACGGACCCATGATCGCGCGGTGGAATCGGAAGCTTGGCGCGCGCCCGGGACCTAATCCCTCCCTGTCTGTTCAGGCGACGATCTAGGGTGAGGGGCAGATCGATACTGAGACAGGGAGGTTCGACCGTGCGCAGGTACTGGCTGATGGACCAACACGGCGCTGACGGGCCGACTGCTCTCGTCGAGACCGACGGACGGCTCCACATCGTCGACGTGCTCCGATTCGGCCCGTCGGTCACCGAGCTCGAACGGGTCGAAGAGAACCCGGACGCGGTCGATGGCCTCATCGACGACTTCCTCTACGACGAACGCTTCGGCTTCCGGGTCGCGGATCTCTTCGCCGAGGTCTATCGCACCCGCAACGAGATCGTGTTCGTCGACCTCGAGGCCTGGGAGCAGGAGTACTCCTGGAAGACGATGACCGAGTCGATCGGTCGCGAGCCGCTCCAGATGCTGACCTGGATCGCCAACAACGACCTCCCCTACACCGAGCTGGTGACCGCCGACTACACGATGGCGGACGAGCTGCTGACCTACATGTGGGAGCTCGACTACCCCGAGGGCGAGACCGGCTGGCAGAAGGCCTACTACACCGACGGGCGGCCCATGGCCGGGGTGATGTCGGGCAACGGCCTGTGGTGGTACTACGGCTCCACAGACTCGAACATGAAC
>CAYFLT010000089.1:0-6789 GCA_964344055.1 uncultured Candidatus Nemicrothrix sp.
GGTGCCAGGCCCCCGAAACAACCGACCAGCCAGAACGCTGAACCGGAGCCCCGCCTGGTGCGGGGCTCCGGCCGTTTTCGCCCCGAGCCGCAATTCGGTTGGCAGACTTGTCCACAGCCTCCAGACTTGACGGGTGACTTCCACCTGGACCCCCAGCTCTTGGCGTGAGGCCGAGGCGAAACACCAGCCGGTGTGGCCCGACGCCACCGAGCTCGATCAGGCATTGAAGGCGCTGGCCGACCTCCCACCGCTGGTGTTCGCGGGCGAGGCCCGCAATCTCACCTCCCAGCTCGGATCGGTATCGAGGGGCGAAGCGTTCCTCCTCCAGGCCGGCGACTGCGCCGAATCATTCGACAGCTCAGCCGACTCGATCCGGGACAAACTGCGCGTCATCCTCCAGATGGCCATCGTGCTCACCTACTCCGGCGGCATCCCCCTCGTGAAGATCGGCCGGATCGCCGGCCAGTTCGCCAAGCCCCGCTCCAGCCCCACCGAGACCCAGGGCGACACCGAGCTACCGTCCTTCCTCGGCCAGATCGTCAACGACATCGGCTTCTCCGAGACGGAACGGCGCCCCGACCCGAACCGGCTCCTCACCGCCTACCACCGAGCGGCCTCCACCCTGAACCTCCTTCGGGCCTTCACTCGCGGTGGCTACGCCGACCTGTCCCAGGTCTCGAGCTGGAACCGCGAGTTCGTGGCCTCCTCCCCGGCCGGCGAACGCTACGCCCAGATGGCCGACGAGATCGACCGCGCACTGCGCTTCATGGCCGCGTGCGGGGTCAACAGCATCACCACCCCGGCGCTCCACGAGGTCGACTTCTACACCAGCCACGAGGCGCTCCTCCTCAACTACGAGGAGGCGCTCACCCGCCAGGACTCACTCACCGGCGACTGGTACGACTGCTCGGCGCACATGCTCTGGATCGGTGAGCGGACTCGTCAACTCGGTGGCGCCCACGTCGAGTTCCTGCGAGGCGTGGGCAACCCGCTCGGCTGCAAGGTCGGCCCCACCGCCACCGCTGACGAGGTCCTCGCGCTCTGTGAAGCGCTCAACCCGGAGCGGGTGGAAGGGCGACTCACCCTCATCTCCCGCATGGGTGCCGAAAGGGTCGGCGACGGCCTGCCGCCGCTCCTCGCCGCGGTCCGCGACGCTGGTCATCCGGTGGTGTGGGCGTGTGACCCGATGCACGGCAACACCTACACGTCCGAGGGCGGCCACAAGACCCGTCACTTCGACAAGGTCATGGAAGAGATCGGTGGCTTCTTCGCCGCCCACCGCCAGGAAGGCACCTGGCCCGGTGGGATCCACGTCGAACTCACCGGCGACTCGGTCACCGAATGTGTCGGCGGCGGGGACGGGCTGGACGAAGAGGCCCTGAACCAGGCCTACGAGACCATGTGCGACCCACGCCTGAACGGTCGCCAGAGCGTCGACCTCGCCTTCCAGGTGGCAGAGCTGCTGCGCGGCGAAGCCTGATCGAGCCAAACCCTCGCTTTTCTGACACATCTGGACCGTCTCACGGTCCAGATGTGTCAGAAAAGGCGTGATTAGAGCGTGAAGGTCATCTCCTCGACGAGGGCCCCGGGCAGTCGGTAGCTGCCGGTGGCGCGCTCTTCGTAGGTGGACGAATCGAGGATCGTGTCGACCTCGTCGGTGAGGCCGACGAGGCGGTCGCCGAGCAGGTGGTACGCGGTGTCGTCGAACCGCAGCACCTCGATCGGAGCCACGATCTCGCCGCCCTCGACCCAGAACGTCCCGAACCGGGTCATGCCGGTAGTGCGACACGCGGAGCGGTCCGAGAAGTTCAGGTAGTGGAGATTGCCGACGTAAAGGCCGGTGCCGAGCTGGTCCATCACCCGATTGGACGCCAGAGGGCCACTCGCCATCGCAACCGCATTCGGGAACTCGTATTCGTCGGCGCCGTTGGTCGCCACCCCGTACTCCTGGGCGGATCGCGGTGACACCAGGTGGTTGGCGAACTTGCCGTGGTCGATCAACACGACCTCGTCGGGCCGCATGAACCCGGCCGACTGGAAGTCGGCCGCCACTCCCCCGGCGATGTCCTCGCTGATGGTGACGGAGGGGTCGAAGGTCGCCCCCTCGGTGACCATCCGCAGCAGGGGCGTCTGCTTGGTCCGGTGGGCGCGAAGCCCGAATCCGCCCCACGCCAGCATGTCCATGATCTCGAGTACTGCCGCCGGGGCCAGATACGCCCGGTAGCCGCCCGGCGGAAGGGTCTTGGGCGGACGGGCCAGGGCGTCGAGTTCCTGCACCGAGCGCTGGAGCTTGCCGGCAAGCGCCGACGGATCCCAGGTGGTGCCGGCGTAGAGGTTCTTGGTGGCCTTGTCGGCGTGGAGGTGGAGGCTCCAGTCGAGGTTGAAGGTGTCGGACGAGAACCAGTTCCGCTGCCCGAAGGAGCTGGCGAACCCACGGAAGATCGAGCCGGACGCATAGACGCCGGCCAGGTCGGTGCCTGCTGCGCCGGTAGCGACCGCGTCGACCGCGTCGGCCCGGCTGGGCAGCTCGCCGGGCACGAGGCGCTCCGACTGCACCGCATCGGTGGAGTAGAGCAAGTGGGGGTCCTCGGGCAGGATCGCCCGCTGGGCTCGGAGGTCGGCCATGAGAGCGGTCAATCGGGCCCGATCGGTGTCCGGGTCGCCCGACAGCGACACCGAACCCTCGGCGTGGCGCGACCCGTCGATCAGATCGATCGACATCGAGCGCTGTTCGACCGAGCCGGCCTGGCGGACTGCAGCATGGTTGAAACGGACGAAGTCGGAGTCCTCGCCGGCCAGCGAGGCGAGCATCACCTCGTCGCCCGACAGCTGGGCGATCGCCCAGGCGGCGAGCTCGTCGAAGTAGTTGCGGGCGGAGTCGGCGCTCACTCTTCACCTCCGAAAACCTCGACGTCGGCGAACCGGCAGTGCGGGGCCGCGTGGCCGACTCGGATCACCTGGTTCGGTTCGCCCTTGCCGCAGTTGGCAACCCCCATGACCGAGAAGTCGTCGGCCACCCCGGTGAGGTTGCGCCAGAAGGTGGCCGAGATACCCCGGTAGTTGGGGTTGCGGACGATGCCGGTGATCTCGCCGTCTTCGATGATGCGGCCGAGTTCGGCGCCGAACTGGAACTTGTTGCGGCTGTCGTCGATCGACCACGACACGTTGGTCTCCATCAGGACACCTCGCTCCACTCCGGCGATCAGCTCTTCGACGGTGGAGTCTCCCGGTTCGACGTTCAGATTGGCCATCCGGTCGATCGGCGGCCGGTTCCAGCCGGACGCCCGAGAGTTCGCCACTCCGGCCATACCGGTGCGGCTCTGGGAGATCGTGCCACCCATCGGCCGCTGGAGGATCCCGTCCTTGATGAGGTACGTGCGCTCGGCCGGAGTGCCGTCGTCGTCGAACGCGTAGCTGGCCATCTGGCCGGGCACGGTCGGATCGAAGGTGACATTGAGCAACTCGCTGCCGTATTGGTAGGAGCCGAACATGTCCTGGGTGACGAACGAGGTGCCGGCGTAGTTGCGTTCGTCGCCGAGGATCCGGTCGAGCTCGAGCGGGTGGCCGATCGACTCGTGGATCTGCAGGACCATCTGGTCGGGAGCGAGGATGATGTCCATCCGGCCGCTGGGACAGTTGGGCGCTTCGAGCAGGACGATGGCCTCCTCACCGATGCGAGCGGCGGCGTCGCGCCAGCCATGACGATCGAGGAGCTCGACCCCTCCCTGACCACAGAAGGTGTAGCCATAGGTCCGGGACTGGGTGTTCGAGCCCTCGTTCGCCGTGGCCCGCATGTCGGGGAAGACCTGACGACTCTCCTGGTAGACGCGACCGCCGCCGTTTGTGACGAGCAGAGAGTCGATGTCGTGGCGAGCGAACATCGCCTCCCGGTCGACGATGCGATCGTCCACCGCCATCGCGGCATCGAGGTCGACGAGCATCTGAACCTGGTCGGCAAGATCGAGTGTGGCAAAGGGAGTTTCCACCGGCGAGCGGTACTCGCCCTGGGTGTGGAGAAGCGGCGCACCCTCCACCACCGAGTTGGACGACACGGTGTCGGCCCAGGCCGACGCACGATCGGCCGCGGCCCGCAGGCCGGCGTCGGACAAGTCGGACGTGGCGGCATAGCCGATCCCGCCGTTGCGCCAAACGGAGATCATCACCCCTTCGTCGTGACCCATGGCGCTGGGCTCGACGACTCCGTTGCGCACCATCAGGCGCGACGCACGGTCCACGACGTGGCGGGCGGAGGCGTAGTCGGCGTCGTCGGGAAGACACGCGACCAGTTGGTTCTCGAGAGTGGTGGAGGCCATATCAGGCCAAGTTTTCCACGAACCCCTCGAGTTGGCGCAGGTTTCTGACCTCGAAGGTGCCGTCGCAGTGTTTGGCGTACTCGCCGACGATCGAATCGCCCGTGTCCCAATAGCTGTTGGGTTCCGGGTTCAACCAGTACACGTTGCGAGCCTTCTCCTGCATGGCCCGGATGATCCAGCTCTCCGAGGCGTGGTAGTTGTTCCGCGCGTCGCCGAGGATCATCACCGACGTGCGGGGGCCGATGTCCTTGCCGTACTTCTCCCAGAACACGCCGAGGGCGTGGCCGTAGTCGGAGTGGCCGTCGACCCACACGACGTCGGCTTCGGTGTTCACCCGGTGGACCGCCTCGTTGATGTCCTCGACGCCTTCGAAGTACTGGGTGACCTCGTCGAGCCCGTCGATGAAGACGAACGACCGCACCTTCGAGAACTGGCCGGAGATGGCGTAGACGAGGTGGAGCGTGAAGCGGGCGAAGGCGGCCACCGAACCAGAGATGTCGGCGATGACGAAGATCTCCGGCTTGTGTGGGTGCGGGTTGCGGAACTTGGGCTCGGCTGGAACGCCGCCGTAGCTCAGCGAGGCCCGCACGGTGCGCCGGAAGTCGAGCGGACCCTTGCGGCCGTGCCGGCGCTTGCGCTGGAGCCGTGACGCGAGCTTGCGAGTGAGCGGATAGATGGCCTTGCGCAGGCTCGCCATCTCCTCACGCGACGCGTGCATGAAGTCGACGTCCTCGGGCAGGGGCTTGCGAAGGGTCTTGGCCATGGCCTCGACTCCCCGGTCGGCCACCAGCCGACGCCGGATCTCCGCTTCGATCTCCTTCTGGAGCTGATCGATTCGGTGCTGGTATTCGTCCTTCTGGAGCCGTTGCTCGAACTCGTCGACGTCGCCTTCCTCGTTCTGGTCCTGCTCGAGCAGTCGCTCGAGCACCCCATCGAGATCGAGGTTCCGCAGGGTGCGGTAGAGGTAGTACGTACCGCCGACGGGACGGCCCGGCTCCATGCCGGCATAGCGCTTCACGGCCTGACGGGCGACACCCCGCATCATCGGCTGATCGCCCCGCATGAGCGCCTGATACAGCATCTCGGCGAGCTCTTCAGGAGTGAGGTTGTCGCCTCCACCGCCCTGCTGCTGGCCCTCGCCCTGCTGTTCCTGGTCACGTGGATCGTCGTCGTCGAGGTCGGGGAGGTCGGCGTCGTCGCCGATCGAATACTCCGGACCCCGCAGGGAGAAGTACACCTCGAAGACCGTCTCGAAGGCCTTCCAGTGGTTGTAGTGCTTCACCAGGGTGGCCGCGAGTGCGTACTTGAACGTCTCTCGGTCCTCGATCGGGACGTGTTTGACCGCCTCCATCGCGTCGAGGTTCTCGGTGAGGCTGACCGGAAGGCCGGCCGCCCGGAGCTGCACGATGAAGCCCTCGAGCAGCTCCACCAGGGGCTGGCCGAGTTCCCGGGGTACCGAACCCTCGAGGTCGTCGGTGACCGACATCAGATCAGACCGACACTCCGTCGGCGGTGCCGAGTTCCTTGACCGCCTTGGTGATGTCGCTCTGGTACTTGAGCAGGATGTTGATGGTGTCGGTGGCCGTCTGCTCGTCGATCTTCTCGACGCCGAGCAGCACGAGGGTCTTGGCCCAGTCGAGGGTCTCCGACACCGACGGCGCCTTCTTCAGCTCGATGTTGCGGATGGAACGCACGACGCGGGCGACCTGGTCGGCCAGGTTGTCGGTGATGTCGGGCACCTTGGTGAGAACGATCTCCTTCTCACGCTCCATGTCGGGGTAGTCGACGTGGAGGTAGAGGCAGCGGCGCTTGAGCGCCTCGGAGAGCTCACGGGTGTTGTTCGAAGTGAGGAACACCAGCGGGATCTGCTTGGCCTGGATGGTGCCGAGCTCGGGGATCGACACCTGGTAATCGGACAGGATCTCGAGCAGGAGAGCCTCGGTTTCGACCTCGACCCGGTCGACCTCGTCGATGAGCAGCACGACCGGCTCGTCGGCGGTGATCGCTTCGAGCAGGGGCCGGGTGAGGAGGAATTCGTCGGAGAAGATGTCGTCGGAGACGTCGGTCCAGTTGTGCTCGTCGCCGCGCTCCGCCTGGATGCGAAGGAGCTGCTTCTTGTAGTTCCACTCGTACAACGCCTTGGCCTCGTCGAGACCCTCGTAGCACTGGAGCCGGATCAGGCGGGCACCGGTGATCTCGGCCACGCTCTTGGCGAGCTGGGTCTTGCCGGTGCCGGCGGGGCCCTCGACCAGGATCGGCTTCTCGAGGCGATCGGCGAGGTAGACCACCCCGGCGATTCCCTCGTCGGAGAGGTAATCGACGTCGCGCAACTCGTTCTGGACGGTGGCGACATCAGAAAAGCGATTCGACATAGGCCATCACGTTATCGTCCGTTAACCCCGGCCCCGTAACCGGTTTCGTGTCCGATCCGGCCGGCGTCGATGTGGCGGCTACGGCCGGACGTGACCGTCGCCGC
>CAYFLT010000089.1:6799-14407 GCA_964344055.1 uncultured Candidatus Nemicrothrix sp.
ATGGTGCCGGAGTAGGCGTTGGTGCCGTCGGTGACCACGAACTTCTGGGTGGTGAGCTGCTCGAGACCCATCGGGCCGCGGGCGTGGAGCTTCTGGGTGGAGATGCCGATCTCGGCGCCGAACCCGAACTCCTCGCCGTCGACGAAACGGGTGGACGCGTTCACCAACACGACGGCGGCATCGACCTCCCGCGTGAACCGGTCCGCCGACGCGATGTCGGTGGTGAGGATCGCCTCGGAGTGACCGGTGCCGGTGTCGTTGATGTGGACGATCGCCTCGTCGAGGTCGTCGACCACCTTCACGCTCATCTTCATGCCGAGATACTCGGTGGCGAAGTCGTCTTCGACCGCTTCACCCATGGAACCGACGATGGTCCGGGCCCGTTCGTCGCCGACGAGCTCGACCCCTTCCAGGGCAGTCGACGCCATCGGCAGGAATTCGGCGGCGACGTCCTGGTGTACGACCAGCGACTCGGCGGCATTGCAGACGCCGGTGCGCTGGGTCTTGGCGTTGACGACGATCTCCCGAGCGCTCGCGAGGTCGGCGGACGAGTCGACGTACACGTGGCAGTTGCCCGCGCCGTCGATGACGTAGGGGACGGTGGCGTTGTCGAGAATCGACTGGATCAGTGAGGGACCGCCCCGCGGAATCAGGCAGTCGACATAGCCTCGCTGCTGCATGAACTCGGTGGCGGCCTCACGGCGGATGTCATCGACCACCACGAGGGCGTCCGCGGGCAACCCGGCCTTGGGGAGGGCCTCTCGCAGCACCTCGGCGATGGCCAGATTCGAATCGATCGCCGACGACGAACCCCGGAGGAACGCGACATTGCCCGATTTCAGGCAGAGTCCGAACGCGTCACTGGTGACGTTGGGGCGGCTCTCGTAGATGATCGCAACCACGCCGAGGGGCACACGAACCTGCTCGATGCGCAGGCCGTTCGGGCGAGTCCAACCTCCGGTGATCTCCCCGACCGGGTCGCGGAGGGCCGCGACCTGGCGAAGACCACCGGCCATCCCCTCGATCCGAGAGACGTCGAGCCTCAGCCGATCCACGAGCGGTGCTTCCATGCCGTCGGCCTCGGCTCGGGCCACGTCGACGGCGTTCGCCTCGATGATCGAGTCGGCCCTCGCCACCAACAGATCGGCCGCAGCCACCAGGGCGGCGTCCTTGTCGGCAGTCGAAGCGACCGCCAGCGCTCGGGTGGCTGCTCTGGCTCGTCTGGCGAGCTCGGGAATCGGGGTCGGCGTCTGGCTCACGAGACCCCAGGGTACCCGGAGCGACGAGTAGCCTCGCCAGCGGTGTCCTCCGACCAGAGGCTTCGGCGCCTCGAACCCACCGTCTTCCTCGCGATGATCTCGCCGATCACGGTCGGGCTCGTCGCGGCCGCCGTCGCCGGCGTCCTCTTGGCCGGCGGTCACTGGCTCCTCGCCGCCGCGCTCGCGGTCGTCGTGTGGATCGTCCGGGTCTACATCTCAACCCGCATCGCGAAGCGGGTTCGTGCGCTCCCCCGCCGCATCGACCCGTTCGCCCTACGCGAGCCCTGGCGCTTCTTCGTGCGCGATGCGCTGCAGGCCAGGACCCGTGTCACCGAAGCGCTCACGCGTGCGGTAGACGGCCCGTTGCGGGACCGCCTCACCGAGCTCGGCAACGAGCTCACCCGCGGGGTCGAGCAATGCTGGGAGGTGGCCCAGCGTGGCCAGCGGTTGACCGACACCCGGCGGATGATCGACATCGACGACCTCGAGCGGACCAAGGCGCAGCTCGCGCCGGGAGACCCTCGCGTGGCTTCGATCGAGGCGCAGATCGACAGCCACCGCCGCCTTCGGGAACGTGAGGAGGCCACCCAGGAACGCCTCCAGACCCTCGACGCCCGGCTCGACGAGGCGGTGGTGAGGGCGGCCGAGCTGGCCACCCGTTCCGGGGCCGCCGGCGAGCTCGAGTCGGTGGGTGATTCCGTCACCGCGGTGGTGCACGACCTCGAGGCCCTTCGGCAGGGGCTCGACGACGTGGGACCGCCGACATGACCTCGCCTGCGGGTCGGAGCGGCTCGGCGCTCGTCGGCGCCGGCATCCTGCTCTCCCGGATCGCCGGCCTTCTCCGGGAGATGGTGGCGGGCCGAGTCATCGGCAACACCGGGCCCGGCGATGCACTGGTCGCCGCCCTCCGCATTCCGAATCTCCTGCAGAACCTGCTCGGTGAGGGCGTGCTGTCCGCCTCTTTCGTGCCCGTGTACAGCGAACTCCTGGAGGGCGACGACGAACGTGAAGCCAGCCGCGTGGCGGGTGCCGTCGGTGCCCTCCTCATGGCTGTCACCGGTGTGGCGGTGCTGGTCCTGGTCCTGGCCGCCCGGCCGCTCACCCGCCTGCTCGCCTGGGGACTCACGGGCGAGAACTTCGACCTCGCGGTCGACCTCACCCGAATCGTCGCAGTCGGAATCGGCTTCATGGTGATGTCGGCCTGGTGCCTGGGTGTCCTCAACAGCCACCGGAACTTCTTCCTGCCCTACGCGGCTCCAGTCCTGTGGAACGCGGTGCAAATCGCAACCCTGCTGTTCGCATGGCAGCGGGACTGGTCGATCGCCGACGCGGCGCGGGGCGTGGCCATCGCCGTGGCGGTCGGAGGTCTGCTCCAACTCCTCGTCCAGCTCCCGACGGTCCTCCGGCTCGCCCGCGGACTCCGGCTGGCCTTCGACCACGACAATCCCAGGGTTCGGGAGGTGCGCCGCCGCTTCGGCCCTGCGGTGATGGGTCGCGGCGCGGTCCAGCTCTCGGCGTACCTCGACCTCATCCTGGCGTCATTCCTCGCGGCCGGCGGCCTCTCGGCGCTGTGGCGTGCACAGATCCTCTACACCTTGCCGGTCAGCCTCTTCGCCATGAGCGTCGCGGCTGCAGAGCTCCCCGAACTCTCGAGACTCAGTGCCGATCCGGTGGCGCTCGTCCATCGCACCGAGACCGCCCTTCGACGGATCGCCTTCTGGATGCTCGGCTCGGCCTTGCTCCTCGCCGCAGCCGGTGAACCGATCGTGCAACTGCTCTTCGAAGGCGGCGAGTTCACCAGCGCCGACACTTCACTGGTGTGGCTCATCCTGATCTTCTACGCCGCCGGCCTGCCTGCGATCGGCTTGAGTCGGATGCTCCAGAACGCCAGCTATGCCATTGGCGACACCCGCGGGCCGGCTCGGATCGCGTCCATCCGGGTAGCCGTGGCCGCCGCCGTGGGATTGGTCGTCATGTTCCCGCTCGACCGTGCGTTCATCGGGGTGGATGGCATCGAGCAGCTCGGCGACACGCTCGCGTTCGCGGGCCCGCTCGATGCGGATGTACGCCGAGACGAGTCGTTGGTCCGACTCGGGGCGATCGGGTTGGCGATCGGCTCGGCGATCGGGGCGTGGCTCGAGCTGGTGCTTCTGAGCCGCTTGGTGGGGCGCGGTCTCCCGAGCCTGCGCTCGCCGGCGCGGACCCTCGTGGCTCCTGGCGTCGCGGCCGCTTTCGCGTTCGCGATCACGGCGGGCCTGAAGCTGTTCTTCGGCGACCTTCCCTCCCTTGCCGCAGTGGCGCTGACCGCCGGTGTCGGGGGATTCGCGTACGTGGTGATCGCCTTTCGGACCGGTGTTCGCGAGTCCGACATGGTCCTACGACCGGCGCGCCGTACGATCTGGCGCTGATCCGGTCGTCCCACACATTCGCCTCGACCCGTCAGAACCCGGGCTTCGGTCTACGATCGAACCATGCTCAAGTACCTGAAGAAGCGGTGGAACTACCTCGTGGCCAAGCTCACGGGTCGATTCGAGGAGACGGCCGACCCGAAGGTCCAGCTCGAACAGGCCATCACCGAGGCCAAGGACCAGCATCGCCGACTCCGGGAACAGGCCGCGAACGTGGTGGCCAACCAGAAGCGCACCGAACTGTCGATCAACGAGGCGCTCGAGCGCCTCGAACGGACGAACACCAACGCCCGACAGGCGATCCTGATGGCCGAGGAGGCCCAGAAGTCGGGCGACACGACGAAGGTCGAGAGCTACACCCACGCTGCGGAGCAGTTCGCCGACCGGATCCTCGTACTCGAAGGGGAGGTCGAGGGCCTGAAGGCGCTTCACTTCCAGGCCACGGAGGCGGCGGATCAGGCCAAGGCCGCGCTGAAGCAGAACACCACGCTCCTCCAGAAGCGCATCAGTGAGAAGCAGGCGTTGCTCGGCAAGCTCGACCAAGCGCAGATGCAGGAGTCGGTGAACAACGCGATGTCGACGCTGAGCGAGTCGTTCGGCGACGACGTGCCGACCTTCGACGAGGTTCGCCAGAAGATCGAGGCCCGCTACGCGAAGGCGCTCGCAGTGGCCGAGCTGACCGAGACCAACGTCGAGTCGCGAATGCTGGAGATCGAGGAGGCCGCCCGCGGCGTCGAAGCCCAGGCGCGACTGAGCCAGATCAAGGCCGACCTCGGCCTGGCCCCGGCCGCCGAACCCGAAGCCCTTCCGGAGGGCGAGTAGCGATCACCAACAGTCGGCACCCCCGCCGTTCTCATCGCCGGCCCTGACCTCGGTCAGGGTCGACGACGAGTAGCCCGCCGCTTCCGCGGCCTCGAAGATCGCGTCGATTCGCGCCCGGGCGTCGCCGTCATAGCCCGGTGTCGACCCAGGGACGTAGGACGCCGGATGGATCACGACGCCGACGATGTCGCCCTCCTCGGCCAGGTCCAGGGCCCCCGCAACCGCGGTCAGGCTGACCTTCGCGCTCGACGTCTCGGTCTCGAACGCGGCGTGGGGGATCGTGTAGATCGCCGGTTCTGCGAATTCCGAACACCTCGACCGCCCGAGCACCGAGTCCGGGTCGTCGGGGTCCACGTTTCCGACGTGGTAGGCCGCGGTCAGGTACTCGACGCCGGTCGCCACCGAACCGGTCATCTCCTCCTGGATGCACCCGTACATGTCGGCCTGGTTCACACCGTCGACCTGTGAGGGACTGCAGCGGTTGTCGTTGCGCCCCCATGGATCGCCCGGCCCTCCGTTGCCCTGGGGCCCGATGCCGGCGAACCGGATGTCGTACGGGGCGCCCAGCGCCTGCTCGAGCGCTTCGACGATCTTCCGGTAGGCCTCGTCGAGGGTGCAGCCGACCTCGTCCCGGGCCGAACAGCGATCCCACTGATCGGGGCCGAAGTGGGCAGCCGCGTTGGTGTAGCCGTCGGGGAAGGCGTGGTTGTGGGTGTGGGAGTGGAACGCGAACTCGTGGCCGTCCTCCACCCACGCCACCAGCATCTCTGCGGACTCGGGAGATCTTGCCATGAGATCGCCCCAGTTGCCGGTGAACATGATCGTGATCCGGTGGGGCTCGACCAGCTCGGCGTTGCGACGATCGATCTCCTCGGTCAGGTCGACCAGGCGGGACCATGCCTCACGCAGGTCGTCCCCGGTGGCCGGGTCGGCGTGAACGACGAAGGCGAAGGACCCGGGCCGGTCGTGACCGGCATCGTTCGACGGCTCGTCCGCCTCCTGGCCCGGCCGACTGTCTCGGCCCCCACCAGGCTCGTCGATCGCGTCGTTGCATGCCGCGACCCCGAGGAGCACCGGCACGACCACGCCGAGGGTCCACCACCTTCGCATGAGGACCTCTCGGCCACCATCGCCCAGGATGAAGGGCGGCCACGGTCGGTGATCAGGCGGGGATGATCACCAGATCGTCGGCGTGCACGACCACGTGCGGGGCACCCGGAGGGAGATCATTGCTCCGACGCCCCGCCACCGAGCGCAACTCGGACGCGCTGTGGCGAACCAGACCCTTGGCAAACACCGAGCCGTCGAGATCGGTGACCTCGACCGGCGAACCGGGATCGAAATCGCCGTCGACCTCGCGCACCCCCGCCGTGAGCAGCGACTTCCCCCGCTCGAGCGCGGCGCGGGCGCCGGAATCGACGACGATCTGACCTCGCGCCACCACCGCGAAGGCGATCCACAGCTTGCGGGCCGGGATCTTCGAGTCGCGGGCGCGAACCACGGTGCCCACACCCGCCACACCGGCGAGCGCATCGGCGAGCACATCCTCACGGGCGGCGTTGGCGATGACCGACGATACGCCGGACCAGGCGGCGATCTTGGCGGCGGTCAGCTTCGAGGCCATCCCCCCGCTCCCCCGGACGGTGCCGGCCCCGCCGACCATCGCCTCGTGCTGGTGATCGATCTCGACGATCTCCTCGATGAGCGAAGCGCCTTCGTCGATCCGAGGGTCCGCGGTGAGAACCCCTGGGGTGTCGGTCAACAGGACGAGCCGATCGGCCCCGACGAGGTTCGCGACGAGCGCCGCGATGCGATCGTTGTCACCCCACCGGATCTCGTCGTCGGCGATCGCGTCGTTCTCGTTCACCACCGGCACGACGCCGAGCTCGAGGAGACGGGTGAGGGTCTGGCGGGCGTGGAGATACTGGGACCGGACGATGAAGTCCTGAGGAACCAGCAGAACCTGGCCGGCCACGAGACCATGGCTCGCCAGCTCCTCGCGATAGACGCCCATGAGCGCGCTCTGCCCGACGGTGGCCACGGCCTGGAGGGTGGTGGCGTCGG
Organism: uncultured Candidatus Nemicrothrix sp.; assembly: GCA_964344055.1. GTDB lineage: Bacteria > Actinomycetota > Acidimicrobiia > Acidimicrobiales > Aldehydirespiratoraceae > OFTM10. The sequence continues at coordinate 13,353 of CAYFLT010000089.1, forward strand.
TGGGTCGTTTCGGGCCACCGAGCCCCAGCTCCGGCAGACCCGCCGCGATCGCGCCCGAGGTAACGATCACCGCACGGACGCCTGACGCCTGGAGCGCGGCGACCTCACGACAGAACTTGGCGACGGTTGCACGGTGGATCGCCCCGTGATCGTCGGTGATCGATGACGTCCCGATCTTCGCCACGATGGTGGAACCGGTCGACACCATTACTCGTCTTCCTCGTAGTCGAAGCTGAAGTCGCCGATGTGCACGGTGTCGCCCGGCCGCACGCCTGCCCGCACCAAGGCGGAGTTGACGCCCAGCTGCTTGAGACGCTGTTGGGCGAACTCGAGAGCTTCGAGGTTGGTGAGGTCGCTCAAGGCCACCGCACGGATTGCGGCCCGGCCGACGACGTTGAAGGAGCCGTCGTCGAACCGCTCGATCTGGACTTCGGTGGCCGCGGGGCGATGGATCGTCACGGCCTCGACCGCCGGCACCTCCTGCCGTGCCTTGTCGACCAGGCGGACCAGGTGGCCGATGACCTCGGGAATGCCCTCCCCGGTCACCGAAGAAATCACCAGTCCTGGGTAGCCGTGGTCTTGGACGAGATCGGCCCGCGAGGCGACGACGAGGCGAGGCCGTTCGAGCAGGTCCGGTCGATACGCACCGAGCTCGTCCAGCAGGACCTCCAGTTGCTGTTCAGGCGTGACCCCGTCCCAGGCCGCGAGATCGAGCAGGATCAGGAGCACACGAGCGCGTTCGACATGGCGAAGAAACTGGTGTCCGAGGCCGCGGCCTTCACTCGCCCCTTCGATGAGGCCCGGGATGTCGGCCAGCACCATCTCGAAGCCGTCGTCGGTGCGGACCACGCCGAGGTTGGGCTCGAGGGTGGTGAACGGGTAGTCGGCGATCTTCGGTTTGGCCGCGGACACCCGCGAGATGAAGGTGGACTTGCCGACGTTCGGAAAGCCGACGATGGCCACGTCGGCCAGCAGCTTCAACTCCAGGCGGAGCCACCGCTCCTCGCCATGCTCACCCTGCTCGGCGAACGACGGCGCCCGTCGCCGGTTGGAGA
>CAYFLT010000089.1:14456-17919 GCA_964344055.1 uncultured Candidatus Nemicrothrix sp.
GCGGGCATTGCCGCGACCACCCTTGCCGGACTCGGCCGCGAGCCAGCGATCACCGTGATGGGTGAGATCGGCAAGCGGCTCCCGCGTGTCGTGATCGAGCACGACGGTGCCCTCGGGTACCTGAACCTCGAGGTCGGTGCCGTTCGCGCCGTGCCGGTTGGATCCACTTCCGTGGGTTCCGTTGGGGCCCTTGCGGTGGGGGTGGTCCCGGAACGCGAGCAGCGACGCCACGTTGCGGTCGGCCACGAGCCAGATCGAACCACCGTCGCCACCGTCCCCTCCGGCCGGCCCACCCTTGGCGACGTGGGCTTCGCGCCGGAACGCGACACATCCCGCGCCGCCGTCACCGGCCTTCACGTTGATGTTGCACTCGTCGACGAACCCGGACACCAGAGGAAGGCTACGGCCTCCCCCGAGTCGAGAGCTGCCTATTCGACCAGACGAATCGGGTCGCCGGTGAGCTCGGCCGACCAGGTGGTGGTGTCGGACGGGGTGCCGTTGAATGTCATCTCGGCAGTGACCCAGCAGCCGAAGGCACTGGAGTCGTTGCACGTATAGCTGACGGGGACGTCGATGATCGCGGCGATCGAGTCACCGTTGCTCCCACCGCTCTTCAGCTGGTTGTTGGCGCTGTAGGTGGCGGTGCAGTTCGTCTCGGCCAAGTCGGCCGTCGAGCCGTTCTCGTTGAAGAAGATGAAGTCACACGAGCTGAACACCGTGAGACCCGAGTCGGTCGGCGGCACGAACGAGACATTGATCGACGAACCGTCGGTGAGGTCGAACACGTCGAGCTGGAGCTGCTGCCCGGCGTACTCGGGGAGGATCCTGGCGATGTAGAAGCAGGTCGGACTCGAGGCACACGTCGAGGGCGCCCCCGGCGGGACGTTCACGTACATCGGGAGCCGTCCATCGGCCGATAGGGACACGCCCGTGCCGTAGCTCGCGGTCCCCGCGGTGCCGAAGCCGACGCGGAGGGAGTACCGGTTACGGCCCTGGGTGTTGACCGACGTGTCCCAGACGGTCGGGTTGGCGCTGTCGGCGTTGGTGCGGATCTGAACCACGTAGTCGCCCGTCTGGGGACTGGTGTCGGCGCAGAAGTTCGCCCACTCCCGGAAGGTCTCACGGAATGCCAGCGAGCTGGAGGAAGGGACCGATCCACCGGATCCCGAACCCGAGGCGACGGGTTGACGGCCCGCGTCGTCGAGCAGATCGCTCACGAAGTCGCTCTGGTTGGACGGCTGATCGGCTCCCCAACGCGTCCAACAGATCACCGGGTTGTCGGTGTTGTCGAAGGGGGTGTTGTCGGGCTCGCGGACGATGATGGTCATCTCGTAGTTGGTGCCGTTGAGACCGTTGTCCCCGGGACACCAGGCGGCACCTCCAGGATTGCCGGAGCCGCCCTTTTCGTAGCGCTCCTCGTCGTAGGTGCCGAGCCCCTTCTGGTTCGTGGAATACCACGACTCCGAGGGCACATCGCCGTCGTTGAACAGCCAGTTGCCGCCGTTGCCGTTGCTCGAACTCGTCTCGGTGCAGCGGTCGCCGTAGTTGTGGTGCACGGCATCGAAGATCTCGAAGTTCAGGTTGGCCGCCTGAACCGAATCGACCGCAACAGTGAAGAAGTAGCCGTCACCATCGTGTTCGTCGTTGTTGGAGCCGGTACAGAAGATGGCGCCACCGCAGACCTCGGTGTGATAACGATCACCGGACCGCTTGGAGGTCTGAGGGCCGAAGGTGGCCAGCCACAGGTTCGGACTCTCGCCGAGGATCGGATCGTTGCCGAGGAAGTTCTCAGGACTTCCCATGGGCACCGACTTCACGTACTCGGAGGTCGCGCTCCTCGCGATGGTCACGTTGTCGATGAACAAGCCGGCGAAGTACATGTCGACGGACGTGTCGGTGATCACGACCTCGAGCTGATTCAGGCCGGTGTCGTTGATCGCCACGGTGACCCCGTCGACCCCGTCGACGTAGCCGTTGCGCTCGGCCGCGGCCAGCGCCGCGGTTTCCGCCGCCGCGAAGTCCGGCTGCCAGACGACGCCCGCAAGCGCCGCGGCGTCCGCTGCTCGCTGCAGCGAAGACGCCTGGGCGTACCAAGAGCCGACGTCCACCGCGAATCCGGCGAATCCCATCAGCGGCACCAACATGAGGGCGGTCAGAACGACGGCATAGCCGGCCTCGGCCTTCGCCCGGGCGCGAATAGCGGCAAGTCGACGTCGGAGCAGGCTCACTGTGGTTCCACCTTCATCACCGTCTGGTCGGTGATCGTCACGCCGTCACCCGGGAACACCCCGGTCACGTAGTCGCGTTGGACTCTCACCCATATGCCCACATTCGTCGTGCCCGCCGCCTGACTCGTCTCTCTGTCGGTTTGGGGACAGAAGCTCGAACTCCACGCTCCCGCACAGTTCGAGTTGTTCGGGAACTCCGTACAGGAGACCGAGCAGTTGACGCCCGAGATCGAGGCGAGCTGTGCGGTGCTGTAGTAGTTGCAGTAGCCCGACGATGCCTTCGGGTCGCCCATTGCATCGAAACACGAGGAGTGCGGGGCGCCGTCGGACGCCGAGGCGTCGTAGATCAGAACACCTTCGACCGTGACGTCGTCGAGTGTCGCGAGTGCGGCGTCGAGTGACAGCAGGGCCTCGTAGTCCGCGAGGTAGGAGTCGCCGAGGTTCGAGACGACCCGGGCGGACGCCCGGGTGGCGCTGGTGATCGTCAGGTTGTCACGCCACAGGGTGCCGTACTCCATGATTCCTGCGACGAGCAGGGCCAAGAACGGGGCCACGATCGCCATCTCGACCATCGCGAGTCCGCGATCGTCGCGGCTGCGCTCCCGGAGCCGGCGCATCTGTCGAGCCAGGAACAGCATCAGGCCTCCTGTGGCTCGACCTTGAGGATGATCTGGTCGTCGAAATGAACACTCGAACCGAACAGACCGGTGATGTACTCGTGCTCGATCTTCACGTAGACGCCCACGAAGTCCAGACCCGTCCCGGCGGTGACCTCGCGATCGGTCGGACACCAGAATCGATCCGGTGCGTTCGGCGCGATCGTGGAACTGTCACAACCGAACTGGTCCTTGGTCCGGAGCAGGTCGGTCGGTCCGTAGACGTTGCACGTGCCGGTGACCGGGGTCCCGGCCTTGCAGGTGGGCGGAACGACGTCATCGGGGCTGGTCGCCTCGAAGATCACGATTCGCTCGATCACCCCGTCGGGGAGGGCAGCGGACGCTCGTTCGATCGCCCGGAGCATCCGGTAGTCGGCGTCGGCCACGTTGGCGGCCACGCTGGCCTCACGGGCACCGTCACGGGCCGAATTCGCAACGGCGAGGTAGTCGCGAAAAGCGAACCCGAACTCGAAGATCCCGAAGACGAAGAGGAGCAGAACAGGCGTGATGATCGCGGATTCGACCAGGTGACCACGCTCACGGAGATCTCCCCAGACCTGCTCACTGAAATTCCCCACC
>CAYFLT010000090.1:0-1565 GCA_964344055.1 uncultured Candidatus Nemicrothrix sp.
GCTCTCCTCGGAGAGCGTGATGTCGATCTGGTGACCGGGTTGACGATCGTCGCCGAAGATCATGTCCTCTTCGGCCCAGACCCGGGCGACCACCGGAATGGTGTCGATCCCGCCGACCGGATAGCTGTCGCTGTTGTAGACGTAGGCGAAGTTGACGGACTGGGGTCCGCCCGCCCCACTGCTCGGGTCGCTGATCACCTGGGCGGTGTCGGCCCACCCGAGCGACACGAAGATCGGGTCGAATGTGACGAACGTTTCGATGGTGCCCGGGCCACCTTCGGGGAGCTCCGCGTCGATGTCACCGATGGGTTGGGCGGACAGCGCCTCGTAGGTCCAGTCCCAGCTCCAACCGGCGTCGCCGCCCAGGTCACGGAGGTCCAGGGACAGACGGTGCGGCAGTGCTCCCGCGGGTACGGGGATTTCGATCGGGAATCCGATGATTCGCTGGGCGAGATCGAGCGGCTCCCCTGACCCGGCTCCCCATTCGGCGACGAGCCCGGGCACGTCGGCGAGCGTCACCGATGGTTGCGCCACTGCGGGAACGGTGGTCGTCGTCGTGGTGGTCGTCGACGTTGTCGTCGTTGACTCGGGGGCATCGTCAGTGACTGCCGCCATCGTCGTGGTCGTCGATGTCGAGCTGGATGACGCTTGGTCCTCTTCGTCGCCGGCAGCGGCGTCGGCGTCGGGGGTCGCGTCGTCGGACCCAGCGCCACAGGCCGTGGCGAGGAGTGCGACGGTGAGGGCGGCAACGAGGTGGGGGATTCGGTTTCGCATGGTTGAACGCTAGATCGGCCGAAACCGGACGGGGTGAAGTGTGCGCACCCGGCGTGGTGGCCGGACGCCGGCCCGCTGGACCGCCGACTCAGTCGATCGAGTCCGTGGCGACGCGCCGAGACAGCTCCTGGACCAGCCGCTGAAGGCTGTCGATGTGCGCCTGTTGCTGGGCGATGAGCTGCTCGGTGGTGTGGCGGTGCGCCGCCATCTCCATCTCGTATTTCGCAGTGAGCGCTTCAACCGCAGCCAGGAGTCTCTCGACCTCGGCGTCGTCGTCTTCTGCTTCACCGGTCGGGGCGACAGCCGATTCGGTGCCGGGGCCGGCCACCGCACCGATCTGGAGATCGTCGGACTGCTCGGGAGGGTCGGTCGGAAGGTGCGGAGGCGGAGCGACATCTCGTCCTGGCTCGAAGGTCGGCTTCGGCCGAGGTGCGGACTCGATCCGGGCGCGGGCCGCCCTCACGTGATCGAGGGCGAGTTGCCGACGCCGTTCGCTGGTGCTCAGGCGGGGCTGGTCGATGTCGTCATCGGCCATGTGGCCACGCTAGTCCGAAGGGTTACTCGAGTCCGCAGAAACCCGCGGCGATCGCGAATGCTTCGAAGGTCCTGCCGATGGCCTCTTCGTCGTTGGCCATCTGGGCCCGCAGGGTTTCGCGGATGACCGCATCACCCAGGCTTTCGACCATGCAATCGGCGGCCTCGTCGCCAACGTCTTCGGCCAACGCGTCGCGGAATGCCCCGTCCAGATCCATGCACTGGTCGAACGCGCCGAGGACGATGCCGACCTCACT
>CAYFLT010000090.1:1575-4330 GCA_964344055.1 uncultured Candidatus Nemicrothrix sp.
TCCTCGAATCCGACGTCCTCGAGTTCCGGGATGTCGGCGGCGGTGACACCCAGTTCGGTGAGGCGGTCCTCTCCGATCACTCGCACGATCTCGGCCGCGGCGCAGTCCGCTTCCTCGCGGGTGGACGCGGGGGTGTCGTTCTCGTCCGCGGCCATGTAGTCGGCGAGCGCGATCTGGAGCTCAGAGGGATTGTGCTCGGTGCCGTCGTCGTCACCTCCGCCGCAACCGGTTGCGAAGATCGCGGTGGCGGTCGTCACGGCGATGAGTCGAGTCAGGGTCCGCATGCGTTCATCCGTCCTTTGTCACGGCGGCGGTTCGGCTCATCCGTCCGCCTTCGGCCCGCGCTGGGATGCGGGGCCGATCCCAATCGACACCCGACCGCTCGAGTTGAGATCGACCGCTCGCTGTGGGCGCTACCCCGTCAGCCACGTGTCGTTGTGGCAACGTGGCCCCATGGACATCCAGCTTCGACACAACCCCTCTTTCTCGGTGGCTCGTGCCATCCTCGGACCCGGGGAGGCCATCCGGGCCGAGTCGGGCGCGATGATGGCGATGGCCGCCGACACCTCACTCGACGCCAAGATCGAGGGTGGGCTCATGAAGGGGCTCAAGCGCAGCGTGCTCGGCGGTGAGTCGCTGTTCATCACCACGGCCACTGCCGCTCCTCACGGAGGGTGGATCGATTTCGCGCCGGCGCTGCCGGGTGACATCACCGTCGTCGACATCACTCCCGATCGGGCACTCATGATCCAGAAGGGGTCGTTCCTCTGCGCCGAGGAGGGTGTCGAGATCGACACCCAGTGGGGTGGGCTCAAGAACCTCGTCGGGGGTGAGGGCGGTTTCCTGCTGCGTGCCTCCGGGCAGGGCAAGGTGGTCCTGTCCACCTACGGCGCACTCGATCGTTTCGAGCTTCCCGAGGGGCAGCAGGTCGTGGTCGACACCAACCACATGGTCGCCTTCGCCGAGTCCGTCACGATGGAACTGAAGAAGGCGTCGCAGTCCACCTGGAAGTCGATGAAGAGCGGCGAGGGATTCGTCTTCCTGTTCACCGGCCCCGGCGAGTTGATGATGCAGTCCCGGAACCCCGACGACATCATCAGCTACGTCGTCGCGAACATGCCCGGCGAGCGCAACTGATCTCGGAGTGAGCGCCGGGCGGCGGGATCCCGATCAGGTTTCGAGGGTCTCGTACATTCGTGCTGCCACGAAGAGACCGGACGCTGCGGTCAACCCGGCCACGGTGAGGATGGCCGCCTCGATGGAGACGAGATCGGCGAGGACCCCGGCGAGTAGCGCACCGACGGCAAACCCGGCGTCTCGCCAGAGCCGATAGACACCTACCGATCGGGCCCGCCAGGTCGGGTGTGCCACGTCGCCGATGGCGGCGAGCAGGGTCGGGTACACCATGGCGGTCCCGGCTCCGAGCAATGCCGCGCCCAGGGCCCAGGCGGAGAAGTTCGTGGTGATCGCCATCCACGCGAGTGCGGCTGCCTGCGTGAGCATGCCGGTCACGATCAAGGGCTTGCGTCCGACCCCGTCGGACAAGTGGCCGGTGTAGAGCTGACCGAGTCCCCAGACTCCCGGGTAGATCGCGGCGAGGATGCCGATTCGGCCGACGCTGAGGTCGTGGGCGGCGAAGAAGATCGGGAACAGTCCCCAAGCGAGGCCGTCGTTGAGGTTGTTGACCAGGCCGGCCTGGGAGCATGAGGACAGGGCGGGCTCGCGAAAGCTGGTCAGGGCGAAGACCTCGTGCGTACCGAGGTCCCCTTGGCCCGGGTCGAGGCTGCCGTCGGATTGGAGGGCCGCCTCGTGACGGACGTGATGATGGGTTTCGCGTACGAATAGCACCGAGAGGCCGAGGCCGAGTCCGGCGAACGCGAGACCAAGGAAGAACGGTTCAGGTCTGAGTCCCCACTCTTCGGCGATGAAGCCCGTGGCCAGCGCGGTCAGTGCGACTGCGCCGTAGCCGGCCGCTTCGTTCAGGCCCATCGCCAACCCGCGTCGGGAGCGCCCGACGAGATCGATCTTCATGATCACGGTGGTGGACCAGGTCAGGCCCTGGTTGACGCCGAGGAGGACGTTCGCCGCGATCACCCATCCCCACGCCGGCGCCCAGATCAGCATGAGCGGGATCGGGATGCCGATCACCCAGCCGGCGACGAGCACGGGCTTGCGGCCGATCCGGTCCGAGATCGCGCCGGCCACGAAGTTGGTGGCCGCCTTCACGATGCCGAACGCCGCGATGAACGTGAGCGTCGCGGTGAAGGCGGTCAGGCCGAACTCCCGCTCCGCCAGAAGGGGGAGGACGGTGCGCTCCTGGCCGATCATCCCGCCCACGAGGGCGTTCACGCCGACGAGGAGCGCGAACTGGCCGAGGTTGTCCCTCAGGCCGAGACGTGGGACGAGCGAAGTTGCCCCCGGCGGGGCGGCGGTCCTTCCGCCGGGGGCGGCCTCAGTCGGTGAGGCCGAACTCATCGATCGGGGGCGATCCCCTGGCTCCCGGGAGCTGCGGCGGAGCCGGTGCCGCGGCGCCCTGGAGCCAAGGGAGGTTCGTCGCCCGACCGGGGCCATGACGCCACCACCCGTTCTCTGCGCGGCAGGACACATTTTGTGTCGCCTACCGGGCAGAGAAGCGGTGGGGGGTGGGGGGTCATGGTCTGCGAGCCAGGAAGGTGTAGCTGCAGACGTCGAGGTGGTTGGAGCAATCCCCGTCGCCGCATCCGCCCAGGACGTCGACCGGATCGCCGACCTGGAC
>CAYFLT010000090.1:4340-11531 GCA_964344055.1 uncultured Candidatus Nemicrothrix sp.
AGAAGGGAAATCCACCGTGCGACTGGGAGTCCACCGGTGACTCGGGCGGTCCAGAGGTCCATGTGCTCGAGCGGTTCGGCTATGGGGGATCGGGAGCTCGCGATGTCGGCGAACTGGATGACGCCGCCGGGCTTCAGGATCCGGAATGCTTCGGCGAGGACTTCGGTCTTGTCGGGGCAGAGGTTGATCGATCCGTTCGACATGACCACGTCGGCCCAGGCGTCCTCGACGGGAAGCTGCTCCAAGTAGCCCTGTCGGAAGCTGACGTTGGACGCCTGCAGTGCGTCGCCGAGGGCGCGGGACTTCACGAGCATGGTCGGCGTCATGTCCACGCCGACCACTCGGCCCGACGGGCCCACCGCCCGGCCGGCGAGGAAGCAGTCGAATCCGGCACCAGAGCCGAGGTCCACGACGTACTCACCGACTTCCAGCGGGCGGAGCTGGAATGGGTTGCCCACGCCGGCGAACGACTCGATCGCTGCCATCGGCAGCTCGTCGACCGCGGACAGGTCGTAGTTGCAGCGCTCGGCGATGATCCGCCCGGTCTGGAAGTCGTAGTTCGCGTTGGGCTGCATCGCGACGGTCGAGTAGAGGCTCTGGGTCTGGCGCCGGAGTTCGGCTCGGTCGACGGCACGTTGGTCGTGACGTCGGCGGTTCTGGCGATCGGCCGCAGCCGCACTCGGGTCGATCGAGATCACGTTCCCTCACTCCGTGGCCGGAAGGCCCCACCTCTTCAAGCAACTCTTTGAATATTGTCGGAAACTCCGGACAATTGTCAAGCGATTCTTTGAATAGATGGAGTAGGGTGGCCGAAAGGGAGAAGCGGCATGGGTGACCGAAACGCCAAGAACGCCCTGTTCGATGCGTTCGCCGAGGTGGCGAAGGCGATCGGCAACGGCCGTCGAGCAGAGCTGATCGACGTGCTCGCCCAAGGCGAGCGAAGCGTCGACGAGTTGTCGGCGGAGATCTCCCAGAGCGTGGCCAACACCTCGTTTCACCTGCGCACACTCGCCCAGGCCGGACTGGTCGCCACCCGACGGGACGGGACCCGGATCTACTACCGCCTCGCGACCCATGTCGGCGAGCTGTGGTCCGCCCTGCGCGACGTGGCGGTGGCTCACGTGACGGGGATCGAAGCGCTGGCCGAGGCCTATGTGGGGGACCGAAGCGGCCTCGAGTCGATCGACCGCGACGAACTGGAACGCCGGATCGCCGAGGGATCGGTCGTGGTGATCGACGTCCGCAACACCACCGAGTACGCAGCCGGTCGGATCGCCGGGGCAGTGTCGATTCCCGTGGATGAGCTTCCCGGCCGGCTCGACGAGCTACCGAGCGACGTGGAGGTCGTCGCCTACTGCCGCGGGCCCTACTGCGCCTACGCCGACGACGCCGTCCGCATTCTCCACCAGCACGAACGCCCGGCTCGCCGCCTCGACGGCGGCTTCCCCGAATGGCGCGCCGACAACCGCCCCACCGAGTGAGGCGAAGGGGACCGGGCCGCTGTGTCTCAGGCCCCCGATGTGACCCGGAGAGTGAAGCGGACGACCTCTCCGTCGACCTTGGCTTCGTGGACCTGGCTGTCGCCGAGCGCGGTGCCGAGCGACGTGGCCAGGACCTGCTCGGCGATGTAGGCCTCGTGGGTCTCGATCGCGATGGCTACTGCGCCAGGTGCCTCGATCTGCACGTCGATGCGGTCGGTGACGACGAGATCCTGGGCCTTACGGGCGTTCTGGATCTCGCGGACGACGTCGCGGGCCAGACCTTCGGCGGCGAGTTCGGGGGTGACGTCGGTGTCGAGGGTGATCACGGCGTCGTTGGAACGAAGCGCGGCGGCCACCACGCCGTCGGGTGATTCGAGCGCCAGCTCGTACTCGTCCTCCGCCAGCACATGGCCCGCCACCGTGACGGTGCCGTCGTCGTTGGCAGTCCAGTCGCCGCTTCGCGCCGCGCCGAACACGGTCTGCACGTCCTTGCCGAGGCGCGGGCCGAGCGCCTTGCCGTCAGGACGAAGAATGAAGGTGGCGAGGTCGCCGATCTCCTCGGTGACATTGACCGCCTTCACGTTGAGCTCGTCGGCGAGGAGGTCGGCGAAGGGCTCGAGCGTGGACGCGTCGTGGCCGGCGACCGTGACCGACGCCAGGGGCAGGCGCACCCGTAGGCTCTCTTCCTCGCGGAGGCGCAGGCCGGTGGAGGCGACGTCGCGGAGCCGGTCCATCGCCGCAACGAGTGCATCGTCGGCCGGATAGGCGTCGAGCGTCGGCCAGTTCGAGAGATGGACCGACGGCGGCTGGGCGGCGTCGGGTGTGGTGAGACCGGTCCAGATCTCCTCGGTGATCATCGGAAGGAACGGCGCCGCGACCTGCAGGAGGGACACCAGCACCGTGTAGAGCGTGTCGAGACCGTCGACGTCGGCACCGGCCGCATCGCCAGTGCCCCAGAACCGGTCCCGCGAGCGGCGGATGTACCAGTTGTTGAGCGCGTCGATGAAACCCTGGATCTCGGCGGCAGCGCCGGGCAGGTCGTAGTCGTCCATCCGACCCTCGACCGCGGCGACGAGCGAGCGGGTCTTGGCCAGGATGTAGCGGTCGAGCAGCTCGGTCGAGTCGGTACGGAAGGTGGCCGTATGACCCTCGACGTTCGCGTACAGGGTGAAGAAGGAATAGGCGTTCCAGATGGGGAGGATGACCTGGCGAACCACGTCGTCGATGCCCTGGTCGGAGATGCGCATGTCGCCGCCCCGCACGATCGGCGCCGACATGAAATACCAGCGGAGCGCGTCGGAACCCTGCTGTTCGAAGATCAGCTCCGGCTCGGTGTAGTTGCGCAGCTTCTTCGACAGCTTGGCGCCGTCCTCGGCGAGCAGGATCCCGTGGCAGATGACGTTCTGGAATGCGGGCCGATCGAACAGCGCGGTTGCCAGCACGTGGAGTGTGTAGAACCAGCCCCGTGACTGGTTGATGTACTCGACGATGAAGTCGGCCGGGAAGTGCTCGTCGAACCACTCCTTGTTCTCGAAGGGGTAGTGGACCTGGGCGTAGGGCATCGAGCCGGACTCGAACCAGCAATCGAGCACCTCGGGGACGCGGCGCATCATCGACTGACCGGTCGGGTCGTCGGGGTTGGGCCGCACCAGGGTGTCGATGAACGGACGGTGGAGGTCGGTGACCTCGACCCCGAACGCTTCTTCGAGCTCGGCGATCGAGCCGTAGACCTCGGTGCGCGGGTACTCGGGATCATCGCTGATCCACACCGGGATCGGCGATCCCCAGAAGCGGTTGCGGCTGATCGACCAGTCCCGGGCCCCTTCGAGCCACATGCCGAAGCGGCCGTCGCGGATGTGCGACGGCACCCAGTTGATCTCCTGGTTGGTCTCCAGCATGCGATCGCGGATGTCGGTGACCTTCACGTACCAGGACGGCATCGCCCGGTAGATGATCGGCGTGTCGGTGCGCCAGCAGTGCGGGTAGTTGTGGGTGTAGCTGTCGTGACGGACCAGCTGACCGGTCTCGCGCAGGTGCTTGATGATCGAGCTGTTGGCCTCGAGCACGTTCACGCCGGCCCAGTCGGTGACCTCGTCGGTGAAGCGGCCCGAGTCGTCCACCGGCACGACCATGCCGATGCCAGCTTCCTCACCGGCCTTCTGGTCGTCCTCACCGAAGCCGGGCGCCATGTGAACCACACCGGTGCCCTCAGTGGTGTCGATGAAGTCGCCGCCCAATACGACGAATGACCGGTTCACCCCGTGATGGGGTTTGGACGGATCGGCGTGGTCCTCGCCAACCAGTGCCATGTCCGCGAAGTACGGGAACAAGGGCTCGTAGGTGCGACCCACGAGATCGGACCCCTTGACCGTGCCGACCTGCTCGGCGCTCTCGAGCTGCTTGGCGTACTTGTCGGTCGTCTCGGCGCCGAGGATGTAGCGGGTGCCGTCCGCGTCGAGCATGACGGCGTAGTCGAGGCCGGATCCGACCGCGAGCGCCAGGTTCGAGGGCAGGGTCCACGGCGTGGTGGTCCACGCGAGGATGCAGACGGGAGTGTCGGCGTCGCCGGGGATGCCCGCGGGTTCGTCGAGGCGGAACGCGACGGTGATTGCCGGGTCCTGCCGTGGACGGGTGGCGTCGTCGAGGCGGATCTCGTGGTTCGACAGGGGCGTCTCCGCACCCCAGCTGTACGGCAGCACTCGGTTGGCCTGATAGATGAGGCCCTTGTCCCAGAGCTGCTTGAAGGCCCACATCACCGACTCCATGTAGTCGATGTCCATGGTCTTGTAATCGTGTTCGAAGTCGACCCAGCGAGCCTGACGGGTGACCGTCTTCTCCCACTCCTTGGTGTACTTCATCACCGAGGCGCGGCAGTAGTCGTTAAACCTCTCGATGCCGTACTCGATGATCGACGCCCGGCCACTCACCGGGAGGTCCTTTTCGGCCTCCATCTCGGCCGGCAGGCCGTGACAATCCCAGCCGAAGCGGCGCTCGACCCGCTTGCCCTTCATGGCGTGATAGCGGGGGACGACGTCCTTCACGTAGCCGGTGAGCAGGTGGCCGTGGTGGGGGAGACCGTTGGCGAACGGTGGCCCGTCGTAGAAGACGTATTCGTTGTTGGTCGCATCGACGTTGACGGGACGCTGCTCGACGCTCGTCTCGAAGGTCTTCTCCGCATCCCAGCGCGCCAGAATTCGCTGCTCGATGCCCGGCAGATCCGGGCTCTCGACAGCGGGATAGGGCGCGTTGTTGGCCTCTGGGGCGGCGTCGGTCATAGGCGACAAGGTTACCGTCGCGCCCTCGCCGCTCCGTTGGGTTTCCCTCCGGCAACGCCGGCGTCGCGCACGGGATCAGTCGAGAACGACCTGCCAGGCCACGGGAGAGTTCTCCATGCCGTACGTGTAGTCCGGGTCGTCCCAGCCGACGACGGCAAAACCGGTCGACGTCGCCGCGATGGCGCTCGGTGTTGTTCGGGTGCCGGCCTGTTCGAGGTCCGCCCAGATCAGGGTGAACCGTCCCCGTCGTCTCATGACCAGGCGAGGGCGGGGTCTTCGATCTCTTGGACGTCGTTGTCCTCGGTGAAGGCGATGAAGCGGTCGAAAGTGCGGAGGAACCAGCGGTCGTGGGTCACGCAGATGACGGTGCCTTCGAACACCTCCAGGCCGGCCTCGAGTGCCTCGGCGGACGCGACGTCGAGGTTGTCGGTCGGCTCGTCGAGCAGGAGCAGGTTGGCGCCGTCAATTTCGAGTAGGAGGATCTGGAGCCGCGCCTGCTGGCCGCCCGAAAGGGTTTCGAAAGTCTGTTCGGCCGCTCCCTGCAGCTCGTAGCGCCGCAGTCGTGACATGGCCGGGCCCCGCCCGATGTCGCGCTTCGCCAGGATGTCGAGCAGGGTCTTGCCCCTCAGTTCCGGGTGGTCGTGGGTCTGGTTGAACAGCCCCGGCACCACCCGGGCCCCATGTCGCCAGTCGCCTTCGTGGGCGACGTCGCCGCCACCGAGCAACCGTAGGAAGTGGGACTTGCCGGTGCCGTTGCGGCCAACCACCGCCACCCGCTCGCCGAACCACACCTCGAGGTCGAACGGGAAGGTCAGGTCGGTGAGTTCGAGCTGCTCGACGATCACCACCCGTTTGCCGGTGCGGCTGCCCTCGAGCCGCATGTCGATCTTCTGTTCGCGGGCGAGCTCAGGGGGCGGCCCGGCCTCGTCGAAGTGGCGGAGCCGGGTCTCGGCGGCGCGGGCGCGGCTCGCGTTGGCGTCGCTGATCATGGCGCGCCGCTTCTGCTCCTTCATGTGGTTGACCAGCCGCTTGCGCTCCTCGGCCCAACGACGCTGCTCGTCGCTGATCAGCGCGATCCGGTGCTCGCGGGCCTCGCGCCACGTGGCGAACGAGGCGCCGTGGGTCCAGGCTCCCTTCGCCTCGAGGGTCACGACCTTGTGGGACGTCTCGGCCAGGAGCTCACGATCGTGGCTGACGTAGAGGATCGTCTTGGGTGAACCCTGGAGCCGTTCCGACAGCCACTCCTTGCCCGGGACGTCCAGGAAGTTGTCCGGCTCGTCGAGCAACAGCACCTCGTGCTCGGACCGCAAGAGGAGTTCCAGAGCCAGTCGCTTCTGCTCACCTCCCGAGAAAGTCGACACGGCTCGTTCGCCGATCTCGCTCCAAGCCAGATCGACGACGCGGTGCGCGCACTCTTCCCAGAGGACCTCGACGTCGTAGCCGCCGGCGCTCTCCCATGCTTCGAGCGCCCCCGCGTAGCGCATGCCGTCGTCCTCGCCCGCGGCCATCCGCCGCTCGGCGCGGGCCAAGCGATCGGCAGCGCTCTGGATCGTGGGGCTCGCGAGCGAGAGGTAGAGGTCGCGAACCGTGCTGCGGTCGTCGAGAGCCCCGACCAACTGGGTCATCACACCGAGCGAGCCCTGGACCGAGATGGTGCCGGTGGTGGCCGCTTCCTCGCCGCTGAGCAGACGCATCACCGTCGACTTGCCGGCCCCGTTCGCACCCACGAGAGCGACGTGTTCTCCTTCGCCCACCCGGAACGAAACGTCCTCGAGCAGGGTCTGTCCGCCGGGGAGCGACCACCCGAGATGGCTGACCTGGATGGAACCCGCGGCTGAACCCACGGCGCCAAGGTAGCGGTGGCCGACCCGCCGGCCCATGGGTTTCCGCCCGGTCGGGACCGTGGGGGAGTACCGTCGTGGATTGATGCAGGCCATCAACTCGCCGGACCCGGTGGCCATGGCGGTCGTCGACCGGGTCGTTTCGTATGGGGCGGAGGTCGCGGCCGAGGAGTCACTCGCCGACGAGGAGTTCCTTCGCTGCTACTTCGCTCACGTGTCCACCGACGACCTCGCGGTTCGTCGCCCCGAGGACCTCTTCGGCCGAGCCGCCGACCACGCAGGTCTCGCGGCGGCGTGGGAACCCGGCACCGCCACGGTCGTGGTTCGCAATCCCCGGATCGACGTCGACGGCTGGGAGAGCGACCACTCGATCGTCATGATCGTCACCGACGACCTGCCGTTCCTCGTCGACTCGGTGACGATGGAGCTGAGTCGGATGCAGCTCGGGATCCACCTCGCGATCCATCCGATCATGGTCGACCTCCGCGACGAGGGCCTCGCGTTCGGTGACCCCAAGCTCCGCCCGGCCCCGCAGGATCCGAAGCGGAACCACCCCAGCCGCGGGGGCCAGATCGGCGGGGCGGGCGAGGTTTC
>CAYFLT010000090.1:11541-17873 GCA_964344055.1 uncultured Candidatus Nemicrothrix sp.
CATCTCGGTGGAAGTCGACCGCCAGGCCGACCCCGATCACATCCGTGCCATCGAAGCCAACCTGCTGCGGATCCTCGGCGATGTCCGGGCCGCCGTCGAGGACTGGTCGTTCATGCGGGACCGGATGCGGGAGATCGCCGACGGTCTCCCCGGTGAGAACCCGCCGGTTGCCGAGGCCGAGATCGCGGAAGCCCAGGAGCTGCTCAACTGGCTCGCCGAGAACAACTTCGTGTTCCTCGGATACCGGGAGTACGGGCTGGCCGACGATCTACTGACTGCAGACGCCGCATCCGGCCTCGGCCTCCTCCGCCCCAAGGAGGGCGAGGTTCCGACCGGCCGACCGCTGAGTGAGATGGCTCCGGAAGTCCAGGCGCGAGCCCGGACCCAGGTGCTGCTCAACATCACCAAGGCCACCGCCAAGTCCACGATCCACCGGGCCGCCCACCTGGACTACATCGGCGTCAAGACGTTCGGTCCCGACGGAGAGGTCACGGGCGAACGCCGATTCCTCGGTCTGTACACCCTCGAGGCCTACTCCCAGTCGGTTCTGCGTGTGCCTCGGCTTCGGCGGCTCGCCCAGGAGGTCGTCGACCGGGCCGGCTACCCGCCGGGGGGCCACGACCACAAGGCCCTGCTGTGCATCCTCGAGGCGTACCCCCGTGACGAGCTGTTCCAGATCGACACCGATCAGCTCTTCGAGATCGCGATGGGCATCGCCAAGCTGCAGGAGCGGCGACGGGTGCGCGTGTTCGCCCGCCCCGAGCTGTTCGGCCGCTTCGTGACCGTGATGGTGTACATGCCCCGGGATCGCTACAACACGGAGGCCCGCACGGGCATCCAGGACCTCCTGCTCGAGGCGTACGGCGGATCGACCGCGGAGTGGAGCACAGCGATCTCCGAAAGCGTGCTGTCTCGGACCCTCTTCCATCTCCGCATCGACAGCGGCCACGTGCCGCGGGTCGACATCGGGCGCGTCGAGTCGCGTATCGAGGACCTGTTGCGCGACTGGCGAGACGACTTCGCCGCCGAGCTGCTGAGGGAGTTCGGCGAGGACGCCGGGGTCCGATTGCAGCGCACCTATGGCCGGGCCTTCGAGCAGGACTACCGGGGCGCGTTCACTCCCCGCGTGGCGATCGCCGACATGCAGGAGATGGAGGGCCTCGGGGTCGACGACCTGAGGATCAACGTCTACCGAGAGCCCGGTCTGCCGTCCGGTTCCTTCAAGCTGAAGCTGTTCCGCCGCGGGGAGCGCGTGTCGTTGACTTCGGTCATGCCGATGCTGAGCGAACTCGGCGTCGTGGTGGTCGACGAGTGGCCCTACGAGGTGAGCCCCGAGGGTCAGGACCGAGTCTGGATCTACGACTTCCACCTCGAATACCCCGGCCTCAGCCTCGATTTCGCCGAGGTCGCCGACCTCATCGAACAGACCTTCGAGGCGGTGTGGCGTCGCCAGGTGTCCAACGACGGACTCAACCGGTTGGTGCTGTCGGCCGGAATGGGACCCCGCGAGGTCGGCATCCTCCGCGCCTACGCCCGCTACCTTCACCAGGCCCGCCTCGGCTACACCCGCCGATTCGTCGAGAACACGTTCGTCGATCACGCCGAGGCGGCCCGCCTCCTGGTCGATCTCTTCCTCGCCCGGTTCGACCCGGATCGCGACGATGCCGCCCGTGCCGCCGAGGTGAAGTCCATCACCGAGAGCTTCTTCGAGCGGGTCGAAGAGGTCAGCAGTCTCGACCAGGACCGGTTGCTCCGGCGATTCCACAACCTCATCGACAGCACCCTCCGCACGAACTGCTTCCAGACCCATGGAGAGGATGCACCCCCGTATCTGGCCTTCAAGCTCGATCCGACGTCGATCGACGATCTGCCCGAACCGCGGCCCAGTTTCGAGATCTACGTCTATTCCCCACGGTTCGAGGGAGTGCATCTCCGCTCGGGACCGGTGGCCCGGGGCGGTCTGCGCTGGTCGGACCGGCTCGAGGACTACCGCACCGAGGTGCTCGGCCTGGTGAAAGCCCAGATGGTGAAGAACGCGGTGATCGTTCCGTCGGGCGCCAAGGGTGGATTCGTCCTGAAGCGACCGCCGACCGATGGCGATCCGGCCTCGATGCGCGAGGAAGTCGTCGAGTGCTACAAGCTCTTCGTCGGCGGCCTGCTCGACATCACCGACAATGTCGTCGACGGCGAGGTCGTGCCGCCCGAGCGCACGGTTCGCTATGACGGCGACGACACCTACCTCGTGGTGGCTGCGGACAAGGGCACGGCGACGTTCTCCGACACGGCCAACGAGATCGCCACCAGTCGTGGGATGTGGCTGGGCGACGCGTTCGCGTCCGGTGGTTCCAACGGCTACGACCACAAGGCGATGGGCATCACCGCTCGCGGCGGCTGGGAGTCGGTCAAGCGGCACTTCCGCGAGCTCGGTCGCCACGTGCAGGTGGAGCCCTTCACGGCGGTCGG
This sequence comes from uncultured Candidatus Nemicrothrix sp., assembly GCA_964344055.1. Classification (GTDB taxonomy): domain Bacteria; phylum Actinomycetota; class Acidimicrobiia; order Acidimicrobiales; family Aldehydirespiratoraceae; genus OFTM10. The sequence continues at coordinate 14,005 of CAYFLT010000090.1, forward strand.
GATCGGCGACATGTCGGGCGACGTCTTCGGCAACGGGATGCTCCAGTCGCGCCAGACCAAGCTGATCGCCGCCTTCGACCACCGCGACATCTTCATCGACCCCGACCCGGATCCCGAGAGTTCCTACGCGGAGCGGAAGCGGCTGTTCCAGCTTCCCCGGTCCAGTTGGGCCGACTACGACACCGACCTGATCGCCGAGGGTGGCGGCGTGTTCTCCCGCCGGGCCAAGTCGATCCAGCTCAGCGAGAAGGCGCGACAGGCGCTCGGCACGGACGCCGCGATGCTGTCGCCCGACGAGCTGATCTCGACGGTCCTGCGGGCCCCAGTCGAGTTGTTGTGGAACGGTGGCATCGGCACCTACATCAAGGCGTCGGACGAATCGCATGCCGAGGTCGGCGACAAGGCGAATGACGCCATTCGCGTCGACGCCCGTGACCTACGCGCCCAGATCGTCGGCGAGGGCGGCAACCTCGGCGTCACCCAGAGGGGCCGGATCGAGTTCGCGCAGGCGGGTGGTCGGATCTACACCGACGCGATCGACAACGCCGGTGGGGTCGACTGTTCCGACCACGAGGTCAACATCAAGATCCTGCTCGACCAGGTGGTCGCGGCCGGAGACCTCACCGAGAAGCAGCGCAACGAACTCCTCGACGAGATGACCGACGAGGTCGCGATGCTCGTCCTGGACCACAACTACCACCAGACCCAGGCCCTCAGCACCGCCCGATCGGAGGCGGCGAGCATGGTCGAGGTGCACGCTCGATACCTGTCGAGCTTGGAGGCCCGCGGTCTGCTCGACCGGGGGCTGGAGTATCTGCCCGACGGTGAGGAGATGGCCGACCGTCGTCATGCCGGCCTCGGGCTCACCACCCCGGAGCTGGCAGTGCTGCTGGCGTACACGAAGAACGTGCTCAACGACGAGCTCCTCGAGTCCGAGATGCCCGACCAGGAAGTGTTCCTCCCGCTCCTCACCTCCTATTTCCCCGCGCCGATGCGGGAGCGGTTCCCCGAGCAGATCAGCACCCACCCGCTGCGGCGCGAGATCATCGCCAACCGGATCTCGAACGTGGTGGTGGACCGGGCCGGTACGTCGATGATCTACCGGCTGTCCCAGGAGACGTCGGCGCCGAGTGCCGACGTGGCCGCAGCCCACCTCGCCGCCTGGGAGATCTTCCAGCTCGATGAGCTGAGTCGGGCGATCAATGGGCTCGACACCGTGATCCCCGCGGCTCGCCAGACGGCGATCCTGCTGTGGGGGCGCCAGCTCGCCGAACGGGCCACTCGACTCCTGCTGCGATCGCGGGCCTTCCCGTTCGATGCTGCACTCGCCATCGAAGAGCTGGCGGAACCGGTGCGGGAGACGCTGGAGCACTTGCCCGGCTATCTCGCCGGATCGGACTGGACCGCCTACGAGAAGGCGTTCACCGACCTCAAGGCCGAGGGCCTGCCGGGCGAGTTGGCCGAGCGAGTTGCCGCGCTGACCCCGTCACTTGCCGCCCTCGACATCGCGGAGGTTGCGTCGTCGGGCGTGCCGGTCGCGACGGTGGCCGCGGTGCACTTCACGATCGCCGATCAGCTCGAGTTGAACTGGCTCCGCGACCGAATTCTCGAGCTGCCCCGCGACGATCAGTGGTCATCGCTGGCTCGACTGACCCTTCGTGGTGACCTCTACACCGACCATCGGGCGCTCACGTCCCGGTTGGTCGATGGTGCCGGCGACGCCGAGTCGACCGAGCTGGTGGCCCGGTGGCTACTCCGTAATCGGGGTCAGGTCGGCTACTACCGGCGCACCATCGCCGAGATCCGTGGTGCCGGTCCCACCGACCTCACCACCCTCCTCGTCGCCGCCCGCGAAGTCCGGAACCTCATCGCCCACACCTGAACACCGAAACTGTTCAGCTTGCTGACCAGGTCTGCTGGAACTTCCGCCAGCGTTGGTGGGCGTAGGGAAGGAACCGGATCTTCTGGATCGGTTCGAGGGCGAGTGGGAGCGCGGCCATCGCATACATGTAGTCCGACAACATGATCGCCCGCCGCGTCTCGGCCACGAGCTGGGTGAGTTCGCGATCACGGGCCGCCCCGCGGAGGTCGCCATTGTCGAGGTAGAAGCCGATGAGCGAGGCGAGATCGGCGTCGGTGAACTTCGGCTCGGCGATGCGGAAGTGCGGCGGATCGGCGAAGCCGTGCTCCATCACCGTCTCGGCGAACAGGTTCGCGAAGTCGAATGCGATGTGGTTGCGACATGAGAACTCGAAGTCGAGGAGCTTGATGGTGCCGTCGGCCAGCTGCATCACGTTGCCGTGGTAGGTGTCGTTGTGGCAGAACACCGGCTCCCGTTGCGGGAGGCACTGCAGAACCATCTCGAGCGTCTCGTCGTCGTACAGCGTGTGAAGGTCGTCGCAGAGGGCCTGCTCATCGGCCGGGAACTCGTGACGCCGGTCGTCGAGGACCTCCCGCGCCATCGCTCCCCACTTGCGATGGAGGAGCTCGAAGAAGGTCTCGTCCGGGATGCCCGCCGGGAGTGACTCGTCGTCGAGGTGGTGGAATCGCCACAGTTCGTCCGCCACCCCTTTCTGGATCGTGGGCTCGAACACGTCGGCGGCGGTGAGGGTTCGCCCGACGTAGAACTCCTCGATCCGGCAGGTGTCGTCCATGTGGTGAACGCCCGCCGCGATGTGGTGCCGGCTCAGCGTCGCGAACACCGCCTGTTCGGTGGGGAAGTCGAGGATCGCGTTCTCCTTGCCGTCCAGGTGGCGGTACAGCACAGCCGGAGGGTCGATGCCGTCCTCGATCGGCCCTCTACAGCGGACTCCCATCGTGAATGACGAGAATCCTTTCGGCGGATCGAAGTGGAAGTCGGCCACGGCCGTTCCCCGCCAACCGGGCAGGTGACGCTGGCAGGTCTCCAGCACGTCGGCTTCGAGCGCGGACGGGTGACGGTCGGGTTGAGGCACCATCGTCGACAGCATGCCCGAACCGCGGACTCCACACAGGTCCAACGGCCCAGGCAACTGGTCCGTAGGGCCCAGAAATCCGTCAACTCGGCACGAAATCGAGCCGATGCGGACACTGATGCCCGTCACCACCGCCGTCGAGGATCCGTCGGTCACCGGCGCCCGCGCCGGCGATCCCCTGGCGTGGACCGATCTGTATCAGCACTACGAGCCGGTGATCGAGCGCTATCTCGAGATCGTCGATCCTGCGTTGGCCGCGGACACCGACACCGTGTGGGAGCGGGCCGCCAAGGCACTCGCCGATCAGCCGGCCGGGATCGTCCCGCTCATCTGGCTCATGAGGAGTGCGTGGGAGTGCCGATCAGATGAATCTCCCGCACCATCGCACGATCCCGCGTTGAGGGCAGTGCAGCATCTCCCGGCGACCGAGCGCGACGTGATCGCGCTTCGGGTCGTGGCCGGCCTCGATGAGCGCGAGGTGGGCGCGGTGATGGGCAAGGCCGACAGCCGCGTGCGGGCAATCGGTCACAGTGGTCTTCGGCGCCTCCTCCGGCTGGCCGACGCGGTTCAGGATGATTCGCCGATCTCGATCGAGATCGCGATCGGAGACCCGGCGTGAACCCGGAGGAGCTGTCGACCCGCGTGCTGGATGCGGCGGGGCACGGTCAGGTCGTCCCGGGCTACGAGCGGGTCGGGGAGATGCTCGGGCAGCTTCGCCACACTCGGGTCATCGGGCTGGGTGAGGCGCTCTCCTCCTCGGCGGTCGCCGTGGCCACCGACGGCACGACTCCCAGCTTGACGGCAGCCGCGCTGGCGCGGGTCCGACCCGGCGGGATTCTCATCGGTGCCGTAGGAGTGGTGATCGGCGCCCTTTTCTTCGGCGGCGGCGGTGACTCGCGGTCGCCGACCTCCGTG
>CAYFLT010000091.1:0-2689 GCA_964344055.1 uncultured Candidatus Nemicrothrix sp.
GTCCACATCGTCGTCGATGGTGCCGGCCACTCGATCCAGGGCGACAAGCCACTCGAGATGGCAGCCCACATCGAGGACCTACTCGCCCGACCCGTCGTCGGTGATCGCTCATGAGCTTCGTTGGACTGTTGACGCCGGCCCGTTTCGGGGCGCTCGAGCTTCGAAACCGGGTGGTGATGGCACCAATGACCAGGTCGCGGGCGAATGTGGACGGCGATCCCAACGACCTGATGGTGGAGTACTACCGGCAACGGGCCGGAGCCGGGATGATCATCAGCGAGGGCATCTATCCGTCCGAGGACGGAAAGGGATACTGCCGGACGCCGGGCCTCGTGAACGAGCATCAGGTGGAACTCTGGAAGCGGGTGACCGATGCGGTGCATGCCGGCGGCGGCACGATCGTCGCCCAGGTGATGCATGTCGGTCGGGTGGCTGCGGCCGACAACAAGCGGCCGGATGCCGAGACGGTCGCGCCCTCAGCGATCGCGGCGAAGTGGAAGATGTACACCGACACCGACGGAGGGACCATGCAGCCCTGCGTGACGCCTCGGGCTCTCGAAACCGAGGAGGTCCGTGACGTCGTGGCCGAGTACGCCCGCTGCACGGAGCTCGCCTATGCCGCCGGATTCGATGGCGTCGAGCTCCACGGCACGAGCGGCTACCTCCCCGCCCAGTTCCTGTCGACTGGCACCAACCAACGCACCGACCACTACGGCGGATCGGTCGAGAACCGGATCCGATTCTTCGTCGAAGTGGCCGAGGCAATGGCGGCGGTCGACGGCGCAGGGCGGGTCGGCTTCCGCATCATGCCGGGCAACCCGTTCAACGATCTCCACGACGACGACCCGGAAGCGACCTTCACCGCGCTCCTCGGAGCTCTCGACCCGATGGGGCTGGCGTACTGCCACGTGATCCGCAAGACCGGTCCGCTCGAGCCGGGCGATCTCGACAACGAGGTGCTCGTCCGCCGTTGCTTCTCCGGACCGGCGATCCTCAACGACAGCTACACCCCCGACGAGGCCAACTGGGCGCTCGAGATCGGTCGCGGTGATGCCGTGTCGTTCGGCCGGCTCTACATCACCAATCCTGACCTCGCCGAGCGGATCGAACACGGTGTCGAACTCGCCGGCACCGATGCCGCCCACATCTACGACCCCGGCCCAGAGGGCTACATCGACTTCGAGCGAGCCACCTGACGGGTTTCTCTGGACGTCAGCGCGCGGTAGGCGCGCGTCAGCGTCCAGAAAAGGTGAAGGGGATGGTCAGGTTGGTTCGACGTCGACCCAGGTGTCGTGGAAGGCGGCCGAGCCGGTGTCGTCGGCGGAGGGGATCGACGGGTTGGTGAGGGCGTTCACGGCGCGGCCCTCTGGTGTGTGGCGGTGCCACCAGCCGAAGGGGATCGCCGTCAATCCCGGTTGCACTCGATCGCTGATCGTCGCGGTCAAGGTCAGTGAGCCCCGTTCGTTGCGGACCCGGACCCGATCACCCTCCGCAATGCCGCGTGTGGCGGCGTCCGTCGCGTCGATCTCCAGACGGGGCTCGGGCGGGTGGGGGAGGTGGCGCTCGAACTGGGCGTAGTTCGCGTTCAGGAACTTGCTGTGCTGCTTCAGCGAGATGAGCTGGAGGGGACACGCATCGCTGGCCCCCGGTGGATCGTGGTGTTCGAGCGTGCCAAGCCGAAAGACGCGGTCGGTATGAGGCCGGATGTCCCGCGGGATGTCGAACCGCGCCCAGCCGTCGGCTACCAGCTGATCCCAGTCCACGCCCTCGAGCCTCGAATGGTCCCGATCGAGGATCGATCGGATCACCGACTCGTCGGACTCCTGCAGACCCGGATCGTCGAGGCCCATCGCGGTGGCCAGCCGCCGGAAGATCTCCGCGTTCGGCAGAGCCTCCCCGAGTGGCTCGATCGCCGGGAGATTCGGGGTGATGTAGAAGTGTCCCCACCCGGGACCGATGTCGAGATGCTCGAGCTGCGTCGTGGCCGGCAACACCAGATCCGCATGGAGCGCGGTGTCGGTCATGAACTGCTCGACCACGACCGTGAAGAGATCGTCGCGGGCAAGCCCCTCCATCACCCGGTTCTGGTCCGGAACGATCACGGCCGGGTTGCTGTTGTAGACGAACAGCGAGCGGATGGGCGGGTCGAGCCCGGCGTCGGTGAGGACCTCGCCGAGCCGTGCCATGTTGAACCGGCGGGGTGGATCCGCCAAGCCCTCATCGAGGCCGAAGGCGTCTTCCCACCAGATCTGAGTCGACGTGCACAAGCCTCCGCCGACGTGTCGCCAGGATCCGGTGACCGCAGGGATCAGCGCGATCGCACGCATGATCTCGGACCCGTGCTGACGGTGCTCGGGCCCGACCAGTGATCGCACCGCCGCCGGTTGCTCCTCGGTCAGGGCTCGCGCCAGCCACTCGATCGTGGCGGCATCGACATCGGTGACCGCGGCCGTTCTGTCGGGGGTCCATGCCTCGGCCGACGCGCGGAGTTCAGCCCAACCGGTCGTGCGCTCGGTGAGCCAGGACTCGTCGAGCATGCCGTCGCGGGCCATCACGTGGATCAAGCCGAGCACGAGTGCCGTGTCGGTGCCGGGCCGGAGTTGCACGAACCGATCGGCGCGATCGGCGGTGACCGTTCGAATGGGATCGATGACCACTACCCGAGCACCCTCGGACCGAGCTGCCTCGA
>CAYFLT010000091.1:2699-17736 GCA_964344055.1 uncultured Candidatus Nemicrothrix sp.
GTCGGCCAGAGGTGTCGGTTGGTGATGAGGGTGTTGGTGCCCCACAACACGATGAGACGAGAGTGCCGCATCTCCTCGGGATCGATCCCATGGGGGAGGCCGGCGACCTCGGCGGCCGCCTGCCGAGCGGTGACGCTGCACAGGTGCACGTGCACACCCGATGCGCCCAGCGCGGCGAAGAATCGACGGGCCAGAACGCCCTTCTGGATGACGCCCTGCGTTCCGTCGAACGTGTAGGGCAGGATGGCCGCGGGTCCATCGGTGGCGATGATGGCTCCCCAGCGGTCGGTGATCTCCGCGATCGCGTCTTCCCAGCCGATTGCTTCGTACGCGCCCGAACCCTTCGGTCCAACCCGACGCATCGGCGTGAGCACCCGGCTCGGGTCGTAGACCCGCTCCAGCAGGCGATTCACCTTCGGGCAGAGCTCTCCGGCGGTGAAGGGATGGTCGCCGGCCCCTCGGAGACGGACGGCGACCCCTGCTTCGACCGTGACGTCCCACGCACACGCGTCGGGACAATCGTGATGACACGCCCCGCGAACGACGCGGGTCACGCCATCAGGCGTCGTCACCGTCGCTCCCGTCGGGCTCACCGGCCCGCTCGATTCCGATGACCGTCTCGAGCAGTGCCGTGTACGGGACGAGCACCCGGCGACCATCGGCGGTCTCGACCTCGGCCTTCACGCCGTGTAGTTCGACGATCTCCCCGGAGACCACTTCGGTGTCCAGCCGGTCGCCGATGTCGAGGACCCGCCGCAGTGCCCTGGCGGCCGCGATCTCCGACGAGACCGGCCCGCTTCCCGAGTAGGCGACCAACGCAGCGGTGAGGGCCGCGCCGAAGAAGAGCGCAGCGGCGGCCAGCGTCAGGATCGTCGTGTCGATGCCGAGCTGGTTGGCGGCGATGAGGCCACCGGCGAAGAGGATGGCGCCCCGCAGGATCGGGGGCACCCGACGGCGCACGTTCGCGGACACATGGCCGAGCGATCTCTCGACTGCCGCGACGATGAACGTCGACGCGATGTTGGCGACGATGACCACGATCGCGGCCGACAACGCTCGCGGGACGTAGTCGATGAGGTCCTTCGGCAGCTGGTCCAGCGCTTCCTCGTTGACGAATCCGAGCGCGGTGATCAGGCCGATGATGACCGCCAGCGAGAAGAAGAGGCTGGCGATGGCACCGCTCGAACGCTTGACCGCGTCGGGCTGGCGTTCCTTGGTCAGGAACCCCCGCACGATGCGGGCGAGGATGCTGCCGACCACGATCCCGCCGGCCACCGCGATCGCGGCGCTCACCCATTCGTTCATCGTGCCCTCTCCAGGTGGTCAGTCATCGTCGGGATGCTCCGTCATCAGGTTGCGAACGGTAGCCAACGGGATGCCCATCAGCTCGAAGAACAGCCGGAGATCTTCCTGGTTGCGGATGGTGTCGGTCATCCGCGCACCGAGGCGTTGGACCAGGTCCTCCGGTGCCCGGAGGCTCTGGGTCAGTGCCGCAGTCAGCTCCGGCACCGGCTGGGCGAGTTCCTCGAGCCGGGTGGCGCATCGGTCACAGTTCGCCACGTGGGCGTCGACACTCTCGTCGATCGGCTCGCCACTCTCCCCGTCGGCATCGAGCCAACGCTGGAGCTTCTTGTTGGACGGGTGGAAGAACTTCATGGCTTCCACCCCTCGAGGGCGGCCGCCAGGACTCGTCGAGCTCTGAGTAGCCGCGTCTTGACCGTCGGCAGCGGCACGTCGAGAACCTGACTGATCTCGTCGTAGGACATCCCCTCTACTTCGCGGAGGACGACGACGGCTCGACTCAGCTCGTCGAGCTCGGACAGAGCGGCTTCGAAGGCATCGATGGAGGCTCGTTCCTCGACGCGGTGTTCGACCGACACCGGTGGCGCCGAATGGGCCGACGGTGCCTCGTCGGGGATGTCGACGGGATCGAGGTGGACGTCGCGGCGCCGGCGAAGGGCCGAGATGGCGGTGTTGTGCGTGATCCGAAGCAGCCAGTTCTTGAGCGGTGCATCACCCCGGAAGGTCGGGAGCGCCTGCCAGGCCTTCAACAAGGCGTCCTGGGAGACGTCTTCGGCGAGGTCGTGATCCCGGGTGACCGACAGGGCGACGCGGTAGACCGCATCGGCATGGCGCCGGGTGAGCGTAGCCAACTGGTCGGCCGGATCGAGATCGAGGAGATCGGCATCGGGCCGCCGGCCCTCCGTGGAGTCGTCCCTCGGCGGGGGAGTAGGTGCCGTCGCGCCGCCGCCCGGCCCCGCGGCGCCGGCCTCGCGAGCCATCAGCAGCAACCCGTCCCACCATCGGGTTCGGGGTTCGAGAGCCGCCGTCATGGCTGTCCCGACGCTCGGCCCGTCGAGCAAGTCGCGGCACAGATCGATGATTTCTCGCGACAAACCGGACGCAGTCGACGTCGGGAGGCCCAGAACGCCGGCTGCGGGAACCACCCAACCCGCTCTCGCGGTCGGCCAGTCGGAGGCGCCCCCGTCCGGGGGCGCCTCTGATGCCTTTCGGGCGCGACCCACGAGTTTCCGGCGCATCAGTCTGCGGGAGGTGTCGTCACGAGGCCGGATCCAGCAGGCGGAACGCCTCCCCGAGACCGACCCCGGCGAGCCGGCCGTGATCGCGCGCCTCCCGGGTGATTCGCCGGCCGAACTCGGCGGCCTGGCTGCCGTCATCGTCGGCGTCGATCACCATCGTGGTCTCGAACTGGCTTTCATGGGCGAGGAGGGCCTGGATCTTCGCCTCCACGTGGGATGCGTCCAACCTCTCCACGTGATCGGGCTCCTCGCATTCGAAGAGCAGCAACTGATCGGGCCGATGATGGACGATCCCGTGCTCAGGGAAGTAGTGCGGATCCCGGGCAGCCACGACAGCGTCGAGAGTGACCCACCCGGCGTTGCGGTGGTCGGGGTGCATCCGCCAGCGCCGCCAGGGGTCGTGGCCGAGAACGACCGCGGGTTGCAGTTCGCGGATCACCTTGGCGACCTGCCCGCGCAGGTCGAGACCCGAGTCCGTGCCCATGTCGAGTTCACCGTCGATCTGGTCGAGGAAGCGCACCTCTCCGGTGGCGCCCAGGCGTCGAGCCGCTTCCCGCTGCTCGATCTGGCGACGGGCGATCAGCGCGTCGGTGTCGGCGTCGACATCCCACGTGCCCTTTCGCCCGTCGGTCGAGACGAGCAGGTGGACTTCGGCGCCGGCGGCAGCCCACTTGGCGAGGGTTGCGCCGCACTCGAACTCGATGTCATCGGGGTGAGCCCCGATGGCGAGAGCGCTCGTGGGCGTGGGGAGGTCGACTCGCATGGCTGCTGATCCTTGCAGATGGACGGGTCGGGGTCAGTCGGTGTCGCGGCTCGTGGCGCGTCGCTTCGCCAACTCCACCAGATCGTCGGGATGGTCGACGTCGAGGGCGAGGCCGGGTTCGTGGATGACGACCACGGGCAGCCCGCGACGGGCCGCTTCCCGTCGGTGCTCATCGAAGGACCCCGGCCCGTAGGCGAACTCGAACTCGGCGGCGACCGGGACCGACATTACGTTGGATCCGTCCATCCGCCGGTCGGGGGCGATCGCCACTCCGCTGCCGTCCACCACGCGCAGATCGTCGGCCAGCGGGAGGTCGGCGTGGGCGATGATGACGCGCGCGTCCGGAGACACGAGCCGTCGACGGGCCTCCGAGTGTGCGGCGGTGACCGCGGGGTTCAGACCGCTCACCCCAGGTGAATAAGGTTCCGCACCGACCGAAGCAGCCCAGTCGGCGACTTCGGGATCGTCGGTGACGACGAGAACCGGAAGCTCGTGGGCTGCGGTGACCACCCGTGCGGCCATGGCCCGTACGAGGTCGACTCGCTCGGCGGGGTCGAGGGCTTCGGCGAGCCGGGACTTGGCGTCGTCGAACGAGCGAATCGGTACGACGACGATCGCCTCTCGTTGGTGGTGCGACGACACGGTGGGTCCGTTCCGGCCGAGCTTCAGGGGCGGCGGCGAGTCTAGGGTGAGGCCATGGAGATGCGGGTAGGCGTCGTCGGAGCCGGTTCGTGGGGCACCACGGTCGCCCATCTGTGTGCGCACAACGTGCCCACGAAGCTGCACTCGCGGCGAGCGGACGTGGCGGCTGCGATCAACGAGCGGCACGAGAACCCTCGCTACCTGGCCGGTTATCAGCTGCACCCCGAACTTCGGGCCACGACCGACTTCGGAGAGGTCGTGCGCGATGCCGACGTCCTGGTCATGGGCGTGCCCTCGGCCGGCTTTCGCGAGACGCTCGTCGAGGTCCGCGAGCATCTCCGTCCGTGGGTTCCGGTGGTCTCGCTCGCCAAGGGTCTCGAGCTCGGTAGCCGGAAGCGGATGACCCAGGTCGCGGAGGAGGAGCTGCCGGGTCATCCCGTCGGCGTGCTCACCGGACCCAACCTCGCGAAGGAGATCCTCGCGGGGAGCGCGGCCGCGGCGGTCGTCGCCTTCGACGACCTCACGATCGCGGAGAGGCTGCAGGAGGTCTTCTCCCTGCGGCTGTTCCGTGTGTACTCCAACACCGACGTGGTCGGATGCGAGTTGGGCGGAGCGCTGAAGAACGTGATCGCGGTGGCGGCCGGGATGGCGGACGGACTCGGTACGGGCGACAACACCCGCGCGGCGGTCATCACCCGCGGCCTGGCCGAGCTGACGCGCCTCGGGGTTGCCATGGGTGGACAGCCGGGTACGTTCGCGGGATTGGCCGGAATGGGTGATCTCCTCGCTACGTGTATGAGTCCACAGAGCCGGAACCGGCATGTCGGCGAACGGCTCGGCCAGGGTCAGACGGTGGAGCAGATCATCGAGGAGATGGACCAGGTCGCCGAGGGAGTGAAGTCGGCTCCGATCGTCTGTGAGATCGCCGAGGAGCACGGGGTGTACATGCCGATCGCGGAGCAGGTCCGTGCCTGTGTCCAGGAGGGTCGCACTGCGGTCGACGCCTACGCTGGCCTCGTGGCCAACCGCGCGCATCACGAGCTCGACCCGGACTGACCGTGCTGCTGGGAGACCTGGATGGGCCGACGGCCCGAATCGACCGCGCCGGTCGGGTCTGCGCCCTCGACGACTCGTGGCGGACCGAGTGGGCGGTCGGGGCGGAGGATCGTTGGCGGGTCGTCGAGGACGAGCGAACGGTCCGACAGACCCGCATCGACGACACCCCTGCCTACGAGAGCTGGCTGAGGGTACCGGGTGGGGATGTCATCGCTCGGGTGGCCGCCGCGAACGACGGGGTCGGACGCTGCCTGGTGTTCGAGTTCGAGAACGCGTCACCGGCGGCGGTGGTGATCGCGGTGGCCGGCCGAGCCTCTGGCGCGCTCCGGGCCGATGCCAAAGGCGTTTCGCTCGATGGCCAGTGCTGGATGCGCTCGGCCCGGCCGGCCGGTGGTGTGGTGGCGACCAGCGGGGACCCGTGGCCGATCGTGACCGCCGGACCGGCAGGAGATCCGGCATCTGCGGAAGGCGAGAACGTCGCCGCCGCCATACTGGTGCCACTCCCGCACCGTCAACGCACCTCGGTGGTCGTCGCCGTCGACGGTGAAGCGCCGACCCGCCACCCCTCGCCCGAGGAGATCGCAGCCGGCTGGCGGTCGGTGACGAACCGGGCCACCTACCTCGAGCTGCCCGACGTCGAGCTGGCCGAGGCGTGGCGCCGAGTGGTGTGTGACCTGGTGCTCACTGCGGGTTCGGGGGATGTCGTTGCCGCGGGTGAGGCGGCCTGGTGGCTCGACGTGGCTGGGATGCACGGGGAGGCGGACCGGGCCCGTGCCGTGGTCGTCGAGGCGGCGATGGACCTCGCGCTCAGTCCTGCAGAGGCGGTGGTGGCACTGCGAGCCCTCGCCTCGCGTGAACGCCACGCCGGCGAGGCCTCCGGGATCGACCAGCTGGCGGGAGAGTTGGTCGGGATCGCATCGGACGAGCTCGACCGCCGCACGCTCGAGTTGACCGCCGACGCCCTCAGGTCGCGCGATCCGCGCGCGGCGGCAGACGCCGAACGGCTGGCGGAGCGAGCCCGGTCAGATGATCGGGTTCCCGAGTCGCCGGTCGCCGCCGCGGCCGAGACGATCCTGGCCCGGATCGTCCGCGCCGCCGACCCTGGAGCCCTCGAGTTGTTGCCGGAAGTTCCCGCGGCCTGGCGGGGTCAGCCGGTCGATGTGCGAAACCTGGTGACGCCGGGTGGCTCGATCTCGTTCAGCGTGCGCTGGCACGGAGACCGGCCGGCGGTCCTGTGGGAACGCACAGGAGGCGGCGACGAGCCGGTGGCGATCTCCTTCCCTGGCCTCGACCGGGAGTGGTCCTCGGTGGAGGCGTCCGGGGAAGCCCTTCTCGCCGCGCCGCTCGACTCCTGAGGGGCTACGGTCCGACGCATGGCCTCCACCGCGCCGATGTTGCGCAAGGCGATCAAGAAGAAGCCGCCCGGTGTTCGGATCGAGAGGGATCACTGGGACCGTGGTGCGGTGGTTGCCGGCATCGACGAGGTCGGCCGGGGCTCGTGGGCGGGACCGCTCACCTTGGCTGCGGTCGTGGTACCGCACGACCGGCGCCTATACAAGGTCCGGGACTCCAAGATGCTCACCGAAGCCGAGCGCGAGGTCATGCACGATCGCGTGGTGGAGTGGGCCGAACACGTGTGCGTCGCCCACGCCACCCAGCACGAGTGCGACGAGCTGGGTATGTCCGCGGCCCAGAAGCTCGCCGCCCAGCGGGCTTTGGCCGGACTCGGCGTGGAGGTGGATCACGTCCTCGTCGATGGCAACTGGGACTTCGTGGAGACCGTGCCCACCACTCGTCTCGTGAAGGGCGACGCCGTCAGCCTCTCGATTGCCGCGGCGTCGATCGTCGCCAAGGTCACGAGGGACCGTGTCATGAGGCGCTGGCACGAGCGCTATCCCGCCTACGGTTTCGCCGGCAACAAGGGGTATCCGTGTCCACGGCACAAGGCCGCCCTCGCCGAGTACGGGCCGAGCGCGATCCATCGCCGGCGCTGGGCCTTCATGGACGATCTCCGATGGACCGCGATTCCCCGTATCGTCCACCTGGATGACGACGACTCCCAGCTCGGCCTCTTCTGATCAGGTTCGAGGCGTGACGGGCTCCGGGCCGTGGGCGAGCCTCGCCCGTGTCGTCCTCGTCGGCTGGACCCTGTTCCTCTGGGCCTCCCGGCTCCGCCTCGTGCTGCAGAACGACGATCTCGACGGGTGGGGAACGGCATGGCGGATCGGTGTCGTCGTGGTGTTCACCGTCATGGGCCTGGTCGCAGGCATCGGCGTGCTCCGGCGGAGTCCCTGGACCCCGGCGGCGATGGCCGTTCTGGTGTGGTGGACCGTCGCCTTCTGGCTCGTGAGGGGTACCGGGATCATCATCGACGACCACGAACTCGGATTCACGGTGATCCACACGATCCTGATGGCGGTGTCGATCGGGACAGCCATGTGGGTCTGGCAGACCCGGGCTCGCTAACCTTCGCATCGCTATGGGACAACCGGTCACCCTCATCCGCACTGCGTCGCCTCGACCCGGTGTCGTTCGTTTCGAACTCAATCGCAGCCTCACCGGCATGGGTCACGTCCGCTACGAGGCGGGCGACGACATCACGGGCGCTGATCCGGCGGCCGAACTGGCCCGTCGTGTGTTCGAGTCCAGTTCGTCGGTCACCGCGGTGCATCTGTACAGCTCCATGGTCACCGTCTATCTGTCGAGCACCGACGACGACAGCCTCGAAGAGGTCATCGAGGGGCTGTACACCTACTACGTCCCCGGCGTCGAGATCCCCAGCGATGAGGAACTCATCGCCATGGTCGAGTAGCTCACGCGTCTTCTCGCTGCCACAGTTCGAGAAACCGTTCGAAGGACCTCGTCGCGAGCTCGGCCTCACCGGTGGCCAACACGTCGATCAGCAGCCCCCGGGTGACCGCGACCCCGAGTCGAAGCTCGTCGGGATCGGCCTCCTGACCCACCGCTTCGGACGCGTCTGCAGGCCTGCGCCCCCGGTGGCGGCGACGCACTCGAAGAACAGGCGGACGAAGGGCAGCATCTCCGGCGCCGAGACCTGCCGCCACAGCTTCATCGCGAGATCGTGGGGACCGGTGGCGTCGGGAGCGAGTTCGGCGAGCAGGGCGCGCTGGGCGGACTCGACCGATTCGACGATCGCCGACACCAGCCCGGCCCGTGATCCGAAGTGGTACAGCAGCATGCGGTGACTCGATCCGACGGCTTCGGCGAGGTCTCGCAGGCTTCGGTCGGTGAGTTGGAACACGAGATCGAGATCGAGGCCTCGGTCGAGCGGGTGTGGGAGTTGACCGCCGACATCGAAGGGTGGCCGGATCACACACCGACGATGGCGAGTGTGGTGCGGCTCGACTCGGGACCGATCACCGTCGGATCGAAGGCCGAGCTGAAGCAGCCGGTCAGCCGAAACGGGTGTGGACGGTGACCACCTTCGATCCCGAGAAGCACTTCGCCTGGTCGACGAGGACACTCGGCACGACCATGACGGGCCATCACGTTCTCCACCCGAATACCAGTGGTGTGACGAACCGGCTGGCGGTGGAGATCGACGGTCGGCTGTCGAGGGTGATCGGGCCGCTCGTTCGGCGTGCCATCGGAAAGGCCATCGCCAGGGAGAACGAGGGCTTCAAGACCGCGGCAGAGCAGTAGCACGGCCGCGTCGCCCCGGCGACGTCTAGGGTCCTCGCCATGACGATCGCGCCGCTGGAAGGATTCGACTTCTCCGCCTGGGAGCAGCCGGACGCCGGGCTCGAGCCTCGGGAACTGCTCGAGGGCTGGTTGCGGTATCAGCGCCACGAGTTCCAGCGGAAGCTCCGCGATCTGAGCGCCGATCAGTTGGTGGCCTGGTCGGTTCCTCCGGTCCAGCTCTCCGTTCTGGGACTGGTCCGCCACATGACCCAGATGGAGCATGTCTTCCTGGCGTGGGGGCTCGGGGGCGGCGAACGAGTGATGCGATACGGCGAGGACGACTACGCCGGCGGCTCGGTCGACACGATCCAGGAGGATCTCCGCTGGTATCTCGAGGAGGTCGAGAAGGCTGAGGCCGCGGTGGCGGCAATGCCGTCACTCGATGCCGCCGGTGCGGGGCACGGCCGTTCGCTCAGAGCGGTGCTGGTGAAGATGGTCGACGAGTACGCCCTCCACGCCGGCCAGGCCCACATGATCCGATTCGCCGCGCTCGGCGAGCTGATCCGCTGACACTGAGGGGGGTCAGCGGGCGAGACGCGCCGTGGTCCAGTCGCCGAGTAGATCCAGGTAGCCGGGTACGAACTCGCCGGTCTCGTCGTTTCGGATTCGGTGGTTTCCGGACGGGAAGACGGTCACGGTCACGTCATCGGCAGGAGCCTCGTCGAGGGCCCGGCCCGATTCCTCCGCACATCGCCACGCCGGAAGCAGGACGTCATGGCCGCCGTAGATGGCCAGGAACGGACAACCCACGGTGCGAAGCGCGTCGAGAGGCTGATAGTCCTCCACGAGGAGGAGACGGCCGATCTCGAGGTCCATTTCGTCCTCGAGTTCGAGGTAGTCGGCCCATGGCCGGCCCTTGGCCTCCTCGAGGATGGTGGTCCTGACCGCGTCGAAGCCGGCACCGTCGAATACCGAACGGTGGAGTCGCCTCATGAGATCGAGTGCCCGCTCGATGTCCTCCTCGGCCATGCCATGGCTACGGAACTGGTGCTCGGTGCCGTAGAGGTCCTGCTCCACCACGGGTATCGAGGGGCCCGAGTTCGCGATGGCGAAGGCCAGGCCGGCCCGTCGGCTCGCGAGGATCTGGGCCATCCAGCCACCCTGGCTCTGACCCCAGACGCCCATCCGCCGTTCGTCGATCGCGGGATGGGTTGCGAGCAGATCGAGCGCGGTCTCGACCTGCTCGGCTCGGGTCGAGAGGTCATGGTTACGCCAGTCGCCGGTCGACTCGCCACAGCCCGCCTTGTCGAACGAGTAGACCGCGAGCCCGACCTCGAGGAATCGTGCCCGGATCGGATCGAAGTAGCCGTCGCAGTCCCTGTCAGCCGGCCCTGAGCCCTGCATCATGACGACCAGCGGCGACGCATCGACGTCGGCCGGCGTGTGGAGTGTTCCGGCGAGGGTCAGGTCGCGCCACTCGAAGTCGAAGTCGGTGGTGGTCGTGTTCATGCCCCTGTGCCCTCCTCACCCGGCGAGGCGGTTGCCTCAGATGCCCGAATCCGTCTCCGCCGATGCGCCGCGGTGGCGACATGATTCGACCTCACGACTACCACATCGAGCCGAATCGACCGTCGGTCGCCGCGGAACTGCGGCGTCAGGTTGGGCCCGACTCGGTCACAGCGAGTTCGCCGCCCACTCGCGGACCCATGCGTGCATGGCGATCCCGGCTGCCACCCCGGCGTTGATCGATCGGGTCGAACCGAACTGGGCGATCGAGCACACCCGGTCCGAAGCAGCGTGCGCCTCCGGTGACAGGCCCGGGCCTTCCTGACCGAAGAGCAACACGCACGCCTCGGGCAGATCGGTGGATTCGATGGGAACGGAGCCCGGGAGGTTGTCGATCCCGATGAGCGGCAGCGCTTCCGCGGCGGCCCAGTCGACGAGGTCCCCGATGTTGGGATGGTGGCGGACGTGCTGGTAGACGTCGGTCATCATCGCTCCCCGGCGGTTCCACTTCCGCTTGCCGACGATGTGGACCTCCCGCGCCATGAATGCGTTGGCGGTTCGGACGACGGTTCCGATGTTGCGGTCGTGTTCCCAGTTCTCGATCGCGACGTGGAACGGGTGGCGACGTCGGTCGAGGTCGGCGACGATCGCCTCGACACTCCAATACCGGTACTCGTCCAGGACGTTGCGACGGTCACCGCCGGCGAGCAGCTCGGGGTCGAGACGAGGATCGTCGGGCCAGGGCTCCGGATGGGGGCCGACGCCGACGGTCATCGACGGGTCGGTCCGCGGCCGCGGCCTGCCCGTCGGCGAGCAGTCCGGCGCCGGGCGTTGGCCGGAGCGAGCGTGTTGTGGCCCGGGATGTGATGGACGTGCTCGGTCCAGGCCCGACCGTCCCAATAGCGGAGCATGCCTGCCTGACCACTCGGGTCCGCATACCAGCCTGCAGCCGCGTGGGAGGGGTCGTCGTCGGATTCGGCGACTTCGCCGGCACCGCCGAAGATCGCCTCGAAATCGACCGAGCGGGCCGCGGACTCGCCCGGCCCACCGGCGAGTGATGCGTGGGTCCCTGCCGGGGTCGCCTGCGCTGCCGCCACCTGATCGGGGTTGGAGCGATCGTCCTGGAACGTGCGGAGCGCTTCGGCGACTACCGGATCGGGGCCTTCGTAGGGCGGCATGCCCTCCATCTCCCGGAGGAGGTTGATCCGTTCTGCGAGGGGAGGGTGGGTGGAGAACATGTCGTTGAACTTCCGCCCCCGCGTCCCCTTCGAGTGGTCGTCCGGCGACTCGATCCACAGGTGCGACGTCGCATGCGACGTCTTGCGGACCACGGTGATGTCGGCGTCGAGCTTTTCCAGGGCCTGGCGCAGTCCCGAGGGGTACCGGGTGAACTTCACCGCGGTGGCGTCGGCCAGCGACTCACGGCTCCGGCTGATCGCCGCCTTCAGGAGCGCCGCCGCGATCGGCGCGAGCACGAGAACGATGATCAACCCGATGAAGATGATCGGGTTGCCACCGCCTCCACCCCGGTTGTCGGACCGCCGCCGATGTGACGCCCCACCGCCGGTGAGCGCTCCCCAGTAGAGCATCCGCCAGAAGATGTCGGAGATGAGCGCGATCGATCCGGCCGTCGCGACCGCGACGGTCATGACCAGGATGTCGCCGTTGCGGATGTGGGCGAGTTCGTGGGCGACGACCCCCTCGAGTTCCGCTCGGTTCATCTTGTCGAGGAGTCCGGTGGTGACCGCGACCGCCGCGTTGTCGATGTTTCGTCCGGTGGCGAACGCGTTCGGTGACGGGTCGTGGACGACGTAGACCTTGGGGCTAGGGATTCCAGCCGCCAAGGACACCTCCTGCACGAGGTTGTGAAGCCTGGAGTACTCGCTGGGGTCGGCCGGGACGGCTCGGGTGGAGCTGAGGGCGAGAGATGCCGAGGACCAGTACGACGTGAACGTGATGCCCATCGACACCACGACGGCGAAGACCACACCGACGACTCCGCCCCCCAGGGCCAACGACACGAACGTGCCGACCAGGGCCAGCAGGACGAAGAAGGCGAACATCAGGAACCAGGTGCGACGCCGGTTCTTGGCGATCAGGTCGTAGAAGTCGGGGCGTTCGCCGGCCATCCGGCCACGGTACCGGCCACCGTCGGTAGGGTGGCGGCGATGGACGTCGCGACCGCCCTGCACGCCGCGGCAGCCGCGCTCCTCATCGTTGCCGGAGTGGCGAAACTGGCGCGGCCGACCGCCACCGCGGACCTGCTTCTTGCGCTCGGAATCCCGGAGATCGGCCCGCTCGGTTCGGAACGGGCGGCGGGCCTGCTCGGACTGGCCGAGATCGTTGTCGGAGTGGCTGCGCTCGGGATCGGCGGCGGACCGCTGGCCGCCGCGGTCGGAGGGTTCTACGTCGTGTTCGCGCTTGCCGTTCTGAGGGCGCTCGCGGTGGGTGCCGGTTCGTGTGGATGCTTCGGCAGGGTCGACGCCCCACCCTCGTGGTTCCACGTGGTCGGCAACGCCGCGCTGGCTGCGGCCTCGTTCGTGACGGTGGGCGGTGACACTCCGGTCGAGGTGATGGAGGATCAGCCCGCCGGCGGCGCCGGATTCGTCGTTCTGGTGGGAGTGCTCGCCGGTCTGGCGATGGTGATGTTCACCGCGCTGCCGGAGGCGTTGGCCGCTCGCAAGCCGAGGTAGGGGTCCTGAAGACATCGAGTACGAGAATGCCGTGACCCGCGCCTGGGCCCGTCAACGAGCCTGACACTTCGGGCACCATGTCGTCGTCCGGGCGTCGAGCTCGCGGCGGCGGAGCTCGGTGCCGCAACGGAGGCATGGCTCGCCCCCTCGGCCGTAGCAGAACAGCTCGTGCTGATTGCTGCCCGTTCCACCTTCGGCATCGACATAGTCCCGCAGGGTCGTGCCGCCGTGATCCAGCCCGGACTTCAGCGCGGCCCTCACGGTATCGACGAGGAGTTCCGCCCGCGCTCGCGAGAGGCGTCGCGTGGTCGGGTTGATCCCAGCCGCCCACAACGCTTCGTCGGCGTAGATGTTGCCGACGCCGGCCACCGCCCGCTGTCCGAGAAGGATCGTCTTCAGATACCGGTTCGAGCGCTTCACGAAGGCGGCCAGGTCGCGGCCGTTGAACGCCTCGTCGAACGGCTCGGGACCGAGGGCGTGGAGTGTCGGGATGCTTTCGTGGCGGCCCGCGTCCACACAGTGGATACGTCCGAATCGCCGCACGTCATGGAATGTCAGCGTCCGGCCATCGTCGAGGTGCCACCAGGCCCGGAGATACGGGTCGGTGAGATCCGGTTCGGCGTCGGCGGAGTGCACCGCGAGCCGGCCGGTCATGCCCAGGTGGACGATCAGCTCCCGGGGAGTGTCGTGCCCGTCGGCCAGATCGAGCAGGAGGTACTTGGCGGATGGCGGTGAGCTCGGAGCCCACTGCCTCGAGTGCAGGAGTGAACCTCTCCGACCAGTGAGACCCGGCGTCGACCAGCTCGGCGCCGACCAGCTGGGGTTCCAGCTGGCGACGGATCGTCTCGACCTCGGGAAGTTCGGGCACGGCGGAACTGTAGGCTCGCCACGCCGTGGACGACCTGCCCGCTGAACCACCGCTCGATGATCTCCTCGCCGGTGTCATCGCCGACGCCCTCGCCCAGGCCGACGCGCTGATCGACCTCGACGGGCCGCGAGCCGAGGCATGGGCGAGTGACCTGGCCGCGCTCGCTGCAGAAGCAGGAGGGGACGACGGCATCAGTACTCTCGTCCAGGCACTCGCCTCAGTCGGAGGCGCAGGGACGGCTGCGGCCCTCTGGGCGCTCGATGCGGTGGCCGGCGCGGTCGATCTCTCCGACCCGGCGCTCGAGCCCCCACCCTCCTGGGCCACCTCACTGGGGAGTTCGGTGTGTGAGTCGGCCATGGTTCTGCGGGCCCGTCGAGGCGAATCGGCCGCCTTCCGATTCGTCGACGTCGACGGTGTCCGCCATGCCCTCGTCGTCGATCTCGTTCCCGCCGCGATCGACGGCGAGGCGGAAGAGGTCGGCGAGGTCGTGGTCGGCCCGGCCGAGCTGCTCGACGCGGTCGAGGAGGAGCGTGCGGGCATCACCGCGGAGACATCGTCACCAACCGAGCTCGCGTCGCGGGTCGGCGGAGCGCTGACCGCCACCGGCCGGCCCCGGGTCTCGGCCGTCGCGAACGGCCGGCTGCTCATCGCCCGTCTGGACTCGCTCGGCGTGGGTGACCTGGCGCCACCGGTGTGGGTCGAGGACGAAGTCCCCGACCTGCCCGAACGAGATCCGGAGGACGATGCCTACGCACTCGACGTGCTGCGGCGGGCGATAGGACACCCGGCGGCGCCCGACGCAGCAGCGGCGACCCTCGCGGCAACGCGTCTCCGGGACGCAGCTGCGGCGGACGAGGTGCTCGCCCAGTGGTTGGCCGCCTCGCCTGGACCGATCGATCTCGATGAGGACGATCTCGACGTCGTGCTCGCGGCCCTGGCCGCCCCGGTGGCGCCGGCCGCCCTCACTCCGCTCGACGTCGACGCTCGAGAAGCGGTCCTCGATCTCGAGTGGGCGGACTGGCTCGGCGCAGTGATCGGGCTGGTTCGCGAGGGTTCGGGTGCATCCACCGACCCCGAGCACCTGGTCGATCTGGTCAACCGCTGCCCGGAGGTCGACTCGACCATCCCGAAGAAGGACCGCCCGCGGGTGGCGTGGGCCTTCGCGGTCTGTACCGACCCGTGGGCGGAGCTCGGGATCGCCGACGACGGCGGCTTGACCGGGTTCGGAGTGGCGACCCTGCCGGCCGCCCTCGGTCGGGCGTGGGGCTAGCTTCTAGCTGTACTCGGCGGAGAGGTTGGTGACGGGTCCCTGAACAGGTGAAGACCT
>CAYFLT010000092.1:0-282 GCA_964344055.1 uncultured Candidatus Nemicrothrix sp.
GAGACCCGCTCCACGCCCCCATCAGGATCACCGTCGCCCCCGCTCGCCGCGGCGGACGAGACCCCTTGCAGACCAGCCGCCGGATTGTCCATGAGCTCTGCGAACTGGTCGAACAGGTAGCGACTGTCGTGGGGGCCGGGGCCGGCCTCGGGGTGGTACTGGACGCTGAAGGCCGGAACATCGTTGGCCACGAGACCCTCGAGCGCACCGTCGTTCAGACAAACATGCGTTTCGGTGACGTTCGGGACCGAGCCCATCCCCACCGCGCAGTTGTGGTTCTGG
>CAYFLT010000092.1:397-17615 GCA_964344055.1 uncultured Candidatus Nemicrothrix sp.
GTCCTGACGTCCTGGACCGGCACGTTCCCTCCGTGGTGGCCGAACTTCATCTTGAACGTGCGACCACCCAGAGCGAGCGACAACACCTGATGCCCGAGGCAGATGCCGAAGATCGGCACCTCGCCCAGCAGCTTGGGCAACTCGGTGACGATCGAGCCGGCTTCCTCCGGATCGCCCGGGCCGTTCGACAAGAACACGCCATCGGGCTCCATGGCCAACACCTCGCCGGCCGGAGTGTCGGCGGGCACGACCGTGACCGTGGCCAGCTCACCGAGATGCCGCAGCATGGTGGCCTTCACACCGAGGTCGTAGGCGACGACCTTCCGCGGCCCGTCACCCACCACGTACGGCTCATCGGTGGTGACGACGCCGACGAGGTCGATGCCGGCCGTACCGGCTTCGGCTTCGGCCGCCGAGCGAAGAGCCGCCTCGTCGGCCGAGCCGAACGCACCCGGCATGGCGCCGGAATCCCGGATGTGGCGTGTCAGCCGGCGGGTGTCGATCCCGGCGATCCCCGCCACCCCGTGGCGCCGCAAGAAGCCCTCCAGGTCACCCTCACTGCGCCAGTTGCTGTGGCGCCGGGCGAGATCCCGGATGATGACGCCGCGACAAAAAGGGCGGGCGGCCTCGTCGTCGGTGGCGTTGACCCCGTAGTTCCCGATGTGGGGATAGGTGAAGGTGATGATCTGGCCTGCATAGGACGGATCGGTGATCACCTCCTGGTAGCCGGAGAGGACGGTGTTGAACACCACCTCACCGGAGGCGACTCCGTCGGGCGGGTCGGCACCGATCCCCTCCCCTTCGAACACCTCGCCATCGGCCAGCACCAGCTGGTACTCACGGATGCTCACCGCTGCGCCTCACCTTCGTTGACCACTACTTCTCCGTTCAGGATCGTGTGTCGCACCTTGCCGCGAACCTCACGGCCTTCATAAGGGGTATTCGAACTCCTGCTCGCCATGCCTGCCCCCGCCACGGTCCAGGTCGCCGCGGGGTCCACCACCGTGAGGTTGGCCGGAGCACCGGCCACGACGTCGCGGCCGTGTCGACCGGCCAGCCCGGCGATCGCCGCCGGTTTCCACGACAACGCCGCGATCAACGACTCCACCGGTAGGTCGAGTTCGGTGTTCGCCACCGCGAACGCGGTCTCGAGCCCGAGCATCCCCGGCGGCGCATCGGCGAACGGACGCTCCTTGTCCTGGCTCGTATGGGGTGCATGGTCCGTGGCTATGGCATCGATCGTGCCGTCAGCCAGGCCGTCCCTTACCGCGGCCACGTCGGCGCTGGTCCGCAGCGGAGGATGGACCTTGAAGACCGGGTCGAAGCTCGCGCATTCACTGTGATCGAGGGAGAAGTGGTGGGTGGTGGCCTCCGCGGACACCGGCAGGCCCGCCTGCTTGGCGGCTCGAACCATGGCGACCGATCCGGCCGTCGACAGGTGCTGGAAATGGACCCGGCAACCGGTCAAACGGGTCAGGGCGATGTCACGCATCACCATCAACTCCTCCGCCTCGGCCGGCTGACCGGGCATCCCCAGCAGGCTCGACCACTCGCCCTCGTGCATCACACCACCGGCCGCGAGGGAATCGACCTCACAGTGCTGGGCGAGCACCAGCGGGTCTCCGCCGGTCAGGTGGTTGAGGCTTCCCGCATACTCGAGGGCGGTGCGCATCAGCCGCTCGTCCTGCAGGCCGGCACCGTCGTCGCTGAAGACCCGAACCCCCAACCGGGCGAGTTCGGCCATCGGGGTGAGCGCCTCGCCGGAACGGCCGACGGTGATCGCGGCCGACGGGAACACCTCACACGCCACGCCCTGAGCGAGTTCCTGGACCTCGCGGACCACCGCCGCGCAGTCGATCGCCGGATCGGTGTTCGGCATCGCCACGACCGCCGTGAACCCTCCGAGCGCCGCGGCGCGAGCACCGGTCTCCACCGTCTCGGCCTCCTCGTGGCCGGGCTGGCGCAGGTGGGTGTGCAGATCGACGAAGCCCGGCGAGACGATGCAGTCGGAGGCATCGACAGACACGTCGCCGTCGAGCCCGGTGTCGACCGCCAGGATCATGCCGCCCTCGCCGATCAACACATCGGCCCGGCGGGCGCCGGTGGAATCGACGACCATGCCGCCCCTGATCGCAATGGTGCGGCTCATGATTCGACCTTCGCCTTCTGGCCGGCCCTACGGGCCGTCTCCGTGCGGCTCATGCGACTGCCCTTTGGTCGTCGACCACGTCGAGGCCGGACCCGAGCAGGAGGAACAACACCGCCATGCGCACGGCCACGCCGTTGGTGACCTGCTGGGTGACCACCGAATTCGGCCGGTTCGCCACCTCCCCGGCGATCTCCACCCCGCGGTTCATCGGTCCGGGATGCATGATCAGCGCATCCGGGCCGAGCCGGTCGGCCCGGCGTACGTCGAGCCCGTACTCGGTGTGGTACTCCCGCAGCGTCGGCACGACCGCCTGCTTCTGACGCTCGAGCTGCATCCGCAGCAGGTAACACATGTCGAGATCGTCGAGAACCTCATCGAGGTCGTGGGTGACCTCGACGGGCCAGCCCTCGAGCGTCGAAGGGAGGAGCGTTCGGGGCGCCACCAGCGTCACCCGCGCACCCATCGTCGAGAATCCGATCGCGTTGGACCGGGCGACCCGCGAGTGCTTGATGTCACCCACGATGGCGATGTGCTTGCCATCGAGATCACCGAGGTGTTGTTGGGCCGTGTAGAGATCCAGCAAGCACTGGGTCGGGTGCTGGTGCCAGCCGTCCCCAGCGTTGATCACCGACGCATCGACCCAGTCGGCCACCCGGTGCGGGGCGCCCGCAGCCCGATGACGAACGACGATGCCGTCGATCCCCATGGCCGCGATCGTCTCCACAGTGTCACGCAGCGACTCGCCCTTGTTCACCGACGACGAGCCCACACTGAAGTTCATCGTGTCGGCCGACAGCCGCTTGGCGGCGGTCTCGAACGAGAGCCGGGTTCGGGTGGAGTCCTCGTAGAACAGCCAGGCGATGGTCTTTCCCCGCAGAGCGGGAACCTTCGGAATCGACCGCTCCCCCACCTCGGCGAACGACTCGGTGAGCGTGAGGAGTTGCTCCACGTCAGGACGGTCGAGGTCGGCCATCGAAAGCAGGTGACGCGGTCCGCGGCTCATCATCTCGCCTTCGCCTTCTGGCTTCGCGCCGTGCGGCTCATCATCTCGCCTTCGCCTTCTGGCTTCGCGCCGTGCGGCTCACGACTCCGCCTTCACCATCTCGCCGAGATCCACACCGTCGTCGTTGACGTCGACCATCTCGTCCCGGCGGGTCGGAAGGTTCTTGCCGATGAAGTCGGGGCGGATCGGCAGCTCCCGGTGGCCACGGTCGACCATGACCGCGAGCTGGATGGCCCGCGGCCGTCCATAGCTATGGATCGCGTCGAGCGCGGCCCGCACGGTCCGGCCCGTGTAGAGCACGTCGTCGACGAGGACGATCACCCGGTCGGTCGGGTCGACCGGTATGTCCGTCGCTGCTTCGGGCATCACCGGGCGAATGCCGAAGTCGTCTCGATGCATCGTGGCGTCGAGGGTGCCGACCGGCACCTCCGAGCCCTCGATGGTCTGGATCGCACCGGCCAAGTGGCGGGCGAGACCCACCCCTCCGGTCTGCATGCCGATGATCACCACATCAGCAGCGCCATGGTTCCGTTCCAGGATTTCATGGGCCATACGCCGGATCGCCCGGTCGACGTCATCGGTCGACATCACTCGCGTCCGGGCCTTGAACACACCACCGGTGGGCGGTGCGGCCAGGCGACGTTCTCGCTCTGCCACGTTGTCCTTCTCTCGTCCGTACGAGCCTCACAGGACCCGTTTCACGGTCGAGATCGCAACGTACCAGCCGCGCGCCCGCGCGCGGCGCGCGCCCGCTGTGGATTTCTCGGAGGGCAGCGTGGCGACTGCGGTCGTACCGGTCCGACTGGCACACTCTGCGCGCGCCTGCCGGGCTCCGGACGTGCCAGTCGACGGGGTGAGGTCAGGCTCGACGGGCGAGGATCGCCGTTTGGTCATCGGTCGCGGCCCGGAGCATCTCGAACCGACACCGCTCGGCGACACGCAAAGACGCCTCGTTGGCCGGTTCGATCTCGGCGACGAGAGCGACGAAGCCGGCCTCGTCGATCGCCCACGTCGCGAAACCGTCGACCGCAGCGGAGGCCACGCCCCGGCCTCGCTCGCCGTCGGCAACCCACCAGCCGATCAAGGCCGCACCCCGGCGGGGATCGATGGACGACAGGCCCACCTCGCCGAGCACTCGGTCATCCGTCAAGTCGGCGATCACCAGGTCGACGGCCAGACCGGCTCGGCAGCGTTCGGCTGCCCCCTCGATCCAACGGGTCGCTCCTTCGACGCTGCGGTCCGGAGGCGGTTCGCTGCCCGCGGTGATCTCCGGATCGCTCCAGGCCGCCGCCAGCGCAACCGCATCGCTCGCCCGCCAGGGCCGCAGGCGAAGAAGCGCGCCGCACTCCAGGACCGGAAGGCTCAGCCGCAACTCAGGTGGGTTCACTCGGCCCGTAGCTCGTCGGCCACGCTGCGCAGCACCCCGTTGAGGAACCTCGGGGACTGGTCGCCGCAGTACTGCGTCGCCAGCTCGACCGCCTCGCTGAGCACCACTCCGGTCGGGATGTCATCTCGACGAAGCAGCTCCCAGGTGGCCATCCGCGCGAGAACGCGGTCGAGCACCGGCATCCGCTCCACCCGCCATCCTTGGAGGTGACGGCCGATGACGGCGTCGAGTTCGTCGTACTCGTCGTCGACCCCCTCGGCCAACTCGATGGCGTACTCACCGGGCGGCACGTCCCGGGCCGCCAGGGCGTCGGCGACGGCCTCACCGGTTTGTTCGACCTCGTAGAGCACCGCGAGGGCTTCTTCCCGCGCCTCGCGACGGCCCCCGAACCCGGGGATCTCAGTGGACATGTGAGCGGCTCACGCCCGGCTCAAGTACTCACCAGAGCGGGTGTCGATCTTGACCCGTTCGCCCGGGCCGATGAACAGCGGAACCTGGATCACGAGGCCGGTTTCGAGGGTGGCTGGCTTGGTGCCACCCGACGAGCGGTCACCCTGCAGACCGGGTTCGGTCTCGGCGATGTCGAGCTCGACCGCCGCCGGAAGGTCGGTGCCGACGATCTCGGTGCCATACATCTCGAGGACCACGGCGGAACCGTCGACGATGTAGTTCCCCGCCTCGCCGAGCGTGGCCGGCGCGACGTTGATCTGGTCGTAGGTCTCGTTGTCCATGAAGACGTAGTCGTCGCCGTCGCGGTAGAGGAACTGCATCTCCCGCTTGTCGATGGTGGCCCGCTCGACCTTCTCACCCGCACGGAAGGTGCGCTCCACCGTGCCACCGGCTCGGACGTTGCGGAGGTTGGTGCGCACGAACGCATGCCCCTTGCCCGGCTTCACGTGCTGGAAGTCGACCACCTGGAAGAGGCCATCGTCGAGATCGAGGGTCATCCCGTTCTTGAGGTCGTTGGTGGTGATGGTGGGCATGGAGAAACTCCGGTCAGAGCGGGATCTTCGGTGAGTGGGTGATCGGGCGGCACCCCGAGTCGGTCACGACGACGGTGTCCTCGATCCGGACCCCGCCCACCCCGGGCAGGTAGATCCCGGGTTCGACGGTGATGACGTGACCGGGCTGGAGGATAGCGGCGTTGTCCTTTCGGACGGCCGGGAGCTCGTGGATGTCGAGGCCCACACCGTGGCCGGTGCCGTGCGTGAACGCCTCGCCATAACCGGCTTCGGAGATGACGGTGCGGCACACCGCATCGATCTCTCCGGTGGTGACGCCGGGCCGCACGGCCGCCACCCCGGCGGTCTGGGCCTCGGCCACGATCGCCACGATCTCGCGGGCCTGGTTGGACGGCACCCCGACGCCGAATGTGCGGGTCATGTCGCTGCGGTAGCCCTCCACAGTCGCGCCGGCGTCGATCACGATGAGGTCGCCATCGGCGAAACGCCGGTCGGAGGGCGAAGCATGCGGGAGCGCCGCATTCGGTCCACTCGCCACGATGGTGTCGTACGCCGGACCGTCCGCACCGCGGTGACGCATGCCGTCCTCCAATGCCAGCGCCAGCTCTCGCTCGGTGGTGCCCTCACCCAGCAATACGCCCGCCGCCAACAACGCCGCGTCGACGATGGCCGCGGCCGCCTCCATGCGCGCCAGCTCGGCTGCGGTCTTGACGGATCGGAGTTCGGTGACGAGGGCCCGGGTCGCCACGACCTCGCCGCCGAGGGCGGAGGACCAGTCCTGTTCCGCGGCCCAGGTGATGGCATCGGCCTCGAGCGCGATCAGAGCGGCGTTGCCGAGAACCGCGGCCCCCGCCGCGAAGAGGTCGCTCGCGACTTCGACATGGACCTCACTGCCGACCGACGCAAGCTCCTGGGTGGCTCGCTCCTGGTAGCTCGGTCCGCAGTGACCACGAGCTGGCCGTACGAACCGGTGAAGCCACAGCACCAACGGATGTTCGACGGTGCGCTCACCACCATGGCGTCGCAGCCGCGCGCGAGGTACTCCTCGCGCACCCGATCGAGACGACCGTCGGTCGTGATGATCGGAAGGTCCATGGCCGCAGAACTCACCGTACGGCCCCCATCGACTCGGCGAGTACGGCGGGGTCGATGCCGGTAACCGGGGCGACGCCGTCCGGCCCGTCGAGCACGAACGTCACGCCGTCGATCGCCTTCTTGTCCCGCTGGAACAGGGCGAGGAGCTCGGCATCATCGAGTTCGGCCGGAAGGGTGGTCGGGAGATCGTAGGCAGCCAGAACCCGGCGATGCTCGGCCACTCGCGCGTCATCGATTCGACCCAGGCGGCGGGCGACCTCGGCGGCGTAGGCGATTCCCACCGCGACCGCCTCGCCGTGGCGGAGCCCGTAGGCGCCAGCGGTCTCGATGGCGTGGGCCAGGGTGTGGCCGTAGTTGAGGACCGCACGCCGGCCTCCTTCACGTTCGTCGGCGGCGACCACGTCGGCCTTGATCTGCACGCAGGCCGCCACCCGCTCGTCGAGGGCCAGAGCGTCCAGGGCGCCACCGCCGAGGAAGTGATACTTGGCGACCTCGCCGATCCCGCACTGGAACTCACGGTGCGGGAGCGTCGACAGTGTCTCCGTGTCGCACAACACCGCGGCGGGCTGCCAGAACGCACCCACGAGGTTCTTGCCTTCCGGGAGGTTCACCCCGGTCTTCCCGCCGATGGCCGCATCGACCTGCCCGAGCAGGGTGGTCGCCACCGACACGAACCGGATGCCCCGGTGATAGACGGCTGCGACGAACCCCGCGACGTCGGTGACGACACCACCGCCGACGGCGACGACGACGTCGCCCCGGGTGACACCCGACCGGGCCATCCGCCGACAGAGGTCCTCGACCACCGACATCGTCTTGGCCGATTCACCGTCGGGGATGGTGAGGACCTCGTGTTCGATCCCCGGGTCGACCGTCCACGGGATGCCCGCCTGGGTGACCACCACCGCCCGGCGGGCGTCGGCCGGCACAACCGCGGCGAGTTCGGAGCGCACGCCATGGCCGACCAGGACCGGGTAGCTGCGTGGGCCGAGGTCGACGGTGATCGTTCGGGTCACTCCTGCAGGCTACCGGCGGGTGAGGAGGGCCTCGTTGCTCTCAGACTCCGAGGACCGTGTCGGAGAAGAGGACGGTGATCACCGCTCCGGCCGCGAGGGCGGGCCCGAACGGGAAGCTGTGGGCGAGCAGGCGGGCCGGTTGGCCTTCCTCGGCCTCCGGGTCCGCCACCACCTCGCGACCGGTCGATCGACGGAGGAGGCCGAGGCCGACCACCACTCCGAGGAAGCAGCCGATGAGGAGGGCGTAGAACACGAGGCGGATCACCGGCGACCATCCGACATAGGTCGAGCCGGCCACCCAGCCGAGATGCAGACCGAGCAGTAGCGCGAGCTTCACGTCACCGAATCCCATGCCCCGAGGGGAGATGAGGTGGGCGACGAGAAGGAGTCCGAAGTAGCCGAGTGCTCCCGCGGCCGCCCGGCCCAGTGCCTCGGGGTGATCGATGGCGAACGCCACCACGACCATTGCCACCGCCGACACTCCCAGTGCGGGGAAGACGATGAGATCGGGCAGACGGTAGACGTACAGATCGATCACCGAGAGCGCCATGAGGGCCACGACCAGGATCAGGGGTGGGATCACCACCCAGTCGGCTCCATACCGAACCGCCACCGTCACCACCAGCGCGGTGGTCACCAGTTCCACCACCGGATACGCCGGGGTGATCGCCATGGCGCAGTGCCGACATCGGCCCCGATGCCGCAGCCAGGACAGCACCGGGATGCTGTCCAGGGTCGACAGTGTGTGAGCGCAGTGGGGGCAGCGCGAGCGCCAGGTGAGCGGCGTCTTGTCGGGCACCCGGTCGACGAGCATGGTCACGAATCCGCCCGCCAGGAGTCCGAGCGGAACGGCCACAGCGATCATCACGGAGTCCACGGCGATCCTGTCATCGCGGGGGCGCTCACGCCGCGCGTCGCTGGGTCAGGAGTCGACCGAGCCGAGGAACTTCAACAACATGCCTCGGTTGACCGACTCGTCTTCGGCCTCGACAGCAGCCAGGGCGGCGTCGCGTTCGGCTTCGGTCGATGCCTTGGCGGCCGCCGCGACGGCCTTCGCAGCCTTCGGGCTGAGATTGGCCAGCTGGCGAGCCATCTCGGCCGGATCGAGATCCTCCTCGACGGGGGCCGCGTCGCCGCCCTCGAACAAAGGGGCCGGGGGCGCCATCGGCGGCTCGCCCATCGACTCGAGCGGGTCACCGGCGGGAAGGAGCGGATCGATCGATGGCTCGTCGGACGGTGTGAGCGAGGCCAGGCTCGGTTCGGTGCTCGCGTCGACCGGGGCCTCCTGGGGGGTGGGAGCGAACACCTCGTCGGCCGGCTGCTCTGCGACCGGCTCGGGCGCCTCGACGGCTTCGGGCTGGATCGCATCCGGCTCGAGCGGGTCCGGTCCGGCGGCGAAGGAGTCGCTGAAGGTGTCCGACGCGAGCGACTCGTCGACGAACGACGGGCTCTCGCCGATCGGTTCGGCCGTTACCGGATCGGAGTAGTCGTCCATGACCGGCACGACATCGGCCGGTGCTTCGGACGGAAGGGAGGTGTCGGCGAGGATCGGCGAGGTCGCGGGCTCCTCCGTCAGGATCGGCTCAGAAAGCGCAGGCGCCGCGGCAGGCTCCTCGACCAGCTCGACCAGACCGAGCTCGACCAGTTCCTTGACGACCCGGCACGAGTCGATCTCGTTCATGTGAAGCAGTTCGGCCACCGATCCGACCTGGGCGCCCGATCCGATGGCCGCGATGCAGCGCCAGCGGGTGGCGTCGATCATCACGTCGGGTCCGTTGAGTTCGGCCGACAAGCCGACCCACACGTCGAGGGAGGGCACGATCTCCTCGATCGATCGCCATTCGGCGAGCATGTTCTCGGCGGCGCCGAGGATCGGCTCCATGGCCATGGGCGAGCCGGCGTTCGGGGCCACCGCGTCCGCCTCGAAGGTGAACGAGCCGGCGGTGAACCTGAGCAGTCCGAAGACGACCTCGATGTCGGTCGGCTCCAGCGAGTTGAGGGAGGTCAGCTCGGTCGCGACGACCTGGCCACTGTCGACCCACACACTGCCCGAACCGCGGTCGCCGGTCACCCGCAGTCGACCCGACTTCTGGGTGGATCCGAGCAGGCGGAGAACGTCGGGAAGAGCAAAGGTGTCGAGGGTGCCCGAGAGCGCCACGTTGACCTCCGTAGTCGTAGAACAACAGACCATCGGCAGATAGCCCGAGGGAAGTGAGGACTACGTGGGATTGATCTCGCGACGCGCAGCCGTTTCCATGGCCTCCACGGGTGCTTCCCGACCGGTCCACAGAGAGATCTGGATCGCGGCCTGGTGAAGCAGCATCGGGAAGCCGTTCTGGGCCGCGAGAACCCTTCTCTCCGTCGCCTCGAGCCACCGGGTCTGCCACGGGTCGTAGATGAGATCGACCACGGTCTGTGACGCCGACAGCAACTCCGCAGGACACGGCATCGCGGTGTCGGTGCCCATCCCGACCGACGTTGCGTTGACCACGACGTCGGCGGCTTCGATGTGTTCGGCGCCGCCCACGTGGCCGGCTTGCCCGGCGAGTGCGGCGGCCTGGCGAGCGTTCTCCTCGGTGCGGTTGACAACCGCCACCGATGCCGCTCCGGCCCGACTACATGCGTCGACCACCGCACGCGCCGCACCTCCGGCACCGATCACCGCGACCGAGGCGCCCTCGAGTGATCGGCCCAGGCCCAGCTGCAACCCGGCCACGAACCCGGCGCCGTCGGTGTTGTGGGCGGTGACGGCGCCGTCGTCGCCGAGGACGAGACAGTTGGCCACCCCGAGGATCTCGACCTCGGGCGAGCGGTGGTCGGCGGCCTCGGCGACCACCTGCTTGTGCGGCATGGTGACCGACAGCCCGCGGATTCCGAGGGTGCGCATCGCCGCCACGGCATCACGACCCGCTCCTTCGGAGACGGGGAAGGCGGCCGACACCCAGTCGAGTCCGAGCGCGTCGAAGGCAGCGTTGTGCAGGGCCGGCGACAGGGAGTGCCGGATCGGGTCGCCGATCACCCCCACCACCGCCGTGGCGCCGGTCGGGGTGGGCCGATGCATCATCCGCAATAGCCGAGATCGCGGCAGACGGCGACCGCGGCGTTGTGCTCATCGATGGTGACCGAGAACGTGTGCGCCCCGACGATGCCGTTGGCGTCGGTGCGGGCCCAGAAGATGTAGTCGCCCTCCGCCGGCGCCAACGCGGCGCGAAGGGCGGCCTCACCCGGCGCCGCGATCGGCGTCGGCGGCAGTCCATAGCTCACGTAGGTGTTCCATGGCGACTCGTTGTCGAGGTCACTCTGAAGCAGCGGCTCGGTGAACGACTTCCCCACCGAGTAGTAGGTCGACGCGTCGATCTGAAGCCGGATGTCCTGGAGGAGCCGGTTGTAGATGGCTCGCGCCATCAGCGGCCGGTCGACGTCGACCTTGGCCTCCTCCTCGATCAGCGAGGCGATGACGATGATGTCGTAGTCGGTGAGCCCCAGCTCGATCGCCGCAGGGTCGTAGCCGAGCTCGTCGATCAAACCGCCGAACCTGTCGTCGAACGTGTCGGCCATCCGCCGGAGGAACCGCGCCTCATCGGCCAGATCGTCCTCGGCGATGTCGTAGGTGGCAGGAAAGAGGGTCCCCTCCAGACGAAGCAGCTCCGGAGCATCCGGGTCCACAAAGTCCGAGACGAGATTCGGGTTCTGCAGCGCCTCCAGCACCTGGTCGCGTTCGAAGCGGGGGTTCACCGCCACCAACCGGTCGACGATCTCGCCCAGTCGGAGGCCTTCGGGAATGGTGAAGGACTGGAAGATGATCGGTATCGGACCTTCGTCGAGGATCGTCACCGCGTCCTCGTACGCCATGTTCTCGTAGAGCTCGTAGTCGCCGGCCTGGAAGGTCTTCTCGGTGTCGCAGCTCAGGAACCCGGTGATGGAGAGCTCACCCTCACACCGGAGCCAGTAGCGGAAGACGGTGGGGTTGTTGATGATCCCGGCGTTGGAGAGCTCGGTGGCGACGGTGTTGGTGGACGCACCTTCGGGGATCGTGAACTCGATCAGTTCCTCGCCCTGGGCGTCGGGCGGCACGATCTGGTCGTCGACCCACGCGTAGATCCGGCCTCGCACGTTGGTGATCAGCCAGATCACGAAGATGACCAGGGCGACGATGCGCAGGAACCCACCCCAGCTGGTGCGGTAGCGAACCCAGTTCCGGTCCTCGATGTCGTAGCGGGGGTCGACCAACGGCTCGGCTTCGGGGTCGTCCTCGAGCACGTACTCGATGCCGTCGCCGTCCACACCGGCGACGATCACGGCGCCGGGGGGTGAGAGATGGTCCGGCAGCGCGGCCGGGACCTTGTCACCGATGTTCGGGTCGACGAGAACCGGAGCGGCCGCAGCAGGCGGCGGTGCGGCACTCACCGGTCGGGCCACCCGAGTCGCCGGGCGGCGGGAACCCGCCGCCGGATACAACGGGGCTTCCGACACGCTCGACGGGGGATGCGCCGGAGGCGGGGCTTCCTCCTCGGCTGCGCCGGTGAGGAAGGCCGCGAAGTTGCGCTTCTTCCGGGGAGCGTCAGCCACGGGGCATCCCGGCATCGAGCCACGCCTGGAGCATGACGGCCGCGGCGACCTTGTCGACCACTCGGCGCCGTTCCTCGGCATTCATGCTCTGTTCCATGAGACTCCGCTCAGCGGTCACCGTCGTCAGCCGTTCATCGTAGGGAACGACGGGCACATCGAGGGTGTCGCCCAGCGACGAGATCTCGCTGAGGCACTTCTTGGCCATGGGTCCGGTGGAACCGTCCATGTTGTAGGGAACACCGACCACGACGATCTCGGCCTCCCACTCGTCCACCAGCGATGCGATGGCGCGATGCTCACGCGGGCGGTCACCTTGCCGCTTCACGACCTCGATCGGAGTGGCGAGACTGCCCGCGCTGTCGCTCACGGCCACCCCGATGCGCTTGGTGCCGAGGTCGAGCCCGAGGGCCCGCACTTCAGCTCACCCCGGCGGCGGCCCGAGCCTGGTCGAGGGCTTCCTCGAGCTTCTCCGCGTGCTTGCCGCCGGCGACCGCCAGATCATCCGCGGGCCGCCCGCCTCCGCCGATGGTCTTCTTGGCATCGTCGATGAGCGCACCCGCCTTCAGCGGGCTGTCGGGGGTGACCGCAGCGGCGAGACCGACACCGGACCCGTCGAACGCGGCGCCGAGGACGACAGCGTGGACGCCGTCTTGATCACGGACCGACACGGCGAGGTCGCGGAGGCCGTCCCGGTCCACCCCGTCGACCTTCGCCACGACGACGCCGTCGACTGCCTGCCCTGCGAGCGTTGGAGCCTGCCCGACCGCGAGCTGCTGCTTGAGCCGGGCCACCTCGCTACGGAGCCGCTTGATCTCCGCCATACGACTCGCGGCTCCCTCGAGCAGATCAGCTGGGTTGGGGACGTCGAGACGATCGGCCGCGGCTGCGACCACGTGCTCCGCCTCCCGGCCGAGATCCAGTGCGGCAATGCCCGTGACCGCCTCGACGCGACGGATGTTCGACCCGATCGAGCCTTCGGACAGGATGCGCAGCTGACCGATGTCGCCCAGGGCTCGCACGTGGGTGCCGCCGCAGAGCTCGACCGAATTGGCCCCGGCCTCGAGCACTCGGACGGTGTCGCCGTATTTGTCGCCGAAGAAGGCGATGGCACCGAGCTGCTCGGCGTGGTCCATGGTCGTCTCGAAGTGGCGGCACGGACTGTTCTCGAGCACCTCGCCGTTGACGAGATCCTCCACCTCGGCCATCTGTTCGCGAGTCATGCCCTCGTAGTGACTGAAGTCGAACCGCAGCCGGTCCGGGCCGACGTACGAGCCCTGCTGCTTCACATGGTCACCGAGCACCCGCCGCAGTGCCCAGTGCATGATGTGGGTCGCGGTGTGGTTCCGGCGGATCGCCGCGCGGCGATCGCTGTCGATGGCAGCGGTGGCCTCCTGGCCCGCCTCGATCGAACCGGCGACGACCTCGATGTCGTGGATGTGCAGCCCCGGCACGCCGTAGCGGGTATCGGTGACCCGAACCTCTCCGCTGTCGGTCGTGATGGTGCCGGTGTCGCCGATCTGGCCGCCGCTCTCGGCGTAGAAGGGCGTGCGGTCGAGTACGACGACCGACTCGTCCGCGTAGAGGACCCGACCGGTGGAACTCACCTCGGCCCGGCCCGTGAACTCGGTCTCGCCCCATTCCTCAACCAGCTCGGAGAGGTGGCTGGTGTCGCCGGCATCGGCGACCTTTCGCGCGTCCTTGGCCCGCTTCTGCTGCTCGGTCATGGCCACGTCGAACCCGTCGACGTCGACCTCGACGCCGCGTTCGCCGGTGATCTCCTGGGTGACCTCCAGCGGGAACCCGTAGGTGTCGTGGAGCAGGAAGGCGGTGGCGCCGGCCAGCTGCTCACCCTCGGCGAGCGACCCGAGCTCCTGGTCCAGGATCGCCTGGCCCTTCTGGAGCGTCTCGCGGAACCGGACCTCTTCACGATCGATGACGTCGCGCACGAACTGGTGGTTCTTCACGAGGTCGGGGTAGGCGTCGCCCATCAGCTCGACGACGCGGTCGACCATCGCACCCATGACCGGATCGTCGACCCCGAGGATGTAGGCGTGGCGGACCGCGCGGCGGATGATCCGGCGCAGCACGTAGCCGCGGGCCTCGTTGGACGGGAACACACCGTCGCTCACCAGGAGCGACGTGGAGCGCGCATGGTCGGCGAGGATCCGCAAGGAGACCTGCTGTTCCTCGGGAGCGGCGTCGGGATCGACCCCTGTGAGCGTTCCAGCCGTGCGCAGGAGGGCGTTCAGTTCGTCGGTCTCCCACACCGAATCCACGTCCTGGAGGACCGACACGATCCGCTCGAGCCCCGCGCCGGTGTCGATGGACGGCTTCGGGAGCGGGACCATCGACCCGTCCTCCCGTTGCTCGAACTGCATGAACACGAGGTTCCAGATCTCGATGTAGCGCTCTTCGTCGCCGTGCTCGGGGCCGCCGGCCTCACCGAAGCGAGGACCCTTGTCCCAGAAGATCTCCGAACACGGGCCGCACGGGCCGGTGTCGCCCATCTTCCAGTAGTTGTCTTCGTCGAGGCGCTGGATCCGCTCCGCCGGGACGCCGATCTGCTCGTTCCAGATCGCGGCCGCCTCGTCGTCGCTGAGATGGACCGTGACCCAGAGGCGTTCGGGGTCGAGCCCCATCACTTCGGTGACGAACTCCCACGCCCAGGCGATGGCGTCTTCTTTGAAGTAGTCGCCGAAGCTGAAGTTCCCGAGCATCTCGAAGAAGGTGAGATGACGGGCGGTGCGACCGATCTCGTCGAGGTCGTTGTGCTTACCCCCGGCCCGGACACACTTCTGCACCGTGACCGCGCGGTCGTACGGGGCGGGTTCCTCACCGGTGAAGTAGGTCTTGAACGGCACCATGCCCGCCACGGTGAAAAGCAGGGTCGGATCGTGGGGAATCAGCGACGCGCTGGGCTGATGACTGTGCTCGCGTTCGACGAAGAAGTCGGTGAACGCGCGGCGGACTTCGTTGGCCTTCATGAGAGGTAGAGCCTACCGGTGCAGGGGGCGGACCCTGGGTGAGTGTCCCGGCCGGCCAGACGACGTCAGTGAAGCGGGCGGAACCCGCCCGGGCGACGATCGGACGGGTCGAGCCCTCGTGCCGGCCCGGCATGGAGGGTCTCGTCGTCGCCGAACTCGGCCATGAGATCGGCCCGGTCGCGCCGCATCGCGGCGATTCCCTCCTGGGCCGCGTCACGCAGGTCGATCACGGCGTCGCGGGCGCGGTCGGCGACCTGGTGGCTCCTGTCCACGACCTCCTGCCGCACCTGTTCGGGGGTGTAGCGCTCCATCGTGCGCCGCACCCGCTTCTGCACGTAGAGCGAGGTGCCGAGCCCGAGGGTGTAGCCGGCCCCTGCCCAGAAGATGCGCTTCATCGGCGTCGCCTTCCTCGTACCTCGATGGCGCGATGCTGGCGGCGCCGGGGCGCGGCCAGCATGCGGGTGGCGCGCCCTACGCCGGTGACGAACGACAGGGTTCGGATGAGTGGTGGTGCCATCGCCTTGTAGGTGAGTCTTGACGCCACATCGACAGTGGCGGAGATCCGCTCGGCCCGCCCGACCACGGCGTCGACCCGATCCAGTTCCTGACCCGCCTTGGCCACTGTCTTGTGGAGATCGTCGACCATCGGGAGCGCGCTCGAACGGAGATCATCGACGGTGGTCCGCAGCTCACGAAGGGTGCGAACGAGTGCCTGTACGGCAAGCACCAGCACCACGACGACCGCCAGACACACGACGGTGACGACGACAGCAGCCAGGTCGACGGCAGACATGGCAACCAGTCAAGCCGACCGGCATCACCCGAAGGGTGATGCTTCAGGCAGGCCGTTCGGGGTCCTGTCGACCCGGCCAGCGGGATCCGAGCCGTCCTTCGAAACCGTGCGGGGAGGGCTCGTAGTACAGATGGTCGGCAACCTCGTCGGGCCGGTAGTCCTGCTCGGCCCAACCTTCTGGGAGGTCGTGGGGGTAGATGTAGCCGTCGCCGTGTCCGAGGCTCGCCGCGCCCTGATAGTGGGCGTCACGGAGATGGGCCGGCACCTCCCCGGTACCTGCGATCCTGGCATCCTGGCGGGCCGCGAAGATTGCCGTGGTCACCCGATTCGACTTCGGGGCGGTGGCGAGGTGGACCACCGCCTGGGCCAGGTTCAGCTGAGCCTCGGGCAGGCCGACGAACTCCACTGCGCGGGCGGCCGCATCCGCCACCAACAGCGCCTGGGGGTCTGCCATGCCGATGTCCTCAGACGCGAGGATCACCAGGCGGCGAGCGATGAAGCGGGCGTCCTCGCCGGCCTCGAGCATGCGAGCCAGCCAGTAGAGACCGGCGTCGGCATCGGATCCCCGGATGCTCTTGATGAACGCGCTGATGACGTCGTAGTGACCGTCGCGTCCGTAGCGAACGGCCTTCGCATCGACCGCCGACTCGGCGTCGCGAAGGGTGACGTGGATCGGCCGGCCCCGGCCTGCCGCGAGGGCCACTGCCACCTCCGTGCTGGTGAGCGCATGGCGGCCATCGCCCCCGGCCCGGGCCGCGATGTGGGTGATGGCGTCGGCGTCGGCAGTGGCGCCCTCGACCTCGAGCCCCCGGTTCACCAGTTCCGCCACCTCGTCCGCGCCGAGCGCCTGGAGCCGGAAGAGCGTCGACCGCGACATCAACGGCGGATTCACCTCGAAGTGGGGGTTCTCGGTGGTGGCACCGATGAGCACGATCAGCCCCTCCTCCACCGCAGGGAGAAGGGTGTCCTGTTGCGCCTTGTTGAACCGGTGGACCTCGTCGAGGAACAGGATCGTCCCGCTTCCCCGCTCGCCCAGGCGGTGCCGTGCGGCGGCGATCACCTCGCGGACGTCCTTCACGGAGGCCGTGACGGCCGAGAGTTCCTCGAACACCTTTTCGGTCGTGCTGGCGACCAACCGGGCGAGGCTCGTCTTGCCGGTGCCGGGTGGCCCCCAGAAGATGGCCGAGGAGAGCCGGTCGGCCTCGATCAGCGCTCGCAGCGGCCGGCCCGGATCCAGGAGGTGGCGTTGACCGACCACGT
>CAYFLT010000093.1:0-17608 GCA_964344055.1 uncultured Candidatus Nemicrothrix sp.
AGCACAGTGCCATGCAGTGGTACATCCGCTCCGCCACCGCCCAGTCGCTCGAGCCGCGAGTCACTCGAAGCAGCGGTGCTCGAGCGCGGAAACGGGCGGCGCACCTTCCGCCGCCTCTCCGACGAAGAGACCACCCAACTCCTCGCAAACTGAGCGCGCCAACCCACCGTTCTGGGTGGATTTGGTCCCGTTTTCCGACACCCCGCCCACCCAGAACGGCGACCGCGTGTCTGGCGACAGCCGGTGTCACACCCCGGTGACAGGGTGGACGCATGTCCACGCGCGATGTCGACAATAGGATCCGGGACCTTGCGAGCCGCCAACACGGCCTCGTCTCCCGCCGTCAGCTACGGGCACACTCCGTCTCACCGGGGGCCATTCGGCGACGAATCGACAACGGGTTCCTGCAAACGGTGTCGCCCCGCGTGCTGCGAGTGGCCGGCAGTCCGGTGACCGACGAAGCGGCGATGATGGCGGCGGTCCTCGATGTCGGACCCGACACCTTTCTCTCCCACCGGTCCCTCGCCGCCCTGCTGGGTCTACCCGGCTTCACGGTCCACCCGATCGAGGTCACCGGTGATCGTCCGAGGGTCCGCGACGACGAACACCCCCTGGCCGTCGTTCATCGGCCCCGCCTCCTCCTGCCTCACCATGTCACCGAGATCGACCGCATCCCCGCCACCACACCCAGCCGCATGATCTTCGATCTGGCCGGCCTCCCCGACATCCACCCGAAACGGCTCGAACGGCTGCTCGACACGGCGTGGGCCCGCAACCTCGTGTGCCATGCGTCGATGACGAGAGTAGCCATCGATCTGTGTAAGCGGGGCCGCACCGGCTCGACCCTGATCCGCGAGCTGATGGCGGATCGACCGGTCGACTACATGCCTCCCGGCTCGGGTGCAGAAGCGCGGTTCCAGGAGATCGCCCGGGGTGTCGGGCTCTGGGACTTCGAGCGGCAGATCCATTTGGGTGACGGCGAGTCGTGGATCGGTCGGGTCGACTTCGTCGACTCGAAGCGGGGGCTCGTCATCGAGGTCGACTGCGCGATGTACCACGGGTCCATCACCGACCGCCGGAGCGACGAACTCCGCCAGCGCCGACTCGAAGCCGCCGGGATGGTGGTGCGTCGGGTCGACGACACCGACCTGTTCCACCGCCGCCCGATGGTCGAACAGCTCCTCCGCGATCTCGCCCGACGAGCCGCCTGACGATCCATCCTGTCGTTCTGGGTGGGCCCAGTGTCGGAAACCAGCACCTGACCCACCCAGAACGGGCAACTCCACGAACTGGGTGGGTGTGGTGTCGGAAACCAGCACCTGGCCCACCCAGAACGGAAGGGTTCCGGAGCCCCAGGGGTGGGGACGCTCAGCCGATTCGGTGGCGGGTCGGGTTAGGTTGTCGACGTGCAGCGACGGATCTTCGGCATCGAGAACGAGTACGGCGTCACCTGCACCCTTCGCGGCCAGCGACGGCTCAGCCCCGACGAGGTCGCCCGCTACCTCTTCCGCCGCGTGGTGTCGTGGGGCCGCAGCAGCAACGTGTTCCTGGCCAACGGGGCCCGGCTCTACCTCGACGTGGGCAGCCATCCGGAATACGCCACCCCGGAGTGTGACTCCGTCCACGACCTCGTCGTGCACGACAAGGCAGGGGAGCGCATCCTCGAACAGCTGCTCACCAGCGCCGAGGAGCGACTCGGCGACGAGGGCGTCCATGGCGACATCTACCTGTTCAAGAACAACACCGACTCGGCGGGCAACAGCTACGGCTGCCACGAGAACTACTGCACGAGCCGCCGCGACGACTTCGCCTCCTACGCCGAAGTTCTGATCCCGTTCCTCGTCAGCCGCCAGATCTACGCCGGCGCAGGCAAGGTCCTCCAGACCGCGCGTGGGGCCATGTACTGCGTGAGCCAGCGGGCCGAACACATCTGGGAGGGGGTCTCGTCGGCCACCACCCGCAGCCGCCCCATCATCAACACCCGCGACGAGCCCCACGCCGACGCCGAGCGCTACCGACGCCTCCACGTGATCGTCGGCGACTCGAACATGAGCGAGTACACGAACTTCCTGAAGGTGGGGGCCTGTGCCCTGATGCTCAGGATGCTCGAGGAACCCCAGGTCGTCCTCCGCGACATGACCCTCGAGAACCCCATTCGGGCGATCCGTGAGATCAGCCACGACATGACCTGTCGCCGGAGGGTTCGGCTCGCCAACGGGCGCGAGGTCTCCGCCCTCGACATCCAGAGCGAGTACCTCAACCGTGCCCTCAAGTTCGCCGACCACCACGAGCTGTCGCCCCAGGAGAAGCAGGCGCTCGACATGTGGGAGCACTGCCTCACCGCCATCGCCGACGATCCACTGCAACTCGGTCGAGAGGTCGACTGGGTGATCAAGCACAATCTCATCGAGAGCTACCGCGAGCGACACGGCCTCAGCCTGTCCGACGCCCGCGTGGCCCTGGTCGACCTCCAGTACCACGACGTGAACCGCGACCGCGGGCTGTTCTACCGCATGCAGAAGCGAGGCATCGTCGAGCGGGTCGTCACCGACGCGGAGATCTCCCACGCAGTCGAGCACCCTCCCGAGACCACCCGGGCACGACTCCGGGGAGAGTTCATCCGGCGGGCGAAGGAACGCAAGCGCGACTACACGGTGGACTGGGTCCACCTGAAGCTCAACGACCAGGCCCAGCGCACCGTCCTCTGCAAGGACCCCTTCAAGGCACACGACGAGCGGGTCGAGAAGTTGATCGCCTCCCTCTGAGTCATGGACAAGCTCGAGCGCCTGCTCAACCTGACCGCCGCCCTGCTCGACACCGACCGCCCCCTCACCGCTGATCAGCTCCGGGAGCGCATCGGCGGCTATCCGGAGGCCAAGGCGTCGTTCCGACGGACGTTCGAGCGGGACAAGGACGACCTCCGCTCCATGGGGATGCCGCTGCAGGTCGAGACGATCCCTGGTAGCGATCCCCCGGCAGAGGGCTACCGAATTCGGAGGGGCGACTACGCCGGCGCCGAGCTGCGTTTCGAACCCGACGAACTCGCCGCACTCCACCTGGCCACGAACCTGGTCCGACTCGACGGCGACGACACCGCGCTGGTGAAGCTCGGAGCAGCCGGCGATTCGACTGCAGACGAGGTCGGCCGGGTTCCCTTCGACGAGGTGCTCGCCACCCTGATCGGCGCCGCCGCCGAGCGAAAGGCCGTCGCCTTCCGCTACGGCGACACCGATCGCGTGGTCGAGCCGTGGCGATTGTCGTTCTCCCGCGGCCACTGGTACCTGGCCGGTTGGGACCGTGTCCGCGGTGGCGAACGCCTCTACCGCGTCGATCGACTCCAAGGACCGGTCGAGGTCGCCGGACCCGCCGAGGAGGCGGTCGGCACCGTGTCGGATCCGCTCGACCTGCGGGGCTGGGAGCTCGGGGATCGTGCGCCCACAACGGCTCGGGTCCGCATCGACGCCGACCAGGCCGCATGGGCCCGCCACATCCTCGGGCAGGTCGAGGAGGAACCGGGCGGGTCGGTGATCGCCACCCTCTCGGTCCGAAACGTCGAGGCGTTCCGTTCGTTCGTCCTCAGCTTCCTCGACCATGCGGAGGTGCTCGACCCGCCCGAGCTTCGATCCGACCTGATCGAGTGGCTCGAGGCGATGGCATGAGCCCTCGACTCACGTCGCGGGACCGTCTGGCGCGGCTGCTCTCCGTCATCCCGTGGGTGGCCGACCAGGACGACGGCGCTCTGCTCGACGATGTCGTGACGCGGTTCGCCTATCCGCGGGCTCAGCTGCTCGACGATCTCCAGGAGGTCGTGTTCTTCGTCGGGGTCCATCCATTCAGCCCGGACTCACTCATCGAGGTGGAGATCAGTGACGACCGGGTCCACATCCGCTATGCGGACTGGTTCTCCCGCCCCTTGCGGCTGACCGCAGAGGAAGGAGCACGACTCCTCACGGCTGGCCGGTCCGTGCTCCAGTTGGCCGAAGGCGACCCCGACGACGCAGAGCGCGACGCAAACCCCGATGCTGCCGACGAGACCGGAGCCGAAGGCCAGGCGAGCCCGCTGCTACGCGCCCTCACGAAGCTCGGTACCGCCCTCGGAGAAGGAGCCGAGCGTGCCGTCGACGTGCGTCTGGGCAACGCCCCGGACGACACGCTCGCAGTGTTGCGCCAGGCGGTGGCCGACGGCGTCCGAGTCGACCTCGAGTACTACACCTACGGAAGAGACGAACTCACCGAGCGGACCGTCGACCCAAGCCGTGTCTTCAGCGACCAGGGCAACTGGTACCTCAGTGGATGGTGTCATCGTGCCGAAGGGGAGCGTGTGTTCCGCGTCGACCGGATTCGTCAGGCCAACCGCACCGAGCAGGAGGCATCGAAGGCCACCACGGCATCCGATGCCTCGTTCTCTCCTTCCGGCGACGACCCTCGAGTGCAGCTCCGGCTCGCCCCCCGCGCCCGCTGGGTGGTCGAGCAGTACCCGGTGGACCAT
Organism: uncultured Candidatus Nemicrothrix sp.; assembly: GCA_964344055.1. GTDB lineage: Bacteria > Actinomycetota > Acidimicrobiia > Acidimicrobiales > Aldehydirespiratoraceae > OFTM10. The sequence continues at coordinate 4,490 of CAYFLT010000093.1, forward strand.
TTGGCCGACGAGGGCGACCACATCGACGTGCGGATGGCAGTCACCGCCACGCCCTGGCTCGAGCGTCTGCTCCTGCGGCTCGGGCCCGACGCAACCATCGAGTCGTGTGATGAGCCGCTGTCACCCGACGTCCGCGCCGTCGCGGCGCGGCGGGTGTTGGCGAGGTATCAGGGGCAACCCGCATGACGCGTGTTGTCGGGGCCCGACCGGTAGGGTCCTCCCGTGACTGACCCCGGACCCAATCCCGTCTCCGGCCCGCCGCCGCGGCCCGGAGCGAGCCGAGTCGGTGCCGAGGGTGCAGCCACACCGCCGCCGATGATGCCGCCCACCGCGCCGATCGACACACCGCCGGTGGCCGCCACCGCGGTCGACGACGACCTGCCTGAGGCCGACTTCTGGGCCGACGATTCCGCCCCGGTCACCAAGCCCCGCCGGAAGCGGGGACTCGAGTCGTCGCTGAAGACGCTCATCGAGTGGGTGGCGGTCGCCGTGGGTGCCCTCGCAGTCGCCCTGCTCATCAAGGCCTTCCTGCTCCAGGCGTTCTACATCCCGTCGGCATCGATGGAAGAGACCCTCCATCGCGACGATCGGGTGCTCGTCAACAAGCTCAGCTACCGCTTCGGTGAGATCGACCGAGGCGACGTGGTCGTGTTCGAGAAGCCACCGGGCGCAGGGGGCGACATCGAGGACTTCATCAAGCGGGTCGTTGCCCTCCCGGGCGAGACGATCACGTTCGTCAACGGCCAGGTGTACATCGACGGCGTCCTGCTCACCGAGCCCTACACGATGGATCACCAGACGATCCCGCGAACGTCGCCGATCATCAGTCAGGGCTGCGAGAACAGTCAGGCCGTCGCCGATCGCTGCACGCTCGGCGACGGTTGGTATTTCGTCATGGGCGACAACCGGGGCAACAGCACCGACAGCCGTGCCTTCGGGCCGATCCACGAGGACACGATCATCGGTCGGGCGTTCCTCAAGGTCTGGCCGTTGTCGGATCTCGGCTTCCTCTAACCGGCTACCCGTACTCGCGGGCTACCGCCACCATGCGATCGACATAGTCGCTGTAGATCGCGTCGACACCCATGTCGATCAGTGCGGCCAACTGACGCTCGTGCTGGGCGTCCCATCCGAAACAGAGCACGTCGAACCGGTGGAACAGCGTCGTGAGTCCGCCGGTCCACTCGTTCTGTCGCAGGTTCACCGCGTCGATGCGGGCGGCCGCCAGTTCCGCGGCCCGTCGCTCCGGCCCGTGATCGAGCCGTTCGAGCGCGGTCGAGTTCACGAGGCGTACTTCAGGCGCGAGATCCCGCCACTCGCGCAGGAGTCCCAGATCGTGGTGGCAGACCCACAGCCGCTCTACCGCGTCGTGAGCCCGGGCGATCGCCACTAGCGGCTCGAACACCGACTCGTCCTTGACGTCGAGGCTCAACGGAAGCTCCGAACCCACCGCGGCGTAGAACTCCTGCATCGTGGGAATGTGATCGGCGAGATCGATGCGGTCGACCTCCTCGATCCACTTGCGCGGAAACCACCGATGCCAGCCGTCGTGGTCGAGCACGACTTCGCCGTCGCGGGTGAGCCAGGCATCACTCTCGAGACCGGTGGCGCCCATGTCGACCGCGAGCGCGAATGCCTCGATCGTGTTCTCCTTCGCGTGGGCGCGCGCCCCCCGATGAGCGAACAGCACAGGGGGCGACCACATCCCTCGAATCCTGGTCGCCATACCCCTCATCGTGGCACTTCTGTCCGTTCTGGGCACGCCCGGTGTGCGGCCCCTCTCCGGTGGGTCAAATGACCTAGGCAAACCGGGCCCGAGGACCCTCAAGAGCGACAGGGGCGGAGCCGATGGAGGCCAGTACACGGGCTGACGATCCGAGGTCTTTTCCACACCATGGCTACCATTCGTGCGAGTTGCGAGACCTGCGGGGACGTCGAGCTCACCACGGCCGATGTTCGGGTCCGCGTGTGCATCAACGACAACCGCGGCGAGTACTCCTTCCGGTGCCCGGTCTGTGAGATCACCGTCGTCAAGGGAGCGGAACCCCGCACCATCGACCTGCTCGTCGCCTCCGGCGTGGCCATGGACACGTGGAGTCTCCCGGCCGAACTCGAGGAACGAAAGATCGGCCGGCCGATCAGCCACGACGATCTCCTCGACTTCCACGACAAGCTCCACGACACCACTTCGTGGAACGCAGCCCTCTCCCATCTCCTCGACGGCTGACTCCGGCACGGCTCCATCGGCAGGCTCAGGGATCGCCGGTCGCTGAGCAGTGGACCGGTAGCTTCGCGCCCATGACCTGGACGCTTCTCGCGCCTGCCATGGCCGTGGTCCTCGCCCTGATGGTCCTCACCCTCGGCCTGCGGCGGTTGGAGGGGGAGATCGTCGCGCTCCGCCATGCGCTGCGCCGCTCCGGTGCCACCGCTGTCGCCGCCGACGAGCTCGGACGGGCGACCGGCCGACTCCGCGAGCACGCGGTCGAGCTCGAATCCGATGCCAGGCGCCGACTGGCTTGGCCCCATCACCCCCGTCGCCTCCGAAGCGGCGCGCGAGATCGGTAGAGTCGGGCGCCATGGGAAACCTCGGTGGCATGGAAGTGCTCGTCATCCTCGTGGTCGCCCTGATCGTCCTCGGACCCACGAAGCTGCCCGAAGCGGCTCGTCAGGTCGGCAAGGCGGTCAACGAAGTCCGGCGGATCTCCGGAGGCTTCCAGCGCGAGATGCGCGAGGCCCTGCAGGATCCGTTGGTGGAAGCCGATGCGCGCGAGAAGGGGAGCAAGCTGATCGCCGATCAGCGGGCTGCTCGAGCCGGTGGCCGCCATCCGCTCGGCGACACCACCCCAGCCGACACCACGCCAGCCGACACCACCCCCGCGGACGACGCCGGCAACGAGCCCACGGCGGCCGACGACCCGGGTGAACCTGCGACAGACGCCGGCGACACCACTGAGCAGTCTGACGACACGCCCGAGACCTGACGATGACCACGCACCCCGATGAGGCGCGGATGTCGCTCATGGAGCATCTCACCGAGCTCCGTCGACGCCTGATCATCTGCTTCGTGTCGATCGCCGTGGGCGCCGTGGCGTGCTGGATCGCGTACGACGTGATCATCGAGTTCCTGATGGACCCGTATTGCGACATCCTCGATCCCGGCACCGAGTGCACCCTCTACGTCCGCGACCCGTTCGAGCCGTTCAGCCTCAAGCTGACCGTGGCGGGCTATGGCGGCGTCGCGGTCGCGATACCGGTCATCTTGTTCCAGCTGTGGCGCTTCATCGCGCCTGGCCTCTACAGCCACGAGAAGCGCTACGCGATCCCGTTCATCGTGTCGGGGATCGCCCTGTTCTTCCTCGGAGTGGGCCTCGCCTACTGGAGCGTGCCCAGGGCCCTCGACTTCCTGCTCGGTCTCGGCGCCGACAACTTCGAAGAGCTGCTCAGCCCACTGAGCTACATCAGCTTCGTCACGAAGATGATGATCGCCTTCGGCATCGCCTTCCAGTTCCCGATCATCCTGATCTTCCTGCAGATCCTCGGCATTCTCGAGAACCGCACCCTGCGGTCCTTCCGCCAGTACGCCATCGTCGGCATCGTCGTGCTCGTTGCGGTCATCACGCCATCAGGCGATCCGTTCACCCTGATGGTGCTGTCGGTGCCGATGTACCTCTTCTACGAGATCGCCATCCTGTTCGGGCGCCTGCGACTCCGGCGCCAGCGGCGGGCGGCTGCCCAGGCGTGATCACGCCACCGGATCGTGGGTTCACCCTCGATCGATTCCAGCTCGAGGCGATCGACCATCTCGATGAGGGTCGTTCGGTGCTCGTTGCAGCGCCCACTGGAAGCGGCAAGACCGTCGTGGCCGAGCACGCCATCGATCGAGCTCTGTCCGAAGGTCGGCGATCCTTCTACACGACGCCGATCAAGGCCCTCTCGAACCAGAAGTACCGCGATCTCGCCGCACGGATCGGCAGCTCACGAGTGGGCCTCCTCACCGGCGACAACTCCATCAACGGCGATGCGGACGTGGTCGTCATGACCACCGAAGTCCTGCGGAACATGATCTACGAGGGCCGCAATCTCGACGACCTCGCCGTGGTCGTGTTGGACGAGGTGCACTACCTGGAGGATTCCTTCCGAGGCCCGGTGTGGGAGGAGGTGATCCTTCATCTACCCGAACACGTCGCGCTCGTGTGCCTGTCGGCCACGGTCTCGAACACCGGCGAGGTGGTCGGCTGGCTGGAGTCGATACGCGGCGACACCGGCGAAGTGGTGGAGACCGAGCGGCCCGTCGAACTCACCAACCACTATGTCGTGGGTGACCATCGGGGCCGGGCGCCCCACATGATCCCGACCATCGTCGACGGCCGGCCCAACTCCGAGGGTCACCGCTTCGACCCCGAGCTGCGGCGGGGGCGCAGAGACCACCGAGCGAAGCGACCGCCGTGGAAGGCCCCCCACCGACTCGAGCTCCTCGATCTGCTCGAGGAGCGGGATCTCCTCCCGGTGATCTGGTTCATCTTCAGCCGGAAGGGCTGTGACGAGGCCGCGGTGACGCTCGAACGAGCCGGCGCTCGGTTCACCGATGGTGCGCAGGCAGCACGGATCCGCACCATCGCCGAGGAGCGAATCGCCGCCCTGCCGGCCGCCGACCTCGCCGTCCTCGACACCACGGGCTGGCTCCGGCGACTCGAACGGGGGATCGCGAGCCACCACGCGGGGCTGGTGCCCGCATTCAAGGAAGCGGTCGAGCTCTGCTTCATCGAGGGGCTCGTCAAGGTCGTGTTCGCCACCGAGACACTCGCACTCGGCGTGAATCTCCCGGCGCGCAGTGTCGTCATCGACAAGCTCTCGAAGTTCACCGGCGAAACCCACGAGCTCCTCACGCCGGCCCAATTCACTCAGCTCACCGGTAGGGCCGGACGACGCGGCATCGACGAGCGGGGCCACGCCCTCGTGCCGTGGTCCCCGTTCACCCAGTTCGACCAGGTCGCGGCACTCGCGGGGAGTTCGTCGTTCCGGCTGCGGTCGGCCTTCCGCCCCACCTACAACATGGCGGTGAACCTGCTCCAGCGCCACGAGCCGGAGGAAGCCCGAGCCCTGCTGGCCCGCTCGTTCGCCCAGTACCAGGCCGATGCGAACGTGTCGCGACTCGAGCAACGGCTGGCGCGGGACCGGAAACGACTGGTCGATCTCCGGAAGGTCGTGGCCGAGCTGCCGGAACCCGAACCGACGCCCACCTCGGTGGACGAGCCCTCGGCGATCTCCGACGCCGTCAGCCGGCTGCGGCCCGGCGACGTGGTGATCGACGATGACGGTGAACGGTTGGCCGTCCTGGGCGTCAGCTGGCGCAAGGGCGGCCGAGCCCGGATCCGGCTGGTGGGGGAGGGGGGCCACGCCATTCGCTGGGACCTCGACGAGCTCGAACATGCCCCCTACACCGCAGGCCACATCGAGCTCCCGTACCCGATGGCTCCGGAGCGAGCCGACTATCGGGCCGATGTCGCCACCCGGCTGCGCCGGTCGGGGGTCCGCAGCCCGGCCCGTCGCAATCGGCGCCGCAAACGCCAGCGCGACCCGCGAGCCGATCTCACCCGGCTCGAGCTCGACGTGGAAGCCCTCGAACGCCGGGCGCGCCGCGACCGCGCATCGATCGCCCGTCGGTTCGATGCGATCTGTGGCGTACTGCGCGATCGGGGTCATCTGGACGACTGGACGGTGACCGACTCGGGCAAGACCCTCGGACGCGTGTACCACGAGATCGATCTCCTCGTGACCGATGCCTTGATCGCCGGCCTGTTCGACGAACTCACCGCACCCCAGCTGGCCTCGCTGGCCTCGTGCTTCACCTATGAGCACCGGAGCCCCAACCCACCCACCGCTCCGTGGTTCCCGGCCGCCGCGGCGGCGGAGCGGCACCGGGAGCTCGAGGAGCTGTCACGGCAGCTCGGACGGGTCGAGCGTCACCATGGAGTACCCGAGTCCCGCTCGCCGGACGCTGGGTTCGCCGCGATCGCCCACTCCTGGGCCGCCGGCGAGGATCTCGGGGTGATCCTCGACACCGACAGCGATCTCACCGCAGGCGACTTCGTCCGCAACATCAAGCAGCTCATCGACCTCCTTCGCCAGCTCGCGGCCGTGGCCCCGCTGCCGGCCACCGCCGCGACCGCTCGCCACGCGGCAGACGCCATCCATCGGGGCGTGGTCGCCATCTCCGGAGCGGTCGAAGCCCTATGACCGTGGAGCGCGGCCGGGACTGGGGGGAGCGGCGGACCAAACCCACCGACCTGATCCTCGCCGCGTCGGATCGAGCCGCGATCGAGGCGATCGAAGCGGCCCGACGAGCCAATCGACCGATCCCTCAGATCGGATTGGTGGGCGGTGACCTGTGGCGGACGCTCGGTGGGCCGTCGGCTCCCGATCTGAGAACCGCCACAGAGGCCACCCACGCAACAACCGATCTGGGCGCCGTCCTCGTCGACGGCAGACTGCACTGGTTCCTGGCCCATCTGGTGGCTCGCCGGTCCTGGCTGCGAGGCCGGGTGGTGGTCGTCGCCAACGCCGCCTTCCATGGAGCGTGGAACCTCGCCCCGCGTGCCCATCCTGGAGACGGACGGCTCGATGTGCTCGACGCCGCCTCCTCCCTCGGGATCGGCGATCGGCTGAAGGCCCGCCGGCGTCTGAGGTCGGGAACCCACCTGCCGCACCCGGCGATCCGTACTCGGCGGGTGGAGGCGATCCAGATCGATCTCGAACCGGCGGCCGACGTCTACCTCGACGGCCGCCGCCTCGACCGGGCCCACAGCCTGAGCGTTCGGGTGGAGAAGGACGCGGTTCCACTCTGGTTCTGACCCGAAGCGGAATCGGGTCCGCCGATACGATGAGCCGATGGACGTCAAAGAAGCCAAGCGCCGGGTTCGAGAAGAGATCGACCGACTGGCACCAACCCTGATCGAGGCCTCCCATTCGATCCACGCCAACCCGGAGCTGAACTTCGAAGAGCACCATGCTCACGAGGTGCTCACCGGCATCCTCGAGGACGAAGGCCTGTCAGTGGATCGCGGCGCCTACGACCTCCCCACGGCGTTCGATGCCCGGGCCGGCAGCGAGGGACCCACGATCGCGGTCTGCTGTGAGTACGACGCTCTGCCAGGGATCGGTCACGCCTGTGGCCACAACATCATCGGAACCGCCGGGCTCGGTGCGGGGCTCGCCGTGGCCTCGGTGGCCGACGCCCTCGGCGGGCGGGTCGCGATACTCGGCACACCAGCCGAGGAGGGCGGAGGCGGCAAGGAGTTCATGATCCAGCGGGGCGCATTCGAGAGCATCGACGCCGCGATGATGATCCATCCCGCCGACCGTGATCTCACCACCATGCACACGATCGCGATCCAGGTGCTCGAGGTCGAATACGAGGGCCGGGCCGCCCACGCCGCCGCAGCACCCGAGAAGGGCCTCAACGCGCTCGACGCCGCAGTGCTCGGTTACATGAACGTCTCGGCGCTGCGCCAACACATCCGGCCCGAGGAACGCATCCACGGCGTCTTCACCGACGGGGGCGTGAAGCCCAACATCGTCCCCGAGCACAGTGCCATGCAGTGGTACATCCGCTCCGCCACCGCCCAGTCGCTCGAGCCACTGAAGTCCCGCGTCTACGACTGTCTCCAGGCGGGTGCACACGCCTCGGGCTGCTCGATGAGCCACGAGTGGGACGCCACGCCCTACTTCGACATGCTAGACAACCATCCGCTTCTCGACCTCTACGTGCGCAACGCGATCGACGCCGGACGCCACCCCGAGCCGGAGGAGGAGGGCAAGATGGTCGTCGGTTCAACCGACATGGGCAACGTGAGCTACGCCGTGCCCTCGATCCATCCGATGGTCAAGTGCGCCCCTGAGGGCACGGCGATCCACACTGCGGACTTCGCCGTCCACGCCAGGTCGGAGGCCGGTGACCAGGCCATCGTCGACGGTGCGCTGGCCATGGCGATGACGATCGTGGACTGCTGGACCGACGAAAACGCCATGTCCGCGATCCGCGGTGCCTTCGAGCCGACCGCATAGGCTCACCGTCCGATGACGGTCCACATCTGCACAGAGTCCGGCCGCCGATGACGGTCTACGTCGCCGAAGAGTTCAGCGCCGAGGAAGCCGACATCCTCCGTCGGTACTTCACCAATCTCGACCAGCCGGTCTTCGCACTGGTCAACCTCCCCGAGGTCGTGAAGGGCGCCCTGTTCGCCCGCTACTCCCGCACCGCCCTGAGTCTCCGCCGTCTCTTCCTGAAGGAGTTCGTCGGTGAGCTCGACATCGAGGGCGATCAGTCGATCGACGCCACCGTCGGACTGCGTCGAGCCGAGGAGCTCTACGACACCGTCTTCTTCGAGTACGGCGACGACAGCGTCGCCCAGCTCGGTGGCGTCCATCTCGCCTGCGAGCAGGCCTCGAACCTCCTCACCAAGGTGCTCGAGTGGGGCCGGCTCATGTCGTACCTCGAGCAGTCGACCCGCTACATCGCCTACGACCAACGGCTCGGGGGGCGCTACCGCTTCTACCGCGATCCCGACGTCCTGACCTCCTCGCTCGGCACCCGCTACATCGCCGACATGGACCGCATGTTCGATGCGTACTCCGGGCTCGTTCCCCAGATGCAGGAGTTCTTCCGCGAGGTCGAACCGAAGTCCGAAGCGGACAGCGACTTCGCTTACCGCATGGCGATCAAGGCACGGGCCCTGGATGCGATCCGTGGGATGCTGCCCGCCGCATCCCTTTCGAACGTCGGCATCTACGGCACCGGTCAGGCCTACGAGGCGCTCCTGCTCCGGATGCGTGCCCACCCTCTGCCCGAGGCCCGCACCTACGCCGACCTCATGCTCACCGAACTCCGCAAGGTGGTGCCGTCGTTCCTGAAGCGGGTGGACCTTCCCGAGCGGGGAGTCCGCACCAGCGCCTACATGGCGGACATCCGTGACTCGATGGAGGCCACTGCCGACTCCCTCTTCGGTGACGAAGTGGGAGGCCGGGTCGACGACGACGTGGTCGAGTTGGTCGACTTCGATCCGGACGGTGAGATCAAGATGGTCGCCGCGATGCTCTATCCGTACACCTCCCTGCCCGAACGGGCCGTCGAGGCACGGGTGCGCACGATGTCTACCGACGAGCGCATCGGTGTCATCCGCTCCTACATCGGCAACCGGGAGAACCGGCGACATCGCCCCGGCCGTGCCTTCGAGCGCACCGGGTACCGCTTCGACGTGCTGAGCGACTACGGGGCATTCCGTGATCTGCAGCGACACCGCATGCTCACGATCGAGTGGCAGCCGCTCTCGCCGCGGCACGGCTTCGTACGGCCGGCCGCCGTCGACGCGGCGGGGGTGAGCGATCTCTTCGACGGGGTCATGGATCGGTCGGCGTCGCTCTACGAGGCCATGGTGGAGGAGTACCCGGATCAGGCGAGCTATGCGGTGTCGCTCGCATACCGGGTCCGGTACAGCATGCAGTTCAACGCACGCGAAGCAATGCACATGCTCGAGCTCCGGACCAGCCCGCAGGGCCACGAGGCGTACCGGCGGGTCTGTCAGCGGATGCACAGCGAGATCGCGGAGACGGCTGGACACCGCGCCGTGGGGGAGGCCCTGAAGTTCGTCGATCACACCGCCGAGCCGACTCTCGGTCGGCTCGATGCGGAGCGCCGGGCCGAAGAGAAGCGGCTCGGTCGCAGCGGCGGCTGACCGGACCCCGCCACACCACCCACCGCGGCCAATTCTCCCACCATCCGTGGTGGTGAGCCGGAAGCGTTGCTGCGCGGGTGACAGCCCGGCTACGGTCGAGGTCCACACCGCGGGCGGAGCCGCTGGAGGCCCCCGCCGTGTTCCCCCGTTTTCCCACCGTCCGCCCTGTCGGCATCCTCGTGATGTTCGCGTCGGTGGTGATGTTCGCCACCACCACGGTCATCATCGAACCGGGCGACACCCTGACCTCGCTGGCGGCTGAACACAACGTCACGGTCACCGATCTGGTCGAGTGGAACGACCTCGAGGACCCCGATCGGATCATCGCCGGCGCGACCCTCATCATCACCGATCCCGGCTCGGGATCGGGCGGAGCGGCCGCCACCTCCACGGAACGAGTGGAGCACGCCGTCACCGCAGGCGACACCCTCTGGCTCCTGGCCCGCCGCTACGGCGCCACGGTCGCCGGTCTCGCGGAGCGAAACGGGCTCGCCGACCCGGACCGGATCACGATCGGCCAACTCCTCGTGATCTCGGGTGGTGCAGCCGGTGGCACCACGACCGGAGACGCAGCCCCGGCCGATGCCGACGAGTCCGTCGCTGCGCCCCCGCCGGAAGACGCTGCGCCCGCCCCGGACGACACCGCAGGCTCCCACGAGATACAGCCGGGGGAGACCCTGTTCTCGATCTCGCGCCGCTACGGGCTCACCACCGACGACCTGATCGCCGCCAACGGACTCACCAACCCGGATCGGATCGTGGCCGGGCAAGTCCTCACGATTCCCTCGACTCCTTCGGCTGCCGCCACCTCAGAGCCGGACGATTCGGACGTATCGGAGGCGCAGCAGGGAGCTGCCGGTGGGGAAGCCACGACTCCGAACCCGGTGCCGGCGGCGGCACCGGCCACTCCCGGCGCGGCAACGGACGCCGATGGGCCCGACTCGAGTGCGACCCCGCTCAAGGCGGCCTTCACCCGTTGGTCGGCGAGCTACGGAGTGCCTCAGGACCTGCTCGAGGCCATCGCCTGGAAGGAGTCCAACTGGCAGCCGTCCGCCGTCGGCCCGAACGGCCACCTCGGCATCGGCCAGCTCAGCCCCGACACGGTCACCTTCGTTCAGGAACGCCTCCTGGGGCTCGAGCTCGACCCCCTCTCCATGTCGGACGGAATCCAGCTGGCGGCCCGCTATCTCCGCTATCTGATCGACCGTACCCATAGCGAACGGGAGGCACTGGCAGCCTGGAATCAGGGACTCCGGAGCGTGCTCGACAACGGCATCAGCGATGCCGCGGGGGCGTACGCGGACGACGTGCTGGAGATCCGCCGCACCCGCGGCTGAATCAGGCATGATCCTGCGGTGCAGACACGACCAGTTCGGGTCGGCACGAAATCCTCGGCTCGGCGTTGCGCCTCGCCGCCGAGTGTCTATGATCCGCCGCACACCCCCGTTCCCAGGTAGCCAATGTCCGACGAAGACGAGATCGAAGACGAAAGTCCCGAAGACGACGGGGACCTCGAAGAGGTCCCCGAAGACGAGCTCGACGACGACCTCGAAGAGGGCGACGTACTCGTCGAGGAGTTCGATGGCGACGACGTCGACGAAGAAGACGAAGACGAAGACGATGTCCCGGCCCCCGCCCGTCCTTCCGCGGAGGAAGAGGACGATGACGAGGACGACGACGACGTCGAAGCCGACCTCGATGCCATCCTGAAGGACCGGATCGCGGCGGGTGACGACGAGGACGAGGACGAAGACGAGGACACTCCGGTGGCCAAGGCTCCCGCCACGCCCGGCGACGCAGAGCCGGTGCAGGGCCGCCAGGACAACGAGATCTCGTGCCCGAACTGCTTCTTGCTGGTCAACAGCGCCGCCGTCCGCGACGGCGAATGCCCGCACTGCGGCGGCCCGATCGACAGCTGATGGCCGATCAGGACCGTCTCGGCGACCGCGTCCTCGACCTCGTCGTGTACGCCCCGATCGGTTTGGCACTCGAAGCCAAGGAGCTCCTCCCGAAGCTGGCCGACCGAGGCCGGGGCCAGGTCGCTCTGGTTCGCCTGGCCGGCCGGGTGGCCGGCCAGCAGCGCAATGCGGGCGTCGGCCGGCTGGTCGAGGACCTGCGGCACGTCGTGCGCAGCGCCCTGGCCGTCGATACCGATGCTCGAGACCTCGAGGACGAGCCTGGCGACCCCGACCCCATGGGGAACGACATCGAACTCCCCATCGAGGGATACCAGACGATGTCGGCTCCGGAGCTGTTGGGACTTCTCGACGACCTCGCCGATGACGATCTCGCAACCCTGCTCGACTTCGAGCAACAGCACCGGGCCAGAGCCACGGTGATCAACCGCATCCGCCAGCTCCGGACCTGACGGTGGACGTCGGCGCTCGCAGGGCGGGACCGGCCGATGTGCCGATCCTCACCGAGCTCGCCCGAGCAGCCATTGCCGAACTCACCCCCCATCGTGGAGGGTCGATCTGGGCCCGTCTCGAGGCCCGGTCGGAACCGATCGATCAAGGACTCGAAGCCCAGATCGACGACGACGCCTCGATGGTCGCCGTCGGCACCATCGACGGAACCGTGGTCGGGTACGCGGCCGCCGCAGCCGTTGAGCTGCACCACGGTCCGCCGATGGCCGCGCTCAGCGACCTGTTCGTCCTCGCGGAAGCCCGCGGTGTCGGGGTGGGGGAGGCCCTGATGATCCTCGTGTTCGAGTGGGCGGCCGACGAGGGGTTCATCGGCGTGGACTCCGTCGCCCTCCCGGGCGACCGAGCCACAAAGAACTTCTTCGAGAGCTTCGGGATGGTGGCGCGCGCCCTGAGCGTGCACCGCTCGTTGTGACGCCGGCTCGGCCGACCGTGGCCGTCGGGGTCATCGTCCGTGACGAGGGCCGACTCCTGCTCATCGAGAGGGGAGAGGGAGCTGCGGTCGGGAAGTGGTCCGTGCCCGGCGGCAAGGTCGAGCCCGGCGAACTCCTCGAGGATGCGGTGGTCCGAGAGCTGGCCGAAGAGACAGGACTCGAGGCCGTCTGTGAACGGTTCGTCGGCTGGGTCGAACGCATCGGCGACGGCTATCACTTCGTCATCCTCGACTTCGAAGCTTCGGTGGTCGGTTCGACCGACGTCGAAGCCGCCTCAGACGCAGCCGACGCTCGCTGGGTGCCCCTCGACGAGGTGACGTCGCTGGACCTGGTTCCGGGTCTGGCCGACTTCCTCCAGGAGCACGGCATCATCGCCGCACCCTGAGCCGGGTCAGCTGGTGGTTTCGTCGGCCTCGGCCGGCGCGTCGGTCGCTGCCTCGGGTTCTGAAGCGGGCTCTGGCTCAGGCTCAGGCTCCACGACCGCTTCGGGCTCCGGGGCCGGCTCAGGCTCAGCCGCCGACTCCACGACCG
>CAYFLT010000094.1:0-17566 GCA_964344055.1 uncultured Candidatus Nemicrothrix sp.
CAACCGATGCTCAGGCCGCGTTCTCGGCCGGCCTCGACGGTGCGACCTACCGAGCGGGAGAGATCGACTTCTTCGACCCCGAGTTCATCCGGGCCGCGGAACCGACCGTCTCCGGCGACACCTGGACCCAGAAGGTCATCGTGCTCGACCGGTACGAGGGCGAGATCCGGGTGACGAACGATCCGTCGTCCGGCGCGACCACCGCTGAGCTACGCATCCGGTTCGAATCCAACAGCGTGGTGCTCCAGCAGCCGTCCGAATAGGGGCCGCGAGCAGGCAATCCGGCCCATTTCTCACCGCGGTCGCATTGGGGCTTGAGTCCCAGCCCGAATGGGTCGAATGACTCCCCATGACGCTGACGGCCGACGACGCCCGCCACCTGATGCGCCGTGCCGGATACGGCGCGCTCTCCGCCGACGTGTCCGATCTCACCGGCCGGACGCGGACGAGTGCCGTCGACCGGGTGATCTCCCGGACCGGCGCACCATCGCTCGATGCCATCCCCGTCGTGGCAGGAAGCAGCAGAACCAACGAGCGGCGGGCGATGACCCACTGGTGGGTCGAGCAGATGACCGTCTCGCCGGCACCGATCGTCGAACGGCTCACCTACTTCTGGCACTCGCACTTCGCCTGCAGTTCGGACCGGGTGAAGGACCAGCGCAACATGCGGACGCAGCACCGGACGCTGCGGCAGTACTGCACTGCGGACTTCCACGACCTCTGCCAGCGGATCGCCGTCGATCCCGCCATGCTCATCGATCTCGACAACGCGTCGAACGTGGCCGGCGACGAACAGGAGAACTTCGCCCGAGAACTCATGGAGCTCTACACCATCGGGAACGGCATGTTCACCGAGGACGACGTGATCTCCATGGCCCGAGCGTGGACCGGCCATGGACTGGTCGACGGTTCGAAGCCACCGGTCTACGCGTTCCACTCGAATCGTCACGACAAGCACGACAAGACACTCTTCGGCATCACACGGAAGTGGGACGGCCCCGAGACGATCACCGAGCTGATCAACGGAAGTCGACGGGCCGACACCGCCTGGTTCCTCAGCTGGAAGTTGTGGCGGGAGTTCGGGGATCCGAGCTGGTGGACGAACGACCTGATCGACCGGCTGGCCAACACGATGATGGCCAACCAGATGTCGGCACTCGCGGTCGTCAAGGAGGTCTTCCTGAGCGACGAGTTCTGGGCGCCGGAACGCCGCTATGCCGCGGTGAAACAGCCACTGGCCTGGATCGTCGAACTCCAACGGAGGACGGGACTGCGGCTGTCCTCCAGCCGCCTCGACCAGCGATGTGCCGTGCTCGGGCAGCAGCTCTTCCTGCCGCCCTCGGTGGCAGGGTGGCCGCACAACTCAGCATGGCTGTCCCCCACCGGCCTGCTCGGGCGGGCCCGAGTGGCCTACGACCTCGGGCGGGAGATCAACGAGACCGCCTTCCTCGCCGGGATCGAATCGAAGACACCGAGCGCGGCAGCCCAACAGATCCTCGATGCGTTCGCGGTTCCCGACGCCTCGGCGCAGACCCGCCAGACGATCGAGGAATGGCACACACAGGCCCTCGAGGATCTGAACGCCACCTACCTCAGGCGTGAGGCCTTCAGAGTCGGGGCGATGCTCCCGGAGGTGAACCTGGCATGACCGTGACGCTGACCCGTGGCGGCTTCTCTCGGCGCGGCTTCATCGGTGGTGTCGGCGCGAGCGGCCTGGCCGCCACGCTGCCGCTGACCGTCCTGGCCGAGGCAGCCGGCGCAGCCCCACCCGATCCCGACCAGGGGATCCTGCTCGTCGTCTTCCTCCGAGGCGGCAACGACAGCCTCAACACGCTGGGCCCGTTCAACGACGGCACCTATCGCGACCAGCGGCTGTCCCTCGCCCAGAGTCCCTCCGCGGCCACGTCGGCGGGCGGCAACCTGTGGTTCCACCCGTCGCTCCCCTATTTGCGCCATCGGTATCTGCAGGGCGACGTTGCGGTCCTCCCCGCAATCGGGGAACCCAACGACGATCACAGCCACTTCTCGTCGACCACCACCTGGATGACCGGCCGTCTCCTCGGTGAGAACCGGTCCCTCGGCTGGCTCGGCCGCTGGCTCGACGACCAGGCCGACGACGTGCTCGGCGCCACCGTCTCGGGCAGCACCGCCCGCCACGTCAAGGGGACCAAGCAGAAGGTCATCGGCGTTCCCCGGAGTTCCGGCAACCTCTTGCCGACCAGCAGCCGCTACCAGCTGGGGAACCAGACCCTCTGGCGCCACAACGGCGGCGCGCTCAGCGAGATGGGGAACCAGTTCGGCGACGCGCTCCGGGTGGCCGCCCAGTTCTCCAACAGCCAACGACCCCTCTACGCCGAAGGGGTCGTGCGCAGCAGCGACCGGTTCGCCGCGGACCTCGAACGGGCTGCTCATGTGCTCAACCTCGGGCTGGGCGTGCGCATCGTCTCTGCCACGCTGGGCGGCTTCGACACCCACTCAGACCAGGGTCCGAGGCACGCAGACAAGCTGACTTCACTCGATCTCGGCATCCAAGGGTTCTTCAACACCCTGCTCCCCGCGCTCCACGGCCAGACCTCGGTGCTGGTGGTGTCCGAGTTCGGCCGTCGGATCCGTCGCAACAACTCCCTCGGAACCGATCACGGGTCGGCGGGCATGGCGTTCCTCATCGGTTCGCGGGTCAAGGGGGGCCTGGCTGCCCCGTACCCGTCGCTCACCGACGTGACCCGGAGAGGTGATCTCAAGTACAGCCAGGACTTTCGGAGCCTGTACACCACGGTCGCCCAACGCTGGCTGGCCACCGACGGCACCCAGCTGCTCGGTGCGAGCTTTCCCGAGTTCGATCTCTTCGAAGGAGGGCCGAGGGGTACCGGCGTGGCGGGATTCCTCGATGTCGACGGATCGATGTACTACGCGGGCGCGCTCACCTGGGCGGCGGGGACCGGGGTCGTCGCCGGCACGAGCCCGACGACCTTCGATCCGCATCGCAAGATCACCCGGGCGGAGTTCGCCACCATCGTGTGGCGGTCCGCCGGCGAGCCGGCTCCGGCTCGCCCGAGCGGATTCCACGACATTCCCCGCGGCGCCTTCTGTGAGGATGCCGTTGCGTGGATGGTCGAGGCCGGGATCACGACCGGCACCAGCGCAACCCACTTCACGCCGAATCGGACCCTCACCCGCGGCGAGGCGGCCACGCTCCTCTGGCGTTGGCGCGGGCGGCCGGCTCGGGTGGCGTCTCACACCTTCGACGATGTGCCCCCTGGTCGGTACTTCACCGACGCGGTGCGCTGGATGGCGGCCGAGGGGATCACCACGGGTACCCGCCCACGCCAGTTCTCCCCCCACGACCCGGTCGATCGCGCCCAAGCCGTCACCTTCCTCTGGCGCGAAGCCGGCCAGCCCTCGGCGCCCTGAGGTGGATACAGCCCTCGGCGCCCTGAGGTGGATACAGCCCTCGGCGCCCTGAGGTCAGGCGGGTTCGCCGTCCAGTACCCGTTCGCAGGCGATTCGAAGCCTGCGGGCGGCCTCGGGCAGCTGATCCAGCGGCGTCCAGGGGTATGCGATCCGCAGGTGTGGGCCCTGTCGTGATCCGGCGGCCATGAAGGTCGTACCCCGGTTGATGGCCACTCCCTCGTGGTGCGCCGTGCGCCAGAGCGCCAGCTCATCGAGGCCGTCGCCGAGCCGGGGCCACAGATAGAAGCCACCGTCGGGCCGATCCCATTGGAGATGGTCCCCGACCTCTCGCTGCATCGCGTCGTGGATGGCGTCGCGCTTGTCCCGGTAGAGGGACCGCACCTGCTCGAGGTGTGGTTCGTAGCCACCGCTTTCGAGGAAGCCGGTGAAGCCCCAGAGGCCGAGCTGGTTCTGTCCGTGCCCGAACCGCATCTTCGAGAAGAGGTCGATGAACTCGGGACGGGCCTGGATCCATCCGACCCGGAGCCCCGTCGCCACCGTTTTGGAGAAGGTCCCCACGGTGATGACCCCCCATCCGTCGGCGAGTGTCGAGAGTGCGGGGGGCGGCGGCGTGTCGAACCACAGGTCGCGGTATGCCTCGTCGTCGAGGACGACTGCGTCGTGGCGCCGCGCGAGCTCGAGCAGCTGATGCCGGCGCTCGAGCGTGAGAGTGCCTCCGGTCGGATTCTGGAACGCCGAGATGGTGTAGATGATCTTGACCCGCTTGCCCTCGGATGCAACCGACTCGAGGATCCCGGCGAGGGCCTCGGTGTCGAGGCCGTCGTGGTCGACCGGCACGAAACGGACGTCGGCCTGCACCCCTCGGAAGTTGGCGAGCGTACCCATGTAGGTCGGGTCCTCGGCGACGATGACGTCGCCAGGGTCGATCAGTGATCGCACCACGTTGTCGATCGCTCCGGCTGACCCGTTGGTGACCTGGTACCAGGTTTCGTCGATGTCGACGCCCTCTTCGCGGTTCCTGCGCTCGACCAGCCATTGCCGCAACGGGGTCGGCCCGAGACCGAAGCCGTAGCGGAGCGGGACATCGCCGGGCTTGTCGAACTCGGAAGCGAATGCCTCGGCGAGTGCAGCTTTCGGGAGGGCCTCTGCGTCGGGGATGCCGACGGCGAGGTGGATCAGAGGGTGCTTGGGTTCGAGGTCGTCGGGGAAGTCCCAGCCCGACCCGGACCCGTAGAGGGGGCCGGCGACCCGGTTGGCGATGTCGGCGGGTGAGCGGTCCTGCCAGTGGGCGGCCAGGCGCTCGCGGAGTTGGGTGTGACGCGGGTCCTCCATCGCCGCGCAATTTACCCACTTCGACTCGAGACACGAACCTGACTCACATTCCATCCCGGAACAAAACCGAGTCATCTCACTCGGGTCCCCTACGGTGCCGCAGGCTGTAGTTCTCGCTCAAACGCCTCGAACCCACGCCGATGGACCGACATGAGCGAACGGTTCAGCGCCATGCTCCGCCCGGCCGGCCGGGCCGGACGCATCGAATACCTGTTGGTCGTCCTCGGGGTGCTGGCCTGGTGGGCGGTGACGGCCCTACCCCTGCTGGATCTGACCGCAGGCATGTGGCTGTTCATGGTTCCGTTCACCCTCGGTCTCTACGTCTACTTCTGCGCGATCAGTCGCCGCCTGCACGACACGGGCCGGGCGATCGACCTGCTCGCGGCCGGAGTCGCCATCGGGCTCCCACCGCTCGCGGCGCTCTACCTCGTCCTCGCCCCCGGCGACGAGGGCCCGAACCACTTCGGACCACCCCGCCACGGACTGTCGATCAACCGCTGAGCCGTGCCAGAGTCTCTGGCATGAGCGACCAACGACGCGCCGGACCCGACGATCGGTTGGCCAAGATCGTCACCGCCCCCTGGTTCCGGGCGGTGATGCCGAAGGTCATGCCGAGGATCCATCGCGGGATGCGCCGACTCACCCGGGGTCGTTTCGTCCCCGGCGCCGGGTTGGTCCTCACCACCACCGGGGCCAAGACCGGCAAGCGCCGCGAAACACCGCTCGAGACGATCCCCGACGGCGACACGTTCATCGTGGTCGGCAGCAACTTCGCCCAGGACCATCATCCGGCGTGGACCGCGAACCTGATCGCCAATCCCGATGCGCAGATCCTGCGGCGGGGCCACACGTTCGACGTCACCGCCACCCTGCTGGAGGGTGAGGAGCGGGCCGATGCGTGGGAGAAGGCTCTGGCCCACTTCGCCGGGTGGGACGCCTACCGTGACATCACCGACCGGGAGTTCCGCCTGTTCCGGCTCACGCCGGGCTGACCACCGGTCGGCTCAGCGCCGGATCTCGAACCCTTCGGCGATGCCGTCCCAGGTCTCGGGCGTGACGCCGCGCTCGCGGAGCATGAACTTGCGCACCCGGTTGGTCGGCGTGGCAGGCAGTTCGTCCATGACCTCGACATAGCGAGGGACGAAGAAGTGCGGCGCGTTGTCGTTGACGAAACGGCAGAGCTCCTCGGCGGTCAGTTCCTCACCGGGGTTGAGAACGACACAGACCTTCATCTCCGCCTCGGCCTCCAACTCGGCCGACACGACACCATGGGCCGCGGACTGGGCGACCGCCGGATGCGCGTTCACCGACGCCTCCACCGCGAACGACGAGATGTTGCGCCCCTTGTACCGGATGAAGTCCTGCTTTCGGTCGACGAAGAAGTACTCGCCGTCCTCGTCTCGACGCATGAGGTCGCCACTGTGGTACCAGAGGTTGCGCCAGGCCTCGACAGTGGCCTCGGGGTTGCGCCAGTACCCGTTGAAGATCGCGTAGGGCTCACGGGGCCGCACGCACATCTCACCGGTCTCGCCGATCGGCACGGGCCGGTCGTCGTCGTCGAGCAGGGCGACCTCGACCGCCTCGATCTCGGTACCGAGCGAATTCGGCTTGTAGGTCTCACCGGCCATGCGGGTGACGGCGCCCATGCACTCGGACTGGCCGTAGCCCTGGGAGATGTGCTCGATGCCGAAACGCTCCTGGAAGACCGGCACGAGATGCTCGGGCGTGGGGATGAAGCTGGCGACCCGAACGGGGTTGTCCCGGTCGTCGTCCCGCTCGGGCTGGTTGAGCAGGAACATGTGCATGGCCCCGAGGGTGAACACCATCGTGGCGCCGTAATGGCGGGTGCGATCCCAGTAGTCCGAGACCGAAAACCCGGGATCCATCCCCACCGGAACACCACAGATCAGACCCCGGAAGATGTTCGCCACCCACGCGCCCGAGTGGTACAGGGGCAGGCAGTTGTGGATGACATCGGTCTCGATGAGACCCGAACCCCTGGCTCCCCGGTCGGCGGCGCGGATCCAGACGTTGTGGTTCTGGATGACGCCCTTGGCCTTGCCGGTGGTCCCCGAGGTCCACTGGATGCAGGTGGGGTCGCCGAGGTGGAAGTCGGAGTCGTCGGGCTCTGGGCCCTCGAGATCCGCGAACTCGCTGAGGGGCTCGATCGGGATCGGCAGGTCGACCTCCGGCTCACCCCGCACCAGCACCTTCTCGAAGGGGATCGAGTCGAGCTCGGCCACCTTGGGCAGCAGGTCGGCGTCAGCGACGAGCAGCTTGGCGCCGCCGCCGTGGAAGGCCTCTTCGAGCCAGACGCCCTTGTAGTCGGTGTTCGTCGGCGTCCAAATGCCACCGAGCTTGTTGATGGCGAGCGCCGAGAAGACGATCTCGGCGCCGCTGTTCATGAAGAACGACACCGGCTCGCCCTTGGCCACTCCCGCCTGGGAGAAGCCGCGGGCGTAGCCGTTGACGAGCTCGTTGGCCCGCGCGAACGAGTAGTGGACGGTGTCCTCGATCAGGAAGTCGGTGTCGCCGTTGTCCTCCGCCTGGCGGCGGAGGCAACGGCCCAACAACCGGTCGTCGGGATCCGAGATGTCCAACCAGTTCATTCGCGCGGACCCTTCGAGTCGATTAGGGGTAGACGTCGATCAGTTCGGTCACCGGGACGACGTCGCCGTCGCCGACCGAGGCGTCGTACTCAGAGAGACGCACGAGGTCGATGGCACCGCGCTTGTCGTCCGACAGCGATCCCGCCGGGATGCCGGGGGACGAGAAGTCGTCGAACGCCGCCGAGTAGGCCGCGGCCTCGAACGACTCGGGCGTGAGATCTCCACCCGCCGCCGTGGCGATGGCGACGAACAATCCGAGGTTCTTGCAGTAGCGCCGCAGGGCGTTGAACCAGGTCTCCTCACCCTCGACGTAGTCGGCGGGCGAACGGAAGTCGGAGTCCGGGATTCGCGCCGCGGCCGGAGCCACACACTGCTCCTGGAAGGCAGGGTCTTCCCAGAGCTCGACGTCGGTCGGGCCGGTGCTGGTGAGCACGCCGTTGGCGATCGACTTGTCGGTGATGGTGGCGCCGAGCGAGCCGAGGCCGGCCGCGTCGTTGGTCCAGACGGCGATCTCGCCGACCAGGCCGGCGTTGGCGTGGCCGCGGATCATGGCGGACGGCGTGCCGAAGATCATCAGGGTGTTGGCGCCCTCGGCGACGAAGCGCTCGAAGGCGACCTCCAACTCGGCGTCCTGGGCGATGGTGTCGCCGTCGGCCGCTTCGATGATGGCGCCACCCACGACCTCGATGCCACGCTCCTGGAGCTCGGCGATCACGCCGGCCTCTTCGTCGGCGGCTGCCGCGCCGCCGATGGTGAAGACCTTGGCGCCGTCGGCCCGGCCGGTCTCGACCAGGAGGTTGAGCAGGGCCTCGGTCTGGGCCTCGACGGGGGGATCGGGGGTGAACCAGGGGGCGTTGGCCTGAGCGAGCTCGGACTCGGTGATCTCGCCGCCGACCAGGATGGTCTCGTTGAGGCCGACCACACAGGGATCGGCGGTGCCGGCGAGAGGTCCGACGAATCCGCCGAGCACGGCGAAGACCTCGTTGTCCTCGGTGAGGACTGCGCAGGACCGTTCCGCGTCGGCGCCGTCGATCGCGCTGTAGGCGTCGTAGACCGCCTCGATCATGCGGCCGTTGACACCGCCGATGTCGTTGACCTCGTCGATCAGCGCCTGCCAGAAGGCAGCGGGTTCGGTGACCGACCAGCGGCGCAGCGCCTGCCAGACGGCCTGCTGATCGCCCCAGCCGTTGGGGCTCAGACCGAGGTCCTGGAGCAGTTCGAAGTCGAGCATCGAGATCCCGACCGTGATCGTCTCGGCGGTGACACCGCGCCACGAGTCGGTCAACACGATCTCCTCGGGCTCATCACCGCCGTCGTCGGCGGGCTCGTCGCCACCGTCATCGGCCGGCTCGTCGCCGCCGTCATCGGCCGGCTCGTCGCCGCCGTCGGACGAGTCGTCGGCGTCATCGCCGCCGGAATCGTCGCCCGTGTCGGCTGCGTCGTCGCCGCCGGCATCGGTGTCGGAGTCGTCCCCGCCACCGCAGGAAGCAGCGAAGAATGCAAGTACGGCAAGGGCGGCGATCAGCCGCCGGATGCGCGTGATGGACGTCATCAGGGTCCCCTCCTCTAGGGATTCAGATCCGGACACTCTAATACGTCTCACAGTGAGACAAAAGTCTTCGCTACGATCAATTCTCGTGACGACGGAAACCCGGGCCCCGAGAGGTCGACCCCCCAGCGCCGAAAAGCGGGCCGCCGTGCTCGAGGCGACCCGCGCCCTGCTCCGTGAGACCAGCTACGACGACGTCACCATCCAGGGCATCGCCGCCGAAGCCGGCCTCAACCGCCGCTACGTCCACCGCACGTGGGGGTCGAAGGCCGAACTCGTCCGCGACGCCTTGCTGGAGGGAGCCACCATGTTCCGGGCAGCCGACACCGGCTCCCTGGAGGGCGACCTCCGCGACCTGATCAGCCAGCAGGTCGACCTGATCCTCCGACCCGAGTTCCTCAACGGCATCAGTGGGGTCGAAGTCGCCCACCGCACCACCCCCGACATCCTCGGCGAGACGATGGACCGCTTCGTGACACCGTCATCCGCCGCGATGCAGGAGGTGCTCGAACGAGCGCATCAGCGTGGCGAGATCCAGACCATCCCGGATCCCACGGTCACGATCACCGCCATCTCGGGGGCAATCCGGCAGGTGTGGGCCATCCGCAAGCTCGACCGCGACGAACTCGGCGATCTCGGCGTGGCGATGGTGGTGGGGGGCCTCGCCGACTCCTGAGCCTGTGGCCGGTCGAGGACCGAGCAGTCGTCAGGCCGTCGGCGCCGTCATCATCGGCGACCCGGTCTCGAGGAGGGTCTTCATACCGGCGACGATCAACGGAATGCCCTGGGCGAAGTCGACCATCCGGGGATCATCAGCGCTGACGTCGTAGTACTCGACCGCGATACGGGTTGCCCCGTCGGCCGGCTCGACGATCCAGGACTGACGGACGGCGCCGAGTTCCTGGAGCGCCGGGTCCCACATCGCCAGGAAGGTGATCTCGAGGCGTCGCGGGGGCTCACAGACCAGGACTTCTCCCTTGGCGGCCAGCGAGCCGTCGGGCATGGAGTACTCGATGGCCGATCCCGGCTCCCATGTCGATGCGACGCGGGTGCCGTAGAAGTACTGCACGGTCTGGTCGCCGTCGACGATGGCATTCCAGGCCTCCTCCGGCGTGCATCGGGCGTAGGTCTCGTAGACGTAGGTGGGCGCGGTCATCGGTTGATCTCCTTGACGGGTGGTCGGGTCGGTTTCGAGGTGGACGGTGAGCGCCGAGAGCATCCCGGCGGTCGAGCGGGTGAACTTGTCGATCCAGCGATCGTGGATCTGTTGAAGGGGCACCCGGTTGAGGTAGTGGAGCTTCTCGCGGCCCGATCGGCGGCTCACCACCAGGTGGGCGTCCTCGAGCACTGCGAGATGATTCATCACGCCCTGACGGGTCATGTCCGGCAGCAGCTGACAGAGCTCCTTCAGCGTCTGGCCGTCCTCGCGGAAGAGGGCGTCGAGAAGGGAGCGGCGGCTGGAGTCGTCGAGGGCCCGGAAGATCTCGTCCACGAGTTTAGAATAGGTAAGCATTTACTTACCTGTCAACCCCTGCCCCCTACAGACTCGCCGGACCGCGCCGATGGTCAGGAATGCAGTCGTTGAGGAACCGTCTCACGCCCAGAGGACGAGCCGGTCGCGGCGAGTTCATCGTGGGGCAGCTCGTCCTCGCCCCCCTGCTGCTGGCACTCACCATGGCCATGTTCCGAGGCCCGGGTGAATTCTGGATCTACCTCGCACCGCTCGCCGTCGTGCTGTGGCTCTTCGGTTGCGCCGCGACCCGGCGGATGCACGACCTCAAGCACCCTGCACTCATCCTCGGCTTCACCTGGGCGCCCCTGTTCGGGCTGGCCGAGCTCGGCGCGATGATCGGCATCGGGATTCTCGCGTTGGCGCCCGGGAATCCGGCGCCCAACACCCACGGGCCACCGCCGAACTGAGGGCTCGCCAAATCACAAACGAACGCTCCGGCTGAGCAGATCGCGCATGATCGCGGCCCTGTCGCGGCGATCTCCGACCCGTTCTCACCCTTCCTTGCCGCATAATTCGGCAGAAATCCGAGAATGTTCGAAGTACCTCTTGACGCTGATGTAATTACGCGGCTGTAATTGCAGACCCGCACTCATACGTGGTGGGCGAGGTGGTGGTGCAGCCGAGAGCCACACAGCCTCTCTGGTGACTCGGCGCGGCACCTGAGGGGCACACATGGCGATCACGGAGGATCGACTCACCGCAGTCGAGGATGACACGAGCACGGCCGAAACGGTCACGAGCATGCGGGTGCGAAAGCGCAACGGCAATCTCGAACCGGTCGACGTCAACAAGATCGTCAACGCGGTGGCGAGGGCCAGTGAGGGTCTGCTCGGAGTCGATCCCATGGTGGTCTCCACCCGCACCATCGCGGCACTCGCAGACGGCGCCACCACTCGAGAGCTCGACGAGCTGTCCATTCGCACAGCCGCCGGTCTCATCGTCGAGGAGCCCAACTACTCCAAGCTGGCCGCCCGAATGCTGGCCACCTACATCGACAAGGAGGTCCGCAACCAGAACGTCCCGTGGTTCTCGGAGTCGGTGAGCCTCGGCCACCAGCTCGGGCTCATCGGTGACGAGGTGCTCGAGTTCGTCACCACCCACGCACCCACGCTCAACGCGGCCATCAACTCCCAGCGCGACAAGAACTTCGAGTTCTTCGGACTGCGCACCGTCTACGACCGCTACCTGCTGCGCCACCCCGAGACCCGCCAGGTCATCGAGACGCCCCAGCACTTCTTCCTCCGGGTGGCGTGTGGCCTGTCCACCAACCCCGACGAGGCCATCCGCTTCTACGACCTCATGTCGTCGCTGGCCTACCTCGCCTCGAGCCCCACCCTGTTCAACTCGGGCACGACCCACCCCCAGATGTCGAGCTGCTACCTGCTCGATTCGCCCGAGGACTCCCTCGAGGGCATCTACAAGCGCTACACCGACATCGCCCGCCTCTCGAAGTTCGCCGGCGGCATCGGTGTCGCGTGGCATCGGATCCGCTCCAAGAACAGCCTCATCGTCGGCACCAACGGCCTGTCGAACGGCATCGTCCCGTGGCTCAAGACGCTCGACGCCTCGGTCGCCGCGGTCAACCAGGGCGGTCGTCGCAAGGGGGCCGCCTGTGTCTACCTCGAGGCCTGGCACGCCGACATCGACCAGTTCCTCGAGCTGCGCGACAACACCGGTGACCACGCCCGCCGCACCCACAACATCAATCTCGCCAACTGGATCCCCGACCTCTTCATGGAGCGGGTGGAGAAGGACTGGCAGTGGAGCCTGTTCGATCCCAAGAAGGTGCCGGAGCTCATCGACACCTACGGCGACGAGTTCCGTTCGATCTACGAGGCGGCCGAAGCCGACGGCCGGTTCGAGAAGCAGGTCCCCGCCCGCCAGCTCTACCAGCGGATGATGAAGACCCTCGCCGAGACCGGCAACGGCTGGATGACGTTCAAGGATTCCTCGAACTCGAAGTGCAACCAGACCACTGACGGCAACCGCAATCGGGTCGTGCACCTGTCGAATCTGTGCACCGAGATCCTCGAGGTCACCTCCCAGGAGGAGACCGCGGTCTGCAACCTCGGCTCGGTCAACCTCGGTGAGTTCGTGGTCGAGTCCGAGGGCGTCACCGCCATCGACTACCCGCGACTCGGCGAGGTCGTGCGCCAGGTGGTGCCCTTCCTCGACCGGGTGATCGACATCAACTACTACCCCACCGACGAAGCCGGGGCTTCCAACGCCCGCTGGCGTCCCGTGGGCCTGGGCCTGATGGGGCTCCAGGACGTCTTCTTCAAGATGGGTGTGCCGTTCGACTCACCGGTGGCGCGCGACGTGAGCCGCCGCATCTCCGAGGAGATCTATTTCAACGCCCTGTGGGCCTCCACCGAGCTCGCCGAGGCCCACGGTCCCCACGCCGCCTTCGCCGACACCCGTGCTGCGGCCGGCGACCTCCAGTTCGACCTGTGGGGCGTCGAGCCGTCCGATCCCGAGCGCTGGGCGCCCCTGCGTGAGCGCATCGAGAAGCACGGCCTGCGCAACTCCTTGATGATCGCCATCGCACCCACCGCCACGATCGCCTCGATCGCCGGCTGCTACGAGTGCATCGAGCCCCAGGTGTC
The DNA here is from genome assembly GCA_964344055.1 of uncultured Candidatus Nemicrothrix sp. Taxonomy (GTDB): domain Bacteria; phylum Actinomycetota; class Acidimicrobiia; order Acidimicrobiales; family Aldehydirespiratoraceae; genus OFTM10. Next base: position 13,021 of record CAYFLT010000094.1, read on the forward strand.
GAACCTGTTCAAGCGCGAGACCCTGTCGGGCGAGTTCATGCAGATCAACCGCTACCTGGTGAAGGAACTCCAGCAGCGGGGCCTGTGGGACGCCCAGATGATCGCGGACGTGAAGAAGTCCGAGGGATCCATCCAGGACATCGATCGCATCCCCGCCGACCTCAAGGCGATCTACCGCACCGCGTGGGAGATCCCGATGAAGTCCCTCATCGAGATGGCGGCCGACCGGGGTGCCTTCATCGACCAGAGCCAGTCGCTGAACCTGTTCATGGAGTCGCCCACCATCGGGAAGCTCTCCTCGATGTACATGTACGCCTGGAAGGCCGGGCTGAAGACCACGTACTACCTGCGGAGCCGTCCGGCCACCCGCATCAACAAGACCACCACCACCGGAAACGGCAGCACGTCGCCCAACGGCGACGGCCCCGGAGGTGGTGGTGCCCCCAAGAAGCAGTTCACCGACGAGGAGGCCCTGGCCTGCTCGCTGGAGAACCCCGAAGCCTGTGAGGCATGCGACTGATGGCACTCGCCGACGACCTGAACCTCGCCCCGTCGTATGACCCCGACACGCTCGGGCACACGGCGGCGCCTGCCGGTTCCCACACCAACATCCTCGATCCCGGGTTCAACCTCACGCTGCGGCCGATGCGGTACCCCCAGTTCTTCGAGATGTACAAGGACGCCATCAAGAACACCTGGACGGTGGAGGAGATCGACTTCTCCGACGACCTGGTCGATCTCGACCGCAAGCTCATGCCGGCCGAGAAGCACCTGATCAGCCGGCTGGTGGCGTTCTTCGCCACCGGCGACTCGATCGTGGCCAACAACCTGGTCCTCAACCTCTACGAGCACATCAACGCTCCCGAGGCCCGGATGTACCTGTCGCGCCAGCTCTACGAAGAGGCGCTGCACGTGCAGTTCTATTTGAACCTGCTCGACAACTACATCCCGGATCACGACGAGCGGGCCGAGGCCTTCGCGGCCATCGAGAACATCCCGTCGATCCGCAAGAAGGCCGAGTTCTGTTTCAAGTGGATGGCCGCGGTCGGCAACGGTCCCCTGCAGACCGAGGAGGACCGAAAGCGGTTCCTCATGAACCTCATCTGCTTTGCGGCCTGCATCGAAGGCCTGTTCTTCTTCGGGGCGTTCGCCTACGTCTACTTCCTGCGCTCGAAGGGCCTGCTCAACGGTTTGGCCGCCGGCACCAACTGGGTGTTCCGGGATGAGTCGATGCACATGAACTTCGCCTTCGAGGTCATCGAGACGGTTCGCGCCGAGCAGCCCGAACTGTTCGACGACGACCTCGGCAACCGCATCACCGAGATGCTGAGCGAGGCCGTCGACTGCGAGACCCAGTTCGCCGAGGATCTCCTCGGCGAGGGTGTGCCCGGCATGTCCACCGCGGACACCCGCACCTACCTCGAGTTCGTGGCCGACCAACGCCTGTTGCAGTTGGGCCTGCAGAAGAAGTTCGGCTCGACCAACCCGTTCGCCTTCATGGAGCTCCAGGACGTTCAGGAGCTCTCGAACTTCTTCGAGCGGAAGGTCTCCGCCTACCAGATCGGCGTCGAAGGCGACGTCGCCTTCGACGAAGACTTCTAGATCACCACCACCAGTCCCGGCTCACCACCGGGACAACCCCTCAGACGGCCGCCCTGCTCACCACGGGGCGGCCGTCCCGCGTGTGGGCGCGCGCGGGGCCAGGTCGTCCCGTGCTGCATCCGGGGTCTGCCCCCGTTGCTTCTCGGCCCGCTAGATCCAGCGACGCGTTTGTGCGCGGTACTGGGCGTAGACGACACCGAACCGGTCGTCGAGCATGCGTTCCTCGGGCCTGATCTGGAGCCGGGTGAGCACGACCACGAAGGTGCCGGCTGCCACCGCGGCACCGATGATCGTTCCGAGTCCGAAGCACGACGCCACCACGACGAGCAACATGCCGAGATACATCGGGTTTCGGGTGAACCGGTAGATCCCCGACGTGACCATGTTCGACGCCTTGTCGATCGAGTGCGGGTTGACCGTGGTCTCGGCGCGACGGAACTGCAGGATGCCGAAGACCGCGATCAACACGCCGAGCACCGCGAGCGCGACCGCGACGATCGAACCGGTCGAGTTGTCGAGCGGCGAACCGTCGAGATCGAGCAGGCCCACCAACCAGCCAAGGGTCGCCGCCGCCGCACCGATCACGACTGGGGGGATCTTCGTCTCCAGTCGATGCACTGGCGAGAGTCTGGCGGGGTAGAACCGGTTCTACAACCGGAGCGGTGCTTCTGGGGTCAGACCGCCGCTGCTTCTCTCGGCCCCAGCAACCGCACGCCGAGCCAGGATCCGACCAGGCCACCAGTCGACGAGAGCACGAGATCACCGATCGTGTCGCCGTAGGTGAGCGCAAGTGCGCCCGCTCCGCCGATGCCGTCCTCGGACACGAGCCACTCCAGTGCCTCCCACCACACGATCGCGAGCGCGCCGAATCCGTACCCGAGCAGGAGCGCGTCACGACGATCGTGGATCCTCCTGAACCGGAAGGCGTGGAATGCGGCGACGAGGAGTACCCAGTTGACGGCATGCAACACGTCGTCGGTAACCGGAAACTCGTCGTAGATGCCGAGCAGGTTGCCGAGAGTGTCCAGGAGAAAGGGCGCCGCGAGCAGGGCGTCACCGGTGTGGGCATGGGGTTCCCAGTGCCGAACCCGGCCGATCACCGGGACGAGGACAGCCGAGGCCAGGAACAGGGGTGCCCGAAATCCCATCGCCTTCCCCTCGAGCACCTCGAGCGGCACGGTGAGCGCGATGGCGAATGCGCCGAACAGCGCGACCTTCACCGCATAGTTCGCTCGGCGGGCCACAGGAGTGGCATCGAGGTCGAGCACGTGGGTCGGCGCCCCGGTCAGTAGCCCCGCACCCCGTGATAGGGCATCCCCAGCGCCTGCCATTCCTCGTACAGTTCGAAGAACTCCGAGCCGAAGGGATCGCCTCCCCGAAGCGGGATCATCGCGCGCCGGATCGTCCAGTCTCCCGGCGCCAGCGCCGCGGCCTGATCGAAGTTCCGATCGGCACCCGTCTGATCACCACGACTCCGCAGCGTCGTGGCCAGTCGGAAGTGGAGTCGGGCCGCCTCCTCCTCGGCACTGAGGTCCTCGACCGCCGCCACCGCTTCGCCGCGGTCCATTCCGGCGTCGCCGTCGCGGACCCAGTGACGGATTCGGTCGTGCTGCCGGTCGGATTCGATGCCGGTGAACTCGCGGAACATGTCGCAGCCGTAGGCGTTCCAGTTGGGCATGGAGATCCGGTCGTCCTCGTCGATCAGGACCACCGTGGGTACGTTCGAGATCGCGTAGAGCTCAGTCAGGGCGTGGTCCGGGTCCATCAGCACCGGGAACGTGATGCCCTCGGCGAAGCCGCGGATCTTGTCGTCGTCCTCATCGATTGCCACTGCGATGATCAGGAAGTCCGTGTGGCCCTCGGCGTGAAGTTCCTCCTGTAGTGCCTGCCACCCGGGCAGGTCGTACGCACAACCTCACCAGCTGGAGAAGGCGACGAGCAGGCGCTTCTTGTTGCGATGGTCGCTGAGGGCGGTCACTCCGCCGTTGAGATTCGGAAGGGTGAAGTCCGGTGCGACCAATTCCTCGACCGCCGCCCGTCGACGGGACCGGGGTGCGCCGATTGCGGCCAGACCCGACTCGTCATCCAGAACGACAGGCCGGTCGAGCAGTCGGCCGGCCTGGGCCAGATCGATTCCCTCGTCACCCACCAGCATGTCTCGATCCGGCACCGGAATGCAGACGTCGCCCTGGCAGAGACCCTCCGCTCGGAGCGTCCACCCGAGCCCGGCCAGCTGGGCTTCGGTGATGGTCCCGCCCGAGTCGAGGACCGCGATGTCGTTGGTCATCCGGCGATGGTAGTCAGCTCGGGTGCCGCGCCGGGAGGGAGAGGTCCCCATCGTCGGTCGGCGGCGTGGCGAGCACCCAGAAGACCGTCCCCGCCGCCGCGCCCAACGCGAGGATGGTGAAGCCCAGGCGGTAATCGCCCGTCACGTCGGCCAGCGTGCCGGCCAGCAGTGGCCCCGCGATCGCGAAGGTGGTGACGACGAGACTCGACCAACCCATGATCGACGCGAAGGCGGTCGACCCGAAGTAGTCGGCCCGGATGGCCTGCATCTGCGGACCGCGAACTCCCCAGGCCAGTCCGTGCACTGCGACGAAGAGTGCGACGGCAACGCCATGGTCGAGCCAGGCGAGTGTCAGCAGTGCCGAACCATGCATGCACATGGCAACGCCGGCGATCAACCGCTTGTTGATGTGGTCACCGAGGTATCCGCCGACCGCGGTGCGGGCACGATGCCGGCCACCACCGCTGCCGAACCCGCGCTGTAACCCCGGTCCTCGGTGAGGTAGAGCGCGAGGTGCGCCATGCTCGATGACACCACGAGCAGCGCCGAGCCGTGGCCGAGGGCGATCATCCAGAAGCTCCTGGTGCGAATGGCCTGGCTGGCGGTGAAGTGGCGGGCCTGGACACCCTCCGCCCGTGGTGCCGCCGCGGCGGCTTC
>CAYFLT010000095.1:0-13060 GCA_964344055.1 uncultured Candidatus Nemicrothrix sp.
GCCCGCGGCGGGAATCCCCTCGACCGACCCGATGGCCGAGACCAACCAGATCCCAGTCGTCGACACGTTCGGCGACATTCCGGTGGTCGACCAGGCGATGCCCGAACCAGCTCCGGTGATGCCGGAAGATCCGTCGACCTTCGGTCGGATCCTCGACATCGAGCATGCTGCCGGGCCCGATGGCACCGAGGCCGTACAGGCCGAGATGAGCTCCCAGGCCCCGACGGTCGCGGAGACCTCCGATGCGGTGGACCCGGGCGCGCCGGAGACCAATGACGGTGTGCTTGGCCTGTTCTCGCGGGCGACGCCGGCGGAGATCGAGCCCCGTGCCCGTGGTTCCCTCTTCGGCACCCATGGTGCCCGGCTGGTCGAGCAGACCTCCCCCGAGCAGCTGGAGGCCGCGCTCGCGGAGGACGGCCCCGAGGACGAGCGCTTCGAGACCTTCTTCGCGGGCGATGACGACGCAGACCCCAGCCGCGACTGGTTGCTTCGTCCTGAGCAACCCTGATCCCGGACTCCGTCCGTGAGTTGGTTCCGTCCGGGCCAGTCGGCTGAAGCGTCCGGCCACGAAATCAACGCGGTCATCGATCAGTGGACCCAGGACTCGTCGGCGGCCAAGGACCGCACGCTCGAGCTGATCCGCACGGGCCACATGATCATGGGTCCGGCGGTGGTTCTGGGCCTCCTCCTGGTCGTCTCCGGATCGAATCTGACCGTCGCTGCGCTCATCTACCTGAGCGGATTGATCGCGGTCCTGGGTCTGGTGCCGCGTCGTATCCAGGCGGTGGCTCTCTCCGCGTTCGATCTGCTGCTCATCGCATTCGTGAGCACGTCGGACCCCCGCATCTGGTTGGCCCTGATCGTTCCGGCCGCGGCGGCGATGACCATCGGATGGCTGGTCAGCCCCCGGGCCACGTGGGCCCTCTATGTCGTCGGTGTCGCGTCCATGGCGGCCGCGGCCTACGAGTCCCAGCCCGACGGCTGGGAGATCGCGATCGCCGTTTTCGCCGGCACCACCGCCGCGCTCAACGTCAACAACCTCGTGATCGTGGGGCCGGGGCGCGACGGTGTGCTCCGCGTCGCCGATCTGGTCGAGTCGTTGCCGGTCATCGTGTGGGAGTCCGATCCGCGTAGCGGCGCGCTCACGCGAGCGGTCGGCTGGATCGACGAGCTCCTCGGATACACCGCGACCGAGTGGCGGATGCTGCCGGTGGCACGGCGCGTCCACCGCGACGACCTGCACGAGTACCTGGAGAGCAGTGCCAGAGCGGTCGAGCTCGACGAGCCCATCACTCACGAGTTCCGCCTGCGGTGTTCGGATGGTTCGGCGATCGGGGTCCGGGAGGTGGTACGCCGCGTCGCGGTGGGTGATCGCTTCGTGCTGCGGGGGGTGATCCTCGACATCACCGAGGAAGCTGTCGCGCGTGAGGCGGTGGAGCGACTGGCGGCGGTCGTGGCGCACCAGATGGAGCCGCTCCTCGTGATCGCTCCCCGTCGGTCGGCCGACGAGGAGCTGATGATCCTCCAGGTGAACCGGGCGTTCGCCGCAATGGCGGCCATCGACCCGGCCGTCGCGTCGGGCCGAGGTCTGACCGCGGTCGCCCCCTGGTTGCCCAAGTCCATCGTGGCCGATCTGGACGACTTCGTGACCACGGGCCGGGCGGGGGGCCGCGACGAGATCGAGATCCGCACGCCGAGAGGCGGTCGGGTCTTCGACTACAGCCTCGTCGGCTTGCCCGACGACTCGGTGGCGGTGCAGTTCGTCGACGTGACCGATCGCCGCCACGCCACCGACCTGATCCGGCACCAGGCGTTCCACGACCCCCTGACCGGACTCCCGAACCGGACCCTCCTGTTCGACCGGTTGGCCCACGCCCTCAGTGCGATGCAGCGCGATGGCGCCGACGTCGGCTTGCTGTGGATGGATCTCAATCAGTTCAAGGAGATCAACGACACGCTCGGGCACATGTACGGCGACGAGTTGCTGACCACCATCGGCGACAGACTGCGCCTGTTGTCCCGGGAGAGCGACACGGTGGCGCGACTCGGCGGTGACGAGTTCGCCATGGTCGTCGCCGGCGCGACCCACCACCAGCTCGGGGAGATCGCCGACCGGGTCTTCGACGAGGTGAAGCTGCCCGTCATGCTCGGGGGGATCGAGGTCGAGGTGAGTGCGAGCATCGGGGGAGCAGTGGCGCCGCTGCACGGTGATGACGCCCACACCCTCCTGCAGCGGGCGGACATCGCGATGTACGACGCCAAGCGGTCCGGGGTTCCGTACCGCCTGTACGCCCGCGACGACGATCGCCATTCACTCGACCGCCTCACCCTCATGGGCGAACTGAAGAACCTGCTGGGGGACCAGCTGCGAGTGTGGTTCCAGCCCAAGGTCGACCTCCGGTCCGGCCACGTGGTCGAGTTGGAGGCGCTCGCCCGATGGGAACACCCCCGGCTCGGCCTGCTGGGACCCGCGAAGTTCATCGAGCTCTGCGAGGTGTCCGGCATCATCTCCGAACTGACGTTCCGGGTGCTCGATCTCGCGCTTGCCGCGGCGTCCGATTGGCCCGAGATCCGCGTGGCCGTCAACGTGCCGGTCCGCAACCTGTATGACCGCACCCTCCCCACCCAGGTGGGCGACAAGCTCGACCTGTACGGCGTCGCTGCCGACCGCCTGATCCTCGAGATCACCGAACGGGAGATCATGGAGGACCACCGGGCGATCTTCGACGTGCTCGAGGACCTGCATGGTCGAGGGGTCAAGATCTCCATCGACGACTTCGGGACGGGGTTCTCCTCACTCACCCATCTTCGGCGGTTGCCAATCTCCGAGATCAAGATCGATCAGTCGTTCGTCAGCGGCATGCTCGACCGAGAGAACGACTACATCATCGCCCGCTCGATCATCGACCTCGCCCACAACCTCGGTCACCGCGTCGTGGCCGAGGGCATCGAGGACACCGCCACCCTCGACCTACTCCGAGGGCTCGGCTGCGACGCCGCCCAGGGGTTCCTCTTCTCCCGACCCGGTCCCGTCGAACGAATCCGCCAACGGATGGCCGCCGGACCCGCGATCGACGAACACGGTCGCCTCGCCTGGAGTACCGCGTCGAGCTGACCGGCTGGATCGGCGGCCGCCACCCCGGCAGGATGACCCTCTGTGACGCCCGCTTCGACGCGAGTGCGCGGCCTCGATGGTCTCCGGGCCATCGCCGCGTTCGCCATCATCCTCCACCACGTGGGCTTCTGGTCAGGCGCCACGTTCGACGGGATGTGGGGGCGCTACCTAGGGCGGCTCGACATCGGCGTACCCGTCTTCTTCGCCCTGTCGGGATTCCTTCTGTTCCGGCCGATCGTCGTCTCGGTGCTCGACGACCGTCCGCTCCGGCCGGTGCTCGTGCATCTCTGGCGCCGGGCCCTGCGGATCTACCCGGCTTTCTGGGTGGCGATCCTTCTCATCGTGGTGCTCACGAGCGAGGAGTTCCGCGATGCAGGCGGCGCGATCGTCACCGCGCTCCTGGTCCACATCCACTGGCCGACCCACACCATCGGACCGATGCCCCAGGCGTGGAGTCTCGCCACGGAGGTCTCGTTCTATGCAGCGCTCCCGCTCATGGCCCGCTTCCTCCGGCCGGTACTGTCCCCGCTCGATCGTGATCGGCGGCGCAACCTGCTCTACGGCTTCACCGCGCTGGGTGCGCTGGGAAGTGTCGCCTTCCGGATCATCGTCCTCGGCCTCGACAATCGTTGGACGGGCTCGGCGGTGCTGTGGCTCCCCGGCACGTTCGACTACTTCGCGGTCGGCATGGCGCTCGCCGTCGCCCGGGAAGGCCACCGTGAAGGGACCCGTGAGGCCGCCGCGCTCGAGCGAATGGCGGGTCCAGCCGGCCTGTGGTGGCTGACGGCCGCGGCACTGTTCCACGTCGTCTCCCAGAACATGGGTCTCGCACTCGGACTGGAGACGGCGTCGTGGCCACGCGAAATGGGCCGCCAACTCGTCTACGCCCTGATCGGGTTCTGCCTGCTGTATCCGCTCGTGTTCGGCGATCAACGTCGTTCGCTGGTGCGGCGGGTCACCCGAAGTCGGCCCATGGAGTGGTTGGGGCTGATCTCGTACTCGATCTACCTCTGGCACATGGTGTTCATCGTGCACCCCTGGTCACCACTCGAGCGGCTGGTCGACAGGATCGTCGATCAGCGGTTCCTCCTCGTGCTGACGGTGGCGGTGATCCCGACGCTGGTGGTGGCGACGATCAGCTACTACCTGGTGGAACGGCCGGCGATGGGGCTCCAAGGCAGGCTTCGGCGCTCGTCGGTGGAGCGGACGCCACTCGAGTCGAGGGTCGCCGCCGGCCTCGATCGTGTCCGCCGAGTGTCATTTCGTGCGCAGCTGACGCTCATCGCGACCGCCGGGCTGGTGCTTCGGGTGGGTTATGTCCTCGCATCGAAGCGAAACCACACCCTCGAACCGGGACCGGTCTTCCCGGGCGACCAGTTCTACTACTCCCTCGCCGGCGACGCGCTCGCCGACGGACGTGGCTTCGTGGAGCCATGGCACCACGTGTCGGTGCGTCTGGGGCTGGCCGAGGCGGGGTCGGCCGCACCGCACGCAGCCGATCATCCCCCGCTCACCGCGATCGTCGCGGCGTCGGCCGGCCTTCTTCCCGGCGAACCGGGGAGCCATGTCCTGGAGCAGCGCCTCACCATGTGCGTCGTGGGCGCGGCGGTGGTCGTGATGGTCGGCATCCTCGGCCGGGAGGCGGGGCGGGCGATCGGCGGTGGTCGCTCGATCGGCGTTCTCGCCGCGGCGACGGCAGCCCTCTACCCCGGCTTCTGGATCAACGACGGGCTCGTGATGGCCGAGTCGCTCACCACACTCATGGTGGCGGGCGCACTGTGGTCGGCGTTGCGATATGCGCGTGTTCCCTCTGCGGGTGGCGCCGCGGCCATGGGTCTGTGGGTCGGCCTCGCCACGCTCGCCCGATCGGAGTCCCTGTTGCTCGCGCTGCTCCTGGTCGTGCCGGTGGTGTGGGGGGCCCACGCCGAGTGGCGGGTCCGGCTGGGACGGCTCGCCACCGCGGGCACGATCTGTGTGCTGGCGATCGCGCCGTGGGTCGGGCCGAATCTGGTCCGGTTCGAGGAGCCGGTGACCCTGTCCACGAACGACGGGATCACCCTCATCGGGGCGAACTCGCCCCAGACGTACTCCGGTGACGCCATCGGCTTCTGGTCGTTGGAGTACGCGGAGTCGATCGATCTCGTAGCTCGGGCGGGCCCCGACGCCGACCAGAGTGAAGTGGCCAGGGTCTACCGCGACGAGGCCATCTCGTACATCGGGGACAATCTCCGTGACCTCCCGAGGGTGATGCTCGCCAGGCTCGGCCGGGTCTGGTCGGTCTACCGTCCGTTGCAGATGGCCGAGTGGAACCAGGGCGAAGGCCGCGAGTTGTGGGCCTCACACCTGGCCGCGGTGATGTTCTGGGCTGCGGTCCCGATCGCGTTCATCGGCTGGTGGCGCATGCGGCTCGAAGGTCTGGCCCGGTGGCCGCTCGTGGCGATGATGGTCCATGTCTGCCTGGTCGCGATGCTCTTCTACGGCTTGCCCCGGTTCCGGGTTCCGGCCGAGGTGGCCGTGGTCGTGTTCGCCGCGGTCGGCTTCCGCTGGTTGACCGGGCTCGGGGCCGAGAAGCAGTGGAGCCGGCAGGAGGCGGCTGGTTAGCCTCGGTCCCATGTCCTCAGAAGCTCATCTCGTGGTCGCCGCGGTCATCATCTTCACGGTCCTGTTCATCTACCGGCTGGTGAACCAGCGGGTCCTGCGGAGCAAGTACGCGCTCCTCTGGTCGCTGGTGGCGATCGGCCTGCTGCCACTGGCTGCGTTTCCGGACGTTCTCGTGCCGATCTCGGACTTCGTGGGTATCGAGTACGAGCCCGCCACCATCCTCTTCGCGTCGGTGGCGTTCCTCTTCGTCACGACCGTCCATCTGTCATATGAGGTCTCGAAGCTGGAGGCCCGCACCCAGCACCTCGCGGAGGATTTCGCCCTTCTGAAGGCCCGCCTCGACCTGCCGGACCCGGCCGGTACCGGCTGACCCGGGGCGGCTCAGTCGGGAGCAGGCCGGGCCACCACGATCAGCCCGTCGGCCGCGAACGGGCGATGAAGCCGGCCGAGGAGTCGCTCGGTGCCGAGCACCATCCGGACGGCGGCCGATTCGAGCCTCGACCGGTCGCCCCGCTCTCGTACCACGGGCACGTATGTGACGGTGTCGATCACCTCCCAGCCGTGTCGACGGAGCAGGGTGGTGAGGGTGCGCCACGTGAACATCACCACGTGGTCGGGGTGGTTGACCTCGACACGACGGGTGAGTGACGCCACTACGTTGACCAGACCGTAGGCGTTCGGGGTGGTGATGATCAGCGTGCCGTCGGGTCGGCAGAGCGCGTGCATCGCGTCGAGGAACAGCCCCGGCGCGGCCAGGTGTTCGATGATCTCCCCGGCGATCACGACATCGGCGGGTTCCACTCCGAGGGCGGCGAGGGCGGCCCGGTCGCAGCAATCCGCGTGGTGTACGTCGAAACCGTCCTCGGCAGCAGCCGACACCCCTGGTTCGTCGGCATCGATCCCGACGAGCTCGGCCGAGGCGTTGGCGAGGTGACCGTGGAGCCACCGGTCCGCTCGGCCCTGCTCTTCTCGGAAGCCGGCATCGGCGAAACCGACGTGGATCACCCGGGCTCCTGTGGCGCGCTCGACCAGCCACGGAATCCGGTCCACGATGCGGGTGCGGGGCAGTGGATGGGCCATGTCGTCCTGGCCGTACTCGGGAGTTCCGGACGGGTCGTTCATCGGGTGACCTCAGGGGTGAACTCGGGCAGTTCGCCGGTCGGAAGGTCGGCGAGGGAACGTGCGTATTCGGCCATCGTCCGCCGAGACCCGGTCACGAGGCGGCTGACCCTCCGCTTCATGCCTCGCCGTCCGAGCCACAGGATCCAGCTCCCGAAGCGCCCGGCCTCGGGCACGGTCCAGCGTGGCTCCCCGGGATCGAAGTCGTAGGGGTGCGAGTAGACCCAGGCATGGTCCATGGACCGGGCCTGGCGGGCGGCCCACCGCACCAATGGCCAGGGCGCGGCCCGGAGGTAGGTGCCGCCGAGCAGAGGGAGCCTGAGGCTGCCCACCCCGAACGCCGGGGAGGGGATCTCCACGAGGCCCGAGGGCCAGCGGAACGGCCGGTTCGGGGCATCGGGCCACCCGAAGAGCGGATTGCGGGCCGGAAGGATGCTCGACGAGTACTCGAACCCGAGGTCGGTGAGGATCTCGGGGGCCCATCCCGACTCGGGCACCAGAGAGAAGATGGGCGCTCGGAACCCGGCTACCGCGGACTGGACCGTCTGGGCGAGTCGGTCCATCGCCTCGGAGGTCTCGGATCGGAACCGTTCGGGTCCGACCTCGGGCAATGGGGTGTGGTGGGCGGCGTGCAGTGCGAGTTCGTGGCCACGGGCCGCCACCCGGGCCACCAGGTCCGGGTGGGAGGCCACCACCTCGCCGACCACGAACACCGTGCCCAGCACCCCCCACTCGTCGAGATCGTCGAGCAGCGCATCGGTCACTGCCGGGAACCGGATCTCGGCGGAGGCATCGGGTCGGTGGTCCTCGAGGTCCAGCGTGAAGAGGGGTCTCGTCATCGCTGTGCGGCCTCTCGGACGCGCGGCCACAGCCAGGCCACGGCGACCGCGGCCAGGACGATCATGGCGATGTCGATGGGGACCCGGTACCGGGTGAGCCCGAAGGTGGTGGCGGACGCGAACATGATCGTCGGCCACATCGACAGCAGGGGCGTCAGCCGTTTCCGCTCGCCCCACATCACCGCAGCACCAACCGCGGTGAGCGGGATCAGCGAGTAGTAGAAGGCGAGTCCGAGGATGGATGGCTCCTCCCAGCGGCCCTCGAGTTCGTAGTTCTGACGGAGGGTGTGGCCCACACGGAACAGATCGAGGCTGCGTCCCATCCTTGCCAGGGCGACCTTGGGGTAGCGGTACCAGTTGTCGACCGTGTAGCTCCAGGCGTGCTCGCGGTTGAAGTCGTCGCGCACGCTCTCGTCGTAGATCACTCGGCCCTCGCCCACGGGCAACGTCACCCCCGGTAAGGCCTCCTCGAAGTCGTCCCACAAGCCCCGCTCGGTGAAGCAATCGGACCAGAACCCGAGCCATTCGCCGGCCCACGCGCTGTCGCAGCTTCCCGCCATCCAGACGGTGCCCGGTACCGCCGAGATCGTGACCGGCCGTTCGAAACGGATGTTGTTGTAGATGACCCATGGGGCGATCAGGGCCAGTCCGGCCAGCCCGCACACGACGATCTGACGAATCCGTTCGCGAGTCACCAGATCACGGGTCCACCACACGAGTGGCACGACGAGGAACCCGTAGAGGGTGAGTGCCTCGGCTCGGGTGAGGGTGGCTGCCGCGATCGCCAAGCCCAGCCAGGCGATCCGTCGCCGGTCCGGGGTGCGCACCCAGACATGGGCTGCCCACAGCACCACGACCACGAGCGGCTGATAGAGCGATTCCGACATCAGCATCATGTCGTTGATCCACATGAGCGGATGGAGTGCGGCGAGCGTGGCGGCCACCATCCCGGCGAGATCTCCGGCGATCCGGCGGGTCAGCAGGCCGACGAGCACGATCAGAGCGAAGCCGAACAGGGTGGACAGGCTCCGATGCCAGGTAACCGTGTCCATCCCGAGGCGGGAGAAGAACGACAGGATGAGCGCGTAGGCGGGTGGGTCGCCGGCCGACTCCACGAGGGTGCCGGTGCCCCCGAACTCCAGCGGGTTCTTGAACCAGTGCCCATCGGCCATCAGGCTGGCCTGCCCGTGGTGGTAGAGCGCGTCACCGTTGACCCGGAAGCAGTCGGCGGACGCGGTGTCACACGTCGGCCGGTAGCCGAGCACCAGCCAGAGGCGGAAGACGAGGCCCGCCACTCCGATCGCCCAGATCGCCGGCACGGCCCGTGGGCGGGTGGTGCGGTCGACGTCGGAATCGACGATCGGGTCAGCCAACCTGGCGCTCCTCCACGAGCGGTTTGGAATCCACCATCCGGGAGGGACCGTACCGGTTGACGAGGTGTTCGGCGGCGACGGCGGCGAGCACCACGAAGGAGACGTCGGCGGCCACGCGGTAGCGGGTGATGCCGATGGTGATCGCGGCGGTCCACAAGGAGGTGGCCACGACGGCCAGGGTGGGGAGCAGGGTCTCCCGGCGTCTACGAAGGCCGATGGCGCCGGCGATCGCTCCGGCCATCACGATCCAGTGGGCGAACAATCCGGCACGTACGTGGGAACGGACCCGACGCTCGAACAAGACGTCGAAGTCGGCGGTCTGGAGCGGCCGGAACAGGCCGAAGGTGCGTCCCACCCGGGCGGCCACCACCCGCGGCACCTCTCCCAGGTGGTCCTGGATGTAGTCGTTGGCCGCTTCGAGCTTGACCGTGCCGATCACCGACTCGTCTGCGTCGGGATCGTCGGGCCAGTGGTTGCCGCAGTCGTTGTGCCAGTAGCCGAGGAAGTCGCCCGAGTAGGTCTGATCGCAGTTGGCGATCTCCAGCACGTAGCCGGGTCCGACGGCGAGGAAGGTCGGGTCGTCGAAGGTGGTGAGGTTGCGTACCACCCATGGTGCCAGCACGACCATGGCGAGAACGGCTGCACCGACGGTGCGCAGGAGCCGGTCCCGCCACCCGAGTCGGGGGTGGAGCATGAGGAGCGGCAGCAGGAGGAAGAAGTACAGGAGGAAGGGCTCGCTGCGCGTGAGCGCTCCGGCCGACAACATGAGAGTGAGTTCCACGACGCGACGCCAGCTCGGTTCGTCGTAGACCCGGTGCGCCTGCCAGATGGTGAATCCGGCGATGGTGATGAACAACGATTCGGACAGGATCAGGCCGTCGTTCATCCACAGGGGCGGGTAGACCGCGGCCATGGCCATGCCGATGAGGGCGGCTCGAACGCCGATCAGCCGGCGCAGGACGAGACCGATGGGCAGCACCACCACGGCACTGATCAGGCCGCCCGCCAGGCGGTGCGCCGACACCGAATCGAGGCCGAGGAAGGAGAACAGCGACAGATACAGCGTGAACCCGGGTGGATGGGCCGCAGTCGGCTCGGACACCCCCGTCTCGGCGGTCCACGGGTTGATGAAGCCCTTGCCGTCGGCGAACAGGTTGGCGGAGTGGTGGTAGTAGGCGTTGTCGTTGAGGTCCCCGAGGGGGAGGTCCCGGTACCAACGAAGGAACACCAGCCAGCGGACCGCAACCCCGAGGGCGAACAGGGCACCGACGCACCACCACCAGGTCCTCCGACTCACCGGCCGATCCTACTTCCCCCTACGCTGGCGCCGAAATGCGTCTCACCGTGATCGGCCACAGTTGTCTCCGGGCCGAAACGGCCGCGGGGACCATCCTCGTCGACCCATGGCTCGAGGGCTCCTGCTACTGGCGTTCGTGGTGGCACTTCCCTCCGTCGGTCGATGTCGACGACGAGTTGCTCAGCCCGGACTGGCTGTACCTGACCCACCATCACTTCGATCATTTCCACTACCCGTCGATGCGTCGGATCGACAAGAACGCCGAGGTCCTGATCCCGAAGTTCGGTGTCGATGTGATGGCCGGTGAGGTGGAGTCGCTCGGCTTCGCCCGCCCGACCGAGCTCACCCACGCGCGCATCCTCGACCTCGGTGACGGCGTCACGGTGGCGTCGTTCCAGTACGGCTTCGACGACACCGCCTTCGTCATCAAGGAGGGCGACACCGTCGTTGTTGACCTCAACGACGCCAAGATCCGGGGGCGATCACTGCGCCAGGTGGTGAAGCACTTCGGTCACCCGACCATCGCGTGCAAGAGCCATTCGTTCGCCCAGTCGTATCCGGCGCACTACACCGCGGACGACCCCGACGATCTCCGGCTGGTTTCGGCATCGAGTCTCATCGGCGATTTCCACCACGCGATGTCGATCCTGCGGCCCCGGTACGCGATCCCGTTCGGCTCGATGGTCGGCTTCCTCCATCCCGACAGCCGTGATGCGAACCAGTTCCAGGTGACGCCGCGGGCGGTGGTGGACGGCATCGAGGCCAAGGGAGGTCTACCCGGGACCGAGGTGGTCGCGATGTCACCGGGTGACTCCTGGTCTGAAGCGGGCGGTTTCGTGCGAAGCGAAGTGGACTGGTACGCCGATCACGATCGCCACCTGGATGCTCTGGCGGAGCGGTACGCCGATCGGCTTTCTGCCCAGGCCGAGAAGGAGGACGGGGTCACCGTCGAGTGGGAGCCCTTCGCAGCGCACTTCGGCGCGCTGGTCGATGAGGTGCCGAGGATCTTCTCTCGTCGGTTGGTGCCGCAGCGGTTCGTGTTCGAGGTGCCGTCCGATCCCGAGACCCCGTACTGGTGGGTGTCGTTCCGCGAGGCCGCGGTGGGTCGGGCCGCCCATCCTCCTCCGGACCGGTCGGGGATCACGACGGTGCCGGAAGCCGTGCTCGCGGCGGCGATCCGCGACGACATCTGCCACATGGTCCACGGCTCCATGCGGATCCGCACCCACGTGACCGAAGGAGGGATCCAGTCCGACCTGGGATTCTGGGGTGTGTTGATGATGTGGGAACAGGGCTATTTCCCGCTGCGCCGCTCGGCTCGCCGGCTCCGCCTCTGGACCGCCTGTGCGCGGCGTTGGCGCGAGTTCCTCGAGCAGGCCCCGGTCGTCATCCGCCGCAACCCGGTCGACCACCTCGCCGAACGATTCGGCGCCGACGTCTGAACCTGACCCGGTTTTGTTCCGGGATGAACAGCGAGTCAGGTTCGGGGTTCGGGGGGTTCGGAAGATTCAGTAGGCGTCCATGTCGAGGAACTCGAAGGTGTCGAGGACGATTGCGTCCTGGTCCACGGCAGGGTCGAGGTGACGGATGATGAGGTTCAGCGGCGACGGCTGAAGTCGCCGCGGTGGCCGGATGCCCCGCACCCGAACCGAGCGGTTGAATCCGGCGTAGACCGCGAACGCAGCCCGGTGCCAGCGGGCGGCCGAACGAATGGCCCGGGTGGCGTCGAGCGGTCCGGCACTGGAAGTGAGTGGGAACACCTTCAGGATCACACAAGCCGGAATCGGCCCGAGGTTCGAGCGGGTGCTGATGAGCGCCAGATCGTCGGCGAGGTGGACCGCGTACGAGGTCTCGGGGCATGCGAGCCGCCAGCGGAGGACGTCGGCGGAGTAGTCGGTGGACCATCCCTCGACCGGGTGGCGGTCGACCGTTGCCGCGAGGTCCTCGAACTCGGAGGAGTCGAGCCAGATGGCATCGACTCGAGTGTGCTGCATCCGTCGACGGCCACGCCCGAACGGGTGGATGATCCGAACCGGCAGCGGCCCCGCCAGCCGCCAACCCATGTATTTCACGACCGCACCGGTGGACTTCTCGTTGGTGACCCCGACCACGAAGGACCGACCCTCTCCGTCGGCCTCGGCATAGATCTCCAGCCCGAGTCGGCTGAAGTGGCGTGCCTGCTGATGCCCGGAGCGGACCACCGCATTGAGAGACCACGCTCCGTCGGACCGGTCCCCGCCCGGTCCGCGATAGCGCCGGGGGATGTTGACGTAGTGGGCCACCATGTGTGGCCGGCCCTCGCGGTCGATCTGCTGGTAGCGGGCGATGGCCCGCCCGAGCGGGTTCTCCCGGTAGCACCAGTGCAGGTAGTCCGACGACACAAAGCGCGGGTCCGGCAGCTCGGCGTCGAGGAGTCCGGTCGCATCGTCGAGCAGGTCGGGCTGGGGACTGTGGTCGTCGACGGTCCAGCCTTCGATGCCGTCACGGAACACCGCGTCGGGAGGCGGCGAGGCGCCCGAGCTCATGATCCGGACCGTAGCCGTGCGGTACGGCTCAGCGGCGCAGTGATGCGACCGGGTCGACCGTGGGCCGGAAGGTGCCGCCGGCGATCGTGACCGGGTTGACCAGATCGATGACCTCACCGGTGCTGAGCAGGGCGGTGAGCGTGCCGGCGCCGTCGCGGCCGATCTCGTCGACGCGGATCCAGGCGCCTTCG
>CAYFLT010000095.1:13070-13612 GCA_964344055.1 uncultured Candidatus Nemicrothrix sp.
CGCGGTGAATCCAGTTCCCGGAGCGCACCAGTTCGGGCGGCAGGACCGCCCCCGGACGGACTTCCACCCCTGCGGATGCTGCGTGGAGCCGTACGAGACGAACGGCCGGGAGGAGGAGGGAGAGGCCGACGGCGATGAGCCCGAAGCCGACGGTGGCCTCCACTGCGGTGCGGCCCCGCATGGCCGAGATGACCAGGCTCGCACCGATGCCCACGGCGATGGCGGCGAACACCATCACCAGCACGGTCGACACCTTGTCGCGCGCGTCGACCGCGGCTTCCTTGTCCAGGTCCACCAGGCGACCCGACTCGGCGAATTCCAGAAGTTGCTGTGTTGCGTCACGAGGACGCTGTTCGACCCAACCCATGACCTACTCGTACTACATCAAGGTCCGCTTCGTCACCAAAGATGGCACGGACGGGTGTGGCGTAACCTGAGTCGATCGGCCCTTATCGGGCGGGCCCGGCGGAGACGTCGACGGGCCGGAAGGGCCCGCCGGCCACCGTGACCGGGTGGGAGAGATCGATGACGTCGCCGGTGCT
>CAYFLT010000095.1:13622-17288 GCA_964344055.1 uncultured Candidatus Nemicrothrix sp.
GGGCGACGCCGGCCTCATCGACCCGGACCCAGGCGCCCTCCCGCTCGATCCACATTCCGGCCTTCAGGCGGCGAGGCGGGATCACTGCGGCGGGCTGGATGTCGACGACGTGTTCGGTGTCGTGGTCGTGGCGCACCGCGTTGAGGGCGGGGACCAGCAGGGCGATTCCGGCGGAGATGGCACCGATTCCCATCACGATGGCGACCGTGGCGCCCGAGATGATGCCGCTCACGCAGATGGCCATCCCCAAGCCGATGACGGTGGAAGCGGCGACCACGACCGGGAGCGGTGATAGTCCGCTGACGGTGGGTACCCCGTTGATGCGCGGGGGGATCAGGCGGCCCCGCTCGGCGAATTCGAGAAGCTGTGACGTTGCGTCGATTCGATGGTGATCAACGACGGCCATGAGAACCCCGCTTCGTGCGACCTGCGACCCGAAGGGGGTGGTTGCCCAACCGCAACGATGCCCCAGGGAGGTGGGGTCCCTGGGGCATCGTGCGGTTGAGGCGACCAAGCATCTTCATCACGCAGCGACGTAGATGCAGTCCTGTGGGCAGTCCTCCGCAGCATCGAGGACACCCTCGAGCAATTCGTCGGACACGGTCGCTGGTTCGTTCGAGCCGAATCGATGGCCGCCTACGTTGACGTAGGCCAGGCTGTCGGCTTCGAGGGTGAACAGCTCGGGACAGGCGTCGACACAAACTCCGACACCGCAGCATTCAGCGTGGTCGATCCACACTCGCATAAAGGGTGCTCTCCTTTGTTCCATTCCTGCCCGTGTCTTCGACACGGTGCAAACGGACTAGGAGGTTTGGCCCATGCCGAGAATTTCTCGGCGCTGGGCGTGGGCCAGGCCGGAGGTCAGGCCGGTGCGGTGATCGCGGTGAGGTCGGTGGCGGGCCGCAGGCTGCTGCGGCCGATCAGTCCGTCCTCGGTCTCGGCGACCAACTCCAGCGCAGGGCCGGTCACGGTCACGTCGGCGAAGGCCCAGTCCACCTCGAGACCGAGGACGGCGCCGGGGATCGTGATGGTCATCACCCCTTCGAGCACGGTCACCTCCGTGACGGCCAGCAGGCTCTCGAGGGGATCGTGGCTCACCGGCGCCGCCGTGGCCGGGGACCACTCCCCGCTACCACTGCGTGTCCAGAAGGCCCCGTCGACGCTGAGCAGGTCGATCGTGTTGGTGGCCACGCTCGTGCTCGACATCGCGTTCCCTTCGATGTTGCGACCGCTGATCTCGCTCACCACGGCGCCGCTGCTCTCTACGGTGGTCGTGAACTCGTAGCGCTGATTGAGGGCCCGGAGGACCTGATCGAACTGCTCCGCGAGTGCCGTGGCCTCGGCGGTGGGATCGACCGTGGCGAACGGGGTCGCCTCGCCTTCGGATTCGGCGTCGTCGCCGCAGCCCGTGAGCCCGAATAGGAAGGCCGTGACGACGAGGACGATTCCGAGAACCGGGCGGCGGGTCGGAGTAGCGCGGCGCGCCGCGGGGGACATGGGGGAAGGACGAGACATGGGCACCAATTGTCGATGAAACAGAACCGCAACGCGTTGTCGGGGAGACGCCGCGCGACCTGTAGTGGGTTTGGAGGACTACAGAATCCCACACAGAGTGACGATGAGGAGGTCGAAGGGACCATATGGCCTGGGCAGAATTTCCTAGATTCGTCCAAACCCCAAGTCCCTTCGCTGTCGTGTTGGGTGTGCGTCGGGCGTGACGCTGGTTTGTGTGGAGTGAGGACAATGAGTGCTCTCGAACTGAACAACGAGAACTCGATCTCGCTGAGCGTGGTCGAACTCCCCCCACATGAAGATGACGATTCCGTGTCGGTGCTTGTCGACTCGGAGTGGTACGTAGCCAGCGGAGGTGAGGCTCTTGCCGCACTTCTCGACATGGATGTCGCCGACATCCACCACGCACCGATCGGGGTGTTCATCCATCCCGAAGACATCACCTACTCGCCGCTGGAACTCGGGCGAACGGGTGGTGATCTGATTCTCAGGTTCCTCCACCGGA
Organism: uncultured Candidatus Nemicrothrix sp.; assembly: GCA_964344055.1. Classification (GTDB taxonomy): domain Bacteria; phylum Actinomycetota; class Acidimicrobiia; order Acidimicrobiales; family Aldehydirespiratoraceae; genus OFTM10. The sequence continues at coordinate 15,640 of CAYFLT010000095.1, forward strand.
CAGATGGCTACGTCCGGGTTCGGGTTTCGGTGATGCGCTCGCGTTACCTCCCGGATTGCTGGAACCTGAGGCTCCGACCGGCCGAAGCGGACGTGTTGGAGCTCTCGCGTGGAGGGACGGGCTTCGGCTCGAATGCGCGGCAGGGCGAATCCCGATCGACAGAAGGGCTGTCGGTCGTTTGACCTGCCGCTGAGCGGCGCCAGATCCCCCCGGAGCGAACGTGAAGATTCCAAAGACAGTTGCCACGTCGATAGGACTTGTGATGGTGACCGCGACGTCAGCGGTCGCGCTCAACGTCGGTATCGTCCGCGCCACATCCGAGAGCGACGTCGGCTCCGACGAGACCGTCGCCCTCGCATCGGATGGATCGCCGCTGGTGGTCACCTTGAACGCCGACGTCATCGACGATCCCACGAGCACTACGGAGGGGGCGGAGCCGGTAGCGGCTGCCCCGGCCGCCGCCCCTGCACCCGCGGCGCCGGCGTCGACAGCAGCCGCGCCGTCCTCCACCACGTCCAACACCTCGGCCGCGCCGGCCACTGCGGCGCCGTCGAGTTCGGCGGCGGCCCCGGCCGAACCGGCCGAACAGGCACAGCCGTCCACCACGTATCACACCTTCCAGGCCGGCGGTGCCGGTGAGGTCGTGATCGCCAACCATGGCAACACCCTCGAGTTCTGGGCTGCGTACCCGAACGGCGGCTGGGAGTACGGAGTCGAGAAGTCCACCGGTCGTGAGATCACCGTGAAGTTCCGCGGCAACGGTGAGTTGGAGTGGAAGGCCAAGCTCGACGGCGGAAACATCAAGATCGAGTCGGAGCAGGAGGAAGACGATGACTGATCACGCCGACCGCCTCGCTCGTCTCCAGCTCCGCCAGGCCGAAAAGCTCGGCCAGATGCCGCCCGAGCCGGCGGCCCCTCCCGCCGCTCCGGCTCCCGAGGTGCAGATGCAGGCACCGGCGGCATCCGCCCCGGTCGTCCATCAGTCGGCGCCGGTGGCGCAGCCCCAGTATCAGCAGATGCCGGCGCCGCAGCCCGAGGTTTGGGCCCAGCCCCAGCCCCAGGTCCAGTATCAGCAGCCGCCGGCGTACCCGCAGTATCAGCAGATGCCGGTGGCGCAGCCCCAGTATCAGCAGATGCCGGCGCCGCAGCCCGAGGTTTGGGCCCAGCCCCAGCCCCAGGTCCAGTATCAGCAGGTGCCCGTGGCCCCACAGCCGGCGGTTCAACCGCAGCCGATCGCGGAGCCTCAGCCGATCGCCGAGGCGGCCCCTGCCGCAGCTCCGTCGTCCGACACCGCGGCCCGCGCCGCGGCCCTCGCGGCTCGCCGCGCGGCCAAGAGTGGCGGCACGCCTCGTAGCGGTGGCGAGCGTGCCGCGGCCCCCTCCAAGGGGGGACGCAAGAAGCGTGGCCACGCGGCGGCATCCGCCCGGGTCCTCGTCACCGCATTTGCCACGTCGATCTTCATCATCCTGATGTCGTTCATGGGTCCGTTCATCGAGGTGGAGAAGACGCACTCGGTGTCCGCCGCCGTCGCTCCGGACAACACGCCGCAGCCGATCGTGATCGAGATCAAGCGTGAGACCGCCGGCGCCCCGCCGGATCCGGACTCGGGTCTGCCGGGACATCTCGGCGTCGAACCCGAGGCCGCCCCG
>CAYFLT010000096.1:0-251 GCA_964344055.1 uncultured Candidatus Nemicrothrix sp.
CACAACCCGGCCTGCTTCACCACCTCCTTGATGTGCGCGCGGACCTCCCGGACCTCGTCGAGGTCCGATGGCTGCATCGGTTCACCGGAGCGGGCCCGCCACAGCAGATTCTCGTTGGGCAGGATTTCCCGGTTGAGGATCTGGGCGGTGAGCTGGCGGATCTCGTTGATCCGCTCGGACACGTTCGGGATGGGCTGGACGTTCATCTCCATCGAGCCATCGTCGTCGCTCCAGGTCGAAGGCGACAGGGC
>CAYFLT010000096.1:261-6405 GCA_964344055.1 uncultured Candidatus Nemicrothrix sp.
ACGAGGACCCTCACCGCCCGACCGCGGCTACTCATCGTTGCACCCTCGGCGCTGAGGCAGCTCGCTAGCGTGCATCCGATGACGTGGACGCTCGACCCCGCGGTGATCCATCTGAACCACGGCTCGTTCGGGGCGACGCCGGCAGAGGTCCAAGCCGAACAGGACCGTTGGCGTAGGGCGATGGAGGCCAACCCGGTCCGGTTCATGTTGGAGGACTATCAACCCGCGCTCGACCGGTCGCGGGGGGCGCTGGCAGGCTTCCTCGGAACCGAACCAGCGGGTCTGGTGTTCGTCCGCAACGCCACCGAGGGTGTGAACGCGGTGGTCCGCTCGCTGCTCCCCAGGTTCGGGCCGCGCGACGAGATCGTCGTCACCAATCACGGCTACAACGCCTGCAACAACGCGGCCCGCTACGTTGCGGAGGTCACCGGTGCCACCGTGATCGAGGTGCCGATGCCATTCCCGATCGAGGGACCCGATGTCGTCGTGGATCGGGTGCTGGGTGCGGTCGGGTCAGCCACCCGTTTCGTGATGGTGGACCACATCAGCTCGCCGACCGGGATCGTGTTCCCGGTGGCCGAGATCCTGGCCGGGATCCCCGATGACGTACCCGTGCTCGTCGATGGCGCCCACGCGCCGGGGATGGTGCCGGTGGACCTGGACGGACTGGGTGCGACATTCTCGGTCGGCAACTGCCACAAGTGGCTGTGCGCACCGAAGGGCGTCGGGTACCTCCACGTGGCCGAGGAGTTTCGGGACGTGGTGAAGGCGCCCACGATCTCCCACTCCTACAACGGGGGCTGGCCCGGTAGCACGTCGGACTTCCACGCCCACTTCGATTGGACCGGCACCGACGACCCCACCGCTCGGCTGTCGATCCCCTCGGCGCTGGAGACAGTGGCGGCCCTGCATCCGGACGGGTGGCCGGGAGTGATGGCGGCCAACCACGAGTTGGTGTGCCGGGGCCGAGACACCCTCTGCGATGCCCTGGGAATCGAGTCTCCCGCGCCGGATTCGATGATCGGCTCGATTGCCGCGGTCCCGGTCCCGCCGGCGGCCGGGTCCGACAACATCTTCGACCCCCTGATGGCCGCGCTTCGCCACGATCATTCGATCGAGGTGCCGGTCTTCACCTGGCCCGAGCCGCCGGATCGCCTTCTACGGATCTCGGCCCAGCGCTACAACCGCATCGAGGACTACGAGCGCCTCGCCGAGGCTCTCCTCGTCGAACTCGGCTGAAGGGCAGCGGCGAGAATTCGGCCCGCCGGCGAACCATCGGCCGGGTCGGTGCCGATAGGGGGTGTATGAGGCGGTCCCCCCACACCTCGTTGACCCTCCTGCTGGTCGTCGTCGCTCTCGTGGCGTCGAGTTGCGGTCGGCGGCTGCGCGGCCCCGACTCCGAATCGAACGCTCCCGCGTTGACGACCACGACGACGCTTGCGCCCGACGCGCACGGATCGACAGTGACCACACCGCCCCCGAGCGGCCTCGCCCAGGGCGTAATCGACACCCCCGACGGGCGAGAACGCACCTATCACGTGTACGCACCTACGTCGGTCGGCACCGATCCGCTCCCCCTCCTCATCGCCCTTCATGGCGGAACCGGCTGGGGGCTCCAGTTCCGCGACAACTCGGGGTTCGATGCGCTCGCCGAGGAGCACGGCTTCATCGTCGTCTACCCCGACGGGATCTCGATCTTCGGTGACCGCGACCAGCGGGTGTGGAACGGCGGGGCCTGCTGCGGGCCCGCCGAGGAAGACCGGCGCAACGTCGACGACGTCACGTTCATCTCATTGTTGGTTGACGAGCTGGCGACGGCCTACCCGATCGACGCCGGCCGTGTCTTCGCCACCGGTCACTCAAACGGGGCGATCATGTCGTACCGGCTGGGGTGTGAGCTGGCGGACACGGTCACCGCGATCGCCTTCTACTCGGGCTCGATCGAGATCGACGAGTGTCGTCCCTCCCAGCCGGTGGCGGTCCTGCATGTCCACGGGCTGGCCGACGACAGCATCCGGATCGATGGCGGTGTCGGCGACCGGATCAGCAACCACGAGTTCGCGTCTCCCTTGGACTCGATCGCGCACATGGCCGAAGTGAACGGTTGCACCGGCGAGGAGGAAGTGGTCGACCCCTCCAACGCCGACGTGTCGGGTACACGCTGGACCGGATGCACCGACGATGCGGCCGTCGAGCTGATGCTGATCGAAGGCGCCAACCACGCCTGGCCGGGCCACGACGGCACCTGGCTCCAGGAGCGGTTCACAGGCGAGCCCTACCCGGACCTCGACGCCAGCCGTGTCATCTGGGATTTCCTTTCCACCCAGTCGCGCTGATCGAGCGTTCGTGCCTGAGTCGGGTCGTGGATGCCGCCCCGCCGGGTGGGCATGCGTAGGATCGGCGCCCATGGTCGCGCTCACCGAACTCGGATTGCCCGCCGACGTCAGCCGTGCGGCGGTGGTGCACGTCGACGATCTCGGGATGTCGCACGCGGCCAACACCGGCGGTTTCGAAGCCATGGAGAACGGGCCCGCGACCTGCGGCAGCATCATGGTGCCGTGCCCCTGGTTCGCCGACGCGGCAGCCCGGGCCAACGAGAACCCGAACCTCGATCTCGGGGTCCACCTGACCCTCAACGCCGAGTACGACTCGTATCGGTGGGGTCCGGTCCTAGGAGCGGGCGCGGTGCCATCGCTCGTCGACACCGAGGGATGCCTGCCTCGCACCGTCGAGGAAGTGGTGGCGCAGGCCGACCTCGCCGAAGTCGACCAGGAGCTCAGGGCGCAGATCGACCGAGCGCTCACCGCCGGCGTCGACGTGACCCACCTGGACTCCCACATGGGAACGATGTTCCACAAGGGCTTCTTCGACATCTACATGCAGCTGGGTCGGGACTATCGCTTGCCCCTGTTCATCTTCGACAACCCCTTCAACGGCGAACCCAACGAGCTCGGCCGGGACGGCTGGCCGATGTTCGACGCATTCGACGCCGAGTCGCTGGGATTCGGGACCGGCGAAGGCGAAGCGTGGAATCTCGACCGTCTGGCAAACCAGAAACCCGGGCTCAGTTACCTCATCTGCCACGCCGCCACCGATGGAGCCGAGCTGCGGGCGATCACCGAGACCGCGCACCAGCGCGACTTCGAGCGCCAGTTCTACGGGGGTCCCACCGGACGCGCCGCGCTCGAAGCCGAGGGCATCGCCACCCTCGGCATGCGGCCACTCCGCGACCTCCTTCACGCCAGCCTCGGCTAGCAGGGCGTCCGCGGTCGAGGACAACTGCCCGGCGCCTACGGTGGTGTCGTGATCGAGGACGACACTGCGCCACAGTCGTGGGTCGAGCGGCTGCTGTGGACGCCGGTCGGGCTTCTGGTGGCGGCACTGGTCGCGATGTGGGCCGTGGAGATCGTCGACACCGTCGCACTCGACAGTCGCCTGCAGCCGAACGGCATCCACCCTCGGCGAACTGACGGGATCGACGGAATCCTCTGGACCCCGTTCCTCCACTCCGACTTCGGCCACCTGGCCTCGAACTCGGTGCCGCTCCTCGCGCTCGGGGCACTGGTCGCCATCCGCGGCATGCGCTACTGGGCGATGGTCTCCCTCGCGGCCGTGGCGATTGGTGGTGGCTTGACCTGGGCGATGGCCGGGTCGGGCAACCACATCGGGGCAAGTGGTCTGGTCTTCGGCTACCTGGGTGCGATCTTCGGTGCGGCGGTCTTCGAGCGTCGACCGCGAGCCCTGGCACCGGCGTTTCTCGCGATCGGGTTCTACAGCGGCCTGCTCGCCGGCCTCGTCCCTCAGGAGTTCATCTCGTGGGAGGGCCACCTGTTCGGGTTCATCGGCGGCGGTGCCGCTTCGAAGTGGATGGCCGAGCCCCGTCAGCCCAAGCGCCCCCACCTCGACGTCGTCCAGCCCTGGGAGCTCGACGAACCCTGGCTCGACTGACCAACGTGCACACGTCGATCTGTCGTGGGAGCCTCGCGGGCGTGGGGACGAGCAGGGCTTGGCGAGGGCGCACCGCAGCGGGCGACTCCGATCGAGACGCGGGGTGGGTGATCGACGACTCGTTCGAGCGGTTCAGCCAGCGAGACGACGTGTTCAGCCGCTCGTTCTGGGACGACCGGATCCGTGACGACAAGACCGACCAGTTCTACGCCACCTACCGACGGCCTCTCGTGGAGTGGCGCAATGCTCGCGGCTTCCGTCGCCAGGACTACGCCCTGCGCAATGCGGCGTGGCACGTGGCCGACATCTTCGCCGAGTTGCGGGAGGACGAGGATCGCCGCGACGGCTTCCTCGACCCGCTCTCCACCCTCCGCGACGCCTCGGACGAGAAGGCCGATCTCGGCTCCCCCGAGGAGGCGACCGCCGACATGAAGCAGGTCGCCCAGGTGCTCGGTGCGGACCTCGTCGGCGTCACCGGCTACGACGATCGCTGGATCTACACCGAGCGATACTCCCGGCTCGAAGACGGTCGCAAACCCAACGACCTCGGCGACGGGCTCACCCACGTCATCGTCATCGGCCAGGCCATGGATCCCGAGCTCATCGCCACCGCCCCCTCGGCGCTGGCCGGCGCCGCGACCGGGCTCGGCTACTCCCAGGACGCGCTCGTGCTCCTCGCGGTGGCCCAGTACATCCGCAACATGGGCTACCAAGCGGTGCCGTCGATGAACGACTCAGCACTGGCCATCCCCTACGCGATCAAGGCCGGACTGGGTGAGTACGGCCGCAACGGCCTGGTGGTCACGCCGGAACACGGGCCGAGCCTGCGCTTCGGCAAGATCCTCACCGACATGCCCCTTCTCAACGACCGGCCGATCCGGTTCGGTGTGGCCGAAATGTGCCAAAGCTGTCGTCGCTGCACCAACGCCTGCCCGGCGTCGGCCATCCCCGACGGGAAGCCGTCCGACGAGCTCTACAACCAGTCGAACATCGCCGGCATCACCAAGTGGAGCGTCGACGGAGAGAAGTGCTTCGGCTACTGGTCCAAGATCAACAGCGACTGCTCGGTGTGCATTCGTGTCTGCCCCTACACCCGGGACTACTCGAAACGCACGAGTCGTTGGTGGCTCCGGCTGGCGGGGTCGCCGCTCCGACGGTTGGCGCTCTGGATCGACGACCGCCGCAACGGCGGCGCCCGCCGCCGCGCCACCGAGTGGTGGCCTGGGGCCTCGACCGAGACGCGGGTCCGGATCGGCGCCAAGCCCGAGCACTGACGCCGGCGGACCTATTCCCCGACCGGATCCTCTCGCGCGAACTCACCGGCGAAGCGGCCGAGGTCGCGTTCCACCTCTGGGGTCTGTCCGCCTTCGGCGAGGAAGCGCCGCATCAGCTCGTTCGTCTCATCGGAGGAGAGAGTGTCGTTGAATGCGGCGGCCTCGGCGAGTAGCTGCTCCTCGACCCCGGCCTCGGCGCGCAACACACTCGCCTTCGCCGCCGCCACGGCATGGGGAGGGAACGACGCAATCCGAGCGGCCAGCCGGTCCACGAAGTCAGCGATCTCGTCGGCGGGGAGCACCCGGTTCACCCAGCCCCACTTCTCCGCAGTGGCCGCGGTGATGTCGTCGCAGCTGAGGATGACCTCCATGGCTCGCCCTCGACCGACCAGACGAGGCAGTCGAACCGTGCCGCTGCCACCCGGGATGATCCCGAGCGCCACCTCGGGTTGGCTCAACACCGCACCGGGCGTGGCGAATCGCATGTCGCAGCTCAGGGCGAGTTCACTTCCACCACCGCCCACCCGGCCTTCGAGCATCACGATCGTGGGCTTGGGCATGGTTCGGTACGCCTCGCACATCTGGTGGAACGCTCCGAGTTCGGCAGCCGGTGTCCGGTCGCGCGGAAGCTCGAGGATCGACTCGACGTCGTAGTGGGCGATGAACCACTCGGAACTGGCCGAACGCAGGACGACGACCCGGACCGCGTCGTCGGTCGCCAACGCCACACCGGTCTTCAGCAGTTCGACGAAGACCGCTTGCGTCATGAGGTTGATCGGCGGATGGTCGATGGTGACCGTGGCGACCCCCCGGTGGTCGACCTCGACGTGAACGTGGCCCATCGTGTGCCTATTCGGATGCCGCGCCGGCGGCGATTGCCCGGAGTTCGTCGCGCTCTGTGTCAATCATCCCCCGACCACCG
>CAYFLT010000096.1:6415-7636 GCA_964344055.1 uncultured Candidatus Nemicrothrix sp.
GGACCTGGTCGGGCTTGGTTGCGCCCGAGATCACACTCGACACCCGGCCGTCGCTGAGCAGCCAGCTGATCGCCGCGTCGAGCAGCGTGTGGCCGCGGGCCTCGGCCCACTCCCCCATCGCCATGACCCGCGGCATACGTTCGTCGTTCCAGAACCGCTCGGCCCGGTCCCCCATCCCAGCCAGCCGGGTGCCTTCGGGCAGCGCCTCTCCTGGCGTGTACTTGCCGGTCAGTACTCCGGATTCGAGCGGGAAGAACGGCACGAACCCGATCGAGTGGCGACCACAGGCGTCGAGCACCCCGTCGTCCTCCGGGTCTCGGGTGAGCAGGCTGTAGTGGTTCTGCACCGAGACGAAGCGCGGGATGCCGAGTTCGGCGGCCACCTTCTCGGCCTCGTCGAGCTGAGCCGCGCTGAAGTTGGAACAGCCGATCTCTCGGACCTTGCCTTCGGCGACCAGTTCGGCGAGCGCGCCGAGGGTCTCGGCGACCGGCGTGCGACCGTCGGGCCGGTGGTACTGGTAGTGGTCGATGTAGTCGGTGCCGAGTCGGGTGAGACTCGCGTCGACCGCCGCGCGGACCGCCGGGGCCGAACCGGTCGGCGGATCGTCGTCATCGGTGGGCAGCATCCCCCACTTCGTGGCGATCAGCACCGAGTCACGCCGGCCCTTCAGTGCCGCGCCGAGGTACTCCTCGGAGGTGCCGTTGCCGTAGCCCTCGGCCGTGTCGAAGTAGTTGATACCGGCTTCGATGGCGGCGTCCACCACGGTCCGGGTCTGTTCGGCATCGATACGCATGCCGAAGTTGTTGCAGCCGAGGCCGACCACCGAGACCTCGAGCTCTCCGATTCGCCTGTGCTCCATGCCGGCGAACCTAGTGCCGCAATCGGCCACAGTGCTGATGCTCGCCACCGGCAAGAGGTGAGGTCAGCGGCGAGCGGCGTCGGGCCGCCGGGCCGGCTCAGAGCCGTCCGGTCACCACATAGCTGAGGAGCCGGCCGACCTGCTCTGGCGTCTCCGCCACCGCGAGCGCCGCGGCGTCGACCTCCTTGAGCGCGTGGCAGTGCTCCTCGGGATGCAGGACGATCACCGGCTTGCCGAGGGCGGACGCGTAGCCCGCGTCGAATGCGGCGTTCCACTGGCGGTACTTGTCGCCGAACCGCACGACAACGACGTCGGCGTCGCCGATGAGTGTTCGGGTTCGGATGGCGTTGAGCTTCGCACCC
>CAYFLT010000096.1:7646-9219 GCA_964344055.1 uncultured Candidatus Nemicrothrix sp.
GGTCGTGCCAGAAGGGGTCGTCCTCGGCGCCGAGGATGTCGACCCCGCAGGCATCGGACGACCCGTGATCGGTGACCGGAGCCGTATAGGTGATCGGCAGACCGGCGTCCGCGGTGATCTTCTCGATCGTCTCGCGCCAGTCGGTGTGGATCTCGCCGGAGAGGTAGACGTTCCAGTGCTTGGCCATGGATCCACCGTACCGGTGCCCGATCCCCGTCGGCCGGCGTCGCCGCCAGTGATCGCTCCGGTTCAGCCGGTGAAGGCGGGCGTCGCGATGACGGGATCGGCTGGATCGGCAACCTCGACCTTGGGGAGGACCTGGGTCTTCGCCGTCGTGGGCGTCGGGGGGTCCTTGGGCGCGACCGCGGTCTTCTCCGTCGTCGTGGTGGTGGTGGAGTCGGCCGGCTTCTCGGTGCTGGTGGTCGTGGCCGACTTCTTCTCGGTGGTGGTGGTCGTCGTGCCCTTCACCGTGGTCGTCGTCGACTTCTTCTCCGTCGTGGTGGTGACCTTGTCGCACTCGTCCTTGTGCCCGCGATGGTCATCGCACTCGTCGTCGTCGTGATCGCAGTCGCCCTTGTGGCCATCGTCGCAGTCGTCGTCATCGCGATCGTCGTCGCAGTCGTGATCACGATCGTGATCTCCGTCGTGATCGCCCTTCGAACTCGAGCGGTACTGGGTCTCGCACTCGTCATCGTGGTCCGGCGACGCTGCGGCAGCCCCACCTCCGGCGAGCGCGGCCATGAAGGACGTCAGCAGGGCGACTACCGCCGTTGCTGCGAGGGTTCGGAACCGCCTGGGTGACCGAGTCATCTCGTACACCTCCCGTGACGAGGCTCCCGCGCCCCTTCACAGCTCCCATTGTGGCGCCTCCACCGGAGGCCACCTAGGACTTTCGACGTGTTGTCTTCGAATTGAGATGTGCCGTGGGTGAGGGTCGGGTCAGGCGCCGGACCCACGTGAGAAGGTCAGCGTGGTGTCGCCGGCGCTCCAGATCAGATCCGGTCCGCTCGAGCGCATCGTGATCCAGGACCGGTGTTCCCAGAGGAAGTTCATGAGGAACTCCTCGGTCTCGTTTCCGTCGGTCACCATCAGCTCACAGCCGGCCAGTTCGTGCCATGCGTCCTCGAGGCTGAAGCCGGCCTCGGTCGTGTGCACTCCCATGGCGGCGAAGTTGTTGCAGCCGGCATGGCCACGGATCGCCTCGTCCTCGAATCGGAGCCACGGCCGCGTGAGGGTGTTGCCGTAGGGCACCACCTCGGTCTCCTCGCCGGCCACCGTGTAGGACTCGAGGCGCCACACGCCGGAGAGGTTCAGGGACGGGTCGTCGCCGGTCCAGCCCACCGCCCGTGCCAAGCCGAGTAGCACTACGGCAGCCACCAGCGCCCGTGGCCACGCCGACGAGATCGGCGTGGCCCGGCTGGACTCGGCGGTCGGTCCCGCTCCACCCGCCTGGGAGTCTGAGGACATCGACTCAAGGATGCCAGACTCCCTGACGGGTAGGGGTTCAACCGGTGAAGGCTGGGGCAACCACAACCGGATCCGCAGGCTCGGCGATCTGGACCTTGGGCAGCAC
>CAYFLT010000096.1:9229-16479 GCA_964344055.1 uncultured Candidatus Nemicrothrix sp.
GGTCGTGGTGGTCGGTTCGACCCGCACGTCCTCGGTGGTCGTCGTGGTGGCCGCCTCAGTGGTGGTCGTGGTCGTCGTGACCTTCTCGGTGGTGGTCGTCGTGACCTTCTCCGTAGTGGTGGTCGTTGTGCCCTTCTCGGTCGTGGTGGTCGTCGTGGCCTTTTCCGTCGTGGTAGTGGTCGTGGTCGACCCACCGACGCACATGTAGTGGCTGAGCACGAGCTTGCCGCCGGGCACGTCGTCCGCGACATCGGTCGGAAGGACGTTGCTGTCGGTGGTCACCCAGTAGTGGAGCACGGCTGCCTGGAACGGCGGGCCGTTCGCCACCTGCTGATCACCGACGGTGATGGTGCCGCTCTGCGCATCGGTCTGGTTGTGGACGAAGTGCCATTCGACTGGACCGGCGCATTCGGCACGGGTTCCCTGGTGCACGTCCTTGAGAGGCACACTTCCGGCGATGCCGGTCATGAGCGCCGTCAGGGCTGCTACCAGTGCGGACGCTCCGAGCATCCGAAGTGAATTCGGTGAGCGCCTCATCGCTTCACCTCCAGTGGAGGGACTTCCTGGGTCCCTCAACTACTCATGGTGCCGCGATCAACCGACGTCCACTAGTGCCCTTCATCACTTTCTGTGACCGGACCATCACAGCATGGGGGACTCACTCCATTGGCGGGTAGCGCACTGCGTTTCGGGTCATCTTGGACTCGACCGCCGCCGCCAGGTCCAGCCCTGCGGTGTCGGCGAGACGAGCGAGGTAGATCATCACGTCGGCCATCTCATCAGCGAATTCCTGATGGAGCTCACCTCCTGGCGCCACCGATGCGGCCGCGTCGGCACCGTCGACCCACTGGAGCACCGCGACCAGCTCGCCGGCCTCGCCCGCCAATGCCATGGCGAGGTTCTTCGGCGTGTGGAACTGGTTCCAGTCGCGTTCGTCGGCGAAGGCCCGCAGCATCAATTGCAGGTTGTCGATGTCGAGGAGAGTCACCGCCGCAGTCTGGCAGGTCACTCGGGGCGCGAAACCAGACACACCACTCAACTGCGGGGCCATTCGGTCGATGGCCGCGAAACCCAGTGGGGAGATCCGAGATGGCATCACCGCGACATCAGCTCCTGGCCGGTCTGCTGGCCGCCTCCACGTTCGCCGCCGCGTGTTCCGGCAGCGACGACTCATCGGCGGAGGCCGGCGACACCGGCGACGGGACGGTCGCACTCGAGGCGAGCTTCGGATCGATCACGGTGGCAGCGGACCCCTCGGTCGGTGATCTCACCATCAGCGAGGTCAGCACCAGCGAGGTGGACGAAGTACTCGCGGCGGTGGAACTCGGCCCCGATGGCGCCGAATTCGACGAACCCGCGATGGTGTCGGTGACGCTGCCGCTCGACGCGCTGCCCGATGATGTCGATCCGCACGAAGAGCTGGCGGCCGCGACGCTCTCGGAGACCCACGGCGACGAGGTCGTCGAGGATCTCGAGGTCACGGTCAGCGACGGTCAGGTGACGATCGTCGCCGAGCTCGACCATTTCTCGGGGTTCGGAATCATGCTCACGCCGCGTCGGTACGACCTCGACTCGGCGTCGGTGGAGCCGCCCTTCTACACGATGGCGGTCGGTGAGACATGGGAGCCGCCGGTCCACCTCGACTCTTCGCGTGGCTCGAGAGAGATCGGCCAGCGCTCATGGTTCGAGTTCCAGGCCATCACAACGACGGGTTCGATCGTGACGGTGGCGGACACCCAGGTCCGGTGTGACGAACTCGGCGAGGGCGAACTGACGGTCCACGGCGTCGTTCGCCTGAAGTCGTATCAGGTGAAGGGCTCGAACATCGGCATGGCCGAGCTGTTCCGAATGAGCACCACCGGAGCCACGTTCGACATCGTCGAGCAGAACGTCGACGCTGGAGCCACCGTCGATTGCGAAGGCTTCATCGAGGGGGCCACGGAGGACGAACCAGCCGGCACCGATCCCCGGAGCATCCCCAAGAACGACCAGCAGTGCCTCGATCCCAGCGGCGCCGAGACCACCGGGTGCGGGGAGATCGAGTTCGGCTTCGTCGGCTACGACCGATTGCTGCTCGGGCTGCCCGGTGAGACCGGGCCGTGGGACACCGCCTCGGTCAACTTCCTGACCGAGGACGGCATGTTCGGCATCTCCTGCGATGGGCTCGATCTCGACACGTTCGACTTCTTCGCGCCGGGGACCACCAACCCGTGCCGCTTCAACTTCTTCGAAGGCGGGCTCGGGGCGCAGCTCGACATCGACGCGCCGCTTCCGGACATGACCCTCACCAACGATGGAATCGAAGTCGGTCTCTGGGGCGACTGGTTCACCATCGACCCGGCGGGTCAGTTGGCACTCGGGATCCCCGAAGACACATTCACCGTCGACGGTGATCCGGTGCCGAGTGGCGTGTTCACCCTCGACGACGTCTCCGGGACCATGCGACCGGAAGGTGGGAACTACACGGTCGCCACGTTCCCCACCTCGGAGATCGTCGACGCGCTCGACTGACCGAGGCGACTTCCGTCGGCCTCAGCTCCCCGGTGCCCGGTATGCCGGCGAACGTTCGACCGCGTCGTCGAGGACCTCGGGTTCGAGCAGCGGGATGAACGTGAGCCGCACGGCACCGCTCGAGTTGACCATCAACGACACGGCCGCCGCGCTGGCATCGTCGGGCAGGTCGGCGATGCCGTAGACGTCGGTGCCGCCGAAGGCGTAGTAGAAGGCGTCGAGCTTGCCGCCGACCGAGGTCATGACCGCCTGCGCCTCGGCCCGCCGGCTCGAACCACCCTCCCGTGCGAGGCCGGCGATGCCGTCTCCGACATAGTTGCCCTGAAAGAGGTACTTGCCCATGGTGCCGTCTCCCTTCGTTGACGTGCCTTGCCCCTCATCCTCGCGGTCGGAGTCGGCGGAGGGAAGGGGTCGCAAGACCGGCTCGGCGACGGCGAGGGTCCCCGGCGAGGACTCGATCCGTTCCACCAGTCCCCGGTGCACCTCCGATCCAGAGGCCCGATCGAACTCGACCCAGGCAGACTCGCATCACCATGTCGAGAAGCCGATCGTCGATGTTCGTGCGCGCCATCGGCCTCACGCTGCACCTTCTCTACACTCGCTACACCAGGTTGGTGTTTGCAGTTCAACGACCTCGGCCAGAGGCGCGTCGAGCCGCCGGACCATCTCCGTGTGGCACTCACAGAACCACTTCGACCCCGGCACGATCTGGAGGAAGTCGCCTCCCGCCGCGTCGCGCTGATTCCGAACCTCCCACTGGGCAACCAGTCCGTCCGCGAAGTGCGACGGATGGACCACAACGATCTCGATGTCGAGCAGTTGGCAGAGGTGCGTACCCACATCGCCGTGCTCTCGAACCTCCTCGACCACCGCATCGATGATCAGGACCTGGGCGTCGAGCTCCATGTCGAGAATCACGAAGTCGGGATGACTCCAGCTCTCGTTGACGCCGATCGTGTAGCTCCAGACCTCCGGGTCCCCACCATCGTCCTTCACCGACTGGATGAAGTAGCCGTTCACCTGGATGTTCAGATCGAGATGCCGCGCGATCTCTTCCCAGCTGTAGCCATCGCACACCATGCACATGGCAATTCCTCTCGTTCGCAGTTGCTGTGAGGCAGCCACCGCTGCGAGTGAGGAAGTGAGATCGACCCTACGGGAGGGGTGTGACAGCCGACGCCGACCGCGGACTGGGTCACGGCGAACCCTCAACCCGGAGGGGCTTCAGCGCGGCGCGGTCTCGTTCTCGGGAACCGTCCGCGGTCGGGTGCTCCGTTCACCGAACATGCGGACGAACCGGTAGACGTAGCCGGCCCGGAATGCGCTCATCCCGTCCTGGAGGCACATCTTTCGCAACAGCTTGTCGGCGGGCAGGCGATGCTTCGCCGGGTCGAGCTTGCCGTCGCGCATCAGCTGGTAGAAGCCGTCATGCACCAGCGAAGGTCGCATGAAGTTCTTGGTGTCGATCGTCGGTCCGCTCGGGCCGTCCCACGCGTAGCCGTTCTTCAGGGTGATACGACCCGCTGTGTCGAGCACGACCCAGTCGTCCACGGTTCGCACGTCAGCCCCGGTACTGATGCCGGTGTCGACGTCGTAGGCCTCACGCAACTGGTACTTGTAGTTGGTCAGTCTCCGGTAGGTGATCTGCTCCACCGTCCGCTCCTCCCCTGCTCGGGCGCCGCGCCGCCGCCGCGATGGTAGACCCGTTTCGACAGGCTGACCGCCTCGTCGTAGGTTTCGCCCGGCCGACCGAGCGAACCCAGGGGAACCATGACCGAGATCCACGGACGATGCGACGACGCCTTCGAGTCGGTGCGAGACGCCTTCGCCGGGAACTTCGAACAGGGCCTCGAGATCGGTGCATCGGCGGTGGTGACCGTCGACGGCGAGACGGTCGTGGATCTTTGGGCCGGCGACGCGGACGAGTCGGGAACGCCGTGGGCCGAGGACACGATCGTCAACGTCTACTCCACCACCAAGACGATGGCCGGGCTCTGCATGCTGATGCTGGCCGACCGCGGTGAGCTCGACTTCTCCGCTCCGGTCGCCCGCTACTGGCCCGAGTTCGCCCAGGCCGGCAAGGAGGGTGTGCTCGTCAGCCACGTGATGAGCCACTCGGCCGGCCTTCCCGGATGGGTCGAGACCATCAGCACCGAGGATCTGTACGACTGGGAGAAGGTGACGGGTCTACTCGCCGCCCAGGCGCCCCACTGGGAACCGGGCACGGTGTCCGGGTACCACGCGATCACCCAGGGGTACCTGCAGAGCGAGATTCTCCGGCGAATCACCGGCGACACGATGGACACGTTCTTCCGGGCCAACGTGAGCGACCCGCTCGGCGCCGACTTCCACATCTGCCTCGGCCCCGAACACGACGGCCGAGTCGGCGACCTGGTCCCGCCACCGAAGCTCTTCGAGGAGGCGACTGCCGCTGCCGGAGCCGACAGCGAGGTCCTCGAGCTGCTCGCCAGCCCGATGCTGAATGCACTCGAGCCCCGCACCCGCGAGTGGCGAGCGGCCGAGATCCCTGCGGCCGGTGGGTTCGGCAACGCCCGGTCGGTCGGACGCGTGCATTCGGCGATGGCCTGCGGTGGTGCGGTCGACGGTGTCACCCTGCTCAGCTCCGCGGGCGTGGAACGAGTGCTCGAGCCCCAGATCGAAGGGGTCGATCTCGTCCTCGGCAACGAGATCCGATTCGGGATGGGGTTCGGTCTCGCCAGCGAGATGATGCCCTTGCCTCCGAGGGCGTTCTTCTGGGGAGGATGGGGAGGCTCGCTCGCCCTGATCGATCTCGACACCCGCAGCACCGTCACCTATGTCATGAACAAGATGGCGCCCGATCTGATGGGCGACACCCGCGGCGGCGCGGTAGCCCTCGCGGCGATGATGGCGGTGGCCGCCGCGGCGTAGCCCTGGTTGCGCTCATCGAACCCTTCACCGGCTTCGTTCCGACATCAGAGTTCGCCCATCGGGTCGTGGGGCCACCCACCTCGCTGCTGTCCCCCGAGCAGAAGAAGGCCGCGCGGCTCGACCCATTGAAGTTCCGCCATGCGGTCGGTCGGGGCGTGCACGCGTCCCAAGAGGAGGCGCAGGAGTGGCTCCGATCGGCGAGGCAGCAGGGAGCAGTCGTCCCGGCCGGGCCAACAGTGTTCGTGTACCGGATCGCGAAGGGTGATCTCGTTGCCACCGGGATCGTGGCGGAGGTGTCGATCACGGCGTACGACTCCGGGCTGGTGAAGCGCCACGAGTCGACCATCGCCAAGACCGAGCGCAAGATGGCCAAGTACATGCACCGCAGCCGGATCCTCGGCAATCCGGTGGCCCTGACCCACCGACCTCACGCCGCGGTCAGTGAGGCGATCGCGGCGCAGACCATGCGCGAGCCGGACTGCAGCTTCATCGATTCCGCCGGCTACTCCCACGCCTTGTGGGGCCTCGAGCGCGACGACGCCTTCGATCTGTGTCGCAGCTTTCGCGATCCCCTCTACATCACCGATGGCCACCATCGCTTGGCGGCCGCGTCGAGGGTCGCGGCCGAGGAGGGGCGAGTGGATCCACACCTGCCCGCCGGCATCTTCTCCTCCGACGAGCTGCGCTTGCGATCGTTCGCTCGCTGTGTGGTCGACCCCGACGTGGACACCGACGCCGTGATCAGCCGGCTCTCCTCGGAGCACTCGCTCGAGGAGGTGAGCGATGTGGAGGCCCGGCCACTGGGCCGATTCGACTTCGGCGTCAGGATCGCAGGCCGGAGCTTCCGCCTCCACATCGACCGCGACAGGGTGCCCGACGATCTGTACGGCTCGCTCGACGTTAACCTCCTCCAGGACCTGATTCTCGAGCCCATCTTCGGCATCGACAATCCGCGTCAGGACCCACGTCTGCACTTCGTCGCGGACCTGGCGGACGAGAGCGACGAGAGTCGGGACTGGACCGCCTGGTTCCTGCCGTTCCCGACGACGGTCAGCGACGTGATGGCGGTCGCCGACATGGGGCTCGCCATGCCTCCGAAGTCGACCTGGTTCGCCCCCAAGGTGCCCAGCGGACTGGTCTGCCGAATGCTCGATCGGACCTAGCAGGGCCGGTCGCACGCCCTTGCCCGCGGGTACGGCAACACCAAACGCCGTTCGGCCTATCAGCCGCCGATTCGTGGGCTCTTCTGCTCATTCCTGTTTGGTGACTTCTGGGAAATGAATCACTACCGAAACTCACCTCGTGCTTCACAGAGGTTCGTTCCGCAAGATCTTCTCCCCGCTGATCGCCGTCGCGATCGTCGCGGGCGTCACCGCATTCACTGCCGGCATCGCTCAGAGTGAGCCGCTGAAGGCGGTCCACCAGGGCACCGTTGCCTCGTGCAGCGGACCCGTGGAGTGGCACTTCGTTCACAACCAGACCTCGGCGACGAGTGGCGTCATCACGGTCGGTACTCAGCGCGTGGCGAACGGGCCGCCCTACACGGCCAACGTTCTGCACTACTGGGTGGAGACCGACAGCAACGTTCTCCCGACCAACATCGAGGACACGGTGCCCGGCGGCAAGCTCGTGCTCAGCCACTACACCTGCCTGACGGCGTCGCCCACGACCACGACCGCTGCGCCGACCACCACCACCACGGCGGCACCGACGACGACAACTACCGCGGCACCGACGACCACCACCACAGCTCCGCCCACCACCACGACGGCACCACCGACGACCACGACGGCACCTCCCACCACCACCACGGCACCGCCCCCCACCAC
>CAYFLT010000097.1:0-16464 GCA_964344055.1 uncultured Candidatus Nemicrothrix sp.
AGCGAATCACCATGCTCGTGGTTCCCAGGGACGGTGACGCCACGTTGGTGGTGCCCGGGCTCGAGGCGCCGAGGGTGACGGAACGACCCGATGTGTTCTCGGTCCGGCCGTGGGCCGAAACGGATGACCCGATCGCGATCATCGCCGACCTCGCCGGACCGGCGTCGGTTGCAGCGGTGGGTGACCACATGTGGGCCGGCTTCCTCGTCGACCTCACCCAGGCGATGGACGGCACCACGTTCCGCCGAGCGAGCAGCATCACCAGTCCGATCCGGTCGGTGAAGGACTCCGAAGAAGTCGAGCGACTCCGAGCTGCGAGTGCCGCGGTCGACCGGATCGCGGCGCGTCTCCAGGGCGGTGAGATCGAGCTCGTGGGCCGCACCGAAGCCGAGGTGTCGGCGGAGCTCGGCCGCCAGATCATCGACGAGGGCCACGCGCGGGTGAACTTCGCGATCGTCGCGGCCGGCGCCAACGCCGCGAGCCCCCATCATCACGCCGGCGATCGGGTGATCCAGGCCGGCGAGGGAGTGCTGTGTGACTTCGGCGGCACCATGATCGGGGACGACGGCGTGGGCTACTGCTCTGACATCACACGATGTGTGTGGACCGACGACAAGCCGGACCGGGAGTTCCTGGAGGCGTACGCCGTGCTCCACGAGGCACAGGCCGCGTCGGTGAAGGCGGCCACCGTCGGCACCCCGGCAGAGGAGGTCGACCGGGTCGGGCGGCAGAAGATCGTCGATGCCGGCTACGGCTCCTATTTCATCCACCGAACCGGCCACGGCATCGGCGTGGAGGAGCACGAGGACCCCTACATCGTGGAGGGCAACTCGACGCCGTTGAAGGCCGGCAACGCTTTCTCGATCGAGCCGGGCATCTACATGCCGGGCCGGTGGGGGATGCGACTCGAGGACATCGTCGTCGCGGCGGACGGTGGTCCTGACTCGCTCAACACCGTCGACCACCACCTCGCGGTCCTGGGCTGATCGTCTGCCCATGATCCGACTCGACGGCGCGACCGTCCTCCTCCAGTGGGCCGCGGGCGGCTGGTTCTTCCTCTGGGTCACCACCCGCCGGCGTGAGGTCGGCCTCGGCTACGGCTGGCTCCAGCGACTCGTCTTCTTGTTGATGGCCGGCGGATCCCTGCTGGCTGCATTCGTCAGCGAGCCCACCTGGACGCGCGAGATCGCGACGATGGTCTTCGTGATGGTCGGGGGCGTCGCCCTCGTCGTCTCGGTGGCGCGCAAGAAGGCGGGTGTGGCCGGCCAGCGTGAGGTGGTCGAGCGGCGCTCGGAACGGGTGGCCGCGATGACCGGCATCGATCGCGACGCCCAGCGCTTCGACAAGGGCTCGCCGGAATTTCCCCCGGTGCTCGACCTCGCCGCCTCGCTGGTCGGGCTCTTCGCCGTGCTGCTCGCGTCGATCGCGGCCGGCGATCCCGTGTTGTTGTCGGTCTTCCGTGGCCTCACCAGCGCACTGTTCCTCGGTGCCGTCTCCGACGCGATGCTGCTCGGTCACTGGTACCTCGTACAGCCGGGCCTTGCCCGCGGCCCGATCCTCGAGCTCGTTCGCTGGACCGCGGTTCTCTGGGTGCCCGAGACGATCGCCATGCTCTGGCCGACGGGAATGGTGTCGGTGCTCGACGGCACGATCGACGATGCCTACAACGGGCTTCTCGGCTGGTTCTGGGTGGCGTGTGTCGTCACTACGATCGTCTTGGTGGGGGTGACGAGGGCAGCCCTTCGCGAGCGCGCCTATTCCGCCGTGATGGCTGCCACCGGACTGATGTATCTCGCCATCCTGACCGGCTTTGGACAGGATCTCGTGGCCCGGGTTCTGCTCGCTCCGTGACGTTTATGTCCGGCGTAGTTGAAAAAGCGTACCTCGGTGGTGGAGACTGCGGGACAGGCGGATCCGCGCCCACGAAATGGAGCTCACGATGGAAGTAGCCGACGCCCTCACCCAGACCACCGAACTCGTCACCGGCATGGTGGCCCAGCTCACCCCCGACCATCGGGAGATGAAGACGCCGTGCATCAAGTGGAACGTGCACGACCTCTTGAACCACATGGTGGGCGGCGCGCACATGACCGCCACTGTCCTCGAGGGCGGGGAGTTCAACCCCGATCCCGAGGCCGACCATCTCCCCGAGGGTCCGGTCAACGGCTGGGCCGGCGCAGTGGCGGCGATGACCGCGGCCGCAACTTCCGAGAACCTGGCTGCCATCCGCAACGCACCGTTCGGCGAGGTGCCGGGAGCGGTGATGCTGTCGGTGATCGTCTCGGACCACATCACCCACGCATGGGACCTCGCCCAGGCCACCGGGATCAGCCTCGACATGAACGATGAACTCGCGGGCTTTGCGCAACAGACCTGGGACATGGTGATCCAGCCCGAGTTCCGCAACGGCGACGCATTCGCGGACGAACAGGACTGCCCGGACGGCGCAACCGGCATCGACAAGGTCGCCGCGTTCACGGGCCGAAGCCTGAGCTAGCCGTATCAAGCGAGTCAGGTCGCAGGAGCGAGCTGGAGCAGGATCTGTGCGACGACGTCATCGAGGTCGAGCTCCAGAAGGGTCTCGGGCCGACTCATCGAGCGGACGATGAAGGGTCCCTCGATCGCTTCGAAGGCATCGGGGAAGCTCAGATCCGGATCGATTTCGCCGCGGCCGCGCGCCCGTTCGACCATGGTGTGAAGGGTCTGCAACCGTCCGTCCATCAAGGTGGTCTGGAGGCGGCGCAGGTCCGGGTCGCGCAATCCGGCCGCGGTGATCTCGAGGAACGCCGCCCGTAGGTGGTCGGCCGCGAAGATCGGCGCCGCGTCGGCCAGATAGGCCCGCAGGTCGCCTCCGAGTGATCCGGTGTCGTAATGACCGGGGATGGGCATCGCATTGTCGAGCGCGGCGATGAGCAACTCGTTTCGGGTCGGGAAGTGACGGTAGATGGTGGTCTTCGCCACGCCGGAGCGCCGAGCCACCTCGTCGATGGTGAAGGCGGCGAGACCCTCGGTGAACACCAACTCGGCGGCTGCGCTCAGCATCTTCTCTCGCGCCTCGGTGCTTCGGGGTCGGGCCATCGGTTCCAGTTTCGTCGGCGTGGGTGGGCGATCGGGTGACGTCCGCCACAAGTGCTTGTTTCAGCGTAGCGGTTTCGATATAACGCTACGAGCTCGTAGCTACGCAACCGTAGCGTAATTCTGCTGACACTACCGAACCGAACCAGACCGAAGAGAAGAGACAAGACAATGACAGAGGTGCTCTACCGGTCGGGCCGCCACGCGGCCCGACATCCATGGCGAATCATCGGCGTGTGGCTGCTGGCGGCCGTCGCCGTGGTGATCTCCGCCGGCACATTCGGTGCCGACCTGGAGGACTCCTTCGAGGTGCCGGGGCTCGATTCCCAGCAGGCCGTCGACCTGCTTTCCTCGGTGCAGTCCGACCGGGCGGGTCTCACCGCCCAGGTCGTCGCCAGCCCGCTGGAGCCGGGCAGGACGTTCGGCTCGGCCCCGACCGATGCCGCGCTCGACGGCGTCACCGACGCCCTCACCGGTCTGCCCGACGTGCTGAGTGCTGACGACGTGGCGATCTCCCCCGACGGTCGGGTCGCGCTCATCCGCGTCCAGTACCCCGTGATCGAGGAACTCGACGCGGGAAGCCTCGATGAGCTGAAGGAGGTGGTCAACGAGCTCCGGGCCGGCTCGGTCCTGCAGATCGAGGCTGGAGGCGATCTGTTCTTCGCCTTCGAAGAGGCCCCCACCGGCTTCGGAGAGATGCTCGGACTCATGGCGGCCGTGATCGTCCTGCTCGTTGCGTTCGGATCGATCGTGGCGATGGGGCTCCCTATCGGAACAGCTCTCCTCGGCCTGGCCATCGGGATCAGCGCGCTCCCGGTGTTCGGCCACCTGCTCAAGATCCCGAGCTGGACACCGCAGGCGGCCAGCATGGTCGGCCTCGGTGTCGGCATCGACTATGCGCTCTTCCTCGTGGTGCGCCATCGCGAATACCTCGCCAGCGGTTCAGCAGTCGACGAAGCGGCCGGCCGGGCGACGGCCACCGCAGGCCAGGCCGTGATCTTCGCCGGTGGCACCGTGATGATCGCGGTGCTCGGGATGGGCCTCGTCGGCGTGCCGTTCATGACGGCGATGGGGGTCTCGATCTCCCTGATCGTGCTGGTCATGGTTCTCGCCTCGGTCACCCTGCTCCCCGCATTCCTCGGTCTGGCCGGCGATCGGATCGTCAGCCGGAGGCGCCGACGGCGAGGCGGACCCGAGCCGTCGCGAACCGGCGCAGGGTGGAGCCGGTGGGGTCGTCATGTCTCGCGCCATGCATGGCCCTACACGATCGGCGTGACGGCCCTGTTGCTCCTCCTCACCGCCCCCGTGCTCGCGCTTCAGCTCGGCTTCCCGGACGAGGGAACCCTTCCCGAGAGCCGCACCGAGCGCCGCGGCTACGACCTCGTCGCCGACGGTTTCGGCCCGGGCATCAACGGACCGCTCGTGATCGCCGTCGACACGGCCGGCGAACCGGAGGTCGTCGTCCAGTTGGCGGCCGCCATCGAAGCCGACCCCGGCGTTGCTTCGGTCGCACCACCGGAAGTCGACCCGGCCAGCGGGGTGGCGACCGTCCTCGCCTTCCCGACGACCTCGCCACAGGACGACGCAACGTACGAGACGGTCAAGCGGCTCAGAGCCGACGTCTTTCCTGTCGCGCTCGGTGACAGCGAGGCTTCGGCCCACGTCGGCGGGCAGACGGCTTCATTCGCCGACATCGGGGAGCGGGTCAACAGCCGGCTTCCCATCTTCATCGCCGCCGTCGTCGTGCTTTCGTTCCTGCTGTTGATGGTCGTGTTTCGATCGGTGCTCGTGCCGCTCAAGGCCGCGATCCTCAATCTGCTGAGCATCGGCGCCGCCTATGGCGTGCTGGTGGCTGTCTTCCAGTGGGGTTGGGGTAAGGGCCTGATCGGTCTCGAGTCCACCGTCCCCATCGTGTCGTTCATCCCGATGTTCATGTTCGCGGTCCTGTTCGGCCTGTCGATGGACTACGAAGTCTTCCTGCTGTCGCGGGTCCGGGAGGAGTATGTGGCCACCGGCGACAACGACGCGTCGGTCATCCACGGGATCGCCAGCACGGCTCGGGTGATCACCTCGGCCGCCCTGATCATGATCTCGGTCTTCCTGGGGTTCGTCTTCGGTGATGATCCCGCCATCAAGATGACCGGGCTGGGTCTGGCCACCGCGATCTTCGTGGACGCCACCATCGTGCGGATCGTGCTGGTGCCGGCGACGATGAAGCTGATGGGCGACGCCAACTGGTGGCTCCCGGACTGGCTCGACCGGATCCTGCCGCGTATCGACATCGACGCCGAGCCCCGACCCGAGCTGTCCATCTCGGCCCTCGACGTTGGTGAAACCGACTGGGATGCTGATCCCACGCGCGAGGAGGTGCTGGTGTGAAGGCGATCGTCCAACATGAGTACGGCCCTCCTGTGGAAGTGCTGTCGGTCGGCGATGTCGCGGAGCCGGAGGAGGTTCGGGCGGACCAGGTCCGGATCCGGGTGAAGGCCGCCGCGGTCAATCCGCTCGATTGGCACTTCGCGACCGGGCTGCCGCTCTTCATGCGCCCGATGATCGGTCTTCGCCGGCCCAAGCGAACCCGGCCTGGCGCCGACGTCGCCGGCGTCGTGGAGGCGGTCGGCGCGGATGTCGCGCATCTCGCGGTGGGTGACGAGGTCTTCGGTGAGATCCCTGGCGGGGCGTTTGGTGAGGTCGCAGTGGCGAAGGCCGGAGGCCTGGTCCGCAAGCCAGAGTCCCTGTCGTTCGATGAGGCGGCTGCGATGCCGGTCGCGGCCCTGACTGCACTGCAGGGTCTCCGTGACAAGGGGAGCGTCGGCGAGGGTTCCACGGTGCTGATCAATGGCGCGTCCGGAGGGGTCGGCACGTTCGCAATCCAGATCGCCAAGGCGCTCGGTGCCGAGGTGACCGGGGTGTGTAGCACCCCGAATGTGGCGCAGGCGCGGGAGCTCGGTGCGGACGAGGTGATCGACTACCGAACCGACGACTTCGTCGAGATCGCCGATCGGGCCGGGCGGAGATACGACGTCCTGTTCGACATCGCGGGAAGCCGAACGATCTCGGAGTGTCACCGGGTCCTGACCGATCGGGGGATCTATGTCCTGGTCGGCGGCCCCAAGGACAGCAAGACCCTCGGACCGCTCGGCCACATGCTCAAGACGATGGTCCGTTTCGTGTTCAGCCGGCGGAAGCTCGGTTCGTTCGTCGCGAGGGCCACCGTCGAGGACATGACCGTCCTCCGCGAGATGGTCGACGCGGGCCAGCTGCGGCCGGTCGTCGAGCGCAGGATCGCGCTGGCCGACGTACCGAACGCGGTCGGGTGCTTCGCCGGCGGGGGAGCGCGGGGAAAGACCGTCGTGGTCATCTGACCCGGCGCTCCTCTGAGAGTTTCGACACACGCGTCTACACTTATCCACATGCCGAGAGCGATCTGGAGTGGCTCCATCAGCTTCGGACTGGTGAACATCCCGGTTCGGCTCTACAGCGCGGTCAGTCGAAAGACCGTCCGCTTCAACCAGATCGACTCCGCCACCGGCTCACGGGTCAAGCAGAAGCGGGTGTCCGCGGCTGACGGTGAAGAGATCCCGTACGAGCGGATCGTGAAGGGGTATGAGCTGCCCTCGGGCGACTACGTCACCATCTCCGACGAGGAGATGGCGGCGCTCGACCCCGAGGCGGTGCGCACCATCGACATCGACGAGTTCGTGGATCTGGTCGACATCGATCCGGTTTTCTACGACAACGCCTACTACCTCGTGCCCGACGAGCAGACGGCCAAGCCCTACAAGCTGCTCGCCAACGCGATGGAGGAAGCCGGCAAGGTCGGGATCTGCCACTTCGTGATGCGCTCGAAGCAGTATCTCGCTGCGGTGCGTCCCAAGGACGGCCGGTTGCTGCTCTCGACCATGGTCTACGCCGACGAGGTGGTCGACCCGGCCGACATCGGTGGGTTCGATCTGCTCGAGGACATCGCCATCGATCCCAAGGAGCAGGCGATGGCCGAGCAACTCATCGCCACGCTCGACTCACAGTTCGACCCGTCCAAGCACAAGGACTCCTATCGGGAGGCCGTGCTCGACCTCATCGACCGCAAGGCCGCGGGGGAGACCGGCGACGATCTCGTGCCGGCGCCCGCGCCGTCGTCGGACAAGGTGATCGACCTCATGGCGGCCCTCGAGGCCTCGGTCGCCGAGGCCAAGAAGGCGCGCAAGCGCCACCCGGCGTCGGGCCGGTCCACCACCAAGGCCAAGACCGCGAAGAAGGCGGCCAAGAAGAGCGCCAAGAAGGCGGCGAAGAAGGCCACCAAGCGGACCCGCAAGTCCGCGTGACGCCAACCCCATCGGCGTTCTGGGTGGGTGGGGTGTTGGTTTCCGGCACTGGACCCACCCAGTTCGGTGGTTGCGTGCGTTCTGGGTGGGTGGGGTGTTGGTTTCCGGCCCTGGGCCCACCCAGTTCGGTGGTTGCGTGCGTTCTGGGTGGGTGGGATGCCGGTTTCCGGCACTGGGCCCTCCCAGTTCGGTGTGGTTAGGTGACTGGTGGCTGAGGCGGAGCGAGTGCTGGTCGAGGTCGGCGGGCATCGCCTGTCGGTGAGCAATCTCGACAAGGTGCTGTACCCGGTGGTCGGGTTCACCAAGGCCCAGATCATCGATTACTACGTCCGGATCGCGCCGGTGATGCTTCCCCACATCCAGGACCGGGGAATCACCCTCCGTCGGTGGCCCAACGGGGTGACCGAGGACTCATTCTTCGAGAAACGCTGCCCGTCGCACCGGCCTGGCTGGGTCGGGACCTGCCTCGGCCCGGGCGACCGGCGCGGCGGTATCGAGTACTGCCGGCTCGACTCGGTGGCAGCGCTCGCCTGGACCGCGAACCTCGCGGCGCTGGAGATCCACTCGCCGATGGCTCGTTGCGGCGACCTCGAGAGCCCAACCATGCTGGTCTTCGACCTCGATCCCGGCTCGCCGGCCACGATCGTGGAGTGCTGCCAGGTTGCGCTGGAGATCCAGGAGGTCCTCACCACGATCGGGCTCGATGCGTATGCGAAGACGTCGGGCAGCAAAGGCCTCCAGCTCTACATCCCGCTCAACACTCCCCACGAGCACGACCACTGCTCCGACTTCGCCCTCGCCGTGGCCCAGCTCCTCGAGCAGAAGCTCCCGAAGCTGGTGCTGTCGAACATGGCGAAGGCCGCCCGCAAGGGGAAGATCTTCATCGACTGGAGTCAGAACTCACGCCACAAGACGACCGTCGCCCCGTACTCGATGCGAGCGAAGGACCGGCCGACGGTGTCGACGCCGGTCACCTGGGACGAGGTCGCCGACGGTGCCGAGGGTGAGCCACTGACCTTCGATACTTCGGACGTGCTCGAACGTGTCGAGGAGTTGGGGGACTTGTTCGAGCCCACTGTCACGCAGGAACAGCAGCTCCCCACCCCGGGTGGTTGACGGGCTTAGGCCCCTTTTCCGATCGATGTGCGACAGTCGGTCTCATGCGCAACTACCTCAAGGAGTTCAGGTTCAGGATCAAGGATGCGTGGCAGAGCCGAGGCCAGAACAAGCGGATCGACACCTCTCTCGCCCGCACGATCCGAGAGTCATCTCATGTCGCCGGCCGCGGCGCCGTTGCGCCACGGAGCCAGCAAGCGGACCGGATGGTCCAGGGCGCGGACGACTACGTGAAGTCCTTCAAGTCAGAGGGTGGACGCTGATGGGCGTGCGTTCGAGGGCGTCGCGACTCCTCTTCTTGTTTCGTGACTGGCGAGCCAGCCGCAGCTCCGGTCGGCGTCACTACGACTCGGCGTTCACCAAGACGTTTCGAGCCGCACGGCACCCGCGGCAACCGGCGAGCACGCGCCACATCGTCGGCGCAGGCGATCGCTACGCGAAGTCCTTCAAGAAGCGCTGAGATCGGCCGGGTGAGTGGGGTTGGGGTCCCACGAGGAGTGTGAGCCGCACGGCGCGGCCGAAGGCCGCCAGAAGGCGAACCAACAAGCATTGATGTCACACCCGGCTGCGAAGATGGCGGGGTGAATCGCACTGATCGGCTCTATGCCCTCGTCGAGGAGCTCCGGGCCGCCGCCCCAGGCTCGCGCACGGCGCGGGGGCTCGCCGACATCTACGAGGTGAGCACCCGCACCATCGAGCGCGACATCCTCGCCCTCCAGGAGGCTGGCGTTCCCATCCGCGGTGCGGCCGGTCGCCGGGGCGGCTATTCGATCGATCCGGGCCGCACCCTGCCGCCGGTGAACTTCACACCTTCGGAGGCGTTGGCCGTGGCGATTGCGCTCGCCGATGGCACCGGACCGTTCGCCGCGGCCGGCCGCATGGCCCGCAACAAGGTGCTGGCCGCCATGTCGGGCGACGATTTGGAGGCCACTCGGGCAATGGCCGAGCGGGTTCGCCGCTACGCCCGCCCCGAGACGGTCGATCCGCCGGTCGTGCCGCTCGCGGTGCAGCAGGCGATCGCGGAGAACCTGGTGATCGCCATCGAGTATCGCGACCGCAAGAAGGACGACTCCTCGCGCGAGGTCGAGCCGCTCGGCGTCCTGTCGCTGGACGACGACTGGTACCTCGTCGGGTGGTGTCGCCTACGAGACGACGCCCGCACGTTCCGGCTGGATCGGATCCGACGGGCCGATCTCACCGGTGAGGCGGCGCCGGTCCGGGACCCGGAGCGGTTCCTCGAGTTCATGCCGTGGCTCATCGAGCGGGGCAATCCACTCCACTGAGCCAATCCCCGACAGCAGGGTGTCGGGGTAGAGGCCAGAACCGGCGGATTTGCCCCGATTCGCCGACAGAGGGCTGTCGCTGCTGGCTTCGACGCTGGTGCTCCATCAACCATCCCCACAAGGAGCACCCATGACCACACCCGCACCCATCGGCTGGTTCGAGATCGCCGGTTCCGACGTCGCCAAGACCGAGGCGTTCTACGGCGAACTGTTCGGCTGGAAGTTCAACGACAGTCCCATGCCGTCGTACCGGATCGCCGAGGCCGGTGAGGGCCCCGGTGGCGGGATCACCACCGCCGACGGCGCCCTTCCGGACAACTACGCGATCTTCAGCATCGTCGTCCCCGACGTGAGTGCCGCCTGCGACCGGATCGCCGAGCTCGGTGGGCGAGTCCTGCTGGGACCGGCCGAGGTGCCGGACAGCGGTGGCCTCACCTTCGCCAATGTCGAGGATCCCGACGGCAACCACTTCGGCGTGTTCTGCCCGCCGGCCGCCTGACCCGACGATCGACCAACCCTCCCTGACCGGGTCCCGGGCGCACCCAGCGTCCGGGACCCCGCCGCGTCTCGGAGGCTGTGTACAGTGCCCGACATGTCCGAAGGCCGCGGTCGTCGACCCGCCATCTACACCCGCACTGGCGACGACGGCACCACCGGCCTCTTCTACGGCGGTCGAGTTCGCAAGGACGATCCCGCGCCGGTGGCCTACGGCGACGTCGACGAGGCCCAGGCAGCCATCGGTGTCGCCCGGGCGGCGTGCGCCGGCGGCGACACCGATCTCGACTCGATCCTCATCGAGGTGGCCCGTGACCTCTGGGTCCTGATGGCCGAGCTCGCCACCGCGGAGGAGAACCGGCCGAAGCTCGAGGCCGGCACCACGCTGGTCTCGTCCGAGATGGTCGCGAAGCTCGAGCAACGGATCGACGAAGTGTCCGAACGCTTCGAACCGCCAACCGAGTTCGTCGTGCCGGGTGGCGATATCGGCGCTGCTCAGCTGGACCTCGCCCGCACCGTGGTTCGCCGTGCCGAACGGCGCGCCCTGGCGGTGGCCACCGCTGACTCACACGTCGTCACCTACCTCAACCGATTGTCCGACCTGTTGTGGACGTTGGCTCGATGGCGGGAGGGTTCCTCCCTCCCGGCCCGGACCGACTGACCTTCCCCGACTCCAGAGGAGTACCCAATGCCGATCACGTTCCACGCCGCCCGCTCGATCCCGAAGCCAGCCAAGGCCGCCGTGCGGGTCGTCACCACCGAGGCGGTCGACGACGGCGTGCCGGGTGTCCCGGCAGCCCAGCTGAAGAACGCCGGCTTCGAAGGCAAACCCGGCCAGACCCACACCTGGCCGGCCGAGGGCAGGGTGGCCGCCCTCGTCGGGATCGGTGCCGCAGATAGCGTCGACACCGACGCCATCCGCCGAGCCGGTGCCGCGATCGCCAAGGGTTTCGGTCGTCATGCCCGTGTCGGGGTCGAGCTGCCGTCGGGTACCGAGGTCGACGGGCCCGCGGCCCGGCAGGCGCTCGCAGAGGGGATCAGCCTCGCCTCCTACACGTTCGGCGAATACAAGGCCGATGCCAAGCCGCCGAAGCTCAGCAGGGTCGACGTGGCGGGTGGTGCCGGCGTGAAGAACCAGCGAGGCCTGGACCGGGGAGGCATCCTCGCTCGGGGCCAGTGTCTCGCCAGGGACCTCGTCAACGAGCCGGGCGGCACCTTGACGCCGCCGGTCTTCGCGCGGCGGGCGGCCGCCATGGCGAAGACCTCGGGACTCACGGCGAAGGTGTGGGACGAGGCCGCCATAAAGAAGGGCAAGCTCGGCGGACTCCTCGGTGTGAACCGCGGTTCCACCATCCCGCCGCGGCTCGTCGAACTCACCTACACGCCCAAGGGCAAGGCCACCGGCACGATCGCGTTCGTCGGCAAGGGCCTGACCTTCGACGCCGGTGGCCTGTCGATCAAGACCGGCCAGGGAATGATGACCATGAAGTGCGACATGGGTGGCGCCGCGGCGGTCGTGGGCGCGATGTCGGTTCTCCGGGACCTCGAGGTGAAGGCCCGCGTTCGGGCGTTCGTACCCATGACGGACAACATGTTGGGTGGCGACGCCACCCGCCCCGGCGACGTGCTGAAGATCCGCAACGGCAAGACGATCGAGGTCCTGAACACCGATGCGGAGGGGCGCCTGATCCTGGCCGACGGTCTGTCGCTCGCCAGCGAGGCCAAGCCGGATGCGATCGTGGACCTGGCGACCCTCACCGGGGCCTGCATGGTGGCCCTCGGCCCGAAGATCGCCGGCCTCATGGGCAACAACGACGCGTGGATCGAACAGATCCAGAACGCGGCGGCCACGACGGGGGAGCGGGTGTGGCATCTTCCTCTGCCCGACGACTACAAGAAGCAGTTCGAGTCGTCGGTGGCCGACATGAAGAACATCGGTACCGCCTACGGCGGCGCGCTCACCGCGGGCTTGATCCTGCAGGAGTTCGTGGCCGATGGTCTGGCATGGGCCCATCTCGACATCGCCGGCCCGGCATTCACCGACGCCGAAGACGGCGAGACCGTGAAGGGTGGCACCGGCTACGGAGTTCGGCTCCTGGCCGAGCTCGCCGAGAGCTTCGCGAAGCCCTAAAACGCCGGAAGGCGGCCCCGAAGGGCCGCCTTCCGATCAGATTTTGGCTGGATCAGCCGATCGCCGAGTCGACCTCGGAGAACTTGCTCGAAGCGGTCTCACCGAGGGCGGTGACAGCAGCGATGCACACGACGGCGATGAGGGCCACGAGAAGGGCGTACTCAACGAGGCTGGCGCCACGCTCGTCATCGATGCGGCTGGTGATCCATGCGGAAAGGAACTGGTAAGCGGTGGTCATTTCGGGTGGACTCCCCTGGGTTGTTGTCTTCACCACCACTTCGGCGGTGAACCGTCCCCATTCCTTCGGCAAACCGATCGCAGATCCTTATGCATCTTTTGGCCCAATTTGGGGGGCCACCCGGACCATGGGGTCTCAGGCGGCTTCCGGGCCGGTTTTCGGGGCTCGGTGGCGGAGCTCCCAGGCCCAGTTGACCGCCTCTGCGGCCACGGCGGGGGTGAAGCGCCACTCGTCGAGTTGGTGCTCGGCTCGATCGATGCTCTCGCCACACTCGACCAGTCCGAGGGCGAGCCGGCGGGCCCGCGTGGTGTCGCTGCCGGGATCGGGGCGACGGAGGTATTGCTCGTGTCGTCGCTGCAGCGGAATGGGAAGCCGTTCGATCTGGCCCCGATTCAGCGGCGGGAGCTTGCGTCGGACGGCGAATGAGTCGGGTCCGTCCGGGCGGGCGGCCCCGAACCGGCATGCCCGCTGGATGCTGCGGGCGAGGGGGCTGTTGCGACCACCCTTGTGTCCGACTCCGAGTTGTCGGGCGGTGTCGGCGAGGTCGAGCCTGGCCCCGTCGGGATGCGTATCGAGCAGGCGGGCGCAGTGGCGGAGCAGCCATACCGTGCTCGGTCCCAGCACGCTGAGCCAGAAGAGTTCGACATAGCTGGAGCGGGGATCGTGGCCGAGACGATCGATCAGTTCGTCGGACCAGTAGCTGATCGTGATCGCGTCGACGATGGGAGCCGACGCGGCGGGCGGGTGGGTGATGGACATGACACTCCCGGACGGGTGAGGCGATGCCGGGGAAGCGTGGAGCGAATTTCACTCCATCTCATGTCATTCTGTCAAGTGGCCACCGCTCAGACCTCGGGTGGTGCCTCTCCACGGTCGGTCTCGGTCGCCGCGTCGTCGACATCGGGCGCCGGCTCCTCGGCCGCTGCCTCGGCTCCGACCGGTGCCGGCTCCGGTTCGGCCTCGGGGGCGGGGGCGGGGGCGGGCACGTCCTCGACCGTGGCGCCGGACGGCGGTGGCCCCTTCGGGGCCTTGGCCGGGCCGTAGGTGCCCCACAGGGTGCCGAGCACGACGCCGACGATGAAGACGATGAAGGGCGGCCAGGTGCCGAGTGCGGCCATGCTCTGCCCGATGACGATGAGGGCGAGTCCGAGGCCGAAGACGATTCCGTAGAGGAACCCACGGATCGGGTGCCGCTTGGTGGTGGTGTCGGCCATCAGATGCCTCCCCAGGTCTTGGCCGGTCGGGCATTGAACAACATCCCGACGGTCGACAGGAACACCAGGGCTACGCCCGGCGCGGACAACGGGAGACCGCCCTGGAACTCGACGAAGCCGGACGCGATGCAGAAGAACTCCACGCCGTTGTGCTGCTCGCGCACGCCAGTACCGGTGCCGGGAGCTCGCATCTGGCCGTTGGCCGCCACGAGCCCGCTGATCTTGGCCGGCTCGGGAATGTCCTCGAAGAACGCCAGGGCGCCGGCATTGCGGTTCTTGCCCCGCGGGTTGGGATCGCCACCGGCGTCGATGTTGGCGCCGGAGAAGCCGAGGAACTCGAGGCGGATGAACCAGTCGTGTTCGATCGGACCGGATCCGGGGTGGAGACCGCCGGCGATCCCGGTGTAGATGACGGCGCCGTCAACGTGGACCTTGAAGGGCCGGTCTGAGTGGAACACCTGCTCCACGGCGATCTCGCCCTCACCGATGTTCTCGCGGAAACTGATCGGAGGTGCGTCACGGTCCCAGTCCCACGCGATGTCGAGCGGCTGGCCGTCGGCGTCGTAGGACCACGCCATGCCCATGCAGGGACCCCGGAGGGTGGAACCGGATCCGGCGATCAGTCCGAGATCTCCGCGGGCCCGGTTGATCTGGGTGATGGTGTGCTGCAGGGACTCGGGGGTGGCGACCAATTCGATCTCCCCGGTGATCGGGTCGACGAACTCGGTGTTGTTGACGTCCTCGAACTCCAGCAGGACCTCGTTGATTTCGTTGTCGGGCAGCTGGGTGAGGTCGCGGTCGCCCGGGAACCCGAGCACGTTGTCGAGCACCGACCAGTCGGGCCCGAGATCCTCGCCGGTTGCGGGGTCGATGAGCCGGGGAATGTTCGGGAAGAGGTCGGGCTCCTCACCCGGCTCGGTGACATCGGGGATGAACTGGTAGAGGGGGTCCAGGACCCCGATGACCGTCTGCAGTGGCAGCGACTCCGGCAGCGCACCACCCTCGCCCTCGAAGTCGGCGGGATCGCAGTTGTCGTAGTAGATGCTGTTGTCGGTGTTGTCGGCGTCGGGGATGCCATCGCCGTTGAAGTCGTCAGGGATGCAGTCGCCGTCGAGATCGTCCGCGACGCCATCGTGATCGAAGTCGTCCTCGACGCCATCGTCGTTGGTGTCGTCGCCGGGGCCGTGGTCGGCCGCGGCGATGCCCACGAAGAGTGGGCCGAACAACAGGCCGAACGCTGACGCCGCCGCCAGTGTCCGTCGAAGCCGATGTGGTCTCACGTTCCACCCCCGTGTCTGGGCCTGCGCCGAACTGTAGTCCACCGCCCCTCGGCGGTACCTGGATCAGTCCAGCCGAGGCGCATCATCGAGGCGTCACCGGGAGTGGCCGGCGGCGGGTGACTACGCTGCGCGAATGGCCTCAGACGACATCGAGACAGCCCGCCGGCTGATCGACGAAGCAGAGTCGGTCACGGTTCTCACCGGGGCCGGCATCTCCACCGATTCCGGCATTCCCGACTTTCGCGGACCGCAGGGCGTGTGGACGAAGAACCCCGAGGCCGAGAAGGCCTCCAACATCGCCGTGTACGTGAGCGAACCCGAGGTGCGGAAGGCGAACTGGGCGCGGCGTGCGGCGGGGGAGTTGTGGGCCGAGGTCGAGCCGAACGCCGGACACTCCGCCCTGGCCCATCTCGAGAAGCGGGGCAAGCTCCACACCCTCATC
Source organism: uncultured Candidatus Nemicrothrix sp. (assembly GCA_964344055.1). Classification (GTDB taxonomy): domain Bacteria; phylum Actinomycetota; class Acidimicrobiia; order Acidimicrobiales; family Aldehydirespiratoraceae; genus OFTM10. Next base: position 15,600 of record CAYFLT010000097.1, read on the forward strand.
ACCCAGAACGTCGACGAGCTCCACCAGCGGGCCGGGAACTCCGCACATCGGGTCGTGGAGGTCCACGGCACGACCCGCAAGGTCTCCTGTCTGGATTGCGGCTGGCGCGACGAGATGGAGGTGGTTCTGGATCGGGTCCGGGCCGGCGACGAGGACCCTCACTGTCACCTGTGCGGGGGGCTGCTCAAGTCGGCCACGGTGAGCTTCGGCCAGTCGCTCGATGCCAACGATCTGCGCCGGGCCGAGGTGGCGTCGATCGATTGTGACGTGTTCCTCGCGGTGGGCACGTCGCTCACGGTCTTCCCGATCAACGAGACCGTGGGCATCGCCCACCAGGCCGGCGCGTCGATCATCATCCTCAATGCCGAACCGACGCCGTACGACCGGGTGGCGGAGGTGGTCCTGCACGAGTCGATCTCCGATGTTTTGCCGACCATTGTTGGTATTCCTGACTAAGTCGGTAGGGTTTCGGAATGGCCAGTTTCCGAGAACTCCTGCAGCAGGCGAAAGCCGGAATCACCGAGGTCGACACCGCCGGCGGTGAAGCCCTCCTCACCGAGGGCTACACGCTCCTCGACGTCCGGGAGCCCGACGAGTTCGAGCAGGGCGCGATCCCCGGCTCGATCCACATCCCCCGAGGTCAGCTCGAGTCGAACATCGAGAACCGCGTCCCCGATCGGGACACCCGGATGGTGGTGATGTGTGCCGGCGGCGTGCGGTCGGCGTTCGCGGTCCAGACCCTCGAGCAGCTCGGCTACGCGAGCACCGTCTCGATGGACGGCGGGTTCAACAAGTGGAAGGACGAGGGCCGCGACTGGTCCCGCCCCCGCACCCTCGATGCCGACCAGCGCAACCGCTACCAGCG
>CAYFLT010000098.1:0-3213 GCA_964344055.1 uncultured Candidatus Nemicrothrix sp.
GGAGAAAGCGGCGAGGTCGCCGAGCAGCAGCCGGCGGATCTCTTCTTTCTCTCCCGTATCGAGGGTAGCGAGGAAATCCCGGTCGAGAACTTCGCGCCAGTCCGGGTTCTCACGCAGGAACTGCGCAAAGTTTTCCCGTTTGAGCTCGAGCAGAGCGCGGTTCCAGCTCCTCGAGTACTCGCGAAGGTCGCGGGCCAGCTCGGGAAGATTCGCCGTCCGCTCCTCGAGCTCGCGCAGGCTGCGGGGACCGAAAGAACCGTAGAGCTCGCCGAGACGGTCGATGAAAGCGAGGCTCATCCGGTTGAGTGGGTCGTCATTGATCGAGACGATCGCAACCGCGTCGTCTCGCTTGGAGTAGATCAAGGGCTCCACGGGTCCTCCTCGTTGCACTTCATACACCGCCGAAGTCAGCCCGGCCGTATCGCCGGCGCACCAGCACCGCGGTCACGAACGTCGCTGCCACCAGCACCCACGCCACGGTGGTGAACGGTCGCAGTATCCGGCCGACGTCGTCGCCCGCGTCGACGGAGACGACGAGGAGCAGGCACCCGTAGGAGAGCCGCCCGGCCAGCGAGTCGAGGCTGAGGAAGGTGGCCCGGTGACGCTGGGCGACGACGGGTGCCACCGCGGCGCTGATGAGAACCGGTGCTGCCGATCCCTGTGCGGAGCGAAAAGCGACCAGCACGAGGACGAACAGGCTCGCCGACGCCGACATCACCGTGACGATCGTGGCGGACACGGCGCCGAGCACGACCAGCGCCAGCCGGATCCCCAGCCGGCGGCCGAGCGGAGCTGCCGTGCGGGCGAAGGCGGCACCGACCAGAGAGGTGACCGCAACGGTGAGGCCGGCGACGATCGGCGCGGCGCCGAGCTCGTTCGGATCCCGGCCCATGGCTTCGGTGACCCAGGGCTGGAAGCCGGTGAAGGCCACGTGCTCCAGCACCACCATGGCGACGCCGTAGCCGAAGATCCACGCGGTCGGTGTGTGGCGGAGATACGAGAGGCATCGACGAGTCTGGGTGTAGAACGCGTCGGCGTGGGTGAGCTGCGGGGGCTCGGTCAGGCGAAGCGTGATCGACAGCTGGGCGAACGCGAGGAGCACCGACAAGAGGAAGGCACCGCGGAGGTCGACGAGTCCTGCGGTGCCGCCGGCGATCGCCGCCGCCGCGGCCGCGATGAGTCCCCGCGACGCCACGACTCCTTGGCGATCGGCGTACTCGCCCTGTCGGCCGAGCGCCTCCAGCGTGTCGTAGTGGAAGGTCACGTCGGTGCCGGACAGGGAGGCGTAGCCGAGCGCCAACAGGATCTGGCCGGCGACGATCACCGCGAAGCGGTCGTCGCCGAGGGTGAAACACGAAAAGGACACCACCCACGCGCTGGCAGCCAGACGGAGCGTCAGCACTCGGCCGAACCGGTCGCTCATCCACCCACTGGGCAACTCGAAGACGACGACGGACAGGTAGTAGATCCCCTGGAGCTGGATCGCCGTGTCGAGCCCGAACCGGCCGCGTGTGAACAGGATGAACACCGCCAGCCACGGGTTGGCGCGGGTGAGCACTTCGAGCCACGCGATCAGTTGGAGGTTGCTGTCCAGCCCGTGCTGGTCGGAGTCCGGCACGGACGCCCTCCTCGGTGCGGATCGGGCGCAGCCTAGATCCAGGCCCGCACTCGGGGTGAACCTCGCGGCGTCCTCTCGTCGTCGGTCGATGACGGCCGCTACGGTCGCGACCATGCCGACTCCTCACATCTCCGCCCCCGACGACGCCTTCGCCGAGACGATCCTCCTCCCGGGCGATCCACTACGGGCCAAGTGGATCGCGGAGACCTTCCTGGAGGACGCCGAACAGGTGACGGCGGTGCGCAACATGTTGGGCTTCACCGGCACGTACAAGGGGAAGGCCGTCTCCGTCATGGGAACGGGGATGGGTGTGCCTTCGATCTCGATCTACGGCTCCGAGCTGATCGACACCTATGGCGTGAAGAACCTCATCCGGGTGGGAAGTTGTGGAGGCCTGCAACCCCAGCTCGGGCTGATGGACGTCGTCATCGGCATGGGAGCCTGCACCGACAGTGGGGTGAACCGAGCACGATTCGGGGGCTGGGACTTTGCGGCCATCGCCGACTACGGCCTGTTGCGGGCCACCGTCGACGCCGCGGAGGCGCTCGGCAAGACGGTTCACGTCGGGAACCTGATGACCTCCGACTTGTTCTACGGGCCGACCAACCTGTCGCTCGAGGAGGTCATGGCGCCGATCCGCCGGATGGGAATCCTCGCCGTCGAGATGGAGGCCGCCGGTCTCTACGGACTGGCGATCGAACGCGGCGCATCGGCCCTGGCGGTGTGTTCGGTGAGCGACGACCTGGTCACCGGCAACATCCTGAGCTCCGACGACCGTGAGAGCTCGCTCTCCGACATGGTGACCATCGTGCTGGACTCAGTGGTCTGAAACACTCGTTCTGGGTGGGTGAGGTGCCGGATTCCGGCACCTCACCCACCCAGTTCGATCCAGTTCGATCCAGTTCGATCCAGTTCGGGTCAGTTCGGGTCAGCTGTTGAACGACTTGCCGATCGATTCGGCTGCGGCAGCGACCCCGGAACCACCCATCGGCGCCCCCATGGCGACGAGGGCAGCCTCGATGGTGGCGAGCGTCCCGAGGATCATCGGTGGGTTCAGCCAGCCCATGTGGCCGATCCGGAAGGAGTGATCGGGTGCCACCATCATCCCGATTCCGAGGGTGAGCCCGGCCTGTGCCTCACAACGGCGGCGGAGTTCCACCGCGTTGACGTCGCCGGTGGTGATGGTTGTGACAGCATTCGATCGATAGGGCTCGCTGGCGATGTTGAGCGCGAGCCCCCCGGGAGCCGACCAGGCATCGACCGCCGCACGAACCGCATCGGCCAGATGACGGTGGCGCTGCCATACCGCCTCCATCCCGCCCTCCTCGTCGATGAGGTCCAGCGCCTCCTCGAGTGCATGGAGATGGGCAACCGGCGGGGTGCCGGCGAAGATCTCGTAGAACTGCTCGGGCTCGGTTCGGCTCTCCCAGTCGACGTAGCCGGCTCGCGGCGCATCGAGATCCATCGCGGCCTTGGCCTTCTCGTTGGCCCACACGAAACCGAGCCCGGGAGGACACATCAGGCCCTTCTGCGACGCGCCGATGGTGAGGTCCACTCCCCACTCGTCCATCTCATATACGTCACAGCCGAGGGAG